>JBBIOR010000006.1:5165-90923 GCA_037443265.1 Candidatus Fraserbacteria bacterium | reverse complement strand
GCCTGCAGGGACGGTTATGCCGGTGAATGCCGGGGTGAACGATGTTGACGGGATAGGCCAGACAGCCGCAGGAGCCGTTCCACTGTAGACTTGTGTGCCAGCGACGAGCCGAATCTCGATGCTGAGGATGTCAGTGTTTGGGGCCTGCCCTGGCTGTAAAGTCCCAGCTGGGGTGATCCCCTGGCGGTTCACGAAGAACTTGGTGATGGTGACGGGGTTACCACCGACTTTACACGTTATGGTGAAGACCGAGGGCAGGACGGCCGGATGATCTCCAGGCTCGAGATCGCCACCAACTCCGGTCAGTGTGCAGTTTTGTGCCCAACTGAATACCGGTAGGGGGGTGGACAGCCCTGCCATTTTAGCAAATACCAGCACTGCTAAAATGGCCATCAGCCCAATCCTAAAAGTTAGGCTCTTGCCCGTCATTTTCTTGACCTCCTTATTTGTGAGATTGGAGTTTTCTTAGAGCTGCAGTCCGCTGAAGGTTGGGTTTTCCCACCTCCTTTGTCCTTAAAATTATAGACTAACTCTGAGAAAAGTGGTGTAGTCACACAACAAAAAATCAGCAGTTTTTATTACTTTGATAAGGTAGTATAAATTACATTTGGCGGGAGGGCCCCAATCCTACCGCAGATCCACGATAAGATCCCTCAAGGCCTCTTCATTCGTAATTTCAATACTACGGCCTACATGTCGAATCCAACCTCGTGCGACAAAATCGCTGAGCTGCTTAGTCACGGTCACTCTATGACTCGCAATCAGCTCTGCTAGTTCCTTTTCACTCAATTCGACGTCAATAAGTCGCCCCCCCCCCCCCCGCGACACAGCGAGACGATCATCCTGACTCAAGTCCAACAACAGCCTGGCCAAACGTTCCCTGACCCCAAAATAAGGAGACATTCTCATCATTGCCCTTTGGAGTTCTAGATGCTCTGTAGACAGCCACTGTAGTAGCCAATCTTTCAGTGGCGCATGGCGTTCGAGTAACACGTGAAATTCTGGGCTGCGAATACAGCGCACCTCGACCTCTTCCAACGCTTGGACACAGATGTTATACCAAGTCTTTCGGGCCAGCGCTTCGACGACAATGACATCCCCAGGCTCTAGGATCTTGATCAGTAGGCGCTTAGAAGGGTATTGCTCCAGGTAGAGCTTGGCCAGCCCTCGACATAGAATATAGCATCCGATCGTCGAATGGCGCTCTACCAAGACCGCTCTCTTCGGATAGGCATTCCAGTCGATGCCAGCAGAAAATATATAAAGATCTTCTTCCTCCAAGCTACTAAGGATACATCTCCTCTGCGTACAGTTTCTACAACGCACAGAAGGAGCCATATCCTCCACGCTGCACCAGCTTCTCCCCCAATTGTCTGCCTGCTAGCTTAAACGGCCACCGTATGCTTGATCTCGTATTTCACGCTGCCCTTCACAGCCCGTGAGATGATGCAGCGCTGCTCGGCCAGCGCGACCGCCCGGGCGATGGCCTCATCATATTTATCAGAGTCACCTTCCAGCTCAAAATGGGGATACAGCACAATCTCCCGGAAGTGATAGCCGTCCTGCTCATCGGCTACGACCCGCCCCTCGGCTGTACAAGTGAGATTCTTCACAGGCAGTCTCATCTTCTCAGCAATCATCGCCAAAGTCACCAGATAACACGCACAGGCCGAAGACAAAAAGATCTCTTCAGGGTTGGTGATGCCTCCGGGTCCGCCGAAGCTCCTCGGGATGGCAAACTCCGTCTTAAATGTCCCCCGCTCATTCTCGATCACGCCCTGGCCGTTTAAGCTGCCGCTCCAGCTCCCGCGGACCCGATAGATCTGCTCTCTGGTCTGCACAATCACCATCTCCCTTCAAAATTGGGCTTCTGCCAGTCTAGCGGATGAGCCGAGGGCAGATCAAGTGGCCCCCAATGGGGGCCAGCCTTGGATTGCAGAGCCCGCTCGATTATACTTTCACCCGGAGGAGGAGACGATGAGCAGAGCACTCGAAACCCATGAGCTGATCTACGACTGGAATCAGATCCAGGTGCCTCCTCCGCCCCGAAGAATTGAGCTCAACGACGAGACCCTCCGGGACGGCCTACAATCGCCCTCCATCACCGATCCGCCTCTTAATAAGAAGATTGAGGCCCTGCACTACATGGCCAGGTTGGGCATCTCCAATGCCAATATCGGCATGCCCGCTACTAGCCCCATGATCAAAGAAGCGACTCTGGAGCTGGCGAAAGTGATTGCCCAAGAGCGATTGCCCATCCGGCCCAACTGCGCCGCCCGCACGGTCCTAAGCGACGTCCAGGCCATTGTAGATATCTCCCAGGCGGCTGGCATCCCCATCGAAGCCTCCACGTTCATCGGCAGTAGCCCCATTAGAAGATTGGCCGAGGGCTGGGATCTGGACATGATGCGGCGCAGTACCGAGGAGGCCGTCACCTTCGCCGTCCAGCACAACCTGCCCGTCATGTACGTGACCGAGGACACTACCCGTGCCCGGCCAGAGGTCCTCAAAAAGCTCTACCGCACAGCCATTCAGTGCGGGGCGTATCGACTGTGTATCGCCGACACGGTGGGCCACATCCTGCCCCATGGCGTCCGCCGCTTGATCCAATTCTTCAAGCAGGAGATCGTCAAAGATGCCAAGAATCTGAAGATCGATTGGCATGGGCACAACGATCGCGGCCTAGCTGTGGCCAATAGTCTGGCGGCTTTTGAGGCCGGGGCCGACTGCGTCCACGGGACGATCTTGGGGATCGGCGAGCGAGTCGGAAATACCTCGCTGGATCAGTTGCTCGTGAATCTGAAGCTCTTGGGCTGGATTGAGCAAGACTTGAGCGTATTGCCCCAATATTGCCAGTTGGTTCATGAGTGTTGTGGAGCTCCTCTGCCGTTCAATTATCCCGTCATGGGTCGCGATGCCTTTCGTACATCTACAGGGGTGCACGCCGCCGCCATCATCAAGGCCAAGGAGAAGGGCGATGAATTTCTGGCCAATCGGGTCTACTCCGCCGTGCCCGCGGAGCTGTTCGGCCGCCGCCAAGAGATCGAGATCGGCCCGATGAGCGGGCAATCGAACGTCATCCACTGGCTTAAGCAGCGGGGGCTTGAGCCTAAGCCCCAGCTCATTGAAAGGATCCTGGAGCAGGCGAAAAGCTCCGCGCGGGTGCTCAGCGAGCGCGAGATCTTTTCGATCCTTCAGCAACTGGGAGGGTGAGCCTTGTGAAGAATAGAGAAGCCGTCATCTTGACGGGAGTGCGCACGGCCTTTGGGAAGTTCATGGGCGCCTTTTCAAGCGTCTCGGCGATTGAGCTGGCCGCGCACGTGACGAAGGGGGCGCTGGAGCGGGCCGGAGTCTCCCCTGATCAAGTGGATCACATCATCTTTGGCAACGTCCTGCAGACCTCGCCGGACGCGATCTATCTCGCCCGCCACGCGGGACTACGAGCGGGCATTCCCGTCCACGTGCCCGCGGTTACCGTCAATCGCCTGTGCGGCTCGGGGCTGGAAGCGATTGTGCAGGCGGCACGGATGGTCCAAGCAGGCGAGGCGGAGTTGATCATAGCCGGAGGCGCGGAGAACATGACCCAAGCGCCGTTTGTGATCCGTGGAGCGCGCCAGGGCCTGCGCCTGGGCTCTGCCAGACTCGAAGACTATCTCTGGGAAGCGCTCTATGATCCCTATGGACGGTGCACCATGGCGGGCACGGCCAATAATCTAGCCATCAAATATGGCATCTCACGCCAAGAGCAAGACGAGTTTGCCCTAAGAAGCCATCAGCGGGCCGTTCGGGCTCAAGAGAGCTGCCGCTTCCGCGCAGAGATCCTGCCCTATGAGATGACCGTCAAGGGCCAGAGGGTGCTCATCGACACGGATGAGCATCCGCGCAAGGACACCACGATGGAGGTGCTTAAGAATCTGCCACTGGCGCCCTTCGAGGGCAATCAATTCGTCACAGCCGGAAACGCCTCGGGGATCAACGACGGCGCGGCGGCGGTGATCGTAGCCAGCCACAAGAAGGCCAAAGAGCTGGGCGTAAGACCCTTGGGCCGGATCGTCAGCTGGGCTCATGCGGGAGTCGAGCCCCAATATATGGGGATCGGACCGGCTCCGGCCGCCCGGGCAGCCCTGCAAAGGACCGGACTCTCCCTCAAAGATATAGATTTATTTGAGATCAACGAAGCGTTCGCCGGGCAATATCTGGCCGTAGAACGAGAGCTTTCTCTCGAGCGCGAGAGGGTCAACGTGAACGGCGGAGCGATTGCGCTGGGACATCCCCTGGGAGCCAGCGGAGCGCGGCTTTCACTCACGCTGCTCATCGAGCTTCAGCAGCAGAGGAAGCAATTCGGACTCGCAGCACTCTGCATCGGCGGCGGCCAGGGCATTGCCGCCATCTTTGAGGCGCTGGCTTGAGATTCCCGCATGAGCTTGGAGTTTTTGGGACTGATCTTGTGGCTCGTGGTCAGCTGGTGGATCGGCTGGCGGCTCTATTGGCACTTCTGGCTGCGGCAGCGCCCACAGAAGGAGCTGTGCACCCACTGCGGGAATCTCTATGTGGATCTGGGAGATCGCACGTACTGTCCTCACTGCGGCCAGCTGGTGGTCCGCTGGTCCAACCGGCGCTAAGAGGAGTAAAGAATGACTCCTAAGCACTCGATGAACTTCGAAAGCCTCAAGCAGATCTTTAAGTTTGAGGTCTCTCGCTTTCCCTTCATGGCTGGGGAGCGCCAGAAGTCGCTTCGGCGGGCCTATCGGGCGCTGGAGGCTTCGCTCAGAGACTCGGTACGGGCGCTGGAGCTGGGCTGGGGGGAAGCTCTCTCCCAGCGGGCGTTGAGTGCGCGCTTGGAGGAGATCACAGGCCGCCTCCGGGATGTCTGCACGGAGTATGGCGGGATCCTGGCACCGGAGATGCGCAACGGCCTAGAGAATCTCTGTGAACATCTGCGCAAGCTCCGGGAGGCCGTACACTCCTCAAGCCAAGAGAGAGGACCGGCGTTTCAAGAGATGAGCAGAGAGCTGGCTCAAGGACTCGAAGAGCTCAAGAAGGCCCTAGGGACAGTCCACCGGCTGTAATTTAAGGGGGTTATTATGCAGATAACGATCTACTACCGAGAAGAAGACCGCTGGCTCATCCAGAAGCTGGAGCAGGCTGCCTACGCCCAGAGAAAGAGCGTAAGTCAAGTCATCATGACAGCGCTCGAACAATACTTCCTCAAGCAAGGAGAGCTTCCGCCCCGACAGAAAGGCAAGCCCAGGCACCGCCACAGGAAGAAGAGAGAGCCCGAGCGTCCATCGCCCTGAAGAGGCGCTCCTGCCGAGAGGAGCCCAAGGGGTTTGACGGTGATGCTTCCCCATGCTACAATCTGCCTGCCATGAGAAGCCAGAGCCCATGGGACGCACGCACCAGGAGCCTGCTCTTCTTCGCCCCCTAGCGGGGGCATCTTCTTATCCACTCACCCAACGCGTAAGCCGCGCAATCCATTCATTTCATTTCATTTCATTTTCATTCCCGAAGGGCATGGAGTTACAATACAATACAATGAATCCCAACGAGGGGGCCATGGATGAACAGACTCCAAGAGCTTGAGTCTAAGATCCAGCAACTCTTGGCAGAGAGTCGCACAGCCCTGGAGCGCTCTTCTACTCTGGCGGAGTGCGAGCAGGTGCGCGTGGCGTATCTGGGACGCAGAGGGAAAGTCACCACCCTCTTCGAGGAGCTCAAAGATTTATCCGACGGAGAGCGCCCCCAAGCCGGCCGGCTCCTCAATGGGTTGAAGAAGCAGCTTGAAGAAGAGCTCGCAGCCAAGAAGAGTCAGCTGGCCGCTCAAGAGATCGAGCGGCGACTTGAGGCAGAGCGCGTGGATGTGACGCTTCCGGGACGTCCCGTGAGAGGGGGACACCTGCATGTGATCACCCAGACTCTGCGCGAGATCTACAGCATCTTCACCCGGATGGGCTTCCGCATCTACCAGACCCCGGAAGTGGAGACAGATGAGTATAATTTCCAGCTTCTGGGCATCCCACCGGACCACCCGGCCCGCGAGATGCAGAGCACTTTCTATACGAAACAGCCCGGCGTGATTTTGAGAACTCATACCTCGCCCGGCCAGATTCGAGTCATGCGCCAGCACTGCCCGGAGCCCATTCGGGTGATCCTGCCGGGCAAGTGCTATCGCTACGAACAGATCACGACTCGTTCAGAGATCCAGTTCCACCAAGTCGAGGGATTGGCCGTGGGAGAGCGCATCACCATGGCCGATCTTAAGGGAGTACTCACAGAATTCGCTCGCCAGATGTTCGGCCCACAGACGAGAGTGCGCCTGAGGGGCAGCTACTTCCCCTTCACGGAGCCCAGCGTGGAACTCGACATCCGCTGCAACTTGTGTGATGGCCGGGGCTGTCGCGTCTGCAAGGGGAGCGGCTGGCTCGAGATCTTAGGGGCGGGCATGGTCCATCCCAGGGTGCTCCGAAACGGTGGCTATGATCCCGAAAGATTCTCCGGCTTTGCCTTCGGGATGGGCCCGGAGCGGATCGCCATGCTCAGATACGGCATCGAGGACATTCGCCTCTTCCTGGGGAACGATTTGCGTTTCTTAGAGCAGTTCGGCTAAGAGAATCTCAGCCGAGCAGAAAGGAGCAGCGTACATGGCGGAAGCCGAAAAGTGTCGTGTCTGCAAGGGCACCGGCAAGTGCCGCACCTGCAAGGGCCGGGGCGTGGTGATCAAGCACGCCGGTGCGCCTTCAGAGCGATGCATCGAGTGCCAGGGCAACGGGGAGTGCCCCGTCTGCGGCGGCTCCGGCTTAAGGAGCGAGTAAGATGCGCGTCCCCTTAAGCTGGCTGAAGGAGTTTTTAGATATCCCCTGCTCGGTGGAGGAGCTGGCCCAGCGCCTCACCCTGGCGGGCGTGGAAGTGGCGGCCATCGAGCCCATCCCCTCCCAGGGGCTGAGCTGGGAGAAGATCTGCGTGGGCGAAGTCGTGAGAGTGGAGCCCCACCCCAACGCGGATCGCTTGGGGGTCGCCTGGGTCCGCATCGGCCCGCAGAGGGTGCTTAAGATCGTCCACGGCGCTCCGAATCTGCCCGCCAGCCGCCGGAGTCGGGGACAGAGAGTAGCCGTGGCCCTTCCGGGCGCCCGCATTGCGAATGCCTACAGCAACGATCCTCCTCAGGTCGAAGTGAAGCCGCTCGAGCTTCGAGGTGTGGAGTCTCAAGCCGTCCTCTGCTCGGAGAAAGAACTCGGCCTCTCGCAGGAGCACACCGGAGTGCTTCTGCTCGACGAGGATGCGCCCGTGGGCACCCCGCTGGTCGATGTGCTGGGCGACGTCGTGCTCGAATTGGATCTCACTCCCAATCTGGGCCGATGCCTCTCGATCGTGGGAGTCGCCCGCGAGGCGGCTGCCATCGCGGGTGGAAGGCTCAAGATTAAAGAGCCCCACTGGAAGGCCCTGGGAGAGCCCATCGCCGGCCAAGCGCGGGTTGAGATCGCCGACCCGGATCTGTGCGCTCGCTATGTGGCAGCCCTCATCCGCGATGTGAAAAATAGAGCAGCTCCCTTCTGGATGCGCTATCGCTTGTGGCTCTGCGGAATGCGCCCGATCAATGCCATTGTAGATATCACGAACTACGTGATGCTGGAGTGGGGCCAGCCACTGCACGCCTTCGATTATGAGAAGCTCCTCGAGCGCTCAGGCGGAAAGGCTCCCACGATCATCGTCCGTCGGGCCCTTCCCCATGAGAAGATCGTCACGCTCGATGGAGTGGAACGGACGCTTCCAGAAGAGGCGCTCGTCATCGCCGACGAGCGCGGGGCCATTGCGATCGCAGGCGTGATGGGCGGCCTCGACACCGAAGTCTCGGAGGCGACGAAGCACGTCTTGTTGGAATCGGCGAGTTTCCATGCGCTCCACAACCGGCGAACGGCTCAGAGATTGCACTTGTCCACTGAGGCTTCGCACCGCTTCAGCCGTGGGGTGCCGCCGGAGCTGGCGGAACGCGCGGCTCGAAGGGCAGCTGAGCTCCTGCGACGGCTTACGCGGGGAGAGATCGCCCAGGGGCTGCTCGATGCCTATCCCAAAAAGCGCGCGAGGAGGGTGATTGCCCTTGCGCGCGGCGAGGTCGAACGCCTCTTGGGCCTGAGCGTCAAGCCTGCCGAGATCGGCGCGATCCTCAAAGCCTTGGGCTTTATCTTAAAGAGGCAGAAGGGTGCCATCTTGGCCACGGTGCCCTATTGGCGCTTGGATGTGGAGATTCCGGCCGATTTAGTAGAAGAGGTCGCGCGGGTGATCGGCTATGAGCGCCTGCCTAGCACGCTCCCCAGCGATACGCTTCCGCCTCAGAGACGAGATCGCCTATTTGAACTGGAGGAGCGCGTGCGCGATATTCTCGTGGGTTTCGGCCTCACAGAGATTATAAATTACTCGCTGACGAGCTTCGAGAGCATCGCCAAGCTCTATCCCGACGGGCAGATTCCGCAGGAGAGCTATGTGGAATTAGAAAATCCCATCTCTGGTGAGCGGACTCTTATGAGAAGAACGCTCCTGAATGGGCTTCTGGAGACGGTGGCCGCAAACCAGCGCCATCACGAGACTATTGCCGTCTTTGAGCTGGGGCGGGTGTATCTTCCCGATCGGGGAGGGGGCCTGCCACAGGAGCCTCGTCGCTTGGGGATCGCCTTGGCCGGCTTAAGGCGCTCTGTCTCTTGGGCCGAGCGGGCCGTGCCCGTGGACTTCTTCGACCTTAAGGGCCTCATCGAAGCTTTGCTCCAACACTTAAGTGTGGAGGGCGCAAAGTTTTCGCCGGCCTCTCATCCCTCGTTTCATCCGGGGCGTTGCGCGGAGCTTGCGCTCCCAGGAGAGCGCTTGGGCATCCTGGGAGAGATCCATCCCAGAGTGGCCGAGCGCTTCGAGCTTAGGGGCCGGGTCTACGCGGCCGAGCTGGATCTGGAGAGATGGCTCCCTCTTGCCAGAGAGCTGCGACCCTATCGCCCTATCCCTCGCTTTCCCGGCATCCGTCAGGACATCGCCGTCGTAGTGAATGAAGCGTTGCCCCAGGAGCGCGTGGAGCAGCTCATTTGGAAGAGCGGGGGAGCGCTGCTTAAGAGCGTAAAGCTCTTCGACGTCTATTATGGAGAGCCCGTGCCTCCAGGCCAGAAGAGCTTGGCCTATGCGCTCTTCTATCTGGCGGAGGATCGGACGCTCACAGACGCGGAAGCTCAAGCGGTGCATGAACGCATTCAGAAGGCGCTGGAGACGCAGCTGGGTGCGCAAGTGCGTGGCCTCGCCTAAGAGTCTTGTCAGTGCAGGCCTGTTGATCTATAATCACGCGGGACTCAAGAAGGCCGGAGGATTATAGATTACGCCGATGGAAGAACGACTCATAGCCGAGGGGCTGGCGGCACCCCGCACCTTCGCGGCGGTGCCGCCTGAGCATTCTAGCTGGGAGCGCTCCCGGGTCGCCCTGCTGCCTGTCCCCTACGATCTGACGACTTCGTATCAGGCGGGCGCGCGCCGAGGCCCAGAGGCCATCCTCGAGGCCTCCCTCCATATCGAACTCTACGATGAAGAACTGGAGAGAGAGCCCTATCTCGTGGGCATCCACACGCTGCCGGCGCTGGAGCCTCTGGCCAGCGGACCTGAGGAGATGAGCGTCCGCATCGAGCACGCCACCAAAGAGATCTTAAAGGGCGGAAGGTTTCCCATCTTGCTCGGGGGCGATCACTCCATCACGCTCGGCGCGGTGAGGGCGCTGACGGCCGTGCATAAAGAACTCTCGGTACTCCAGCTGGATGCCCATGCGGATCTTCGGGATAGCTTCCAGGGGACGAAGTACAGTCACGCCTGCGTGGGCCGGCGGATCAGCGAGATCGCACAGCTCTTTCAGGTGGGCATCCGGAGCCTCTGTCGGGAAGAGGCAGAATTTCTGAGGTCTTCTAATATCATGAGCCTCTCGGCCCGCGAGTGGCAACGCGACCCCAAAGCCAGTCGCAGAGCGCTAGATACTCTCAAGGACCCGGTGTATATCACGCTCGATGTGGACGTCTTCGATCCGGCGATCATGCCGGCCACGGGCACCCCAGAGCCGGGCGGGCTCGACTGGCAGACAGTGACGGCGCTGCTGCGACGGGTCTTTGAAAAGCATCGCGTGGTCGGATGCGATGTGGTCGAGCTTGCTCCCATCGGCGGCTTGGTCGCTCCGGCTTTTCTAGCAGCCAAGCTCGTCTACAAGATGATCGGCTATTTCTCCATCTCACAAGCGTAAAGGGGGTCGAGGATGGAAGGACTTACAGCGACGTTGCCCGTGGCGGCCCTCCCGCCTGCGACGTTGGTCCCGCGGAAGGTGTTCTTCACCCGCGGGGTGGGGCACCACAAGGAGGAACTGCGCTCTTTTGAGCTGGCGCTGCGCGATGCCGGCATTGAGAAATATAATCTGGTGCATGTTTCGAGCATCCTGCCGCCTCGTTGCAAGATCATCCCCAAGGCCGAGGGCCTTAAGGACCTTCAGCCGGGGCAGATTGTCTACTGCGTGATGGCCCGCTGCGCCAGCAACGAGCCTAGAAGATTAGTGGCCGCCTCCATCGGCTGTGCGATCCCGGCCGATCCCGATGCCTACGGCTACTTGAGCGAGCATCACGCCTATGGACAGAACGAGAAGCAGTCCGGGGACTACGCCGAGGATCTGGCGGCCTCGATGCTCGCCTCCACACTGGGGATTGAGTTCGACGACAATCTCGCCTGGGATGAGAAGGAGCAGCTGTGGAAGATCAGCGGCAAGATCGTGCGCACCATGAACATCACCCAATCGGCCGTGGTCAACAGCGGCGGCTATACGACCGTGGTGGCCGCGGCCGTCTTTCTGTTCTAAGCGCTTTCGAGCTTGCGGAAGACCAGCGTGGAGTTATGCCCGCCAAATCCAAAGGAATTCGAGAGCGCGACTCTGACCTTCGCCGGACGGGCCCGATTGGGGACGTAATCTAAATCGCACCGGGGATCGGGATGCTCATAGTTGATCGTCGGCGGCAGAATCCCTTCTTCCAGAGCCATGAGCGTGGCAATCGCCTCCACCGCCCCGGCGCCCCCCAGAAGATGCCCAATCTGAGATTTCGTCGAGCTTACGGGAATCTTATAAGCCCGCTCGCCGAAGAGCATCTTGATGGCTTGAGTCTCGGCCACATCTCCCAGCTCCGTCGCTGTGCCGTGGGCGTTGATGTAATCGACTTCATCGGCCGAGATGCCCGCCCGCTTAAGGGCGATCTCCATGGCCTGTTTGGCGCCGAGCCCATCCGGAGCCGGAGCCGTGATGTGATGCGCATCGGCCGTCATCCCATGCCCTGCCAGCTCCGCATAGATATGCGCCTCCCGCGCCCGCGCGTGTTCTAAGCTCTCTAAGATCAATACCCCGGCCCCTTCCCCCACTACAAAGCCGTCGCGCTCGGCATCGAAGGGCCGCGAAGCCCTTTCGGGAGCCTCGTTGCGCCTAGAGAGCGCTCGGGCCTGATCGAAGCCGGCAAAGTTGAGCGGCAGCATCACCGACTCCGACCCGCCAGCAATCATCACGTCCGCATAGCCCAGACGGATGAGATCCGCAGCCAGCCCCAAGGCGTGATTGCTGCTGGCGCAGGCGGACACTAGCCCAAAGTTGGGCCCTTGCAGCCCGAACTCGATGGAGATCTCTCCGGCGGTGGCGTTGGGCATGAACATGGGCACGAAGAAGGGGCTGACCCGAGAGGGCCCCTTCTCCAAAAATATCAGATGGTTCTCAATTAAAACTTCAATGTTGCCGATGCCGGTGCCGATGAGCACGCCCACGCGGGCCTTTTCTGTCTCCTCCAGGTTCAGGCAGGAGTCCTGGAGGGCTTGGCGGGTCGCAGCGATCGCCAGCTGGGTCGAGCGGCCCAGACGGCGCGCCCTCTTCTTGTCCATGTACTCCAGCGGATCAAAGCTACGCACCACCGCCCCGATCTTGGCTTCAATGCCGCTAAGATCAATAAGATCATCCACGCGCTGCACGCCGCTTCGGCCGGCCTTCAAGCCCTCCCAGAAGCCCTCTTTGCCTATCCCAATGGGCGTGATCGCCCCAAGGCCCGTGATCACGACCCGGCGCTCATGGCTCATAGCCCTCTATCGTAGCCCACCTCCCCCCCATCCTTCAAGGGCCTATGAACTCTTCTGTTGACCCGTCCTAAGCTTTATGCTATAATTTTGGCCATGAGCTCGGGAAGTGCGAGAAGGCCCGCGGCACCTTCTAAAGGGGGTGAGGCGCAATGCCTCAAGCAGACATCACTACGCTCTTGACGTCCGTGGGGAACCTGCTCATCGCCATCGGAGTAGCCGTCCTTCTGATTCGCCTGGGCAGTTATCTAGAGGGGATGTGATCCCACCGGGGGACGCCACATGCCGCCGATTATTGAAGGACTGATCAGCTTTTTCATTGCGGTTGGGGTGGCAGTCTTGCTCATCCGCGCCGGAGGGATCTTCGCGCGCCGATAGCCGCTGGCCTCAGATGATGAGCCGTAAACTCATCGATCAATTGCTCGCCTCTGGCGGCCGTCTCCGCTGAGAGCTTAAGGCGCTTCAGTTTCTCGAAGGGCAGATGGAGCGCCATATGAAGCCCACGAGCTATTCCCACATCCAGCGGGAAGGCGTGAGCCCCTCCCTGACAGCGCTCGCACAGCACTCCACCCTTCTCAAAAGAGAACCAAGCCTGCCTCAGAATCCTCTCACAGACCGCGCAGCGATCGAGCGTGGGAGCCAGCCCTTGGCTAGAGAGCAGCTTCAACTTGAACCCCAACTCATAGAGCCTGGCAGAGGCGGCGTCTGATTCTTCCGTCAATGCCTCCAAGAGGTCGCCAAAGAGCCGGTAGACGCGCTCCTCTATGTGATCGTCTTCCAAGAGATGATTGACCCAGCGTGCACAACGCAGCGCGCTCTCCAGGCGCTCATACTCACCCTTGAGCGCAGAATATGCCTCCACGATGTCCGCCTCTCTGAGCGTCTTGAGCCCTGCTCGATGATAATAGATGAACTCACTCAGCGTCAGGAGCTCTAAGGCCGCGCCAAAGCGACTCTCTGTCTTGCGCGCCCCTTTGGCCAAGAGCGAGATCTTGCCGGATTCGCGGCTGAGCACCGACACGATCTTATCGCTCTCCCCAAAGTCGAGCGCTCGAAGCACAAACCCTGTGGCCTTCTTAATGCGCCCCATAGACTCTCTTCTCAAGCGTCACGTGCTCCAAGCGTCTGGCGTTGACTTCCACGCCGATGCCCGGCCCCTGAGGCACGCTGAGCGTCCCGTCTGAGTTTAGCACAAACGGCGGCTCAATAATATCTTGGCGATAGTAGCGATCGCTGGCGGAAAGATCATTGGGAAGCGTGAAGCCAGGAAGAGAAGCCAGGGCCACGTTGTGGGCTCGGCCGATGCCCGTCTCGAGCATCCCGCCGCACCAGACGGGCACACGCTTCGCTTGGCAGCCGTCGTGGATGCGCTTGGCATGGGCGAGTCCTCCCACCCGCCCCGGTTTGATGTTGATGATTCTGCAACTGCCCAATTGGAGTGCCCGGCGCGCGTCCTCGGGAGATCTAATGCTCTCATCCAGGCAGAGGGGCGTGCGGATCTGCCTCTGAAGCTCGGCGTGGTCCACTAGATCCTCATAGCTGAAGGGCTGCTCGATCATCATGAGATTGAGTTCATCAAGCCCTTTAAAGAGCGGGAGATCCTCCAAGGAATAAGCCGCATTGGCATCGACCATCAGGGGCCCCTGAAAATGCGCGCGCACGCTCTTTATGATCTGAAGATCCCAGCCGGGCTTGATCTTGAGCTTCACCCGCCGATAGCCTCTCTCTAAAGAGCGCTCAATGGCCTCAAGGAGCGCTCTTATGTTTGATTGGATGCCGATGCTGATCCCGCTCGCCACGCGATCCTTTACGCCTCCTAGAAGCTTCGCGAGCGAGATCTCCTGAGCTTTGGCGAAGAGATCCCATATGGCGGCCTCCAGGCCTGCCTTGGCCATGGGATGGCCACGAATCCGCTCCCACGGCAGACGAAGCTCTTCGGGATAAGAGAATTTTTGATGGAGCACCCCCGGGATGAGAAAATCGCTCAGCACGTGCCAAGCGGTCTTGACAGTCTCGTAGGAGTACCACGGGCCGGAGCCAGCCACGCATTCGCCATAGCCTACCAGCCCATCGCCCATCGCGGAGACGATGATGGCTGGGCGCTTCTCCTCCCGCCCAAAGCTCGTCTCGAAGGGCTCTTTCAACTCCATCTCGATGAGCCTGAGCTCCACCCGTTCAACTCTCATAAGAAGCGCTCCCTCTCCAAAAGCTCGTCTTTAGGGAGCTTCTCCAGCAGATAATAGCTCCTGGGCTGTGGCTCGAGGGCGGAAGAGAAAAACTCGCTGGCGATATAGCCCCGCTTGAAATAATGCGCGAAGATCTTGCGGGTCTCCAGCCGCCAGCGGAGTGCCAGATCTAGATCGGCTTCTTTGAGGGCTCGTATATCCCGCGGGACCTCCACCAGGAGGCGTGCCTCTTTCCGCTCAAGATCATACTCGAGGTTGCCTAAGAGCCCCCGCCGGTTGATGGCTGTGCGATTGACCAGGGGAAGCTCTCTGCTGAAATGAGGCTTCTCCAGGCGCTCTACTCGTGCCGTCACCCTGGGACTACGAATCCACCATTCGACGGAAAAACGATCCGTGGGTAGCCCGCGATTGAGCTCATCCCGAATGTCCCCATAGAGATTGGGTTCATACTGACAGCAGATCACGCCGAGCTTTGTGAAATTAAAATGGGCGTTCGCGCCCTGCAAGGGATCAAAGGTCCAGGTGATGAGATCCAGCCCTTGGGAAAGCACGCATTCCCTCTGTTTGAGCTTGAGCTGATAGCCCACGCCGCGGAAGCGATGCTCGGGCAAGACGGCTGCCATGAGCGAACAGTGCTTCAGCTTAAGCTGCTTCTCTTCTATTATAAAGCCCGGAAAGCCGTAAACGAAGCCGATCATGTGCTGGCCCTCGAACGCCCCCAAGAGCAAACCGCCCGCTTTGAGGGTCGTGATGATTAAATGATGGGGCACGACGCTCAGATCCTCAAAGCCCCAGACGAGCTTCTGGAGCCTTTCGCACTCGTGGATATCCTCTAGGGTCTCAACCGGGCGGATTTCCACGCTGTTCAACGCTTAGCGCTTCTTCCTCCCCCCCCCCGCACTATACGGCGCCTCCGGTACATGAACTGATCAGCCTTCTCTAAGACTTGCTCAAGATGTTCGGTGCTCTGAGGGGACCAACTCGCTACTCCAAAGCTCATGGAGAGCTTGCGGCCCTTAAGACCGACATCCCAAATCTCGAGCCTCTGGCGCAGGCGCTCCATCGCCTCTTCAGCCTCTTTTTGAGCCGTCTGGGGCATGACGATGAGAAATTCGTCGCCGCCGTAGCGCACGACCACATCCGGAGCCCGTACGTTGTTCATAATGAGCTGGGCGATCTCCTGCAAGACGCGGTCGCCTGTGGCATGGCCAAAGCGATCGTTGATCTCATAGAAATCGTCCATGTCGATCATCACCAAGGAGATGGGATAGCCATAGCGCTTGGCCCGCTCCTGCTCTTTGCCGATGAACTCCGTAAAATAATGGCGATTGTACGCGCCGGTGAGTGGGTCGCGGATGGCCAGCTCTTTGAGGCGTTCTTGATCCTGAGCGCGGGCGAGCGCCAGCTCGATCTCTGGTACTAGGGCCACCAACTTCTGGGCATCTTCCGGTGTGAAGACCCCCTCCTCCTCCAGATTATTGATGTTGAGCACCGCGATCAGCTTCTCCCCTGCGCCAATGGGGACGCAAATGGTCGAGCCCGGCGGCCACTGGCCCGTCTCGCGCACGATGCGACCAAGCTCAGGATGGCTCAACTGCTGGGACCGGGTGAAGATGTAAGGAGCCCGCATGCGGGCAATCTTTCTTATCTGATCGAGCGTAAAAGTGATCGACTTCAGAGCCCCCAGATCCCGATTGATTGCTGCTTGGAACTCAAAGCACTTCTTGGGCTCATCCCACAGCAGGAAGCTTCCCGCATTGGCTTTGGGAGCCAGAAGCTCAATCCCCTGCTGGATGATCAGCCTCAGCATCTCCTCCAGGCTCTTGCCCTGATTGAGGGCCTTAAGAAAGCGATTGACCCGCTCGCGCTCGTGCAGTAGCTCTTTAAGCTCCTGGCGGCGGCGGAGACTCCCGATGGCCACGGCCAGCTGCCGGGCCACTGCTTGCAGAAGCTCCACATCCTCCGGCGTGAAGGCGTTCGGCTTTAAACTCTCAATGTTGAGAACCCCCAAGGGCTCCTCCTCCAGCAGGATGGGAACAGCCAGCTCAGAGCGGATCTGCGGATGGCCCATCACGTAACGTGGGTCTTGGAGGACATCTCCCACCCGAGCCGGCTGCTTCTCTCGGGCCACCCAGCCGCAGATCCCTTGATCCAACCTCAGCCTCTGAAAGCTCTTAAGCCGAAACTCCTCCAGGGGCAGGCGCGTATGGAAGCTCTTGAGCACCAGCTCCTCGCCCTCCTTTAAGAAGAGCACCACGTGATCGAACTCAAAGTTCTGGCGGATGACTTCCACGGCCTGCTGGATGAGCGTAGCGAAGTCTTCCAAACGGGCGAGTTGCTCGCTCAGGCGATAGATGCCCTGGAGGCGCCTTTGGAAGTGCTGGAGCTCTTGGGTGAAGCGAGCCTTCTCGAGGGCGAGGGTGGCCAAATTGACAAAGAGCTCCAGGGGCTCAAGCTCCCTGGGCGTAGGGACCTGGCCGTGGACGGGATCGCCCAGCGAGATGCGCCCGATCAGCTGCTCCCCTTGGCGTAAGAAGAAATAGAGATCATCATACGGCCCCCAGACCCCGGCGCCCTCCCGCCCGACCCGGCCCTTGACCCCCTTGGGGACGAGCTCCGGGAGGAGCTCGGGCGTGACATAATAGCCGCCTCCGATGGGCCGGCCCTTCTGTAAGATCTGGTGGCTTGGGATGGGCTGCCCCGAGAGCGCTAAGGCTTTCAATTTGGCTTCCTCCTCCAGGCTGAGGCCGGCTGTGACCACCTGAGCAATCCGCTCTTGCTCCCCGCGATGAGGATCGATGGGCCGCTCGAAGAGGGAGATCGCCACCAGCTTGAAGGGAGAATGCTCGCGGATCGCCGAGGCGACTTGCCTCAAGATGGCATCCACCTCTCTTTGTTGAAGGATCTCCCGGCCGATCTCGAGGAGCTTCTCCCGTAGCCTGCGGCTCTCCTGCTCTAGGAGGAGGCTTCCCAGCTCCAGGGCCGCCCGCTGTCCCAGAAGCCGGATCACTTGCAGCTCCTCCTCCGGAAGCTCCCGCGCCTTAGGATCCATGGCGTTGACGATGCCGATCACTTCGCCGGCGTGATCGAAGATGGGCACGCCCACATAAAAAGAGATGCGATGCTCCTGCAAGAACGGATCCTGGGGGAACTGCTCATAGGCGCGGTGGAAATGGCAGGATCTCTTCTCTTGCTTGACGTGCTCGCACGGCGTGCCCCTCAAGAGGAACTCGCCCTCATGGAAGATCTTCCCGTCGAGATACATGGAGATCACTTGGATCTTGTCCTGCTCGAGCTTTTCGATGATGGCGATCTTGGCTTGTAGGAAGTCCGCCAGCCCGCAGACGATCTGGTCAAGGATCGCGCGCGGCTCGCCCCCCAGTAATAGGACCTTCTCGTAGATCTGCTGAATTCTCCCCATCTCGATCGGCTTCTCCATCAGCCCTCTTTCCCCAAGATCCGCGCAATCTTTTCTTCGTCCTCGTTCCACCCCGGGCGCACTTTGACTTGCAGATCTAAATACACCCGGCTCCCCAAGAGCGCTTCGATGTCCTGACGGGCCAGCCGCCCGATCTCTCGGATCATCGAGCCCTGCTCACCAATCAAGATTCCCTTCTGAGAGGGCCGCGCCACATAAATATTGGCATATACTTCGATCAGCGGAACGTCTTCGCGCTCGCGGATCTCGCAGACTTCCACAAATACAGCATAGGGGATCTCCTGGCGCGTCAGCTGATAGACCTTCTCGCGGATGAACTCCGCGATGAGAAACTCCTCCGGCCGATCCACCGTGATCTCATCAGGGAAATATTTGGGGCCTTCCGGCAGATATGTTTTGATCGTCTGGATCGTCTTGCCCAGATGGATCCCCTCCTTACAGGAGATGGGGATGATCTCCGCAAAGAGTCCCGTCTGGGCGTACTGAGCGCGGGTCTCTTCCACTTCGTTGCCTCGGGCCTTATCGATCTTGTTGATGAGCAAGATTTTTGGAGTCGAAAGTTTTTCCATCTCCTCGAAGATCTTCTGATCGTACTCTGGGATCTCGATCCATGGCTCAATCATATAGAGAATTAAATCGAGTCCTGGGAGGGCTCCAAAGGCCTGCTTGAGCAGGAAGCGGCTCAGGCGATCCACGGGCTTGTGCAGCCCAGGGGTGTCCAGAAAGACGATCTGGGCTTCGGGATCGCTGTAGATGCAGCGGATGCGGTTGCGCGTGGATTGGCGCTTCTCGGAGACGATCAGGAGCTTCTTGCCCAGAATCGCGTTGATGAACGTGGATTTCCCGACGTTCGCCTGGCCCAGTACCCCCACAAAACCCGACTTAAACACGGAGCAACTCTCCTCTTTGGATCCATTTTCGTGTCCGCTCTATATCTTGATATAAGGGGCGATCCTCCGTCAAGGGGGGGATGTGGGCGCGCAGATTCTCATAGACTTTGCGGGTAGCCGGTGCCATTTGAGAGATCTCGCAGAAGAAGAGAGCCTGAGCGGCTGTAAGCAGCTCAATGGCCAGAATATATTCGACGTTCTCTGCCATCTGAAAGGCTTTCCAGGCGGAGAGGCTGGCGAGGCTATTATAGTCTTCTTTGCCGCCTGAGGTCGGGATGGAATCGACCACGGCCGGATGGGCCAGAATCTTATTCTCTGAGACGAGGGCCGCGGCCGTATATTGAGCAATCATCAAACCGGAGCGCAGGCCGCTCTGCTCTGTCAAGAACGGCGGCAGATGGGGAAGTTCGAGCAAGAGCGCCGTGCGCCGCTCCGAAAAATTTCCCATCTGGGCCAACGCCAGGCCCAGAATCTCGCAGGCCAAAGAGAGTATTTCCCCGTGAAAATTCCCTCCGGAGAGCACCTCTTCCGTCTCCGGGAAGAGGAGGGGGTTGTCTGTTGAGGAGTTCATCTCGATCTCAATCTTCGTCCTCACAAAATCCAGCGCTTCGCTGCAGGCACCTAGCACTTGAGGGATGCAGCGGAGCGTGTAGGGATCTTGCACGTCCGTGGAGCGATTCACCAGGCGGCTGCCCGAAAGATAGGAGCGCATCTGCTCGGCCACCCCTCTCTGGCCCGGATGGGGATGGCAGGCCTGCACCCGCCCTTCTAAGGGCTCTGTGCGCCCGCCCGCCGCTTCTATGGCTAAGCAGGCGATGAGCTGGGCGTGCTCCAAAAGATTGCGCGCCTTAAGATACGCGATGAAGCCTGTGGCCAGCGAGACTTGCGTCCCGTTGATGAGCGCCAGCCCCTCCTTGGGAGCCAACTCCAGGGGCTCCAACCCCAGTCGCTTGAGCGCTTGAGCGCCCGAAAGAGTCCGGCCGTCCAGACGGGCTTGGCCTTCGCCGATGAGCAGAAGGGCCAGATGGGCCAGAGGCGCGAGATCTCCGCTAGAGCCCACAGAGCCTTTGCCGGGAATGACGGGATAAACCCGATGATTCAAGAATTTTAGAAGATATTCGATCACGATGGGGCGCACGCCCGAATGGCCACAGAGCAGTGAGTTTAAGCGAAACAGCAGGGCCGCCCGGCTTATCTCATCCGGAAGAGGCTCGCCCACGGCGCAGGCGTGACTGCGCAAGAGATTGACTTGAAGCTCTCTCAACTGATCTCGCGTGATCGTCTGGGTGCTCAGTTTGCCGAAGCCGGTGTTCAGGCCATAGGCCCTGCGCCCCGCTTGGAGGATCTTCCCGACGAGTCGGGCGGAGGCCTCCACGGCCTGCAGGGCCTCTGGAGCGGCCTCGACTGACTCGCCTGCTAAGACGATCCGCTCCGCCGCCTCAAGCGTAAGATGTCTTCCATCGAGCTGAATCATGGGAGACGCCCGCAGTATAGCCGGAACTCTCAGTCGGCTGCAATGTCCTTGTGCTTGCCAGGCGAAGCGCTATCATGATCCATGATGTTTGCCCAAGAGTTGTACGTCATCTGTCATAACATCCGCAGTCTGCACAACGTGGGCGCCATATTTCGTACGGCTGATGCGGCTTCTGTCACCAAGCTCTATCTCTGTGGCTATACGGGCCATCCACCCCGTAAAGAGATAAGCAAGGTGGCCCTAGGGGCAGAAGAGACTGTGCCCTGGGAGCATCAGGCGCAGACGTGGAAGCTGCTCGAACGGCTTAGGAGCTGGGGCGTGCAGATCGTCGCCCTGGAGAACAACATTGAGTGTCCCAGCGTGGATCTCTTTCGCTTTCGCCCTCAATTTCCCCTGGCTCTGCTCTTGGGCAATGAATTAGAAGGACTTTCGCAGGCTCTGCTCTCTCGGGCAGATCAGATCGTTCATATCCCCATGTACGGCCAGAAGGAGTCGCTCAATGTGGCGGTGGCCTTTGGGATTGCCATCTACGAGTTGAATCGCTGGCGTCGCTAAATCTATAATCTGGTGGCCATAGAAGCCACCGAGGGGATGACTATGCTCAAGATCGAGCAGGAGGTGCGCGCCCCGCGCGGGCCGAAGATCCAATGCAAAAGCTGGCTTCAGGAAGCAGCCCTTAGGATGCTCATGAACAACCTCGACCCGGAAGTCGCTGGAGATCCGGCCAATCTCATCGTCTACGGCGGCACGGGCAAGGCCGCCAGAAGCTGGGAAGACTTCTACGCCATCGTAGAAACCCTCAAGACTCTCGCAAACGACGAGACCCTTCTCGTTCAATCCGGCAAGCCCGTGGCCGTCTTTACGACCCACGAAGATGCCCCCAGAGTGTTGATCGCCAACTCTTTGCTCGTCCCCCACTGGGCCACCTGGGAGAAATTCAGAGAACTCGAGCGCAAGGGCTTGATCATGTTCGGCCAGATGACCGCCGGCAGCTGGATCTATATTGGAACACAGGGGATTCTACAAGGGACATACGAGACGCTGGCCGAGCTGGCCCGCCAGCACTTCGCAGGGACACTGAAGGGGAGGCTCGTGCTTTCGGCCGGGCTGGGCGAGATGGGCGGAGCACAGCCCCTGGCCATCACCATGAACGAGGGCGTGGGCCTCATCGTGGAGATCAATCCTCAAAAGATCGAGCGCCGCCTCAAGACGAAATATCTCGATACGTCCACCGACGATCTCGAGGAAGCACTAAAATGGGCAGACGAGGCCAAGAAGAAGGGCCAAGCGCTTTCGATCGGGCTGCTGGGCAACGCGGCGGACATCTATCCCGAGTTTGTCCGGCGTGGCATCGTCCCAGATGTCGTCACAGATCAAACATCTGCTCATGATGAGCTGAACGGCTACGTCCCTGCCGGGCTCTCCTATGAAGAAGCCCTCCAATTGCGCGAGCGCGACCCGGAGTGCTACATCGAAAGATCTTTCGCATCGATGGTGCGCCACGTGCAGGCGATGATCGCTCTTAAAGAGATGGGCGCTGTTGTGTTTGATTACGGGAATAATATTCGCGGCCAAGCCGAGAAGGGCGGACTGGCAGGCGCTCTTGGTGCCTTCCCCGGCTTTGTGCCGGCGTATATTCGCCCGATGTTCTGTCACGGCAAAGGCCCCTTCCGCTGGGTGGCCCTCTCGGGAGATCCCGAAGACCTCTATCGCACCGATCGAGCCATTTTAGAGCTCTTCCCGAAAGATGAAGCGCTTAGGCGCTGGATCACCCAAGCCCAGAAGCGCGTCACATTCCAGGGGCTTCCGGCGCGCATCTGCTGGCTGGGCTATGGGGAGAGAGCCCAAGCCGGGCTCCATTTCAATGAACTGGTGCGCTGCGGGGCGCTTAAGGCCCCCATCGTGATCGGGCGCGATCACTTGGATGCCGGCTCCGTGGCCTCGCCCTATCGCGAGACCGAAGGCATGAGAGACGGCAGCGATCCCATCGCTGACTGGCCCATCTTGAACGCGCTGCTCAATGCCGTCTGCGGGGCCACGTGGGTCTCGGTCCATCACGGCGGCGGCGTGGGCATCGGGAAATCCATTCACGCGGGAATGGTCATCGTGGCCGACGGCACAAAAGAGGCCGCCAGGCGTTTAGAGAGGGTTTTGACCGTCGATCCGGGCTTAGGAGTCGTGCGCCACGCGGACGCGGGCTACCCAGAGGCCATCCGCGTGGCCAAAGAGCAGGGAATTCACATGCCGCGCTTAAAAGATCAACGGGAATGAAGGAGTAAGTTCATGGCCAAACCAACAGAACTACATGAGGGTCTGAAGGGCGTCGTCATCGCTGAGTCCACGATCTGCTTCATCGATGGCCAGCGCGGCGTTCTTCGCTATCGTGGCTATGATATTGGCGATTTAGCTCGGCACTCCACGTACGAGGAGACGGCTTTTCTGTTGCTCTATGGGGAGCTCCCTACCCGTGAGGAGCTCGATCGTTTCTCTCAAGACTTGAAGGCCCAGCGGGCCCTCTCCCCCGCAGAACTGAAGATCCTTCAGGCTCTCCCGGCGAGTGCCGCGCCCATGGATGTTCTGCGCACGATGGTCTCCGCCATCGCCCTCTTCGATCCTCAGGCCGACGACCCCAAACCCAAACCCAAAGAAGAAGAAGAAGCTAACCGGCGCAAAGCCCTCAAGCTCATCGCCAAGATGCCTACGATCTTGGCCGCCCATGACCGACTGCGGCGGGATTTGAAGCCCCTTGCGCCCCAGGAAGGGCTCAGCCACGCCGCGAATTTTCTCTTCATGCTCTCGGGGAAAGAGCCTGATGAGACGAGCGCGCGCACCTTCGATGTCTGCTTGATCCTGCATGCCGATCACGGCTTTAACGCTTCCACCTTTGCCGCGCGGGTGACGGCTTCCACGCTCTCTGATCTCTATTCGGCCATCACTTCAGCTATCGGGACCCTCAAGGGGCCGCTCCATGGGGGAGCCAATACCCAAGTGATCGAGATGCTTCAGGCCATCGGCTCCACTCAGAACGTCCGTCCCTATATTGAAGGGGTGCTGGCGCGCAAGGAGAGGGTCTGGGGCATGGGGCATCGAGTGTACAAGACGAAAGATCCACGGGCCATCATCTTGCAAGCCCTCATTGAAGGGTTGGCCGAGGTCCGCGGTCACCATCCACTCTATGACATCGCGCGCGCGGTGGAGCAGGTGGGTACGGAGCTCCTGGGCCCCAAGGGCGTCTACCCCAACGTGGACTTCTATTCGGCTGTGATATATCACATGCTGGGCATCCCCAAGGAGCTCTTTACGCCCATCTTTGCCATGGCTCGCGTGAGCGGCTGGGCAGCCCATGTGCTGGAGCAGTACGGCCACAACGTCCTGATCCGTCCCAAGGAGGATTACCGCGGCCCCCAAGAGCAGCGCTACATCCCGATCGAGGAGCGCTCCCCATGAAGAGCGATATTGAGCGATTGATGCACGAGCGCAGAATTGACGTGGCCATCGTGGAAGGGCCGGACGGGACCTACAGAGCCAATCCGACGTTTGCTTATCTGGTGAATGGGGAGCACCTCGTAGGGACGGTGATCCTAAAGCGGGGCGAGCGGGCCAAGCTCCTCTATCGCTCGATGGAGCGCGCCTCAGCAGAGGCTACAGGACTGGAGTTGATCAACTTCGACCGCTGGCCCCTTCACGAGATCCTCGAAGAGTTTCCCGATCATTTAGAGGCCCGCGTGGAGCTCTATCGACGGATCTTTGAAGACCTCAACATAGAGGGCCGGGTGGCCTTCTACGGCACCGGGCCTATTAGCGCTTATTACGAGTTCTTGCGGGCACTGAGCGTAAAAGTCCCCGGCGTCGAGATCCTAGGCGAGTACGATCGAGATATCTTTGGAGTCGCGCGGGAGACGAAAGACACCGTTGAAATCGAAAGGCTTCGGCGCGTGGGAGAGCAGACGTGTGACCTCTTCGAGGCCGTCGTCGAATTTCTGAAGTCCCATCGGGTAGAGAAAGACACTCTGATCCGAGAAGACGGACGGCCGCTGACGGTGGCGAACGTGAAGGAGTTCATCCGCTTAGAGCTGGCGCGTCGCGGCTTGGAGTCAAGAGGGGAGTGCATCTTCGCCGTCGGACGGGATGCGGGCGTGCCGCATTCAAGGGGCAATCCCAAAGATCTCATCCCGCTGGGCCGGACGATCGTCTTCGATCTCTTTCCCCAAGAGCCCGGCGGCTACTGCCACGACATGACCCGCACCTTCTGCCTGGGATACGCCCCGGCTGAGATTGAGCGGGCCTATCGCGATGTGCTGGAGTGCTTCGAGACGGTACTGGGCGCCTTGAAAGCCGGAGAGATCACCCAGCGCTATCAGCACCTGGCCTGTGAGTTCTTCGAGAAGCGGGGCCATCGCACCCTAAAGAGCGATCCCAAAGCCCAAGAAGGCTACGTGCACAGCCTGGGCCACGGCGTCGGGCTCGAGCTCCACGAGGAGCCCTATTTCCCCACCTTCGGCCGGTGCCAGACGCCCCTTCGGCCCGGCATGGTCTTCACCATTGAGCCGGGGCTCTATTATCCGGAGCGCGGCTTCGGCATCCGCATCGAAGACACATACTACTGCGATGAAGACGGAGAATTTCATAGTATGACTCCGTCTCCCAAAGATCTTGTCATCCCGCTATGAGGGGGAACGCTGAGCAGGTGAGGTGAGGTGAGGATGATGCCCAAGCGTCTTATGTTATATGGGCTGATGAGCTTGATCTTGCTGGCTGGCAGCGTAAAGATCTCCGCCGAGGACGAAAAGGCCGCTCCAGAGGGGATCCTCGTCTCCCCGCCTGAGAGCGCCTTTTCTATTAAGATCAAAACAGATCGCCAAGTCTATAGCCCGAAGGAAGCCCTCAAAATTCAACTAGAACTTAGCCGAGATGCGTATGTGTACGTCTATGACATCAACCCGGAAGGGCAAGCGACGCTGCTCTTCCCCAACGGCTTCTCATGGGATAATTTCTTGAAGGCGGGCCGGCATACGCTGCCCGATAGACCCACCTATAGCTGGGTCGTGACAGAGCCACTCGGCGTTGAGCTCCTGCAGGCGATTGCGCTGCTCAAGCCTCTCGCGCTCCCGGAGCTCGTGGCCCAAGATGAGAACCCTTTCCCACAGCTCAGCGATGATCCCAAGGCGCTCAGAGCTCAAATCCAGAAGCTGATCGAGATCACCGTGGAGCCCGACGAGTGGGCTGCGGACTGGACTCAATTTTTAATCGCTCCGGCCGTGGCGCATCTGAAAATCATCTCAGAACCCCAGGGAGCCCAAGTCTATGTCAATGGAGAGCTGCGCGGGGTCAGCCCCCTGGAGCTAGAGGTAGCCCCCGGACGCGTGCGCATCGAGATCATCAAAAGCGGCTATCAGCGTTGGTCGAAGACCGTCACTCTGGCGAATCGGGCCCGCAGCGAGCTGAGCGTCTTGCTGGAGCCGGCGCGGCCTTCGCTCTTTCCTTCTAGCCCTCCCACAGGGGGAGAAGAAGTGGGCCTCTCGGCGCTCGCGCTGGGCCTGAACGCCGGCTTGAATGCTGCTGGCCTCTTCAGCGCGGGCTTGGAGCTGGGCTTCCCGGCTGGCCTGAGCCTAGGAGGCTCGATCTCCTTCACCCAAGACGACGTGCCCCCCTACTATGACATCGGCCGCCAGGAGAGATTTCCCAGCGAGCGGATCTACAACCAAGGCCCTGAAACGGAAGCGTATGTGAAGCTCTCGCTGCCGGCTATGGGCGCGTTCTATCTGCAGCTGGGGGGTGGGATCGCCGTCCAAGAGCGGGTTCACATCGCCGCGCCCGGCGGTGTCATCATCATAAGTGCCCTGGCTCCTCTAGTGGAGATCTTGCCCAACGGCTACCGTGAGACCGTGAGCTATCTTACGGCGTTCGCTGGAGTGGCTGTGCCTGTGGGGTCGAATCTTTTGAGCGTAAGCTTCCACAACCGGCGGGGCTGGGTGCTAGGATTCTCAGTGCAATTCTAGCCAGCACATTTCCACCCAATTTTCACCTGGCTTCCATTCTCTTTCCACCGAGCGTCCGTTATGATCGGGATGCTTGCTAGACATTTAGAGACCTCCTTAGGGGCTGCAGGAGAACCACCTCCTTACAGGTACACACCCAGCCACAAGCCGCCGGCTTCCCCAGGCCGGACGGCTTGTTTAGGGCTTCTGGCAAGAAGAGCAGAGCCCGGAGACGATCACCTGATGGCTCTGAGGCCTAAACTGGTGGGCTTCGACGATCTCTGCGAGACGCTGTTCCAGTGCTCCATCGCTGAACTCGAGGACCTGTCCGCAGCGGGTGCAGATCAAGTGCTCGTGATGCGGGCGGCCCAGGCTGGCCTCATAGCAGGCTCGCTCATGGAAGAGCAGTTTTCGCACGAGGCCCGCTTGGGAGAGGAGCTCCAGAGTACGATAGATGGTGGCCGGGGCGATCTGGCCCCCTTGGAACTTCGCCCAGAGGGTGGGGACATCGAAATGACCTGGGATTTGGAAGGCTTCCCAGGCGATGCGCTCGCGCGTCTGAGTGATGTGGAGCCCTCGGCTCTTGAGGTATTTACGAAATAGATCGACGAACTCCTCTGGCTGCATGTTGGTCCATTCTAATCCTGTGGCGAAGGCATGGGCAAATTGTCCCGTCCTTGATCTATAATATTGATGGCATGAAGCCGCGGAAGCGCACGCTGCCCAAGAAGCGGCCCTCAAAGGGCGTTACGCCGGTCATGAGCCTGGAAGAGTGGGAAAGATTACTGCGCGCGGATCCCAATCGCTGTCCCCACTGTGGAGAGCCGTTTGAGCGGATCGTAGGTTGCCACAAGATCTGCTCCTGCGGCTATCAGGAGGGCTGTGGAGATTAAAGCGGGTGGAGACGACCGGATTCGAACCGGCGACCTCCGCGTTGCGAACGCGGCGCTCTCCCAACTGAGCTACGTCCCCTTAGGGTGGCGGCGGTGGGACTCGAACCCACTACCTTCCGCTTATGAGACGGACGCTCTAGACCCGATGAGCTACGCCGCCTCGGGCGCAAAGAGCTTACCTGAAAGGAGGGTTCTCGTCAAACTCCTTGGGACCGACTTCCCCCGGGCCATGGTCAGCGGTTATGGGAGAGGAGAGCTTATGGGCCTACCCTGTCTAACAGTAGAGGGGCTGTGGACCCATGATGAGTAGAAGAAGCGGGTTGACCTGGGGAGCAATTCTGGCTCTAGGGAGCTTGCTGACGGGATGCCTGGGGGCGGGCGAACTGCGTCGGCCGGATCTGAGCGCGCAGGTCCTCCTCGGACGTTGGGAGGCACTCTCCAGCAGCTTAGGGGTCACAGGGCTGATCTACGAGTTCCAAGCGGACGGGGTGGTCAACCTCCTCGTCTCCGACTTAGAAGAAGCATGGCTCGTGGGCAAGTATGAGATCAAGAATGGAGAGACTCTCAGGTTTGAGTGGAGGGAGCCTTCCCTGGGGCTCTCGCTGGGGGAGACGCTCTGGAAGGCCCTCTTCGTCTCTTACGAGGAGTTGCTCTTTGAGCTGGCTGGCGGTGAGCGGGTCAAGCTCCGCCGGCTCCGCTGATGATAGAGAGGGGTGGTTGCGGGGGCCGGATTCGAACCGGCAACCTCCGGGTTATGAGCCCGACGAGCTTCCTGTTGCTCCACCCCGCACGTTCAGGGCGTATTATATCAGCAACGGAAGAAGACTGCAACTGGAGTTTGTGCTTATGAGGCTCAGATCAGACGGCCTTGCGGTAAAGCCCTGGCATTCTCTCTGGATTCTTTTGGGGGTTATGATCGGCCCTCTCTCTTCCGTAGCCGGATACGGGCAAGTGCAGCTCTTGGAGATTCCGCTCCCCAGCCAGATCTTGGAGCCGGGAGCAAATACGCCGATGACGATGAGTCCCACCAGCTTGGGAGATGGGGCTGTTGTATTTGCATTTGAAGTCAAAGATGTCGATCCCCTAGCCGATGATCTCGGCGATGTCACGATCACCGGCTTCATCATCGACAATCTCGGCTCGGCCACTCATGATGAGATCGCCCAAGTCATGGTCCTCGATGAGGGGAACAACGCCGTCGCCGGCCCGGCAGCCCCGGTCGCCGGCCCGAACCCCAATATCTCATTTCGAGCTAGCTTCTCCCCCTTGACCATCTTGATCCCAGACGACCAAGCGAAGATCTTTCGGATCGCCGTGCGCACCAAGGGCACCAATGATCTTCAGAGCAAGGCGCAGAACCACACCCTACAGCTCCAAGTGACCCTTGGGTTTACAGAGGACATAGGCAGCCCTCCGGCTCCGACGAATTTTTTAAATGCCATCACGGATGGCACCCCGGATCTGGTGTTCAACGGGGGCATCAATCGCCTGAGAGCGCTTGACTTCACCCCAGAGCCCATCCGCACTAACAGTCAAGGCACAGTAGCCAGCTTCGAGATCTGCGACCAGGATGCCAATGGGCATGAACTGCGCCTGACGGCGCTGATCCTGGTCCAGGGCCCGCTGGGCAGCGCCCGATCCGCTGATATCAGTGACTTTGCGCTGTTCTTGGCGGGAGGGAGCTCTCCTCTGACCTCCAGTGGCCTACCGAGCCCCAATTTTGATCGCGGAGGAGCAGGCTTCTCGTGGAGCATGAGCGTACCCGTTCAGGATGACACCTGCCAGAAATTTGAGATCAAGGCCACGGCAAGCCCTACGGCCATGCGCGGCCGCACCATCCATCTGAGAATTACCTTCCTCGTTGAGGAGCCTCTGGGCACGGCCATCCATCCCAGCGTGGCCCCGGCCATCCAGATGCCCCAGACGGTCATGATCGGAAGCGGGGTGCTCCGAATCCCCGACATGCAAATCTCAGGGATCCGAAGCCGCGTGCCCCTGGAAGTTGTGGGCTTTCCCAACGTCGGCCTAGGACGCCTCGAAGTCCAGACAGTCTCCGTGCTCTTCGATCCCCAGGTGATTCGCATTGAAGAGCTGGTGCCGGAACCTCCGTATCAGACAAGCAGTGTTCGCATAGACAACCGCGCCGGGCGGCTCAACTTCACTCTCTTCGTCGACCCAGCTCAAAGCCCTTCGGCCAAGGCTGGCAGCCGCCAGCCCGAAGCCGTAGCCCAGCTCATAATCTCTAAGACAGCAAGAAGCCAGCCGGGCCAGCGCAGCATCCTCGCCCTCCAGGTCGATCTCATTGAAGACGCCGGCGGCACGGACATTACCACTCAAGTCGTAGTCGTCTCCGGCAGCGTGATCCTGCTTACGCCGGGGGACGTGGATCTTTTGGACGGCATCCCCACGATCCGGGACGCCCTGATGTTGGCTAACGCCATCCTGCCCTGCCTGAAGGTGCCGCCGGAGCCCATCAGCGGGCTAAGCGACGAGCAGAAGCGCGTGGCTGATGTAGCTGAGCCTAAAGCCCCTACTGATGAGATCCCCGACTGCAGCACACTCAATGCAGCCGATGTGACCAGGATCGCAGAGCTGGCCCTGACTTTCGAGGCCGCCGGCCTGGTGGGAGAGCCTCGGCGGCCGTCGGGCTCTGCCGCTGCCCTACTCGTGCGAGATCTGCGCCTAAGCCCCTTGGGCCAAGGACTCTGGCAGCTCTCCGTGACCGGCTCAGGCATCGCCTCCGTACAAGTTGAGGGGTTCGACCTCGGGGGAAAGAAGCGCTTTGCCGCTTCTGCCGTGGGGACGAGACTCCAGTGGCGAGCCTTAGAGGGAGAGGGCCGACCGCTGGCCAACGGCGTCTATCTCTATGTGGTCACGGTGAAGGGCCTCTCGGGAGAGGAGTGGCGTAGCCCCGTGCGCAAGCTCGTCGTGCTGCGCTAAGCTCACTCTGCGCTAAGTAGAGACCCCGCCTCGGGATCCCAAGCCACGAGGACCTCTTCGCCCACGTGGATCTGAGCTGCAGGCGAGCGACTGGGAGAGTGCACCCTGAGGCGCTCCGTCCCATTGAGGAGCACCTCAAACTCTAGGATCTCTCCTGAATACACCTTCTGCAGGACTCGGCCCACGAAGCAGTTCTCAGATGGGAAGCCCTCGTCCAGGCGACGGATCTCGATCATCTCCGGGCGGAGCGCCAGAAGCTGTGCCCCGTTGGAAGATGAGCCCTCTGGCGCAGGGAGAACGCGAATGATCAAGCCGCTCTTCGTATGAAGACAAAGCTGCCCCCACTGCTCGATCAGCTCGCCGGAGAAGAGATTGGAAGCCCCCATAAAATCCGCCACGAAGGCCGTCCGGGGGTGCTCGTAGATCTGCTGGGGCGTGCCCACCTGTACGATTCGACCCTCTTTCATGATGGCCATGCGATCCGACAGGCTGAGCGCTTCCTTCTGATCATGCGTGACGTAGATGAAGGTGATGCCCACTGCTCGCTGAATCCGGCGGAGCTCCATTTGCATCTCCAGCCGGAGCTTTCTATCTAAAGCCGCCAGCGGCTCATCGAGCAGGAGCACCTCCGGCTCAAGCACCAGCGAACGGGCGAGCGCCACCCGCTGTTGCTGCCCGCCCGAGAGCTGATCAGGATAGCGTTGTTCTAAACCTGGCAGGCGCACCAGCTCTAGGATCTCCCTCACTCTTCTCTGGATCGTGTCACGAGGTTGACCCTGAATCTTAAGTCCAAACGCGATGTTCTCTCCCACCGTGAGATGGGGAAAGAGAGCCAGGCGTTGAAAGACGGTGGAGACGTTGCGCTCATAGGGGGGAAGATCGTTCACCCGCTCCCCATGGATGTGGATATCGCCGGAATCGGGCGTCTCTAAGCCTGCGATCGTGCGAAGCAGGGTGGTCTTGCCGCAGCCGCTCGGCCCCAGAAACGAGAAGAACTCCCCCTTGGCGATGGCGAGACTCACATGATCGACGGCTACAACGCTGCCAAAGCGCTTGGTCACCGCGCGAAGCTCCACGCTGGGAGTGTCCATCTACCTCCTCCTTGGGAAGCGGAAGCCGGGCAGCGAGAAGCGCCTCAGGCGCACCAGCAAAAGAGCCAGCAGGGGCAAAAGCAGCGTCACCACCGTCATGAGCGTGCCCAAGGCGTTGATCATCCCCATGGCCCCGCTCCTTCGGGCTCCCAAAATCAGATTATACGTCAACACCGGCAGCGGAGCATTGCCGGGACTGGTAACAAAGTAGGTGATCACAAAGTCATTGAACGACCAAGGGAAGGCCAGAAGCGCTGCGGCCAGAATCCCCGGCCAGAGCAGAGGGAGCGTCACTTTGCTAAGTGTCACAAGCTCATCGGCCCCCAGATCCATGGCGGCTTCTTCCAGCGCCCAGTCGATCCGCTGCATCCGGGCCAGCACCACTAGCACCACCAGAGGGGTGGTAAACGCCACATGGGCTAAGATCATCGTGAGTAGCCCCCTGGGGATCCTCAAGAAGATGAAGAAGACCAGAAGCGAAATCCCCAGCACCACCTCAGGGATGTACAAGGGCAGATAGAGCACGCTCTCGAAGAGCCGCTTACCCCAGAACCTCCAGCGATAGAGGGCGTAGGCCGTGAGTGTGCCTAGAGCCGTGGAGATGAGCACGGTCGTGCCGGTGACCATCAGGCTGATCTTGAGCGCCTTCCAGAGCTGATCGTAGCCCAGGAGCTGCTCATACCACTGGAGCGAAAACCCCTGCCACCAGGCGAGATTCCCCGCGGAGTTGAACGAGAAGAGCATTAAAATGAAAAGAGGAGCATAGATGAAGAGATATACGAGCAAAATAAGCAGGGGAAGTGCCATCGCAAAGAGGCTACGCCCGCTTACCCCTCGGCTCATCGTTGCCTCTCGAAGACCTGTGCGCTCCGGCTGAGCTTAAAGTAGAGGAGCAAGAGGGCCATCACGATCCCCATCAGCCCCATGGCCATAGCCGAGCCGAAGGCCCAGTTCTGATCCCGCAGGAACTTATCGGCCACCACGTTGCCGATCAGGTTCACTTTGGCTCCCCCCATAAGATCGGGAATGAGATATTCGCCCACAGACGGGACGAAGACCAGCACGGAGGCGCTCAAGATGCCACCGCGGCTGAGAGGCAGCGTCACCCGCCAGAGCCGCTGCCACGGCCGGGCCCCCAGATCGAAGGCCACCTCCAACACAGAGCGATCCAGACGTTCCAACGAGGCATAGAGCGGAATGACCGCAAAGGGCAGATACGTGTAGACCATGCCGATGAGCACCCCGGTCGGGTTGTATAGAAGCTGTATGGGCTCCTGGATGAGCCCCGTCCGCAAGAGGAGTTGGTTGATGAACCCAGAGGGATCGCGCAGCAAGAACATCCACGCAAAGATGCGCACCAGATAGCTCGTCCAGAATGGCAGCACGAAGAGCCCGATCCAGAGGCCCTTAAATCTTCCGCCGTAGAGGGCGATCCAGTAGGCCACCGGGTATCCCACCAGCAGGCAGATGGCCGTGGTGAGCAGTGCCAGCCCCAATGAGCGAGCGAAGACGGTCAAGTAGAGCCAGTTAGGCTCAAGCTCTCCCGTGCGGAGATTCTCTGTGACGAAGAGCTTTTGATAGTTCTCCAGAGTAAGATGGGGAAGGAGTGCGCCATAGGGGCCACCGGTGAGCAAGCTGTAGTAGAGCACGATGAGCATGGGAGCCACTACGAAGAGGGCGAGCCAGAAGACGACCGGGCTTAGGGTGACTACCGTCCTGGCGTTAGGATGCCTCCAGAGGGAGCGCAGAAGACTGCGCCGGAAAGCACTCATCAGCCGCTTAGGAGCTCATCCGCGATTCGCTGGCGGATCTCCAGAGCCTCGCCCTGGGGGAGCACGAACAGCTCGAAATTCTTGAGTTCTGCCTCAGTAGGATAGATGATCGAGCTGGTGCGCTGCTGCTCGGGGATGAATCGCAGGGCGGCTTCGTTGGGAGTGGCGAAGGCCACCCAGGTGGCGATCCCGGCATGGACGTGGGCCCTTAAGATGTAATTCATCCAGAGGTGTGCGGTGGCCGGACGCCTGGATTCCGCCAGGATCGTCATGCTGTCCACCCAGACGTCAGAGCCTTCTTTGGGAAGCTGGAACTGGACAGCTGGGTTCTGCTGCTGGGCGGCCAGCGTATCCCCACTCCAGAGCTGAGCGAGCCAGACCTCTTCGGCCGCCAAAAGATCGCGCACCGGACCGGCCAGGTAGGCGCGAATGAGAGGCTTCTGCGCAAAGAGCAGATCCCCGGCCGCCAGCAGCGCCTCCCGACTCGTCTCGTTTAAAGAATACCCCAGAAGCTTCAAGGCCGCGTTGATCCCGTCGATGAAGAGGCTGTCGAGCATCGTGATCCGGCCGCGGTACTCTCGGCCCTTAAACAAGAGCTCCCAGCTGCCGAGCCTGGGGTTGCCTCGGACCCTCTTCTCGTTGTAGGCATAGCCGGTCACACCCCACAGGTAGGGCACGGCATAGTCGGGATTGGGACCGAAAGGCGGCCCTTGGAAGCGCGCCGCAAGGTTCTGCCAATTCGTCAGCCACTCCCTCTTGAGGGGCCTAAGGAGCTTCAGGCCCACCATCTGGGGCACGTAGTAGTTCGTGACGACGACCACGTCGTAGCCGCTGGCTCCGGGGCGGACCTTGGCCAGCATCTCCTCTTGGCTCTCAAAGGTGTCATACGTGACTCGAATACCGAACTCCTCTTCGAATCTTGCGATGGTCGGCGTGGCGTCCCTGAGATCGACCCCAAACTCCTCCTCCGTCACAGGGTCTTCCGCGATGTAGAGCGACCAGTTGAAGACGTTCAGCTTGCCGTCCTCTTGGGTCACGGCCTCCACAAGGTCGATGGGCATGTCCTCTGCAGTCCGTGCCAAAGCCCTGGAAGATCCCAGGCTTCGGGCCAGATAGAGGGAGAACATCATGGCACCTGTGCGCTTAAGAAATTCCCTCCGGCTGAATTGAGCTCTGTTCATCGACCCTCCCATTCCCATGTCTGCGCATATTAACTCCCGTGCGGGCCTCTGAGGGCATTCCGAAAACACCCTCGAAAAAGCTCTTGTGCCGGGGGCGGGACTCGAACCCGCAAGGGCCCTAAGAGCCCAGCAGATTTTAAGTCTGCCGCGTGTACCCGTTTCGCCACCCCGGCCCACTGTCAATCTAACACTCCTGCCACGACCTTTCAAGGGGCTAGATGATTCTCCCCCAGCTTGCCATAATATAGCCACATCATCTCTGAGGAGGGAGAGCTATGACGGCCGACTTCATTTACATCCAAGAGACGTCGAAGGGCTTTCAGGACGCGGTGATCGCCGTAAGACGTGCTGCGGAGGCCGCTAAGTGGGGCATCCTGGGCGACTATGATTTTTCCGAGATCCTCGCCGCCAAGGGATTCCCGCAGACAGAGCAGGTCAAATCGCTTGACATCTGTGCCCCCGCCCATGCGAATCGCTTCATGATAACCGAGCGCTTGACGGCACTCTGCATGCCCTGCAGCGTGCTCATCTACACAGACAAGGGCAAGACGAAGATCGCCGCCATGCGCCCGAGCGCCATCTTGCCTCAGATCTTCCGCGAGGCGGCCTCGAAGCTCGGCGAGCCAGCCAAGCAAATTGACCAGGAAGTGAAGGCGATCATCGACCAGGCGGCTCAGTGAACTTTTACTTCACGGCCGCAATCACGGCCGAGTGCCTCGTGTAGTAGAGTCTCCCCTCTACGAGGCGCACCTTCTGACCCGTGCGATCCTCGGGGAGGCTCTCGAGCAGGACCCGCCGGATCTCTTCCCTTACCGCGGGCGGAGGAGAGATCGTCTTCATCCACGTCTCGAAGTCCCGCTCGTCTTCGAACTCCGCCACGTCCTCGATCTGAAAGTCCGCCTGCTCGATCATCGCCCGAAGCTCCGTAAGCGGGTACATTTTGACGTGCGAAGAATCTCTCATTCTCTCCAGACGATTGTGCCATCGGCTCTTCTGGGGATCTTCTGAAGAGAGCGTATCGCCTAGCACCAGCCGACCGCCCTCCTTGAGCACGCGATGGATCTCCTTAAGAACCCGCTGTGGCCTGGGGAAGTGATGAAAGGCTTTATGGCAAGCCACCAGATCAAAAGCCCCCGCAGGAAACGGCAGAGATTCTACATCTCCCTCGAGGAAGCCCATGTTGCTAAGACCACGCGCGCGCTTAAGCGCCTCGGCCCGCCTAAGCAGAGCCCGCGTGAGATCTAAGCCGATCACATAGCGGGCGCGCTCGGCCAAGAGCAGCGCGATAAACCCCGGCCCTGTGGCTACATCCAGAACGCGATCCCTCGGCCCCACCCGACTGAGCTTGAGCATCCACTCATAAGAGATTTGATCGAGCAGGGGCTTATGGGCCGCATAGGAGTCGGCCTTCTCGGTAAAGATCTTCCGTACTTGCTCTTTCTGGGCTTGATCAGAGATCCGGCTTTTGGAATCCCTCATGGCTCGCTCACTTGGCCGCCTCCAGGATCCTCTGAAGCTCCTGATCCACGCGCTTAAGCACGTCGCCGATCGATTGAGCAGCCTCTGCAAAGAGCTTGGGCATCACGACGCTCGGGCGCATCGCCGCCAGCTTCGTCCTGCGGCCTTCAGAATAGATCAACACGTTGCAGGGCATGCAGAGCGCCGTGAGCATCTCTTCTTGCACAAAGGGCCGGGCCAGCTCAGGACGACAAATATCGAGGCTCTTGATCTCGACCGAGCCGTCTCCCATGGTGAGCAGGCCCGTCAGATCGTAGTCGCCTACGACCGTCCAGCCCGCGGCCATGGCGGCCTTCCAGACGGAGACCACCGCCTCGCGAACCCCGCGCTTTGACTCGATCACATAAGTGAAATCTTGGGGGTGCATGTTCACTCCTCTTCTGTGGAGGAGGCAGCGACAGAAGGCTCGACGACCTCGCGATGGCCGCACTTCTTGTTGCTACAGCTGAGCACTTCTTCTCCGTCCCCGCGCCGGACCAGTACGCCCTCCTCGCACGCCGGGCAGAGCTTGACCGGACGTTCATTGACGGTGAATGTGCACTCCGGATAGCCCTGGCAGCCATAGAAGGCCTTCTGCTTCTTGCGAGAGTAGCGCTCGACCATATCGCGTCCGCAGAGCGGGCAAGGGACTCCCGTGGAGATGGGCTCGGTCGTCTTGCAGTCGGGATAGCGTGAGCAGCCGTAGAAGCGCCCGAATCTTCCATCTCTCAGTTCCATGGGCGCGCCGCAGTTGGGACAGGTCCGTCCCGCCGCTTTAGCCGTCATCTCTTTCTTTTGCTCATGGGTTTTGAGTTGCTCTTGGATGAGCACGCGCTTGCCCTGGTAGAGGTACTCGACGTTCTCGGGGAAATCGATCGTCTGCTTGCAGTCGGGATAGCGTGAGCAGCCCAGGAAGGACTTGCCCTTCCAGAAGCGCACTTCCATGGGCGCGCCGCAGCTCGGACAACTCACGTCCGTCAGGATGCGAAAGCTCAGGCGGTCTTGGCTGAGCTCGCGTTGGACGTGCTCGAGCCTTTTGGACAAGGGCTCGTAGAACTCTCGGAGCACCTGGACGCGGGTGAGTTCACCGCTGCTGATCTTATCCAGCTCCTCTTCCATGTGGGCCGTAAAGCCCTCCTCGACCGTCAAGGGGAAGAAGTCTTTCAAGAAATCTGTAGCGATGAAGCCCAAAAGCGTAGGCCGCAGGATTCCACCCTTCTCTTTTTGGACATAGCCGCGCTCCTGGATGGTGGAGACGATGGTGGCATACGTGCTGGGGCGTCCGATGCCCTTCTCTTCGAGCGCCTTCACCAGAGAGGCCTCGCTGTAGCGCTTGGGCGGCTCGGTGAAGTGCTGCTCTGCCAGAATGCCCATGAGCGTGAGACGCTCGCCCTCCGCAAGATCAGGGATCTCCACGCCCTCGTCTTTCATGGGCGGCAGCCTCCAGATCTTTAGAAAGCCGTCGAAGACGAGCTTGCTCCCTCTGGCCATGAACAGATAATCGCTGGCCGAGATGCTGGCTGCTCGCTTGTGATAGAGGGCCTCGGCCATCTGGGTGGCCACGAAACGCTCCCAGATGAGCTTGTAGAGCTTGTATTGATCTTGGGTTAAGAATGGCTTGATCGACTCGGGCGTTCGCTTTACGTCCGTGGGGCGGATGGCCTCATGCGCATCTTGGGCGGCCTTCTTGTTCTTGAACAGCCGCTCCTGGGGTGAGAGATACTTGTGGCCGAAGGCAGCGAGGATGAACGCCCTGAGCTCCTTGCGGGCTATGTCAGAGACGCGCAGCGAGTCTGTGCGCATGTACGTGATGAGGCCCTCTTGGCCCTCTTCCAGCGGGACGCCCTCATAGAGCTGCTGGGCCAGCTGCATCGTCTTCTGCGGCGAGAAGCGCAGCAGCGAAGAGGCCGCCTGCTGCAGGGTGCTCGTGATGAACGGCGGCGGCGGACTCCGATGAGATTCTTCTTCTTTGATGCCCTGCACGATGAAGCCGGGAGCCTGCGCCAGTCGCTTAAGTTCTTGGTGGATGCGCGCAGCCTCGGCTTGATTGGGAATCTGAGGCTTCTTACCCTGGTAGCGCTCCAGATGGGCTAAGAATTCTCTGCCATCCATAAGCTGGGCATCGATCGTCCAGTACTCTTCTGGAATAAAGGCTTGAATCTCCCGTTCGCGGTCGCAGATGAGCCTAAGAGCCACGCTCTGGACGCGCCCGGCGGAGAGCCCTTCATACTGGCTGCCGGAGAGGGTCTTTGAGAGCAAGGGGCTGATGAGATATCCCACGAGCCGATCGAGAATCCTTCGGGCCCGCTGGGCTTCGACCTTCTTGAGATCAATATCCGTGGGGTGCTCGATGGCTTCTAAGATCACGCGCTGGGTGATCTCATTGAAGACCACTCGCAGATATTTCTTCTGGCGGTTGTGGTCGAGCACCTCGTAAAGATCGTACGCGATGGCCTCCCCCTCGCGGTCGTTGTCTGTCGCAAGATAGACGACCTCGGCGCCCTCGAGGGCTTTTCTGAGCTGGGAGACGGCTTTCTTGTTCGTGACGATGAGTTTGGGCTCAAAATCGCGCTCGATGTCCACGGCCAGCTCCTTCTCAGGCAGATCCCGCACGTGGCCCATAGAGCTCAAGACTTTGAAGCCCTTTCCCAGGTAGCGCTCGATGGTGCGCGCCTTGGTGGGGGATTCGACGATGACCAGCTTGCTCATGCGTGGACCTCCCCTCAGAGCCTTGAATTCAAGAGCAAGATCTCTTCAATGCCCGGACATTATAGGAAGGCTCCCAAGGACTGTCAAGGCGATCACGCGCTGGAAAGGGCTCATCGAGCCGTATACGCCCTCCCCGAGGGTGCGTCCAGAGGAATTATATATACAGCCATACTTGACTTCCTATGTGTTAGCATATATAATATAGACACACAGAAAATATAATTCACAAAGGAGTGGTCAACATGGCGATCCAGCTCCTCATCGCCGCGTTGCTATTCGGTTTACTGGCGATCTGGTCTCCCGGGCAGGGGACGGCTCAGGCCCCAAGTCCGGAGGTGGCCATCAACGAGATCGCCTGGATGGGCACGGCTGCCAGCTCGGCCGACGAGTGGATCGAGCTGCGCAACAACACCGGCCGCGACATCGATCTTAGGGGATGGACCCTCAGCTGGGGCGAGGGAGAGAATCAGATCATCATCCACTTTGGGTCCGCCCAAGAGAACACGAAAGAGGTCCGGCGCACGCTCATCCCCGGCCGCGGGTTCTATCTTCTGGAGCGCTCCGACGATGAGACCATCAGCGACATGGCGGCAGATCTGATCTACACCGGAGCGCTCCAGAACACCGGTGAGACGCTCGTGCTCAAGGACGCCCAGGGCAGAATTATCGACACCGCCAACGGCAACGGAGGCGAATGGCCCGCCGGAACAGATGCCCAAGGCGATGTGCCCTACGCCAGCATGGAGCGCGTGAACGCGGAGAGGGCCGATGCGGATGACAACTGGGCCTCTAACGATGGGAAGTCTCGCAACGGCAAGGACAAAGACGGCAACCCGATTAACGGGACCCCTAAGGCGGAAAACTCGCGCAAGAAGCCCTAGTCCTCAGGAGGAGGTGTAGCGCGCGATGAGCGCTTGAATCTCTTCGATGCGGCGCTGGGTCTCCTCTTCACCCGCGCGAATGGGGGGCTCGAGCTCCTCAAGCGCGAGGGTCTTCACGCGCTGGACCGGGGGCTCTAAGATGAAGAGCCGGGAGCCGACGCGCTGCCGAAGCAGCTCGAGCCTCAGCCGGGTCATCTCCCGCAGGAGGATGCTCTCAGCTTGCAGGAGCACCTCCACGCTGGTCAGAGCCTCCGGCTTCTCCAGCGCAGTGCTGACATCGACGGCGATGACGACCTCTGCCCCCATGGAGAAGGCCACATCGGCCGGCACCCGATTGACCAGTCCCCCATCGATGAGAAAGCGATCTTGATAGCGCACAGGGTAGTGGAGGCCGGGGATGGTGACCCCCGCAGCCACCGCCCGCGCCACCGGCCCCTCTTGTAGGATGACCTGCTCGCCGGTGTCGATGTCCACCGCCACGACCGCAAAGCGCCTCTTCAGCTCCGCAAAGCTCTGCCCGCGCGTGAAGACGTGAAAAAACTCGATGAGCGCCCGAGTGCCCGCGAGATCCTGCTGGCGCCAATCCCTTCGCTTAAAAAGATATTCCGAGGCGGTGTTGCCCAGGATACCGCGAACGGAGTTGCGCGGGAGGCGCAGCAAGCGATTCAGGTCGAGCGTCTTTAGAATCTGCTCCAGCTTCGTCAGATCCACGCCGCAGGCGTAGGCCCCGCCGATGACCGCCCCCATGCTCGTCCCGGCGATGACGTCCATGGGAATCTGGTGTCTTTCTAAGACTCGAATGACGCCCAAGTGAGCATACCCTCGGGCTCCTCCGCCTCCTAGGGCCAAGCCTACGACGGGTCTGCCCATAATTAAGAATCCCTCTGCGACGCTGGATTATAGCGTCGCAGAGGGAAGCTTCACACCCTCAGGTGAGGCGTTAGTACATGTCGGGAGTCGGCGGAGTCATCTGCTTGTCCTCGCCGATCTCCTTGATGGCCACACACGCGCCGCTGGTGAGGATCATCCCGGCGACGCTTACGGCATTGAGCACGGCAGATTTGAGGACCTTCGTCGGATCGATGATCCCCGCCTTCATCATGTCGACATACTGCTCCGTGACCACGTCAAAGCCCATGCCCTTCTCCAGCGTCTTGACCTTCTCGACGACGATGTTGCCCTCGTATCCGGCGTTCTCCGCCAGCTGCTTGAGGGGGGCCTCCAGCGCCTTCTTGAGCAGCCGGACGCCAATCTGTTGATCGTCGTCTAGCTTGAGCTTCTCCAGCGCCTTGGCGGCATTGAGTAGCGCCACCTCCCCACCAGGGAGGATCCCTTCATCGACGGCAGCCTTCGTGGCCTCCAAGGCGTCCTCCATGCGGTGCTTCTTCTCCTCCAGCTCCGCTTCCGTCGGTGCGCCCACTTTAATGACCGCCACCCCACCGGCGAGCTTGGCCATCCGCTCTTGCAGCTTCTCCCGGTCGTAGTCGGAGTCGGTGTTCTCCATCTGCTTCTTGATCTGCTCGATGCGGCCCTCAATCTCCTTCTTGCTGCCCTTGCCTCCGATGATGGTGGTGTCGTCGTCGGTGACGATCACTTTCTCCGCTCGTCCGAGCATATCGAGGGTGGCGTTCTCGACCTTCATGCCCGCGTCCTCGGCGATGACTTGGCCACCGGTGAGGATGGCGATGTCTTGGAGCATGGCCTTGCGGCGATCCCCAAAGCCCGGGGCTTTCACCGCCACGCTCTGAAGAGTCCCGCGGAGTTTGTTGATCACCAGAGTGGTGAGTGCCTCGCCCTCGACGTCCTCGGCGATGACCAGCAGGGGCTTACCCGTCTGGGCCACCTTCTCCAGGACGGGCACCAGATCGCGGGCCTTCTTGAGCTCCTGGTCTGTGATGAGGATGTAGGGCTCCTTGAGTTCGGCCTCCATCTTCTCCGCGTTGGTGATGAAGTAGGGGCTCAGGTACCCGCGGTCAAATTGCATCCCCTCGACCATCTCATAGTAGGTCTCGATCGTGTCCGACTCTTCCACGGTGATGACCCCGTTTTTGCCCACTTTATCCATGGTGTCAGCGATGATCCTGCCGATCTCCTCGTCGTGGGCGGAGTTTGTGGCCACGCGGGCCATCTCTTCTTTGGTCTTGAGTTCCTTGCTCGCCTTGGTGAGCTCCTCGACTACGACTTCGACGGCCTTCTCCAGGCCGCGCTTGAGCTGAATCGGGTTGGCCCCCGCGGTGATGTTCTTCATCCCCTCGGTGATGAGCGCGTGGGCCAAGATGGTGGCCGTGGTCGTGCCATCCCCGGCTACGTCCTCCGTCTCCTTGGCGACTTGCTTGAGCAGCTGGGCCCCCATGTTCTCAAATTCGTCGAGATATTCCTGCTCCTCGGCGATGGTGACCCCGTCGTCGACGACCTTGGGAGCCCCGAACTCCTTGGCGAGGATGACGTAGCGGCCGCGCGGACCCAGCGTGATGCGCACCGCGTTCGTCAGCCGCTCGATCCCCTTCTTCAGCCTCTCCCGTGCTTCATCATCGAAGATGACTTCCTTGTACTTCTTGGGCATACTCCTCCTCCTCCGTTCTCTTTACGATTCAACCACCGCGAGAATGTCGCTGGATTTGACGATCAGATATTCTTCTCCGTCGATCTCCAGCTTCTTGCCGGAGAAGCCGTCCAGAAGCACCCGATCGCCCTTCTTGACTTGAATCTTCTCCGATTCGGTCCCGATCTCGACCACCTCAGCCTTCAGATAGTCCCGATCGGTCTCGACATCTTCCGGGAGGACGATCCCCCCTTTCTCTTCCTCTTTGACCTCCCGGACGAGCACCCGGCTGCCCAGGGGTCGCAGCTTGAGCTTCCTAGCCATCCCTCCTCCTTTCGCGGTCCATTCAGAAATCTGGAGTTATTTAGCACTCACAAGAGTTGATTGCTAAGATTGTAGCGGATGCCGCCTAGGGCGTCAAGGGTCGCCGATGGAGGTGACCGATGCCCTAGGCCCTATGATCTTATTCCGTTATCTTTCCCATTGCCAGTATGCCTTCGGGGAAGACGCATGCCGCGGTTGAGTTGTTCCTGGGGCCGTTCTTCGTGGCCGGCTTCTACTATCTCTTTAAGCCCAGCTGGCCGGAGCTTCTTCTATTTGCCGGAGCCTATCTCTTGGCCAGCCTGCTGCTCAGCCCAGATTTGGATCTTCGGCACAACAGCTCCCGACGGCGCTGGGGACTCTTAGGCTTCCTCTGGATTTTTTATTATAAAATCTTCAAGCATCGCGGCCTAAGCCACAGCTTGATCCTGGGGCCTCTGACTCGTCTGGCGTATTTGGGGCTGGTCTTCGCGTTGGTGCTCGTGGGGCTGGGCGCTTTGGGGTTCGCGCTGCCTCAAGGGACTCCCCTTTGGCTCACCGAGCGGGCGTGGCTCACCCTGGGAGCCGGGCTCTACCTTCCCAACATCTTGCACGTCTTGCTCGACCGCATCGTGAGCCTATTTTAAAATCCCGCACCCGATGGAATGGTTGCACCTCTTTATGCCCCGCACTACAATCGCTGAGCACGCCTTGAGGCGTTGCTCCTAAGAGATCCAAGATGCGCGAAGTTTTAATTATCAGTGCCGCTGTGCTCCTCCTCCTGCTGGGGCTGGCACAGCATCTAAGCTATGACCAAGTCGGGATCGCCTCCTGGTATGGCCCAGGCTTCCATGGCAAAAGAACCTCCAGCGGAGAGATCTACGACATGAACGCGCTGACGGCAGCCCATAAGACGCTGCCCTTGGGCACGATCGTTAAAGTGGTCGATCTGGAGACGGGTCGCAGCGTCATTGTGCGCATCAATGATCGAGGGCCCTTTATCCCCGGGCGGATCATCGATCTCTCGTATGCCGCGGCGCAGGAGCTGGGGATGATCGAAAAGGGCACCGCGCGCGTGGGGCTGAAGATCCTGCGCTGGCCATGATCCGCTTTCAGACGGTGGCCTATGAAGACCAAGAGCTGTATCCGCTCCTGCACCCGTGGGTGCGTGCTTGGTTTCGGCAGCGCTTTGAACGCTTCAGCCCTCCTCAGTGCTATGCCATCCCTCTGATTCATCAGGGGAGGAACTGCTTGATCTCAGCCCCCACGGGCTCAGGCAAGACGTTGAGCGCCCTCTTGACGATCCTGAGCGAACTCATCTCCCTGGCCGAACGAGATGAGCTGGAGAATCGCATCTATGGCGTGTACATCTCGCCGCTCAAGGCCTTGGGCAACGACATCGAGAAGAATCTGAATGAACCGCTGGAGGGAATCACTCGGATCGCCGGACGCGCACTGGGCATTCGCGTCGCTGTGCGCACTGGTGATACACCCACAAGCCACAAGCAACGGATGCTCCTTCAGGCCCCGCATATCTTGATCACAACGCCCGAATCGCTCGCCATCTCCCTCTCTTCAAGGGAGTTCTCCCAACACTTTCGGAACGTCCGCTGGGTGATCGTCGATGAAGTCCATGCGCTCGCGGAGAACAAGCGCGGGGCGCACCTTACGCTCTCGCTGGAGCGGCTCAGCGAGCTTACAGAATTTACGCGCATAGGGCTTTCGGCCACCATCAGTCCCCTAGAAGAAGTCGCCAGATTTCTCGTCGGACGCAGATACGGGCAATGCCTAGCGGAGGTCGCCCCCAGCGAAGACCCCTGGCGCGACTGCTGGATCGTGGACGCCCGCTTCGATAAGAGACTCGATCTTACAGTGCTCAGCCCCGTCGAAGACTTCATCCACTGTTCGACGGAGGAATTGCACGGCAATCTCTATGGGCTTCTGGCCCGCCTAATCGACGAGCATCGCACCACGCTCATCTTCACCAATACGCGCTCAGGCACGGAGCGCGTGGTGCACTTCTTAAAAGAGCGTTACCCTAAGCTTTCTGAATTCATTGGGGCCCATCACGGCTCCCTCTCCAAAGAGCTGAGATGGGAGATCGAGAATCGCTTAAAGAGCGGCGACCTGCGGGTCGTGGTCTCCTCTACTTCCCTGGAGCTTGGGATTGACATCGGCTACGTCGATCTCGTGATTCTTTTAGGCTCTCCCAAGAGCGTGACGCGGGCCCTCCAGCGCGTGGGCCGAAGCGGCCACAAGCTCCACGACACGATCAAGGGCCGAATCGTCGTCACGGATCGCGATGATCTTGTGGAGTGCGCCGTGATGCTAAGAAGCGCCGTGGAACGCAGACTCGACCAGATCCACATCCCGCAGAACTGTTTAGATGTGCTGGCGCAGCAGATCTTTGGGATCTTGCTCGACGGCCCCAGAGGCGTCGAGGATCTCTATGAGCTCGTCACCCGCAGCTATAGCTATCGCGATCTCTCACGCCAAGACTTCGAGCGGGTTCTCGAATATCTCGCCGGAGAGTACGCTTCGCTCGAAGATCGGCGCGTCTATGCCAAGATCTACTATGACCGCAACCAGGGCCTGATCGGGAAGCGCGGGCGGCTGGCACGCGTGCTCTATCTCACCAATGTGGGCACGATCCCGGACGAGTCGTACGTGACCGTAAAGTCCGGTGAGCGACGGATCGGCAGCATCGAAGAGTCTTTCTTGGAGATGCTGCGCAAGGGAGATGTTTTCGTTCTGGGCGGAGATACCTATAAATTCAAATACTCGCGGGGCATGACGGCCCAAGTGGACCCGGCCTATGGGAAGAGCCCCACGGTGCCTTCGTGGTTTTCCGAGATGCTTCCGCTCAGCTTCGACCTGGCCCTCGACATTCAAGAATTCCGCCTCAGGGTGGCCCAGATGTTCGAGGAAGGCCGCCCCCCCGAGGAGATCAAGGCCTTCCTTCGAGCCCATTTATATCTGGACGAACGTGGGGTGGAATCGCTCTATCGCTATTTCGCCGAGCAGCACCGCTACGCCGAGATCCCCCACCGGCACAAGATCTTGATCGAATATTATCAAGAAGAGCTCCTTCCCGAACGCTGGAAGAGCCCCGTTAAAACTTGGGTGATCTTCCACACGCTCTTCGGACGCAGGGTCAATGACGCCTTGAGTCGAGCGCTCGCCTGGCTGATTGCGCGCCGCGAAGACAAAGACGTCGAGGTGGGCATCACGGATCATGGGTTCTATTTGGCCTATGAGGGGAGCGTGCGGGTGATGGCCGCCTTCGATCTCCTAAGAGAGCGGGATCTGCGCTCCGTGCTCAAAGACGCGCTCGGCCACACCGAGATCCTCAAGCGGCGGTTTCGGCACTGTGCCACGCGGGCCTTGATGATCCTGAAAAACTACAAGGGCCACAGGAAATCCGTGGGCAGCCAGCAGATGAAGGCCCTGCTCTTGCAAAGTGCCGTCGAAGCGCTGGATGATCGTTTCCCCATCTTATGGGAGGCCTATCGGGAAGTGATGGAAGACGCCATGGACGTAATACACGCGGAGCAGATCCTCGATGAGATCCGCCGAGGCGAGATTGAGATCGCGGGGAGAATCGTCCCGCATCCCAGTCCCTTCGCGTTCCACATCGTGATGCAGGGCCGAAGCGATCTCATTAAATTCGAGGACCGCCACGCCTTCTTGCAGCGCATGTACCGTGAGATCATGACAGAGATCGTAGACCGCTGCTCCACCTGCTCAAAGCAGTGAAGCTAAAGACCCACGGTCACCCCGGCCGCGAAGAAGATCCCGTCCACAAAAGACTGCGGAGCCGACACGATGACGAGCATCTCCCCAAAGACCCCAAAAGGCCCCACGAACAGGCCCAATCCCCCCTTGATCGCCAGGGTCGCCGGCACGACGCCCACGCCTTGAGAGGAGAGAGTCACAATCGGAGCCGCTCCAAGAGTCACTGGAAAGATGAGCGGCAGGCTCAGCGCCATGAACGGCAACAGCTGATGGCTACTCGCGGAGAAGAGCCAATACTCCGCATCGACTGAGAGGGTGATGAACCAAAGAGGGAGCACATCCACCACCACGCGCCCCAGAGGCGCAAAGCTGTCACCTACAACGGCTAGGCCCGCTCCCACCCGAACGAAGGCCCCTGCCTCCTCGGCCCCCCAAGCCCCAAAGAGCAGGGTCGCTATGAGCACGACTTCCAGCGTTTTGAGGAGGTCTAGCTGGCCCCTCAGGAGGGATCGCCCTCCTCCGGCATCTCCACCCCGTTGAGCTTAATAAACTCATCCAGCCACTTCGCATAGCGATAGGGCTTGCCCAGAATATTGAGAGGGTGAATGTAGTTGTACAGCCCGGAGAAGCAACCGGTGCAGAAATCCCCCGGGACGAGCTTCTTCAGAATATCCGTCACGGCCTTGGGGCTGACGTAGCCCGCGTCATCAAAGTGAACCCTTCCAAATTCTTCATGCTCATAGCCCTCCTTGAGCTTCTCTTCCAGGGGTCTGTGGTCCTCTGCCAGCTGCAGGGGCTCCAGTTCAGCCACGATTCCCGCCAGAGGTTGGCCCACGTCGATGGCAATCCCCGCATAGCACGGCCCGATGATGGGCGGCCAGGCAGAAATAAAGCGCACCTCCCGCGCGCCCGCCGCGCGCTCCTGCTGCGCGATCCACGCGGAGACGTTGCCGCGCACGATGCTGTCATCTACGTTGATCACAACAGCGCCTTTGGCCTCCTGCGTGTTGATCTCGAATTTCTTCTTAAGGCGCCTTACGATCTCCGAGCGGCCTTCGCCCAAAAACGAGCGGGTCTCGCTGCCCCCCCGGCGGAGTACGATCGCGCCTAAGCGCACGTCCCGGTCATCTCGGAGGGCCTGCTCGGCATAGCCATAGGCCGCGCTAATCCCCGATTTGGGAATGGGTGTCACGATCACGGGATTTTTTTTATCCGGAGGCGGATGCTCCCGGCAGGCAGCCTTGCCAAATTCCGTGCGGAGCTGATCCATGCTCACCCCGTGCATGATCGAGTTGGGCTCCTGAAAATACGCGTACTCGAAGGAGCACTCGCCGCGGCTGGCCCGGCCCTTCAAAATCTTATTCATATCGAGCCGCTCCCAGCGCCTCTCCCCCAGCGAGTAGATGCCCACAGAGCCGGCAGGGATGACTTCGATCTCCTCATAGCGAAATCCCAAGCGGGTGAGCGGCTTCGTCTCGGAGACGAAGAGCGAAAATCTCTCAGATTGCGCAGAGTGGAGCGGGCGCATCCCGTCTCTCAGATAGAAAAAGAAGCCCTCTTCGTCGTCGATGAGCAATCCCAAGACCGTGAAGCCCCCGAACGGGAAAGCCTGCTTATAGAACTCCGTGAGAGCGGCCGGCAGATGGCGCTGAGCCAGATAGAGCTTGAGGATCTGGCCCGCGCAGCCGGCCGTGTCTGTCGTCGAGCCATGCAGGTTGATACCCTGAGCCTGCGCTTGCTTAATCCAGCGCTCCGTAAATGAGATCTCCCCGTTCATGACCAGAAAGAGGTGGATCTCGCCCTCGGGGTTAGCAAAGCTGGCCCAGACGGGATGGATGTTCTCTTCGGAGATGACCCCGCGGGTCGCATAGCGGGTATGTCCCAGAAGCACCTCAGGATGATGAGAGAGATTCAGCTCGTAGAGGTGCTGGGGAATCTGATAGGCCGAGCCGAACCACTTTTCGAGATGAAAGAGCTGAGGGAAGAGGCCTCGGCCGTAAAGCAGAAGTCCCGTGCCGTCTTCCCCGCGGTTTCGGCAGTCTTCCAGAAGCTCGATGGCCAAGATGAGAGCCTCACGCGTCTCTACGTTCTGGATGGGAAGAACCCCCACAACCCCGCAACCCATACACGGCCAGCTTAGTCGATTCCCCTCGGTGCGTCAACCCGGAAGGATGTCCAGGGTGGCAGGTGGCTGACTCGACAAGTACCATCTTGGGAGTGAAGCGCGTGCGGCTTATTGTGCTCTACTGGCTTCCCGTCTTGCTGTGGGCCGGGCTGATCTTTTATTTCTCCTCGATCCCGTCGCTGGGATCGGGGCTGCCCTGGGTCTGGGATTTCATCCTACGCAAGATGGCACACATCGCGGAATATGCCGTCTTGACGTATCTTTTGGGGCGGGCTCTATCGGCCCACCGGCTCGCCTTCTGTCATGTGCTGATCTGGAGTGCATCTCTCGCCCTAAGCTATGCGATCAGCGATGAATATCATCAACAGTCTGTGGAGGGGCGAGTCGGGACTCCACGGGATGTGGCCATCGATGGTGTAGGAATCTTGGCCGCGATCCTCTACGCGAAGAATAACGGGCGGGGTTCCGGGCATTGAAGTCTTAATTGGGGTGCGTTAAGCTGAAAGAGTCTAGGGGCCCGTAGCTCAGTTGGTAGAGCAGCGGCCTTTTAAGCCGAAGGTCGCAGGTTCGAGTCCTGCCGGGCCCACCCCAGGTGACGAATTTCCCCAGCCTGCTCCCTGGGGAGGCATTGACTTTCCTGCCTCTTCTATGCTAATGTAAGCTCGGTGAGAGGAGCGGTGAGGAGGCTCAACCAAGCGGGTGGAGGGACGCAAACCCAATCTCTCTTAATGGCTCTCATCATCGTAGAGGGGGATGAGAGCGAAACCCAACCTCCTTTTGGTGGAAGAGCTTGGCCCAAAGAGGGGGCCTTCGAGGTTGCCAGAGTTTTGCTGGGGTTCCTCACCTCCTGACCCCAGCTTTTTGCTCAGCAGCCCCGAAAGGACAAAGCACGCAGCTGGCCAAGCTCTTCTGCTTTCAAGAAGTCGAAGGCCACTCTCGCACCAGGCCATCGGATTGGCCCTCTTCCACATGGAGGCTGAGGGCGAGCGTCAGGCGGGTGCCTTCGTCGAGCAGATGGGCCTTCAGATCTTTGTTGCGCCTGAGGATCTGCAGCAGGTCGTCGGCCAGCAGTTGGGCCACCTGATGGAGACAGTCGAGCGTGTGGATCCCATCGCAGACTTGGTTCCACTCCTGCACCGTACCCGTCAGTCGAGCTTGTGCGATTTCCATAAATGGGGCCAACCTCCTTGAGGCTCATCTTAAAGGGCCCCACAAGTGCTCAACTATGATGGGGATTACACACAGCTGGGCGAAGCTCGTTCCTGGCTGGATTCGGCGCGGGGCCGGCAGCTTTTCCCTTCACGCCCGGATGATCTTTTCGATCTCGTTCAAAATGGCCTCGTTCTCCTCCGGCGTATTGTAAAAGTAGGGCGAGATGCGTAAGGCTCCTGGGCGATAGTCGATGATGAAGTTGCGCTTCGCCAGCTCTTTGACCACGCGGGCTGGATCGTCCGCAGGCAGCATCACAATTCCTGCTCGCTCCTCCTCGCGCTTGGCGACTCGGGGCCCGAGACCCCGCTCATGCGCTGCCTCAATGAGATGTGTCGTCAGAAAGCTCGTGCGCTCCCTAAGCCTTTGGGATCCAATCTCGTGCACGAGCTCCAAGCCCGCTCTGGCTGCGTACACCGCTGCCAAGGCGGGCGTCCCCAGCTCAAAGCGCGTCGCTTCGCCCCGAAACTCAAACTCTTTGGGATTGAAAGAGAATTGATCCCGCGCGGCGAACCAGCCCGTGATCGTAGGTCGCAGCTTTGAGAGCAGATCCTCACGAACGTATAAGAACGCTATGCCTGGCCCGCCCAGGAGCCACTTCAGGCTGCCGGTGACCAGAAAATCTATGCCCAGTTCTTTGACATCGATGGGCACCTGACCCGTGCCCTGATAATCATCCACCAGCATGAGCGCTCCTTTCGCATGGGCCAGCTCCGTGATGCTTCTGATATCTTGGAGATAGCCGCTGGTGAAGAAGACCCGCGATGTGGCCACCAACGCCGTCTTCTCATCGATGCTCTTTTGATAAGATTCAAGAGGCACATGGATCTTGTCCTGACTGGTCAGGAATTCTACGCACACGCCCTGAGAGCGCTTCACCAGCCACTGATAGGCGACGGTGGGGAAATCCAGCTCGGTGGTGATGATCTTGGGGCGCTCGTGATGATCGAGGGCCGAGGCGATCGAGCTGAGGGCCGTGGACACGCTGGGGGAAAGGGCGATCTCTTCGGGTTTAGCCCCGATGAGCTGGGCGAAGCGGGCACGCAGCTTTTTTAATTCTTTCAGCCAGATCTCATACCAAGCGGAGGCTCCCCACTCGTTCCACAGATTGAGAAACTCCTGGATGGCCTGGATAGATCTTTTGGAGAGTGCTCCCAGCGAACAGGTGTTCAGATAGATTTTCTGCTGTAAGATGGGGAACTGCGGGCGATATTGCGCTAGGAGGGAGGCATGTTCGGCAGAGACTCGCTTTGGGTTCATGGTAGCGCAATGGGCGTCCCCAACGGGATTCGAACCCGTGTTGCCGGATTGAAAGCCCGGCGTCCTAGGCCTCTAGACGATGGGGACGATGGCCTTCTGATTATAGCCTTCCTACTCGAATACCACCACAAGATGAGATCCACAACAAACGCGCGTCACTTAAGCTAGCGTTGTCTCTGCTCTAGAGGCCGAAGACCGGCGGCCTCCCGCAGGGCTTCAGCCCTGTCCCGTCGCTCCCAAGGGAGCCCAAGCTCAGGGCGCCCGAAGTGCCCATAGGCCGAGAGCGGTGTGTAGATCGGCCTTCTAAGTTGCAAGTGCTCGATGATGGCCGCCGGTCGGAAGTCAAAATGTTCCTCGACGAGTTTCTGGATCTCTCCATCGGGAATGACACTCGTGCCGAAGGTATCGATCGTGATAGCCAGGGGTCGCGCACGCCCAATCGCATAGGCCACTTGAACTTCGCATTCCTGGGCGAGCTCTGCGGCTACGATATTGACGGCCACGTAGCGCGCCATGTATGAGCCGGAGCGGTCGACTTTCGTAGGATCCTTGCCGGAGAAGGCCCCACCTCCGTGACTGCCGTAGCCTCCGTACGTGTCGACTTCGATCTTCCGGCCGGTCATGCCCGTGTCCCCTGGTGGCCCGCCGATGACAAAGCGTCCCGAAGGATTGATGAGAATCTCTGTCTTTCCATCCAGCCACGCGCCTAAGACAGGACGAATCACGTGCTTGATCAGATCGTCCTTCAAGTGCCCCAGGGGGACTTCGGGATCGTGCTGGGCAGAAAGCACTACCGTATGGGCGCGCAGCGGACGATGGTCCTCGTATTCCACCGTGACCTGCGATTTCCCATCGGGCCTAAGATACTCGAGAATGCCCTCCTTGCGGACCTGGCCGAGTCGCTTCACCAGCCCATGAGCCAGCGTGATGGGCAGTGGCATGAGTACCTCCGTCTCTGTGCAGGCATAGCCGTACATGATCCCCTGATCCCCGGCTCCCAGGCTCTCATAGGGGTCTGGAGATGCTCCTTTGATCACTGCCTGCGCGATGTCTGGAGATTGCTCGTGGACGGCCACTAAGACGGCGCATTGATCGTAAGAGAAGCCGTACTCGGGGCGGGTGTAGCCGATCTCCTGGATGGCCTGGCGGGCCAGGGAAGCGTAATCTACGCGGGAGTGTGTGGTGATCTCGCCCGCGATCATCACCAGCCCCGTCGTCACGAATGTCTCACAGGCGACCCGCGCCTGGGGATCCTCTGTGAGAATGGCGTCCAAGATGACATCGGAGATGCGATCGGCCATCTTGTCCGGGTGGCCCTCCGTCACCGACTCTGACGTAAACAGCCTTCGACCCATGATGAGTTCCTTTGCCGCGATTATAGTCGATCTCCCCTCGATGGGCAAGGCATCGCTTTTCGTCTATAATGCGGCCATCTGCCATCACCCAAGAGGAGAAACGCCTATGAGAGACTCCAGGGAGCTTTTAGAGGTCCTATCGAACGCCTTTGGGGTAGCCGGCTTCGAGGACGAAGTCCGCCAGCGCATTCGCCAACTCATTGAGCCATACGTCGACGAGTACAAGATCGATGCCTTAGGCAATGTGATCGCCGTCCGCCAGGGGAAGAGCTCTGTCAAGCTGATGCTCGATGCCCACATGGATGAGATCGGCTTCCTGGTGAGCTACATTGAGGAGGGCGGCTTTCTGCGGTTGACGACCCTGGGCAGCTGGGATGTACGCATCATCCCCTCACACGCCGTGACGATCCTCACGCAGAGGGGGCGCAAGGTCAAGGGGATCATCGGGACACCTCCGCCGCATATCACCAAGCCCGAAGAGCGCGAAAAGCCCTTTAAGCTTGAGGACCTCTTCGTCGATGTGGGCGCATCCTCAGCTCAAGAAGTAGAAGAGATGGGGATTCGCATCGGGTCCCCGGCGGTGATCTCGTATCCGTTCGAGCGGCTCAACGAGAGATTTGTGATGGGGAAGGCGCTGGATGATCGCGTGGGGTGTGCGGTGCTCATTCAGACTCTTAAAGCTCTGAGGAAAGAGAGGCCGGAGGTCACGCTGGTAGCCAACTTCGCCGCCTGTGAAGAGGTGGGACTTAGGGGCGCGCGCACCGCGGCGTATCAGATTGAACCCGACATTGCGCTCGCCCTGGAAGGGACCGTAGGAGCCGATGTGCCGGGCATTCCCAGCGCGCGTCAGCCCAGTCGCTTGGGATACGGCCCGGCCATCACTGTGGCCGATCAATCCCTGATCGTCAATCCCAAGCTCATCCGCGCCTTGACAGAGATCGCGGAAGCCGAAGGCATTCCGTACCAGTACAAGATTCCGCCCTACGGCAGCACAGATGCCGGGGCGATTCAACAGACCAAGGGAGGAGTGCTCTCGGGCGTGGTCTCCGTGCCCTGCCGTTATATTCACTCCCCGTTCAGCTTGATGAGGCTCGATGACTTTGAGAATACCGTCAAGCTCACCGTGGCCTTTGTGCGTGAAGCCCGGAAGGCTCTGGGCCTTTGAAGAAAGGCACTATTCTCGCTGGATCCCCAAATATTTTTGAAGGCCCTCGCCGGGAGCCCCTTCCCAAACGATCTTCCCTTTCTCCAACACATAGACTCGATCGCAGAGTCGCAGAGCCATGTCCATGCGTTGCTCAGCTAAGAGCACACCCATTCGATTCTCTCTCAGTGCGCGCAAAAGACGCTCGACTTCGCGAACGAGCGCGGGCATGAGTCCTTCCGTGGGTTCGTCGAGCAAGACGAGCTTGGGCTGCATAAGAAGCGCTCGTGCGATCGCCAGCATCTGCTGCTCTCCCCCTGAAAGAGTCCCTGCCCGCTGAGCGAGACGATCCTTTAGCTGAGGGAACGACTGTAAAATTTGCTCCAGCTGTGAGCGATCGATGCGCGCCTCTCTCCATGCGATCAGCAGATTCTCTGCGACGGTAAGCTGTGGAAAGACTCGGCGACCCTGGGGGACGTAGCCGATGCCCAGCCTGGGGATCTGGTGCGCGGGCCGCTGGGAGATCTCTTGATTCAAAAAGCGCACCGAGCCCGATTGGAGGCGCACCAGCCCCAAGATGCTCTTGAGCGTCGTCGTCTTGCCCGCGCCGTTTCGCCCCAGCAGGCCAACGACTTCCCCGGCTCCTACGCGCAATGAGACTCCTTGGAGCACGACGCCTGTCCCGTAGCCTGCCCGAATATCTAGAAGCTCCAGCATCACGAGCCTCCGAGATAGACTTCCTGCACCTGCGGGTCACGCTCGATCTCTGGGGGAGAGCCTTCGGCCAAGATCCGACCGCGGTGCATGACAGTGATTCGCTCGGCCAGCCGGAAGACGACCTGCATGTCGTGCTCCACAATGAGAACGGCCGGGCCTCTCAGGCCGGAGAGCAACTGGATCAACATCTCTGACTCAGTGGAGCTTAGGCCGGCCGCGGGTTCATCGAGCAAGAGGAGCTTGGGGTGCTGAACAAGAGCCATGGCAAGCTCCAGAAGCCGTTGATCTCCGTGCGAGAGCTCACCGGCACGCGCATCTTGCTTGTCTTTCAAGTGACAGAGCTTGAGGACCTCAGATGTCTCTGGAGGGCGGTGAGAGGGGCTCGCTTGGAGGGCGGCCTCCAGGTGCTCGCGCACGGTCAGCGATGGGAAGAGCGCCGCAATCTGGAACGTGCGCGCTAAGCCCAGCTGCGCGCGCCGATGGGCTGGCCAGCGGGTCACGTCTTGGCTCGCAAACGCAATCGAACCCGCATCGGGACGGAGCTGGCCGGCCAGCAGGCTGATGAGCGTGGTCTTCCCGGCCCCATTGGGGCCGATCAACGCGCGAATCTCTCCAGAGAAGAGCGCAAGATCGACGCCATCGACAGCTCTTACGCTGTCGAAGCGCTTGACGAGGCCCCTGGCCCGCAAGATCTCTGACATCATCGCACCCAGCGACGGCTGAACCGCCCCAGCTCGCTCACGAGGCCCAGCAGCCCACGAGGGAAGAAGCGCGCCATCAAAAGGAGCGCCAGGCCCACTAAGATGGGATACCCCGTCTGCCAGACGCCGCTCAGTCCCTCACGCAAGGCGAAGAAGACCCCGGTGCCCAGGAGTGGCCCTATTAGAGTGCCCGTGCCGCCGAAGAGCGTCCAGATGAGCGCATCGGCCGAGACGAGCCAGTGGAAGAGCCCCGTGGAGATGTGGCAATTCGTCAGGGCATAGAGCGCTCCCGCCATCGCGGCTCCTCCTCCCGAAAGGGCAAACGCGAGCCATTTCAGCCGGATCGTATCGTAGCCCAGTGCCTGGGCGCGTGGCTCGTTCTCTCGCACGCAGCGCAGCGCCAGACCCAGCGGCGTGCGCACCAAGATGTACAAGAGTAGAAACGAGATGCCCACGACTCCCAGTACCAGAAGGTACGCCGGACCGGGATCGGCGCAGCCTGCGGACCAGCCTGCCAGCTTAAGAGGCAGCGGACTCAACGTCAGGCCGTCGTCGCCGCCCGTAAGATCCCTGCGGCTCTGGGCCAGAAGATAGAAGAGCAGCGACGTCACCGCCGTGACGATGATGAAGCCGTGGCTTCCGGTGCGCACGGCCAGTAGGCCAATCAACGCCGCCACAGCCGCTCCCAAAAGAAGGCCTGTGGCGAGGGGCGCGGCAATTCCAGGCTGCCCATGAAGAATCATAAGAGCTGCGCCATAGGCCCCCAAGCCGAAATACACCGAGTGTCCCAAGCTGAGCAGCCCCGTGTACCCAAAGATCAGATCGAAACTCATCGCAAAAAGCCCCCAGATGAGAATCTTCATCAAGATGCCCAACGGGAAGGGGCCAAGCAGCCATGGGGCTGCGGCCAACAGTGCTAATATCAAGCCAAAAGCAAAGAGCTTGCGCATCTCAATCTTCATGAGTGCCGAAGAGTCCTTGAGGTTTTAAGAACAGCAGAGCTCCCATGAATAGAAGGGCCAGCGCGCGGGCGGTGATCGGCTCCATCCAGACCGTGAAAAATCCTTCGGCCAGCCGGAAGAGGAGGGCCGCGATGATCGCGCCCGGCAGATTTCCTAATCCTCCGACGATCACGACCATGAAGGCCTCAATCAAAATGATCATGCCCATCGAGGCTTCGACAGGCACGATCGGTGCTGTAAGCACCCCCGCCGCAGCTGCGAGCGCCACCCCCAACCCAAACACGAGCCCATAGATCCACGGGACGGGTAGGCCTATCGCCAGAGCGAGCTCACGGTCTTGGTGCACGGCGCGGGCCCACATCCCAAAGCGCGTCTTGTAGAGAAGGAGCCACAAGACGAGCATGAACCCCATGGACAACCCGGCGAGCACCAGTCGATAAATAGGATAGCGCAGGCCGAAGATCTCCATGCCTCCGGCAATGGGAGGCACCACCCGCTGAGCGCCGGGCAGGAGCAGCTGCACCCCCTGCTGCAAGATCAAAAGGAGCGCGAAGGTGGCAATGATCGTGAGCACCGGCTTGTCTTCCCTGGGGCGCAGGATCGTCCACTCCAAGAGCATGCCCAAAAGCCCCACGAGCAGGGGTGCCACAAGGAGCGCGAGTGCGAAATTCAAAAGATAAAGATCGCTGATGGCCCTAAGCTGCCCCAGGATCGCCCAGCCAGCCACGGCCCCCAGCATGTAGAACGCCCCATGGGCCACATTGATGATCCTCAAGACCCCATAGACGAGATTGAGTCCCAGGGCGATGAGGGCCAGCGCCCAACCCCAGACGAAGCCATTGAGCAGCTGAAAGAGGACTTGTTCCATCAGAACTCTTGCTGAGTGTAATTCGCAAGAGGCTCGTACAGCGAGGCTTCCTTGGGGATGCGCAGCAGGACTCTCAATCGTCCCTGCTCCACTCGTTCGACGTAATGGCTGTGGAAGGCGAGATGGTCTTCCGCCCGCAGAAATCCTTCGCCCTGGGGGAACTGAGGCCCGGCCGTCCAGCTGAGCCCCTCCAGCGCTTGGATGAGGGAGGGATTATCGGCCTTCGATTGCCAGCCGCTTCGCTCGATGCCCAGCTTAATGAGCGAGAGAGCCTGCCAGCTGCCGAAGAGATCTGCGATGGGGACCACTTCCCCCTGAGCCGACCGGCCTTCCTCATCGATGCCCACGGCTTGACGATAGAATCGATCAAATTCTGCAAGCTCTTGGGGCACCCCCTCCGCGCGGCGCGGGTAGCTCGTAATATAGTACGTCCCCTCAAACGCTGGATCATTGGTGTCCAAGACATCAATGCCCTCGATCAGCCCAAGGATCTTTAAGCGCTCCTGAAAGCCCAGCTCGAATGCCGTCTGCAGAAAGCGAATCGTGTCTACGGCCGTGAAGGCCTGATAGAGAACTTCCGTCCGCTCCAGATTGATGCGGCTCAACAAGGGCAGAAAATCCGTCGGGCGGAAGGGAATAGTGATAACATCCACGATCTCTGCGCCCAGTTGTTGCAGTCGGGCAGTCCAGTCGTCCTTTTGAGACTGCGCGAACTCGAGCTCTGAAGCGATGATCGTCCAGCGTCTTCCCAGATGTTCGACGGCCCACTTGGCGCCCGCCATCACCGCTGCCCGCACGCTGTGATAGCTCTTAAAAATATAGCGATTGCCCGCGGCTCCCGTGATCTCCGTGGCGATGCCCTGAGGGAAATAGATCGTCTTGAGTTCTTTGGCCAGCGGGGCCGTGGCCAGATTCGTCGCCGACCAGACAGAGCCGATCACGAAATCCACCCCGTCTTGCAGTACGAGCTTTCTAAACTTGTCCTTGCCCGTCTCCGGGTTGGAGGCTTCGTCCTCCGTGATCAGAATGAGAGCACGACCGGCCACGCCGCCTTCCGAGTTGATGCGATCTATAGCGGCTCGTAAGGCGCGATTGTGCCAGAGGCCGAATTGGGCCACTGCTCCAGTGAGCGGAGCCTGATGGCCGATGATGATCTCTCGGGCCTGGGCACGCCCAAAGAGAGCCGGCCCCAGAGCCAGCGCCAGCAGGCCCTGGCTTGTCCTTCGCAAGAACGCACGACGCGTGAGTTTCATAGATCCCTCCGGGATTTTTTGTTTATAGAAACTCCAAGGCCGCTTAGAAAGAGCTGGCTGAGGGCCGGAAGGGCGCGCTCCAGCTTGGGCTCTCCGGCGTACAGCCAGCGCACCACCAGCTCGTGAATGGCCCCGAGCCAGGCGTGGGCCACAACTCTTGTGTCCAGGGATGGAATCGAGCCTTCTTCGATGGCCTCGTTCAAATATCTCTCGATGAGCTGGGCGAACTCGTCGAAGATCTCCAGACGCTTGCGGGCAAAGGCCGGACTGAACAGGCTCTGAACGAGCAAGATCTGTGCGAGCCTGCGCCGCTTGATGAGATTTTTCATGACCGTCTCGAGAGCGGCTTGGACTTTGGCGACGGCACCCTTCTGCTGGCTGATGGAAGCCTCCACTTCGGTCAGAAGGCCCTTCGCCAGACGCTCCATAAGAGCCGCGAAGAGCTGCTCCTTGCTGGGGAAGTGAAAATATATAGCGCCTTTGGAGGTCTGAGAAGCCTGAGCGATCTCATCGACGAGGGATGCGTAGTAGCCCTTTTCGGCAAAGACGCTCTCGGCAGCTCTTAAGATCTTCTCGCGGGTGGCTTCTTTATCGCGCATGGCCTCCAAACCGACTGGTCAGTCTGAAAGTATACGGGGCTGAAATAAATCTGTCAACGGCTATCGAAACGGACTAGTGGCCTACAACTCTTGCTTCGTGTAGTCCGCCAACGGATCGTAGACGGCCTCTTGCTTGTCGATCCGCTGAGTCACCTGAAGCTCGCCCTGCTCGAAGCGCTCCAGATAATGATCATGAAACGCTTGATGGTCTTGGGCACGGATGAATTTTTCGCCCTGAGGGAAAGCGAAGCCGGGCTCAATCTGAAGACCCTCGAGATAGCGTACGATCTCCGGGTGATCCTGTTGCGAGCGCCAGCCGGTCTCTTCGACGGCTTGCTTGATGAGATGCACGATCTCCCAGCCGTACCAGTAGTGCGAGCCGGTGGTGGGCCGCCCAGTGCCCACTTCCGTGCCCTGGGGTGTGGCTCCGACCCGCTCACGGAATTGAGCATCGAATTCTTTGAGGCTTTCGGGCACATCGGCCAAGCGGTGCGGATGATTGGAAACATACCAGCTGCCTTCAATGGCGGGCACGTCCTCCAGCTTGATGCCGTCTACCGTGCAGATGACTCCAAAGGCCTTCATCTTCTCGAGCAGGCCAAGCTCACCCGCCGCCGTCAAGAATCTGAGGGCGTTCACGCCGGGGAAGACGTGGAAGAGCACTTCCGTGTTGGGAGGCACACGGCCCAGGAAGGGCAGAAAGTCTGTCGTCTCTAGAGGGATCTTGATGACTTCAAGTACCTCCGCGCCGACACTCTGCAGCAGGGGCGGCCACTCCGCCGCGTGGCTGCGCCCAAAGGCATAATCGGCCACGATGATCGTCCAGCGCCGGCCCAAATTCTCCACCGCCCAGCGATGCCCGACTTGCGCGTGACTTCTCACGGAATGATTCGCCCGGAAGATGTAGCGATTGCCGGCCTCGCCCGTGATCTCCGTAGCCTCCCCCAACGGGAAATAGATCATCTTGAGCTCTTTTGCTAGGGGGAGACTGGCCAAGCTCACTCCAGAGTGCTGTGAGCCGATGATGAAATGAGCCCCATCTTGCTCCATCTTGATCAGCTTGTCTCGCCCTATTTCAGCACTCGTCGCCGTGTCTTCCACGAGCAATTGCACTTCGCGGCCGGCGATGCCTCCCTCGCCATTGATTTTGGCTACCGCCGCGCGCACCACTTTGTCGTGCCAGTAGCCGTAATCCGGCAGGCTGCCCGTAAGATCGGCCTGCAGGCCTATGGTGATGGGCTCTTGGCCTGAGCTTGTGCGCACCGGCCAGAGCAGAAGTGCCGCGCTCCCCATCATCGCCTTAAGAAACGTCCGTCGGTCCATGTCCATCCTCCTCCTGGCACCATATATACAGCAATTATACAGCCATGCAATGTAACCGCACAAGTTGCAATCCCAAGCGGGAGAAGCTTAAATGGAGGCGTGCCTATGCAGACTCAAATTCGCCATCGACTTGAGGAGTTTTTAAAAGAATGCCGCCAGCTGGAGGCGGAGCTAGCTCGGCCCGAGTTGGTGAACAGCCCGCGGTACATCGAGCTCTCTCAGCGATACGCACGCTTGAAGAAAGCCGCCGACGACTATCAGGAGCTAAAGAAGCTGGAGCGAGAGATCGCCGAGACAGAGACTTGGCTCAAAGAAGATCACGGCGAAGAGCTCAAAGAGCTCATCCAAGCAGAGCTTAAGCAAACCAGAAAGAGATATGAAGAGCTGCTCCAAGGGCTGAAGCGTTCGCTCCTGCCGGAAGATCCTCGGGATGAGAAGAACGCGATCATAGAGATTCGTGCAGGCGCGGGAGGCGAAGAATCCGCTCTCTTTGCGGCCGATCTCTTTCGCATGTACCGCAAATATGCTGAACAGAAGGGCTTCCGCTTGGAGATTCTAGACGCGCACCCTACGCCCCTAGGCGGCTTCAAGCTGGTCGCGTTCTCCGTGCTGGGCCGCGGGGCATATGGGCTCTTTAAGTTCGAGAGCGGCGTTCATCGCGTGCAGCGCGTGCCGGCCACAGAGGCCTCCGGGCGAATCCACACCTCCACGGCGACCGTGGCCGTGCTGGCCGAAGTGGAAGCGATTGAGATCGAGCTAAAAGATGATGATCTAGAGATCGAGGCGTTCCGCGCGGGCGGCCCCGGCGGCCAGAACGTCAATAAAGTGAATTCTGCCGTCAGAATCAAGCATAAGCCCACAGGAATTACGGTGGCCTGCCAGGAGGAGCGCTCTCAACACAAGAACAAAGAGCGCGCCTTGAGGCTTTTGAGGGCCAAGCTTAAGGAGCTGCTAGAATCGAGAGTGGAAGAGCAGCGCGTCCAAGAGCGAAGAATCCAGATTGGCAGCGCTGCGCGCTCTGAAAAGATCCGCACGTACAACTTCCCACAGAATCGCGTCACGGATCATCGCATTGAGCTCACCATCCATCGTTTGGAAGACGTCCTCGAAGGAAATCTAGATCTGCTGATTGAGCCGCTGGCTGAGGCTTATCACCAAGAGCGCCTCGCCGAGTTGGTCGGGGCCTGAGGGAGTCGCTATACTCCCTAGGCGTATCAGGAGGCGCGCTTGGCCTCGCCACGTATTCCCGCTTCTGATGAACATTCTGCTGCAGCTGTTCGGGGCAGCGGGACCTTCCGCGCGCTGCGGCACCGCAACTTCCGCCTCTTCTGGTGGGGACAGCTCTTCTCGCTGGCCGGCACCTGGATGCAGATGGCCGCTCAGGGCTGGCTGGTCTATCGCCTGACGGACTCGGCCTTCTATCTGGGCTTGGTCGGCTTCGCCCGCTACTTCCCTGTGTTGCTCTTCTCGCTGATCGGAGGGGTGGTGGCCGATCGCTTGCCCAAGCGAGATCTGATCCTCCTAACTCAGCTGGTGGCCATGATCCAGGCCTTCTTGCTCGCGGGGTTGACCGCCACCGGCGCGATACAGATCTGGCAGATCATCGCGCTGTCGGCGCTATTAGGCCTGGTCAACGCCTTCGATACGCCAGCCCGGCAGGCGTTCATCGTGGAGATGGTGGGCAAAGAAGATCTGATGAATGCCATCGCACTCAACTCCTCCGTGTTCAACAGCGCGCGGATCGTGGGGCCCCTGCTCGCCGGGGTGCTGGTGCCTACCGTGGGAGAAACAGGATGCTTCTTCTTGAACGGCATCAGCTTCCTGGCCGTGTTGATCGGCCTCTGGCGCATAGACGTGTTGAGTCTTTCTCAGGCCCCCTTAGAGGGGGGGGAAAGCTCTATCTGGCTCCAGCTGAAGGAGGGCTTAAGCTATGCCCGCCGCAATGCGACCCTTCTTACGCTGCTTGCCCTGGTGGGCATCTCCAGCCTCTTCGGGCTTCCGTACACAACGCTCATGCCGGCCTTCGCGCGGGATGTATTGGGCGTGGGCGCGACTGGCTATGGAGCGCTGCTGGCCGCGGTGGGCTTAGGGGCTCTAAGCGGTGCACTCTTTCTGGCATCGCGGGGGAGCGACTGGCTCAAGGGCCGGCTCTTCACCTTAGGGAATCTCTTGTTCCCGCTGGGAGTTCTAGCCTTCTCGCTTGCGCGCTCCTTTGTGCTCTCAGAGATCCTGCTGGTGCTGGTCGGCTTTGGGTTCGTCTTGCAGAATGCCACCGCCAACACGCTTCTACAAACCATCGCCAAAGAGGGCTTCCGCGGGCGAGTGATGAGCTTGCACGCGCTCGCTTTCATCGGCTTATCCCCCATAGGCGACCTGCAAGCCGGCACGGTGGCCCATCTAGCGGGCGTCCCGCTGGCGGTCTCTTTGGGAGCGCTCGTCTGCTTGGGGGCGGCCCTCTGGGCCCTCTGGAGAAGGCCCGAATTGCGACAGCTCCCTTAGACTCCTTCTAAAATGAGATCGCGCGCCGTGCCCATCTCGCGATCCAGGGGGACAATGGCTACCGTCCGCTCCCGAGGCCCATAGGCACAAGAAGTGAAGATCGTCAGACAACGATCGTCGAATAGAAGTTGGGGCGCATGCGGCTGATGCGAGCGTATGAGCACCCTCATCCCAAAGCGAGCCATCTGTTCATCAAAATAATCGCGTCCCAACTGAGGCCGGCCTCCGTAATCTCCCAGAAAATACCCGGGTGAGTCCTGCCAGTCCCCCCAGGTGATCTTGCGCCATTCCCAGCTCCCCAACTCGATGTCGCCTAAGGCCGCCAGTCCCTTCACGGCCGGCAGCGCCCCGTGCAGGGCCAGCACTCCATTGGCCAAGGCCGCGGCCCAAGGGAGCTGGGCCAGCACCTCCCCATAGAGCCTCTGCCGCTCAGGGCTTAGGCCCTCCCAGAAATCCGCAGGATAAAACGGGTACTCCAGCCACGCCTCGTGATTGCCCTGGAGCAGATAGACGCGCTCAGGCCGCTCCAGCTTAAGCTGCAATAAAAATTCGAGGTTCTCGCGAGAGTACGGCCCGCGGTCGACGTAATCGCCCAGAAACACGAGCGCCGTCTCCGGCTGGAGATATCGCCCGATGACGAGCTGGGTCGCTTCCAGGTCACCGTGAGTATCACCCACGAAGACGGCTCGCTCGACACGACTGAGCTGAATCAATCGAGGCTCCTTGACGAAGATCTCCCTAGCTCGCTCAAGCAGAGCTTGCTCATCCATGTCAACATCTTACTCCAGGGCCGTGCATCAGCCAAATGGCTCCGCTTGCGATCTCCTGTCGATCATCTGCAATCTCAGCAAGAAGGGAATGCTAAGCGCCATGAGCACGCTGGCGATGAAGATCATCCCGTGAATGCCGTAGGCATCTGACAAAGAGCCTCCCAGCAGCGGGCCTACCGCAGCGGCCGAGGTGATGGCCGACTGAAAATAGCCGAAGGCCTGGCCCCGGCTCCGCTGAGGGACCTCCTCAATTAAATAGAGGTTCATGCCGATGAACATGGCCGACCAGGAGGCCGCAATCATCACCTGGCCGACGACGATCTGCCAGACGCTGGCCGCTGAGGCATACACCAGGAAGGTCGCGATGCTGCCTCCAATCCCTATGAGTATGATCTGCAGCTTGTCCCAGCGCTCGGCGTACTTCCCAATGGCCAGCATGAACAGGGGCTGAACGAGCATGTTGATGCCGTTGACGATCCCAACCCACGAAAGGCTTTGCACAAACCCTTTCAGATAGAGGGGAAAGACGGACCAGAGCGCAATGGCCGCGCTGTGGCGTGCGAAGATCATGCCATAAAGATAGAAGAGCTTGCTGGGGACACGGCTAGGAACGCTGGGTGCATGAACGGAAGTGGCTTTCTCCGGCAATCCCCATTGGATAAATCCTGCGCCTGCCAGTGACAGAAACGACACGAGGATGAAGACCCAGCGGATGCCCAGCAGCTCGGCCAAAATTCCAGAGAGCACGCTGCCCAAGCCCCAGCCCACCGCATTGGCTGCACTGAACGCCCCAAAGCGTCGAGCCGCCTGAGCGCCGAAATGATCCGAGAAGAGCACGGTGAGCATGGGCGTTACGGCGAAGGCCATCCCCTGGAGGAAGCGAAGAGCCATCAACTCTGCCCAAGTGTTTACGAGAAAGTGCAGGAAGCTGCTCAGAAAGAAGAGCAGGCTTCCGATGACGAGCAAGGGCTTCCGGCGCCCCAGACGATCGGAGAGATGTCCCCAGATGGGGCTAAACGCGATGACGGCCACCGAGAAGATGGCCAACACCAGTCCGGTCTCGGTCAAACTCATCCCGAGCTCCTGAGCGAAGAGGGGGATGAGCAGAATGAACGAGAAGAAGCTGAAACCCAAAAGCAGCGTGACCAGATGGAAACAGAGTGCGGGGTTCATCGTGGATGCAAGTACGCCCGGGAGGACTCGAACCTCCGACCTGCGGTTTAGGAAACCGCTGCTCTATCCAGCTGAGCTACGGGCGCAGACGCCTCTCGATCTTAGCGGCAAAAGACTCCCAAATCAAGCCTCCCGGCGCTTGTCATAACATAATAATTTTAGAGCAATGCCTCAGGGGTCAATCCCACGGAGAAGCCTTAATGGCTGGCACAGGGAGCGCCGTCAGAACCGCAGCGTCTAACTCTCTGTCTCCTCTCCTTCTTCCGCGGGCGCTTCCTCGTAGTATTCTTCTCGGGGCTCAGCTTCAAAGCCGGGCTCGAAGCTCATCAGAGGATAACCCTGGTGATCCGTCTCGTGGACCGCCTTCCAGAGCCGGACAGCCCGAGGATCCAGGATCACTCGCTTGAGAGAGAGGTCCGGGTCGTCGTACTCCCAAAGGATCACATCCTCTGCCGTGATGGAAATCGGCTCCACTTCAATGGCCTCGTCCTCTACCCTCGCACCCTCCGGGGTTATGAAGACTTTCCTTGGCATGTGGACTCCTCCCCATCTGCTAAGATGGGCCTATTCTAAGCGGCCCGGAGGTGGATTTCAAAGAGCACTCTAATGGTTAGAGAGCAAGCGTTCGTAGAGTTTTTGGGCGGCCGCCTGCTCGGCTTGCTTCACCCGTCGGCCGCGTCCTAAGGCCACTTGGCCGCCCAGTTCCACCTGCACCGTAAACTCCTTTTGATGATCTGCCCCGCGCGTGCCCACCAGCGCGTAGCTCGGCCGCAGTCCTCTTCGTTGCGCTTCCTCCTGGAGGAGCGTCTTGTAGTCGTAGCGATGCTGGCCCCGGACGGTCTTCTCGATCTCCTCCTTAAGCTCGCGGATGACCAAGCGGGCCGCGGCTTCATAGCCCCGCTTGAGGAAGATCACGCCCACAAGAGCCTCGAAGGCATCACTTAAGATGGAGCCCCGCTGCCGACCTCCGGATTCTTCCTCTCCTCGGCCTAACTGGAGATGGTGCGGCAGGCCCAGGGCCTTGGCCCGCTTAGCCAGAGTCGATCCGCTGACCACAACGGATTTGATCTTCGTAAGCTCCCCCTCGCTGAAGGGGTAATTCTCGTAGAGATACTCGCTGATGGCCAGATCCAACACTGCGTCTCCCAAGAACTCCAGCCGCTCGTTTGACTCCTGCCCCAGGCATGGATTCTCGTTCACGAAAGAGCTGTGCAAAAAGGCCCGCCGGAGCTCTTCTTCTGAGAGGTCCAGCTTCAGCCTGCGCTTTAACTCCACGAGATCTTCTGCCGCCATGGGATCACCCTAGCCTGGCCTGGCTGGGGCGGGAGGATTCGAACCTCCATTCCCGGCTCCAAAGGCCGGTGTGCTACCCTTGCACCACACCCCAAAGGCCCCGGTGGCAGAGCGCATCATGATAGCAGAAGAGGCAGAAGCGCTTCAAGCCGTCTTGTGGACCTTGAGGCTTCCCGGTATAATAGTGCCCGAAGCCGAGGTGAGCGAACGATGTTCTTCTTTGATCCATTGTGGTTCTTGCTTCTGGCACCGGCGATGCTCTTGGCCTTCTACGCGCAGTGGAAGGTTCGGAGCACCTATGCGCGGTACGCGCAAGTGACCTGCTCGTCTGGATTTACGGCTCGTCAGGTGGCCGAGCGCCTTCTAGGACATGGAGCTCTCAGCTTGAGACAGCCCGAGCTGAGAGCCGTTCGGGTGGCGGCTGTTCCGGGGATGCTCACTGATCACTACGACCCTCGGGACAAGACCCTCAGGCTCTCGCATCCTGATAGCCGCTCGCTGGCCGATATTGGCGTGGCGGCCCATGAGGCCGGACATGCGCTCCAGGATGCCGCGCGCTACCAGCCTCTGGTGCTCCGCTCGGCTCTCGTGCCTGCAGCCCAATTCGGAAGCCAATTGGCCTTCCCCCTCATCCTAGCTGGCTTTCTCATCCCCAAATTCAGCATCCTGATTCTATTGGGGATTCTGGCGTACTCTGCGGCGGTGCTCTTTACGCTGGTGACGCTGCCGGTGGAGTTCAACGCCAGCCGACGGGCGATGGCCCTCCTTAAAGATACGGGAGTGGTCACCTCAGGCCCGGAGCTGGCCGCCGTCGGAAAGGTGCTGAACGCGGCCGCGCTCACGTATGTGGCCGCAGCCGCTGTCGCGATCCTGAACCTGGTCTACTACGTCATGATCTTCTTGCAGCAGCGGCGTTAACCCCATACAAAGCGCAGCAGGAGCCCCAGCGCTGCCAGCACAACCAAGAGGCCATAAAGAGCCCAGACGGCCCGGCGATGATCGCCCACTCTTTTGAGCCAGCGATGGTGTAGGTGCTCCTGATCGGGCAAAAAGATCGAGCGCCCAGCCCAAATTCTGCGCATGATGGCCCAGAGCGTGTCAGCAATGGGATAGCCCAAGAGCACGATAGGCACCAGCAAGGGCACCTCTTCCAGAATGCCCCCCGGCCCCGCCACAGCCGCCAGGGTCAAAAAGGCGAAGGTGAAGCCGAGAAAGTAACTGCCACCGTCTCCCAAAAACAGCCGGGCGGGATGGGTATTGAAGAGTGTGAACGCCAAAGCGGCTCCCAAGACGGCCAGCGAGAGCGCCAGTATTTGTGAATTTCCCGTTGGTATGCTCAAGATCGCGCCGGCGGCAGCCAGGATGACAGCCGCTCCTCCGGCGAGCCCATCTAAGCCGTCCATCAGATTGAATGCGTTCGTGATGCCCACCAGCCAAAGGACCGTAAAGGGGACCGCCAGCGCGCCCAGCTCGATCTCAAGATCGAGCAGAGTGATCGAGTACATCATAAATCCTCCCAGCACCAGGAGGAGTGCCGCCAGCGTCTGGCCGACGAGCTTGACTGGCGCACTCAGCTCTCGGCGGTCGTCCAGGGAGCCCAAGAGCGCGACGGACAGAGCTCCAGCCAGCCAACTCCACATCACAAAAGGGGGCGAAACGAAGGGCAGAAAGCCGGCTAGGCTTCCCGCCACCACCGCCAGCCCTCCAATGGACGTCTCATGGCTGTGAAGCTTTCGGCCATTGGGCGCATCGATCAGCCCGAGGCGAGCGGCCCAGCGCCCCATTCCCCACGCCAAAAGATACGTCACACCAAACGAGATGAGCAGGGCCGCAAGTGGAAGTCCCATGAGAATTTATTATAGCTGCCTCCGCCTGGGATTGGAATCCCAACGCACTGCGTGCTACTCTAGAGCTGAGATGCTCCTGCTTGAAGCCCTTTGGGGACGGGCGCTGGTGGATGGTCGATTGGCTCACGCGTATCTCATGGTGGGCGAAGGGGCCGCGCTGGTGGCCCGGGAGTTTCTGCTAAGAATCTATTGTGAAAGCCGGTGCCGCGCCTGTGCTGTCTGCTCGAAGATTCTTCATGGGAACCATCCCGATGTGCAGTGGGTTCAGAGAGAAGAGAAGAGGATCGGCATCGATCAGATCCGCCAGCTCCAGCGGGACGCCCGCTATCGGCCCTTGGAAGCAGATCGTAAGGTCTATGTCATAGACGGTGCGGAAGACTTGAGCCTAGAGGCCGCCAACAGCCTCCTCAAAATTCTAGAATCGCCGCCGGAGTATGTGATGTTTTTGCTTCTGGCTCGGAGTTTGAAGGTGATCCCGACGATCCTCTCCCGCTGCCAAATTATAAGACTTAAGCCGCTGGCGCCATCGGAGCTTCGAGAGGTACTCCAAGCTCAGGGGTTGAGCGAGAAAGAAGCAGAATACGCCTTGGCCCTCGTGCAGGGCTTCCCGTCCCGACTGGCTCAACTGCTGGATCTCAAGCGTGATGGGGGTGCGGTGGGCCTTTTGGAGCGCAAGAGGAAGGCACAGGAGGAGCTACGAAGATGCACAGGCCCCCAGCTGGCAGAGCTCTTTGCCCAGACGGAAGACTGGATTGTGCAGCGCGAGGCCACTTTAGAGTTCCTGCAACGCCTAAGAGCTCAGAAGCCCCATGAGATTTTAGAGATGGCCCAGATTTTGAGCCGGCTGGACGCTTATAAGCTTGAACTCTTCTTTGAGGAGGCGCTCCGCTGGTACCGGGATCTGGCGCTAGTAGGCAGCGAGGAAGAGCTGATCTTCAACCGAGATCGCCTGAACGCTCTTCGAGAAGAGCGCGCGGATCTTCCGTTTGCTCAGATTGTCTGCGCGATCGAGGCCTTGGAAGGCACTCAGGAAGCCCTTCAAGGGAACGCGAACGTGCAGCTCCTCTTTGAATCGCTGCTCTTTACGCTAGCCGGCTCAAGCTGACGCCGTTCTTTTGGCTGGCCTTCTCAAGGGCCGCGACATAGGTTCTCTCCAAGGAGGCCTCGATCACGATCCGGTCGGGTTCGTAGCGCTCCTGATAGATCTGGCCCCACTCGTGAAGCTTTTCGACCAGGCCGGCCTGGGAGTAGGGAATCTCCAGATGGACCTGCTCACGATGGGAATGGAGGAGCTCCGCCACGCGCGCGCACAGAACATCGAGGTTCGTCCCCCGCTGGGCGGAGATCTCGACCATGGGCTGAATCTCGCGTCGGGCCTGCTCGAGTCGGCTGAAGTCCTCGGGCGTGGAGAGTTGATCGATCTTGTTGAGGACGTGGAGCAGGGGAGGTCTCCGCTCATCGCCGAAGATCTCTGCTAATACGCGCTGGATCGTTTGATGCTGTGCAAAGAGGCTCCGACTGGACGCATCCAGCACGTTCAGCAAAAGATCGGCTTCTCTTACGGACTCCAGAGTGGAGTGAAACGCAGGCACAAGCTGGTGCGGCAGCCTTCTGATAAAGCCCACAGTGTCGATGAAGACGACCTCGCGAGAATCGGGCAGTCGAGTCCGGCGGGCTTTCGGGTCGAGGGTGGCGAAGAGCTTGTCCTCAATGAGCGTCTCTGTGCCGCACAGGGCCTTTAAGAGCGTCGATTTGCCGGTGTTGGTGTATCCCAAGATGGCGATTTCGGCGATAGCGCGCCGCACCCGCTGCTTGCGTCTGAGCTTGCGCTCCTCGGCCGCCTCCTTGAGGCGCTCTTTGATCCGATGGATGCGCCTTCTTATGGCCTGTCTTTCCATCTCCAGCTTCGTCTCACCGGGGCCACGGGTGCCGATCCCGGCCCCCAGCTGGCCCAGGGCCTCACCCCAGCCGCGCAGCCGAGGCAGCAAATACTCCAATTGAGCCAGCTCCACTTGCAGCTTGGCCTCTTTGCTCTGGGCGCGCTGCGCAAAGATATCTAAAATGAGCTGTACCCGATCGATGATCTTGACACCGATAAGCTCTTCTAAATTCCTTCCCTGGGCCGGGCTGAGCGAGTCGTTGAAGATGATCGCATCCGCTTGGGCTGCTCTGGCCAACTCGCGCAGCTGCTCAGCCTTGCCCTCCCCGATGAAATACGAGGGATCAGGCCGATCGCGCCGCTGGAGGATCACGTGGAGGACCTCCACGCCGGCCGTGCGGCTGAGCGAGATGAGCTCTTCGATCACCTCGCGCTCTGCCAGACCACGGCCTTGAATCACCCCCACTAGAATGGCTCTCTCTCGGCCGTAGACCCGAGCCCGCCTTCCCAGCCTATCTTCGAGCAGACTCATTGCGGCAGGATCTCAGCCCCTAAAGTGCGCAACGCGCCCACGAGATCGCTGTAGCCTCGGGGGATGTGCTCCTCCTCATCATACACGATAGTCGTGCCGCGCGCGGCCAGGCCCGCCAAGACGAGTGCCACCCCGGCCCGGATGTCCCTCGCCCAAACCTCCGCGCCCCGAAGCTCCCTCACCCCTCGGACGATGACCGTCTGGCCCCAGAGCGTAAGATCCGCTCCCATGCGGCGCAGCTCCGGCACATACGAGAAACGATCCTCGAAGACTGTCTCCCTCAGGCGGCTCTCGCCCGAGGCCAAAGCCAACAGGGGCATAATCGGCGGATGCATGTCCGTAGGAAAGCCGGGATAGGGACGGGTCTCGATCTCCACCGGACGATACGCGATGCCATCCGAGCGTGTAACTAACAGGCCCTCGGGACGCTCCCCTATCTCGACGCCCATCTCTTTGAGTTTAGCTACAAGCGGGCTAAGATGCCAGGGGTTGCAGCGGACGAAGACTTCTCCACCGGCTAAAGCGGTGGCGATCAGATACGTCCCGGCGCATAGGCGATCCGGGATGACCGTATGAGTGGCTCCCCCAAGCTCCTGGCAGCCCTCAACTTCGATGCGAGTGCGGTGCAGCCCAATTCTGGCCCCCAGCTTCATCAAGAATCGGGCCAGGTCTGCAATCTCCGGCTCCTGGGCCGGGTTGTGGATGACCGTGCGGCCCCTGATCAGCGCCGCCGTCGTCATCAGATGCTCGGTGGCGCCCACCGAGGGGTAAGAGAGATGGATCTCGGCCGGCTGGAGGCGCTTGGCGCGGGCGAAGACGATCCCGTCTTTTAGCTCAAGCTCGGCTCCCATCGCCTGCAGGCCCTTTAAATGCAGATCGACGGGTCTAAGCCCGATCGCGTCTCCGCCGGGCAGAGAGACCTCCGCCTCTCCCAGGCGGGCCAAGAGCGGCCCCAATATCAGAAAAGAAGCGCGCATCCGGCGCACCAGCGCCTGGGGGGCTATCCCACAGAGCCGGCCCGTAGAGCGAACGCGATAGCTTCCACCCCTGAGGCAATCGACGCCCTTGCCCAGATGCTCCAGGATCCCGATGACCGTCTGGACGTCCTTGAGGGCAGGGATCCCCTTAAGGAGGGCATCTTCGTCGGTGAGCAGGGTGGCTGCCAGAATGGGAAGAGCGGCGTTCTTGGAGCCTTCCACGGCGACCTCGCCCAGAAGCTCCCGGCCGCCGGTGATGAGCAGCTTCATCGAAAAGCTATTCGCTCTTCATGTTGTTGAGAAATTGCTTGTTGTTCTCGGTCTTAGCCATCTCGCTCAAAATGAAAGTGAGCGCCTTCTGCTTGTCGTTCATATCCCCGATCATCTTGCGCAAGATCCAGACGCGGCGGCGGGTCTCCGCGTCCAGTAGGAGCTCTTCCTTGCGCGTGCCGGATTGCTCCAGATCGATGGCCGGGAAGATGCGGCGATTGGCCAGACTGCGATCGAGGACGAGTTCCATGTTGCCCGTGCCCTTAAACTCTTCAAAGACGACTTGATCGAGCCGGGAGCCCGTGTCGATGAGGGCCGTGCCAATGGCGGTGAGGCTTCCCTTGCTAGGCGGATGCCCATTCTCGTCTCTTGCCGCGCTCAAATCGACGATGTTGCGCGCGGCGCCGAAGAACTCCTTGGGCTTATAGAGGGCTGTTGGGTCCATACCGCCGGAGAGCAGTTTCCCGCTTGGGGTGATCGAGAGGTTATAGGCGCGGGCCAGCCGGGTGATCGAGTCCATCAGGATGACCACGTGAAAGCCGTGCTCCACCAGCCGCTTGGCCTTGGCGATCACCAGCTCGGAGATGCGGCAATGGATCTCCGGCTTCTGATCGAAGGTGGCCGAGACGACCTCCGGCTCATGCTCCGGCTCTCGGGAGAGCTTGCGGCGAGCCTGATCGAGCGAGAGTTTTATATCCGTCACTTCCTCGGGGCGCTCATCGACCAGAAGCACGATCAAATAGATCTCTGGATGATTGGCCATGATCCCGTGGGCTATGTTTTTAAGCAGCGTCGTCTTGCCCGCCTTAGGCGGAGAGACGATCAAACCGCGCTGGCCTTTGCCGATAGGGGCAAATAGATCGAGAATTCTCGTAGAAAATTCCTCAGGATCGTGCTCGAGCTTGATCTGCTCTGTGGGGTGATAGGGGGTGAGATCGCTGAAGTCCGTCCGCTGACGGATGGTCTCAGGGTCTTTGAAGTCAATCTCCTGGACTTTAAGCAGCGCCCAGTACTTCTCGTCGTCTTTAGGGGGGCGGACCGTGCCACGCACGATATCTCCATCTTTGAGGCCAAATCTCTTGATCTGTGAGGGAGACACATAGATATCGTTCTTGCCCGGAAGACACGACTTGTCGCGCAAAAAGCCGTAGCCGTCCGGCAGGATCTCTAGAACGCCGTCTTTGATGCTGAACCCCTCCTTCTGGGCGACCGCATCCAGAATCGCCCAGACGAGCTCCTCCTTCTTCATCTGGGAGAGGCCGTTGATGCCATACTGTTCCGCAATCTTCCTCAGATCCTCCATCCTCTGGGACCTGAGGTCGCTAATATCCATCCGCCGCTTACCTCCTCAAGGGGCTAGTTCTCTGGGTGAATTGAGTCCATAATGCGTTAGGGTTGGAGGCGACTCAAGTAATGAGCTGTCAATTCGGCTGGGATAAAGGGTTTCTTCACCTCGGTTGTCGAGGGGTATTATAGCGCATCCAGGGGAGTTTGACAAGGGCTTCAAGGCACATCATAGAGCGAGAAGGCCTCACAGAGAGCCTTGACCCGATACCGGGCTTCTTCTTTGGCCTTGGGATCGCCTCTTTTGGCCCCCTCGAGCACGAGATCGATGAGCTCGGCGATCTGGGTCATCTCCGGCTCTCCCATGCCGCGGGTGGTCACGGCCGGGGTCCCCAAGCGGATCCCGCTGGCGATCGCGGGCTTTCTGGGGTCGAAGGGAATCGCGTTCTTGTTGACGGTAATGCCCACCTCTTCCAAGTGTCTTTCGGCCTCGGCCCCCGTCACGCCCTTGGGAGTAAGATCCACCAGCAGGAGATGAGTGTCTGTGCCTCCGGAGACTAGCCGGAAGCCCCGCTCGGCCAGGGCGCGGGCCAGCGCTTGGGCGTTCTCCACGATCTTCCTCTGATAGGCCCGGAAGGACTCCTGGAGGGCCTCCTTGAAGGCCACGGCCTTGGCCGCGATCACGTGCATCAAGGGCCCGCCTTGGAGGCCAGGGAAGACTGTCTTATCGATGAGCAGGGCGTGCTCTTTGCCACACAGAATAGCCCCGCCCCGAGGTCCCCGCAGCGTCTTATGGGTGGTCAGCGTGACAAAATGCGCGTGGGGCAGGGGCGACGGATGGAGCCCGGCCGCGCATAGTCCGGCGATGTGGGCGATGTCCGCCAAAAGATACGCTCCGATTTCATCACAGATCTCTCGAATCTTCGCAAAATCAATGAGGCGAGGATAAGCGCTGGCGCCGGCTATGACAAGCTTGGGCCGAGCGCTCAAGGCCAGGCGACGAAGCTCATCATAGTCGATCTGTTCCGTCTGCCGATCGACGCCATACGGCACAACGCGATAGAGCTGGCCTGAAAAGTTGGCCGGATGGCCGTGGGAGAGATGGCCCCCCTGATCCAGCCCCATCCCTAAGATGGTGTCCCCGGGCTTGAGTACAGCAAAGAAGACGGCCATGTTGGCCTGGGTGCCCGAATGCGGCTGCACATTCGCATGCTCTGCCTGAAATAGCTTACACAGGCGTTGGCGCGCCAGCTCCTCCACTTCATCCATATGCTGACATCCACCGTAGTAGCGCCGGCCGGGATAGCCTTCGGCGTATTTGTTGGTGAGCACGGAGCCTTGGGCCGCCAGCACCGCGGGCGATACGAAATTCTCAGATGCGATCAGCTCGATCGTGCTCTGCTGACGCCTAAGTTCCCCTTGGATGGCTTGATAGATCTCCGGATCGACTCGTTCGAGTTCACCGTTCATCGAATTCAACGCTGAAGGAGTCAGCCGACCCTGGTGAAGAGGGAGCGGATGATGTCCCCGTACATGAGCAGGCGTTCCCGAAGCCCCTGGGAGAAGCCACGCTTCTCCTCCTTCATCACGTGGGTGACACCCTCTAAGAAGACGCGCTCTTCCCTCCAGTTTTCTTTGAGAGAGAGCTTGGTGAGCGCCATCTCCACGCCGAACTCCAGTTTGCCGGACTTCTTGAGACGATTCCACAGCGTTCGGCTGATCACCCGCTGGCCCGATAGATACGGCGCGAGGCTGTGGGCCAAGTCCGTGTTCAGCCGCCCACTTTTGAAGACCCCCACGACCATGTCCAACTGCTTCTGTTCATACAGCCAGATGAGGCGATTGACGTGCTCCGCCCGCAGGCCCACTAGATCGGCATCGAGGAACAAGAAGACGTCGTGGCGAGCCGCTCGCACGCCACGGTCGAGCGCAGCGGCCTTCCCCAGATTCTGGGGCAGCCGGATCACGCGAACCCCTAAAGAGCGGGCGACCTCCGCCGTGCCATCCGTGGAGCCGTCATCCACTACGATGATCTCATCTACTCGCTGGGCCGCTTTCAGAGGGGAGATCACCGCCGGGACGCGCTCCGCTTCGTTATAGGCCGGCACAATGGCTGAGACTCTCATGATCTTCAGAATGGTGCATGATTCTACTGGTCGTACGCTTCTATTGTCAAGACTCTGTTTGGGCGTAGAGGCGCTTCCAGAGCTGAGCAAGCGCAGGGTGCTTCGCTAGAACTTGCGAGATCAACCGCGTCTTTTCTAGTCTCATGAAGAGCCGACGCTTGCCGGGAAGATCCAGCAGGATGATCCCAGGGATGATCAGGGCCCAGCCGGATAAGACGGGCACGGGCAGCAGAATGAGGCCTACTAGAATTAAGAAGATCCCGGCCACATTGCGCCCAAGTCCTGTTAAAATCATGATCTGTCTTGGGGGTTGAGCAGTTCTCGCTCGTACTCGCGCACCAGCCGGACGAGCTCTTCGACGATCTGCTCCTCCGGGACGCGCTTTATGGGCCTTCCGTCTTTGTAGAGGACGCCGGCTTTGTCCTGTCCCACAAGCCCAATGTGCGCATGCGCGGCTTCCCCGATGCCGTTCACTACGCAGCCGATGAGCGAGACCTTGAGCGGCGCTTCTACGTCCTTTAGGCGCTCTTGGGCTTCGGATACGATCTTTTCCAGATCGATGCCGATGCGGCCGCAGGTGGGACAGGCCGTGAACTGCACCCCGCGCCAGCGCAGCCCCAAAGCCCCTAAAATATCATAAGCGACTTTCACTTCCTGCACGGGATCGCCCGTGAGAGAGACCCTGAGCGTATCGCCAATGCCCTCTTCGAGAAGAGTCCCGATGCCTAGAGCACTCTTGACGATGGCGGCCACTCCTAAGCCGGCCTCTGTCACGCCCAGATGCAAGGGGTAGTCGACGTATTTTGTGATCAAGCGATAGGAGTCGATCATCACCCGCACGTCTGTTGATTTGAGCGAGATCACAATCTCTCTGAAGTTGAGCGATTCGAGGATCTCAATCTCGCGGAGCGCGCTTTCGACCATGGCTTCCGGGGTAGCACCCTCGTGCTTGATGAGGATCTCTTTGGCCAGCGAGCCGGAATTGACTCCCACGCGGATGGGAATGCCTGCATCTTTGGCGGCCTGCACGACTTCCTTGATCTTCGCGGGCTTGGTGATGTTGCCGGGGTTGAGACGGACTTTGTCGACGCCCTGCCGGATGGCCTCCAAGGCCAAGCGGTGATCAAAGTGAATATCCGCCACCAGGGGGATCGAGCTTTGTCTTTTAATTTCACCCAAGCAACGGGCCGCGTCCATGTTGAGCACGGCCACCCGCACGATCTCACAGCCCGCTGCTTGCAAGCGCTGAATCTGAGCGACGGTGGCCTCGACGTCGCGCGTGTCTGTGTTCGTCATCGACTGCACGACGATGGGGCTCTCTCCGCCGATCTTCACGCCTCCGACGCTCACAACCCGAGACGGCCTGCGCTCAATCTCCCGCATCATAGCATGCCCTTCAATAGATCAATTCTTCTCACAAGCCCAATCAGCACTCCTTCAGAGTCTACCACGGGGACCAGCTTCAGCCCCTTGCGAATCAAAAGCTCAGCCACATACAGATCATCCTCGTCTTGATTCACTTTGACCACCTCACGCACCATGTAGATGCGCACCGGATCTTGAGAGATCTCGCGCATCTTCTTCGAGAATTGCTCTACCTCCGGCCAGAAGGATTCGCTCTGCACGAGATCAAAATAGCTGGGGAGGGCAGCCTGGATCACGTCGCGCTCGGAGATGAAGCCGATGACTCTTCTTGCGCCATCGACCACCGGCAGGCCCGACATGCCTGTCTGATACAAAAGGCGCACGAAATCGCGGATGGGAGTCTCCTCCTCGACGGCTGAGAGTTCCCGCGTCATGAGCTCTGCGACTTTCATGGCAGGACGCGTCCGAAGAGTCCGGCCACGCCCGCCTCCTCTACCAACACCGGCACGAGCGTCCCGACCATCTCAGGGTTGCCGGGGAAGATGACCGTCTTATTATCGCGGGTCTTCCCTAAATAGCGATCTGAGTGGGGGCGAGTGGGGCCTTCGACGAGCACCTCGACCGTCTCTCCTAGGAGACGGCGGTTCTCTTCATCCGTGATGTGCTTCTGCAAACTGAGCAGATACTCCAGGCGTCGCTGCTTCTCCTCCGGCGGGATGGCATCGGGCCACTTGTAGAAGCTGATCGTGCCCGGACGGGGCGAATATTTGAAGATATAAGCTCCGCCAAAGCGGGCTTTCTTGACCAGATCCACCGTCTCGAGGAAGTCCTCTTCCGTCTCCGTCGGGAAGCCCACGATGATGTCCGTAGTGATGCTTATGCCCGGCACGCGGGCCTTCAGCTCATGTACTAAATCTAAAAATTGCTCTTTCGTGTAGCCGCGGCGCATCTCTGTGAGCACTCGATCGCTTCCGGACTGCACAGCCATGTGCACGTGCTCGCAAATATTATTCTCTTCTGCTAAGACGTCGATCACGGCAGGGGTGATGTCCTTGGGATGTGAGGAGGTAAAGCGAATGCGCGGGATGTCGATCTGGGTAAGGGCTCGCAGGAGGTTGGCGAAGTTGATCTCAGGATCGTCCAGATCGCGCCCGTAGGAATCGACGTTCTGGCCCAAGAGCTGAATCTCTTTATAGCCCTGCGCGGCGAGTTGGCTCACTTCCCGAAGGATATCTCCGGGAAGACGGCTACGGAGAAGCCCGGTGGTGTATGGGACGATGCAGAAGGAGCAGAAGTTGGAGCACCCCTCGGTGATAGTGACTTTGGCTTGGAAGGGGCTCTGGCGCACAAAAGGTAGATCCTCGATTCGATCCGGAATCTTAGAGATGGCCATCACGGGCCCATCTCGGAGATGTCTGCCGTTTTGGCGTCGCTCTTCTAATTCTTGAATGAGACGGGGGATGTCTGAGAGGTTGGAGCTTCCGAAGAGGAAATCGACCGTGGGGCTTCGTTCAAAGATCCTCTTGCCCAGGGCTTGGGCCATGCAGCCGCCGATGCCCAGGAGCAGATGGGGCTTCTTCTCTTTGAGGGCCCGGATTATGCCCGCTTCTGAATAGACTTTCTCTTCGGCCTTTTCGCGCACCATGCAGGTGTTGAAGATCACCAAATCCGCATCCTCAGGGCGTTCGACCAATTCATACCCATGCTGAGCGAGGAGCCCGGCGATCCCCTCGCTCTTGTGCTCGTTCATCTGGCAGCCCCAGGTGTGGATGTAGGCTCGTCTTCTTGTGTGCATGGCCGCTTTTCAACTATAACGGAGGGGATTTGGACTGTCAACCGCAGGTGTTTTGCCCCCCCTCTCCGAAAGGGGTAGAATGGGCACGCGTAGTTGTGCGCGAGAGATGGAATGACACCTTGAGGAGGCCACCATGGATTTTGAGCTGAGCGAGGAGCACAAGCTGCTTAAGAAGACCGCCAGAAAATTCGCCGAAGAGGTCATTCGACCGGTTGCCGAAGAGTACGACGAGCAGGCGAAGTATCCTTATGAGATCGTGGAGGAGGCTAAAAAGCTCGATTTCATCGCCCCGGCCATCCCTCAAGAATACGGCGGGGCTGGGATGGATTTTTTAGCGCAAGCCATCGTCATTGAGGAGCTGACCCGCGGCGATCCGGGCATCGCCCAGGCGATCACGGCTCGCATCTTCGGAAGCGACATGATCTTGGAGTTCGGAACGGAAGAGCAGAAGAGAAGATATCTAGTGCCCGTGGCCCAGGGCGAGTGGGTCATGGGCTCGGCGATCACGGAGCCCGAGGCCGGCTCGGATGTCGCCGGCATGAAGACCCGCGCGGAGAAGAAGGGCCATGAGTATGTGCTGAACGGGACCAAGACGTTCATCACGAACGGGACCATCGCACATTTTCTGATCGTCTTCGCGCGCACAGACTTCAATCCCCCCGAGCGCCATCTGGGGATCACGGCCTTCATCGTGGAGAGCGACCGCAAGGGGTTTATTGCCGAGCCATTGAAGAAGAAGATGGGCATCCGCGCTTCCGATCTGGCCGAGATCACGCTCAAGGACGTCCACGTGCCGGAGGAGAACGTCGTCGGCCAGGTGGGCATGGGCTTCTATCATCTGATGCAGTTCTTCGCGCGGGGTCGGGTGGCGGTGGCCGCCCAAGCCGTGGGCATCGCTCAGGGCGCCTTCGATGAGGCCTTCAAATATGCTCAGGAGCGGCACGCCTTCGGGCGCCCCATCGCCGATTTTCAGGCCATTCAATTCAAGCTGGCGGACATGGCTACGGACATCGAGGCCGCCCGGCTTCTCACGTATCGAGCCGCCTGGGAGATCTCCCGCGGCGGAAACCCGGCCAAAGAGGCCTCCATGGCCAAGCTCTTTGCGTCACGGGTGGCGCGTGAAGTCGCCAATGAGGCCCTTCAGATTCACGGTGGCTACGGCTTCATCAAAGAGTATCCCGTCGAGCGCTTCTATCGGGATGCCAAAATTACAGAGCTCTACGAAGGGACCAGTGAGATCCAAAGACTCATCATCACCCGCGTGCTCTTGGGCAAAATATGAATGGCATCACAGCGGAGCCCGTCGAACGATATTTGAAAGAGCTTCAGCCCGAGCGGGATGTGCTCCTCGCTCGCCTGGAGCACGAAGCGCAAGCGCGGGACATCCCCATCATCGGCCCGGTGGCCGGACGCCTTTTATATGTGATCGCCAAGCTCAGGCGGGCGAAGCACATCCTCGAATTCGGCACGGCGATCGGCTACTCGGCCCTCTGGTTCGCGCGGGCCACCGAGCCTTGGGGAGGACGAATCACGACGATTGAAATTAAACCCGAGATGGCTGCGGAAGCCCGCCGCCACTTCGAAGAAGCGGGCGTGGCCAACCGGGTAGAGATCTTGGTAGGTGATGGTCTGAGCGTCGCCAAAAGTCTTGAGGGCTCCTATGATCTCTGCTTCCTCGACGCGGACAAACAGCAATACAAGCCCATCATCGAGCGGATCTGGCCGCGGATTACGCCGGGAGGGGTCATCCTGGCAGACAACGTGCTCTGGAGCGGGCGAGTGGCTGAAGAAGATCCCGACGAGACGACGCAGGCCATCCGAGAGTTCAATCGTTATGTGATGAGCCATCCCGAGCTAGAGACAGTTATCGTGCCCCTGCGAGACGGGATCTCACTCAGCATCAAGAAGTCTTGAGCGAGCAAGCCGCTATTGTCCGAGTACCTTCTTCGCCCTAGCGGGCTGATCGGTGGTCAACCCCAGCTGCACTTTGTGGCCCTCCCTCCCTAAGACGTAAATCGAGGTGAGGTTGACAGAAGCGTTGCTGAGCTTGGCGGTCAAGTCGGCCAGCGCACCGGGTTCGTCGTCGAGCGTTGCGGTGAGCAGCTCGACTTCTTCAAAACGAATCCGGGCCTCCTGGAGGGCCTGCCGCAGTGCGTTCACGTCATGGCCTACGAGAGCGATGGTGGCCTTGTTGCCCTCCGCAAATCCGGCAACCGACTTGAGGTTGACGCCCTTACGGGCCAGCGTCTCTGCCACGTTGGCCAGTTCTCCAGGGCGATGGGATAAGGAAAGCCGAAATTCTTTCATAGGGATCACCCCTTTCGGCTCATTATAATAATGTTCAAGTGCCGCACACGCAATTCGTGAGAAATCTCACATCTCTTCACTGAGGCTTCTCACAGACAATCCTTGAAAGATAGAGTAGGATCAGCCATGGACACCCATATCGGTGGTCATAGGGGGTCGTCTCGATCATGAGTCGCTGGGAAGAGAGAATTCTCGAACTGGTGCAGACGATGGAGGAAGGGGCACATACGGAAGAGATTGCTGCTCAGCTGGGGATCATTCGTCATACCGCGGCGAAGTATCTGGAGATCTTAAGGGCCAAGGGTTTAGTGCGATGTCGCCAGGTGGGCCGTGCCAAGTTCTGGCAGCCCATCACGGCCGGTCTCATCATCCGTCCCCTGCTCATGGCAGACCTTCCCGCCGTCTTGGAACTGCAGAGCCGGCTTCAGCCGACAGAAGGAGTGGCCCGGACGAATTTCGCACAAACGATGGAATACCACATCCAGCATGGCGATGCTGCGCTGCGGTTGGGAGCTGAACTGCAAGGGCAGCTTGTGGGCTTCATTGTGGGGGAGATCCGAGTCTGGGAGTTTGGCTGTGGAGAACAGACGGGCTGGATCAAGGTACTGATGGTAGCACCGGAATATCACGGGCGAGGGATTGGCCGACAACTGGGGGAAGCCCTGTTGGAGCATTTCCGCAGTCGTGGGATCGAGCGGGTGCGCACCCTCGTAGATTGGTACGCTGGAGAATTGCTCGCGTACTTCCGCACTCTGGGCTTCGAGATCCTGCCCATGATCCCCCTGGAGAAGCGCTTCAGCGGTCTCCATAGGGCGAGTCATCTCGGGTAAGGGTAACCACAGCTCAAGGGGCGACGCTTAGGAGGCTCCCATGAGAACTGGCGCAATCGACTTCATGTACTACGTGGCCACGAAGGAGTTCATGGCCAAGTGGGACAAAGCGAAAGAGGGAGAGTTGATCTGCCGGATGGAACGGGCCATTGGCGGCCTGCCGCGCTATGAATCCATCGGGCAGATGCTCGCGCTGATGGATGAAGCCGGCGTCGAGAAAGTTCTTATCACCCAGTGCAAGATGTGGTCCTACTGGAACCAATGGATGTACATGGACACGCAGCTAGAAGACGTCTTGCAATACACCGAAAAATATCCCGATCGCTTCGTGGGGCTTGCGGGCTATAACCCCTTTCGCATCAAAGAGTCTCTTAGAGAGATCGAGATGGCCGTCAAAGAACACGGCTTTCGGGGCGTCTATGTGCACATCTACGGCTTTGACATCCCGCTCAACGATCCCAAGATGTACCCCCTCTATGCCAAGTGCGTCGAGCTCGATGTTCCCGTCTCGATGCAAGTCGGGCACGTTTTGGAGGCGATGCCTTCGGATTGCGGACGCCCCATCTATCTTGACCGAATCGCCTGCGACTTTCCTGATCTCAAGATCATCGGGGCCCACACGGGCTGGCCCTGGGTCGAAGAATTGATCTCCGTCTGCTACAAGTGGGAGAACGTCTATTTGGGCGTGGACGCCTGGATGCCCAAATATCTTAAGCCCGAGATCATTCAGTTCATCAATAGTCGATTGGGCCAAGATCGCTGTCTGTGGGGAACGAACGGGCTCCCCTGGAAAGAATCGCTTAAGCAGATCGACGAGTTGGGCCTCAAAGAAGAAGCGAAACGCAAGCTCTTGCGTGAGAATGCGATAAGACTCTTCAAGCTATGAGCGCCATCCGAGTCGAGAGCCAGGCTGCCGTAACTAGGGTCGTTCTCAACCGTCCGCCACTCAACATTCTAAATATCGCGGCGCTGCGAGAGCTAAGCGCAGTCCTAGAGAGCCTGCAGAAAGACAAGAGCAAAGTTGTGGTGCTCTCAGCTGAGGGCAAGGCATTTTCAACTGGCGTGGATGTCAAAGACCACACAGCCGACAAAGTCAACGAGATGATGGCCGCTGTGCATAATGTCTTTGAAAAGCTGTGGACGCTGGAGTCGCCCACGGTCGCTGTTGTTCAAGGTCCGGCACTGGGTGGGGGAATGGAGCTGGCCATTGCTTGCGACTTCATCATCGCTTCAGAGAGTGCGCAGTTCGGCCAGCCTGAGATCAAAGTGGGGGTTTTTCCACCGATTGCGTGTTTACTTTTGCCGCGACTGCTGCCGTGGCCCAAGGCACTGGAGCTCATTCTCACAGGCGAAGCCATCAGCGCGCAAGAGGCCTATCGCTTGGGCTTAGTCCATAAAGTCGTGCCCGCTGAGCAGTTAGAAACCGAGGCGAACGCCTTTGTGGGCAAGCTTACAAATTTGAGCGGGCCGGTGTTGAAGTTGGCCAAGCGCGCGGCGCTTTGCGGCTTCCGCTGGGAGTGGGAAGAGACACTGAAGGAAATCGAGCGAATCTATCTCGATGAGCTTATGAGGCTCGAAGACGCGCACGAGGGCTTAAAAGCATTCTTAGAGAAGCGCAAACCCCAGTGGAAAGAGCGATAGCGATGCTGGCTAAGAAGATCTTTTACTTCGACAAGCCGGGGGCCCAGAACACCGAGGGCGTGATCGCCGCGGTCAAGGAGCGCCTGCAAGAAGGTGATATTAAACACGTGATCGTGGCGTCCATCACCGGCGAGACGGCCTTGAGGTTGGCTCGTGCTCTCTCGGGCATTCAAGTGGTCTGTGTCTCGGGCCCGCCGTCTTGGGGCGAGATCGGAGGTCGTCGCTGGCCCTTCGTCCAGGGCGAGATCCGAAAAGAACTTGAGGCTCGCGGGGTCAAGATCGTCGAGGCGGCGCTCTCGACACTGGGCAGCGACTCAGTCGATTATAACCTGGCGCGCTACGGTTACACCCCTGCGGCCTTCGTCGCCGTCGAAACTTTAGTCGCCGTAGGCGGCTACGGTCTGAAGACGGCTGTCGAAGTGCTGCTGATGGCTACTGATGCCAACGCCGTACCGCCCTTTGTGGACGTGATCGCGGTGGGAGGTACAGGCAATCGAGGCTGTGACACGGCCATTGTGACGCGCTCGACTTTTTCTACTGCGATGTTTAGCAGCAACGCCGATAAGCGCTTTCAGGTGCGAGAGATTTTGGCCATGCCGCGAAACAAAGTCTGGTGGAGACGCCTTGATGTGGGCTTCGACGTTGAGGAGATCACGCAAGGGGAGGGGCTAGAATGAAGGGCTTGAAAGAGAAAGTGAGCTTCAGCGTAGATAAGAGCACCTGGCACCCATCGCCGCTCGTGGGCCAGATTGTGTTGGTCACAACGCTGAACGAAGACGGCACTCAGCATCTCACTTACAGAGACGAAGTCATTCTCCTGGGCCGGATCGTGGCAGCTTCGATAGACAAAAAGATCCTTGAAGCTCGTGATCCCTACGAGTATCTGCGGATGTTCGTCTATCTCGAAGGCAGCACTTACGGCGTGGTCGAGTGGGCTCGGCGGCTGTGCGAGGGCATACCTGAAGGAGGTTAAGATGTTTGAACAATTTCGGCAGTGGTATGAGTATCGGCATGAGTACGCCAAAGGCTGGAAGGTGCGCACAGGTGGAAAGGTCGTCGGCTGCTTCTGCACCTATGAGCCCGAAGAGATTTTATATGCCGCAAATATTTTGCCCGTGCGCGTCTACGGGAGCCATCAGCCCTCAAGCGTCACTGAGCCCCACGTGTTTGGGATGTACTGCCCCTGGACTCGAGACGTCTTAGCTCAGGGGCTTCTGGGCAAATATAAGTATTTGGACGGCATCGCCATCTCCCAGAGCTGCCTGCACTTTAGACAGTGCTTCACCAGCTGGCAGAAGCACGTTCCGTGCGAGTTCTCTTACTATCTGCCCATGCCCCACGGCGTGCAGACTCAGGGCGGACGAGAATATTTCACTCAAGAGCTGCGCCAGTTCAAAGAGGCCGTCGAGGGCTGGATCGGGCGCAAGATTACTGACGATGATCTGCGCGAGGGCATTGAGATCCTAAACGAGAGCCGCAGGCTTCTCACGGAGCTTTATGAGCTACGCAAGTCAGAAAATCTGCCGCTCACGGGTCAAGAAGCCCTCTGGGTGGTGGCTTCGGCACAGATGACCGACAAGAGCGAGCACAATCGTGCTCTGAAAGAGCTGCTGGCGGAGTTGCCCAGCAGAAAGCTGGAACGGGAAACCGGCGTGCGCTTGATGTTGATCGGCAGCGAGAACGACGACGTCGAGTTCATGGCGATGACAGAAAGACTGGGCGCGACGTTCGTGGTGGACGAGAACTGTGTAGGCACGCGCTACTTCTGGGGCGAAGTCGATCTTGAGCGTTTCAAAGACCCCTTGGAAGCGATCGCCACGCGTTATTTAGAGAGACCGGCTTGTCCGGCCAAAGACTGGCCCGAGCTTGCGCGCTGGCCTCATATCGAAAGACTCGCTCGCGAGTGGAAGGTGCAGGGCGCTGTTTTAATGCAGCAGAAGTTCTGTGATCCCCATGAGCTAGACATCCCCATCATTAAGAGGCGTTTGGAAGAGATGGGGATCAAGACGCTCTTTCTGGAGTTCGACGTCACGACCCCTGTCGGGCAGTTCCGTACGCGCGTGGAAGCGTTTTTGGAGATGCTCAAGGGCGAGGAACTCTTTGCGGAGGAGTTGTTCTGAGCATGAGGCACCAATGCGTAGCTTCAGATGACCAAAGTGAAGCCCATGACCTGAAAGTGTTTATCCGCGGTCAGAGCTTGCTTCAAGCCCAGGCGCTTCATGACTGCGAAGCTGGTGCAGTCGGTGAAGCTGAACTTTTGATCTTTGAACTTCTTGAAGATCTCCCAGGCTGCGTCGCGGTCCTCAAGGGTCACAGGAACGAGCTGAGCCAAGGCACTTCCCAACAGCCTTCCTCCAAAATCGACTGCCAAGGGATGACCCAGCTTCATGCGGATGAAAGTCAGTGTTTCATCGAGAACATAATCTGTGGTGACCAGCGGCAGAGCATTCTGCTCGAACCAGCCCTTGGCAGCCTCATGGTGCGGATCGCGGCCATCGGCCAAGGCATACCAGCCGCTGGTATCCACGAAGACCCTCTCCATGGGCTTTGGCCCTCAGCGCCAATCCTTGCGATAGATGATCTCATCATGCTGCTGGCAGATATCTCGTTTGCTCTTCTTGCCTTTGAACATGCCCACAATGCCAAAGATGGGATCGTCCTTGGCGCTCCGCGGCTGGGGTCTCATCACCGCCTCGATCAGTTCGCGGATGAGGGCCGACATGCTCTTGCCCTCGCGCTCTGCGCGGCCTTTCAAGTACTGATACTGCGCTTCCTCCAACACGATGTTCGTCCGCTTCATGGTCCGCTTCTCCTTCGTCATTACACATTACGCAATGAGTGCACCGGCGTCAAGGAGCCTATCGGGAGGTGGATGGATTAAATGAAGGCGCTGACGAAATACCCCACAGAGCCCCTTAAGTGCTGGCCTAAGGCCAAAGAGTTAAGATTGAAGTACTATCAGAACTATGCGACGGCCCACGAGCGAGGCGGCCTGCGCTGGACCGGTGGCGCTTGGGCCTTTGATGCTATTCCCGCCGGCTTGGGCGACGACGTCTATCCCCTCACGGGTGAGCCCTACGGGGCCTCTATCGCTCACGATCAGAAGCTCTCTCTCGAGTGCATGGAAGCCGCAGAGCGCGCCGGCTTCGCCCGGGATCTGTGCTCTTATATGCGCAACTACTGGGGCTCTATTTTGCTCAACAAATACGCCTTCGGCGGCGCGTTTCCCAAGCCGGACTTCATCTGGCAAGCGCATATCTGCTGCAGCCATGCCAAATGGTATCAGGTGGCCAGCCAGCTCGAAGGCGGCATCCCGATGTTCTGCATTGATGTCTCCGTCGGACCCTATGAGAGTGTAGATGAGCACAAAATTGATTATATCGTGCAGCAGATGCTCGAGGGCATCGCCTGGCTCGAAAAGACCACGGGGCGCAAGTACGACGACGAGAAATTAATAGAAGCCGTCTACAACGAGTGTCGCTCGACGTCAACGTGGGCTGAGATCTGCTGCTTGAATAAGACCATCCCCGCACCACTCGATGAGAAGACGATGTATTCGCTCTACGTGTTGGCCACTTTACAGAAGAGCAGCAAGCAAGTCGCCGACTTCTATGAGGAGCTGCGCGATGAAGTGAAAGATCGAGTTGCGCGCGGTGTCGCAGCTTCGGAATATGAGCAGTGCCGGGTGATGACCGACACCCAGCCCCCTTGGGCATTTTTAGAGATCTTTCGCTATCTAAAGCACACTTACGGCTGCGTCTCGATCGGCTCACTCTACACCTTCGGGCTCTGCGGGATGTTTGAAATCAAAGACGACGGCACGTGGGGTCCGCGAACGACTCCACAACAGAAGGGCATTAAAATTAAGACTCGCGATGAAGCGTTGAGAGTTCTGGCCGACTGGAATCTTGCTCGCCCCGAATGGCAGCACTTCTACTCGCCTCATATCAAGAGCGAGATGCTCCTGCGCATCGTCAAAGAATGGAAGGTAGATGGGGTGCTCTTGCACTTCAACCGGGGCTGCGAGGGGCTCTCGCTGGGCAT
>JBBIOR010000006.1:0-5065 GCA_037443265.1 Candidatus Fraserbacteria bacterium | reverse complement strand
GATAAGACGAGAACGTTGGCGCGCGTGGATGCGTTTATGGAGTCGCTGGGGGTAAAGCGCTTGAACCCATGAGGAACAGATCGCGCAATATGGGTGAATATGAGAGCTGCGGCTTTGAGCCCCAGAACCGCTTCTGGTCAGATGAGACGAAAGCAGAGCATCAAATTTGGGCGCTTGACAAGAAAAGGGAGGGAGCTTAGCATGATCACCGCAGGAGTTGACTGTGGTGCCAGAACGATCAAAGTCTTAATTTTACAAGACGGCAAGGAGCTGGCAAAGAGCACCGTTCTGACCGGCTTCGACCAGCTGGCCGCCGTCGAGCAGGCGTTTCAGAGCGCGTTGCAACAGGCAAACCTAGCACGTGAACAACTCAGGCACATCACGGCAACAGGCATTGGGCGTAAGTCTGTGGCATTCGCCAACAGCGAGATCACCGAAGTCAGTGCCGATGCCAAAGCGGCGGTCTTTCTGTTCCCGAACGTGCGCACGGTGATCGATGTGGGGGCCGAAGAGGGGCGTGCGATCCGCTGCGAGGCCGACGGGCGGGTGAAAGACTTTGCGGTGAATGAAAAGTGCGCGGCCGGGGCGGGCACATTTTTAGAGACCATGGCTCGCGCTTTGGAGATCAAGCTTGACGAGATGAGTGCGCTCTCGCTCAAATCCCAAAAAATTATCCCCATGAACGCTCAGTGCGCGGTGTTTGCTGAGAGCGAAGTCGTCTCGCTCATCCACGCGGGTATAGCGAAAGAAGACATCGTGCGCGCGGTGCACGAGGCCATGGCTGATCGGATCGCAGCGATGGCGCGGCGGGTCGGCATCGAAAGAGAGGTAGCGCTCCTCGGTGGAGTCGGAAAAGACCCCGGCTTTGTCGCCGCGTTCAAGCGCGAGCTGGAGTTGGATGTGCTGATCCCACCTGAGCCGGAGTACGTTGGGGCGCTGGGAGCAGCTTTAGTCGCCGCCGAAAGGAACGTGGGAGGATCATGATAAAAATCAGGAGCCGACTTGATTGGTGCCAGTGCGATTTGCGGCCACAATATCTGGAGTTGAAAAGGAGATAAGGTATGAGCGAGCAGAGCGTACAGCTGAACACAAAGCGCGAATACTGGCGCTGGAAGGAGTACAATTGGCGTGACGCGTCTATTGACTGGAAGCAGGCGCAAATCATTTCGTGCGGGATCGACGTGGGTTCAGTTAGCTCTCAAGCCGTGGTTTTTACGGACGGAAAACTCTTCGCCTACAGCAGCTTGCGCACCGGATCAAATTCCCCGACGAGTGCGCAGAAGGCGCTCGACTGGGCGCTTCAAGGAACTGATCTGCCCCGTGAGAGGATTCAGTACATCGTCGCCACGGGCTACGGGCGCGTCAACATCCCATTCGCGCACAAAGCGATTACAGAGATCGCGTGTCACGCCCGCGGGGCCAACTTCATCTATGGGCCCAGCGTGAGAACGGTGCTCGACATGGGGGGCCAAGACTGTAAAGCGATTCGTTGCGATGAGCGTGGCAAAGTCACTAATTTCTTAATGAACGACAAGTGCGCGGCGGGCACCGGACGGGGCATGGAAGTCATGGCGGATCTGTTGCAGGTGCCCATTGAAGAGGTCGGCCCGGCGTCGCTCTCTGTAAATGAAGAGCCGCCGCCGGTGTCGAGTACCTGTGTCGTGTTTGCGAAATCAGAGGCATTAGGCTTGCTGCGGCAGGGCTGGTCGAAAGAGAGGGTGCTGGCGGCGTTCTGCCAGGCGATGGCTCACCGCACCGTTGAATTACTATCCCGCATCGGAGTCGAGAAGGAGTTTGCAATCACAGGCGGAATTGCGAAGAATATAGGGATCGTGAAACGCCTAGAGAATGAACTGAAGATTAAAGCATTAGAACCTAAGCTCGACCCACAGATCGCGGGCGCCTTGGGCGCGGCGCTCTTCGCCAAGGCGCTCTATGAGAAGCAGCTAGCAAGTTAATCTTAAGTGGGCTAAGATTAAAGGCTCATGGAGCGCTTCTATCAGGGTGATTTTTATCTGGCGATTAAAAGAGCCTTCTGCAAAGGCTGCTCGCTGTGCGTCAACAGCTGCCCCACAGGCATTCTCTATTTAGACGGCAAGAGCAAGATCTCCGTCAAAGACATCAATAAATGTGTCTTCTGCGGGCTCTGCGAGGCGCGCTGTCCAGACTTTGCTATCTGGATTGTGAAGGACCGTTCGCAAGTCCACAAGTTTGCGAGTTCGCAAGAGATTAAAGAGAGTGAGCCAGTACGATGAGTCAGCAACGGCTTGTGCAAGGGAACGAAGCCTGCGCCTATGGCGCGTTGTACGCGGGCTGTAGTTTTTACGCGGGCTACCCGATCACGCCCAGCTCAGAGATTATGGAGCTCATGTCGCGGGAGCTACCCAAGCGCGGCGGAGTCTTCATTCAGATGGAGGACGAGATCGCTTCAATTTCTGCTGTCATCGGAGCGGCTTGGGCCGGGGCCAAAGCGATGACAGCCACCAGCGGACCGGGTTTTTCATTGATGCAAGAAGGCATCGGTTACGCGGCGATCACAGAAACCCCCTGCGTGATCGTAGACTCTCAGCGTTGGGGGCCCTCGACGGGTCAGCCGACAAAAACTTCTCAGGGCGATGTGATGCAGGCCATCTGGGGCACCCACGGCGACCACCCTGTGATTGTCTTAACGGCTTCGCACGTGCGCGACGTCTTCGAGATGACTGTTACAGCGTTCAACTTCGCCGAGCAGTATCGAGTCCCCGTGATCTTGCTCTTAGATGAAGTTCTGTCACACATGCGTGAGAACATCGTTTGGCCTGAGCCCAGGGAGCTAGAGGTCGTTGAACGCAGGCGACCTGGGAGCCCTCAAGACTTCAAGCCGTTTGAAGATTTGGCTTTTCTGCCCTTTGGGGAAGGGGCCCGCTTCAACGTCACGGGCATGGCGCACGACGAGCGTGGTTTCCCAGCCCAAGGAGAAGAGGCCGAACGGCAGCTGAGGCGCATCGTCAATAAAATTCAAACGAACGCCGAAAAACTCGCTCTCTACGAAGGCTTCTATCTCGACGATGCTCAGGTGCTCATCACCAGCTACGGGATCACAAGCCGTGCGGCTGAGAGCGCCGTGGAAGAACTTCGGGCCGCAGGCGTTGGGGCAGGGCTCTTGAATTTGAAAACGCTTTGGCCCTTCCCCGATTTTCTCTTCGACCAACTCGCCCCGCAGATGGATTTTATTTTAGTGCCGGAGTTGAATTTGGGACAGTTGATCCGCGAGGTGGAACGAGCCATAAAGGGGCGGGCGAGTGTAAAACATCTGGGCCGCGTAGACGGGAGCTTGATCACGCCCCAGCAGATTTACGAAACAGTTCGCAAGTTTGCAAGTTCAAGCGTTCGTAAGGAAGGAGTCAGACAATGCTAACGGAGCGCTACAAAGAGTATCTGCGGGCGGAGGAGTTGCCGAGCGTCTGGTGCCCCGGCTGCGGCAATGGGGTCATCGTCAAGGCTTTAATAGACGCCGTGGCTGCCTTGAGGCTCAAAAAAGACGAAGTCGTCGTCGTGGGAGGCATCGGCTGTTCGGGTCGCACGCCATTTATTTTAGATTTTAACACCATGCATACGACCCATGGGCGGGCGCTGGCCTTTGCCACCGGCATTAAGCTCGCTCGTCCAGAACTCAAAGTGATCGTAGCGATGGGCGACGGAGATGCTGCAGCCATTGGAGGCAACCACTTCATTCATGCCTGCCGCCGTAATATCGATCTCACAGCCATCGTGTTCAATAACGCCATCTACGGCCAGACGGGTGGGCAACTTGCTCCCACAACGCCTCAAGGCAAGCGCAGCACGACCTCGCTTCTGGGCAACATCGAGCCCGCTTTCGATCTGTGTGGGTTGGCGCTGGGAGCTGGAGCAGGGTTCGTCGCCCGCACCACCACCTTCGACTTCCAAGAACTCAACGATTTTCTGAAAAGAGCTATGGCTCATAAGGGCTTCTCGGTCGTTGAGGTGCTCACCCCATGCCCCACGTATTTTGGTCGGATGAATGAGCTGCGCGACCCCTATGAGATGCTGTATTACTTAAAAGACACGACGATCCCCAAAGACGAGGCACAGCTGGAGAGCGAAGTGGAACCTCTCAACAAGATGCCCACCGGCATCTTCAAAGACGAACAAAGGCCGGAATACACGGAGCTTTATCGCGAGCTGTGCGAGGTGGCAAAAGGCGCAAAAGAAAGGGCCGAATGAGAATCGAGAAAGACCCTGTGCAGATCAGACTGAGCGGGGCAGGTGGCCAGGGACTGATCACGGCTGGCGTCATCTTAGCAGAGGCGGCTTTGCTCGACGGCAAGAACGTGGTGCAAACTCAGAGCTATGGCCCCGAGGCCAGGCTGGGGGCCAGCAAGTCCGAAGTGATCATCTCTACACAGAAGATCGCCTATCCCCAAGTGACCAAACCCGATCTGCTGCTGTGCTTATCTCAAGATGCCTTCGAGAAATACTTCCCGCCGACCAATTCTGGGGTGGTGGTGATCCTTGATTCTAGTACCATCGAGTGCGAAGCCAGCAGGTTAATTTATAAACTCCCGATTACGGAGACAGCGATAAAGGTAGGCAGCAAAGTCGTCGCTAATGTGGTCGCCTTGGGGGCGATGAATGCGCTCGCGGGCTTGGTTTCACGCAGAAGCTTGCGAGAGGCCGTTTTAAAGCGTGTGCCGGAGCGGTTCCGCGCCCTCAATGAGCAAGCGCTGGAAGCCGGTGAAAAGCTGATTGAAGCGGCAGGGCCGCAACCTTAAGACTCGAAGGGAGGATTGGAATGGAACGCTTACAAGCGCAATGGGACGAAGAGGAGGCGTTGGGGCAGACCGCGAATCTCTTGGCCGAGTGTGGCAGAAGAGGCTGTTGGGCGCTTCGGGTCGTGTTGGATGAGGTGATTGAGAGCGTGGGGCCGTGGTGGCTGGCGCACTTCATCGCGACCACACAAAACAAACCAGCCGCGGCCGCGCTGGAGAGCTATTTAAAGAGCCAATGGCCAGCCTATGCCGAATCCGTAGAGCAGCTGATTGCGGCGGCCAGCTGGACGAAAGAA
>JBBIOR010000005.1:88730-90958 GCA_037443265.1 Candidatus Fraserbacteria bacterium | reverse complement strand
ATCTCGTTGGGCGAGGAGTTTCAAATCCTCAACAAGAGCGGCGCATGGTACTCGTGGGATGGGACTCAGCTGGGCCAGGGATTTTCTAATGCGGCCGCGTTCTTAGAGACCAATCCCGACATAGCCGAGCAGATTGAGCGGGCGATTCGTGAGAAGAGCGGCCTCATCCGCGTAGAGGCGAGTCAGGGCGGCGAAGCGAAGCCCGCCTTCTCCGTGAAGCGCGAGAAGAAAGCTGCTTCTGCCGCCGCCTGAAATGGAGATGAAAGGGCAGGAGCAGGAAGCACTCTCAAAGAAAGGAGGTTCTCTCCCCCACAAGATCGCCGCTTCCTGCTCTTGCCCTTAATTCTCACAGACCCGGAATGAGAACCCCGAAGGGAGAGTGGGGCAGCCTCCTCTGCCCCGCTCTCCCCCTCTCACCCTCAGTTTTCCTTGAGGGCTTGCCAGATCTGTTGTGCAACTCTTCGGGATAGGCCTGGAACTTCCAGAAGCTCTTCCAACGCGGCCTCACGCAGTCTCTTCAGAGAGCCAAAGTGTTCCAGCAAGGCCCGTTTGCGCGCCGGACCCACGCCGGCAATGTCGTCCAAAAGAGAGTGTACGGTGCGCTTCCCCCGCAGCGTGCGATGATACGCAAGCGCGAAACGATGGGCCTCGTCTCGCACTCGCTTTAGGAGCTGCAAGGCCGGAGAATCTCTCGGCAAGACGATGGGCTCCGATCTATTTCCCATGAAAATATGCTCGAATTCTTTGGCCAAGGCGAGTGTGGGAATCTCTGCTAATCCCAGGTCCCACATCACCCCTCGGGCGGCGCTGAGCTGCCCCTTGCCGCCGTCGATGAGTATTAGATCCGGGAAGGGCAGGAAGCGCTCATCGCCCTTAAGCGCGTTCTCTAAGCGTCGGCGCACGGCCTCGGCCATCATCGCAAAGTCATCCGGCCCCTGAACACTCTGGATCTTGAATCGTCGATAGTCTGACTTCTTGGGGGTGCCGTTCTCGAACACGACCATGGAGGCGACAGGATCTGCGCCCTGGCTGCTCGAGACGTCAAAGCCCTCGACGCGCCGAGGCGGACCTTCTAAATCGAAGAGCTTCTTAAGCTCGACGAGTGCTGCTTCGTTGGGGTGCTTGAGAGGTCTGGCTTGTTCTTCTCTGAGGGCAAGCTCTGCATTGCGCAAGACCATCCGGATGAGCTTTGCCTTCGATCCGCGCTTCGGGACACCCAGCCGCACCCGGCTCCCACGGCGCTCGCTCAGCCACTGCTCGATCAGCGTATGCTCGTCGATCTCGTTCGGCAGCAGGATCTCTCTGGGGATAAAAGCGGCTTTGCCATAGTATTGCTTGACGAAGGCCGTGAGAATCTCTCTGGGGTCCGCGGAGCCGGCCGTCTCCATGGAGAAACTCTCTCGGCCCACAAGCTTTCCGCCTCGAACGAAGAAGATTTGCACCACGCACGAGTCGTTCTCCTGATAGAGTCCGATGGCATCCCGCTCGGCTCCATCGAGGGCCTTCTTTGCGCCCAGCAGGCGCTGGAGTGCCTGAATGCGATCGCGAATCTTCGCTGCCCGCTCGAACTTAAGCTTCCGGGATGCTGCTTCCATCTCCTTTTGCAACTTGGGCAGAAGCTCCTCATGGCGGCCTCCCAGAAAGAGCGCCGCCTCATCCACAAGCGCTTGGTAAGAGCGCTCATCGATCCAGCTCACGCAGGGCGCATCGCACAGACCCAGATAATGATCGAGGCATGGGCGCTGGCGCACAGGTTTATCCCCAATAGCGAGCGTGCATGTCCTCACGCGGAAGAGCTGTTGGAGAGCCTTCATCGCCTGACGCAGGGCATAGGCGTCCGTGTAGGGTCCGAAGTAGCGGGCACCGCGCTCAGCGTCTCTCTCGATACGGCGGGCGATGACCAGCCGTGGGAACTTTTCGGCCGTAAGCTTCAGGTAGGGATAGCGCTTGTCATCGCGCAATCTCACGTTGAACTGTGGCTGGTGTCTTTTGATGAGCGTATCTTCCAAAATGAGCGCGTCGCGCTCCGAGGGCGTGACAATATATTCGAAGTCTGTAATCTTGCTTACGAGCCTACGGGTCTTAAGATCCAGAGGGTGCTTGGCCTGAAAGTACGAGCGGACGCGCTTTCGCAGTGAAGAGGCTTTGCCCACATAAATGATCTCTCCTCGGGCATCTTTCATCAAATAGACACCCGGTTCCTCGGGCAAGAGTTTCAGCTTCTCCGC
>JBBIOR010000005.1:18545-88630 GCA_037443265.1 Candidatus Fraserbacteria bacterium | reverse complement strand
AAAAGGATTTTTCATTTCTGCGCGGGCTTGAGGTGCTGATCCAGCCAGTCGCCGATGCGCTTGAGCCTGTCTAATCTCAAGTCCGGCGGGCCGCCTCGCGAGAGGCCGTGGCTGGTCTCCTGCGGATAGCGCACAAAGACGACTTCTTTCTTGAGGCGCTTGAGCGCCGTAAACAGCTGCTCCGCCTGCTCGATGGGACATCTAAGATCTCCCTCGCTATGGATGATGAGCACCGGTGTTCTGACGTTCTTCAGGTAGCTGAGTGGAGACTGCTCGAGAAGCCTCTTCGGGTTCTTCCAGGGCGCGCCCGGCCAGTAGCCATCGGGCTTAAACGCGAAATCGCAGGTCCCGAACATGCTGTGCAGATTCACCACGCTGCGATCCGTCACAGCACACCGGAAGCGATCCGTATGCCCGATGATCCAGTTGGTCATGTAGCCGCCGTAGCTGCCGCCGGCCACCGCCAGCCGCTCCTCGTCAATATAGGGCAACTTCACGGCGTAATCCACCGCGGCCATGAGGTCTTTATAATCGAGATTCCCCCAATCGCCGCGGATGCATTGCGCGAATCTTTCGCGGTAGCCCATGCTGCCGCGCGGGTTGGTGTAAAGCACCACATAGCCGCGCGCGGCATGCCACTGGAACTCATGAAAGAAGGTGTGGCCGTACTGGGCGTGCGGTCCGCCATGAATATATAGCAGCAAGGGATACGTGCGCTTGGGGCTGAAATCGGGCGGCTTCATCAGCCAGCCCTGAATCCTTTCGCCGTCGAAGCTCTTTATGAAGAACTCCTCGGGCTCGCTCAGCTTCACAGCAGCGAGAAAACTCTCATGGAAGCGCGTAAGCGGCTTGATCTTGAAGTCTTTCGCTTTGAGGGTGCCCAAGAAGACTTCTGCCGGTTGCGTGGGCTTGGCGATCGAAAGGGCAAAATGCGCTCCCCGCCTCGCGGCGCTCACGGAGGTGATCTCCAAGGCCCCTTCCGTCAGCGCCCAGGGTCTTCCATGGAGGGAGACGCCGTAGAGATGGCAGCTGCCGTGATCGCTCACCGGGAAGTAGAGCCGGGCGCTGTCTTCGGACCAGATGGGTGCCGGGGTTTCTGTAAAGGCCTCGCGCGCGTCGCTCAATGTGGCGTTGCCCACGGTGCGATCGAGAGATCTTGTGAGACAACGGGCCTCTCCGCCCTTAGGAGAGACGATCCAGACTCGATCGTGGCGCGGGACCCAGGGGTCCTCTTGGCTCTCGTGGCCCACATAGGCGATCCAGCGGCCGTCAGGCGACCAGGAGAGCCCGCCCTTATAGCCCGGGGGCGTCTCGATCTCATGGAGCTTGCCGCCCTCTGCGGCGACCCACCAGAGGTCCAGCGCGTAGGGCGTCTCAGCCGGGTCCGGGCTGCGATTGGAGATGAAAGCGATCTTCTTTCCATCGGGTGACCAGGCGGGAGATTCGTCGTCGTAGTCGCCGTCCGTCAGCTGCCGGGTCTGGCCCGTCTCGGCGTCGCAGACCCAGATGTGCTGGCGCATATCTAAAAAGCCGGCTCCGTCGAGCTTGTGCCAGAGACGGGTGATGACCCGAGGCGGCGTGGACTTGCCTGATCCTTCTCTCTTCTTACGGGCCTCCCCCGTCCAGTCGGGGTGAGTAGGCCGGAAGCAGAAGGCGATCTCCCGGCCATTGGGGGACCAGGCCAATGAACTTAGGCTCCCTTCGTCGATTCGAGTGAGCTGACGGGCTTCGCCGCCGTCGGCTGGGATGAGCCAGATCTGCATCTGCTTGTCCTTCGCGCGCAAGAAGGCAATGTTCTTTCCATCGGGCGACCAGCGCGGGCTGCCGTCGGAGACCTCTCCAAAGGTGAACTGCCTCGTCTGCTCGCTCTTAAGATCAACGAGCCACAGATGGGACCAGTATCTGTTCCTCTCTTTATCTATAATCTTGACCGTGAAGACAACCCGCGTTCCGTCGGGGCTGATCTGGGCATCGCCCACGAACTTGAGCTGCCAGAGATCTTCGTGTGTGAGAAGGCGCTTGGGCATGTGGACCTCCCTCAATTCAGAGATTTTTCGTACACGCGATAGATCTTGGTGACCTTTCCGCCGATGAGCTCGAGGGCACGGTTCATGGGGTGATTGTCTTCCAAAACCCAGGAACACTCGCACCTCTTGTATTGAGTAAGAGCCAGTCCTGCCCGCAGCATCTCCAGATAGAGCAGGGCGTCTATGCCGCGCTTGCGATACGGGCGCTTAACTCCTAGGGTGATAAGTCTCAATCCGTCAATGCGGCGCGCGTTCCGGAGGAGCTTGAGGATCCCCAAGGGGAAGAGCCGGCCCTTGAGGGCTTGGAGTGCCTGATTGAAATCGGGTAGCGCCAGCCCAAATCCCACAGGCTCCGCTCCCAGCTCGACGATCTTGGCCAGATCCGGGACGACGATCTGCTTGAGTTGCTGGGCTTGAGCGAGAAATTCTCTCTCTGTTAAGGGGACGAAGCCCCAGTTGCGCTCCCAGGCCTCGTTGTAAATCTCCATGATGCGCTTCAGTTCTCCATAAAAATCCTTCAAGTTCACGTTGCGCACGGTAAACCCCTGGCGGCGGGCTCTTAGGCTGATCGACTCCAGGCGCGGTTCCAGCTCTTTCATCCTTCGCCGAAACTCGTCGTCAATTATGATCGTATACGCCCAGAGATCTTTGGCCTTCACCAAGCCGCAACGTTCGATGAGCTTTTCATAATAAGGCGGGTTGTAGGGCATCAGGAGGGCCGGAGGCGAATCGAATCCCTGCACGAGGAGCCCACTTTCGCCGTTGCTGTTGAAGCTGAAGGGACCGCGCACCCGTTCCATGCCGCGCGTCCAAAGCCAGCGCTCGGCTGCCTCAAGAAGAGCTTTGGCTACGGCGCCATCATTCACAGCCTCGAAGCAGCCGAAGAGGCCTGTCCTCTCGTGGTGGAATTCATTATGGAGATGATCGACTTGAGCGGAGATGCGTCCCACGGCTCTCCCATTTTGAAGAGCTAAGAAGAGCTGCACGTCCGCGTGCTCAAAGAACGGATTCTTTGCTGGATTGAAGCGCTTCTTCTCTTCCAAGAGCAAGGGGGCCACCCAATGGGGATCTTGGCGGTAGAGCTGCCAGGGCAGATGAATGAACTGGCGGAGCTCGCCCTTGCCCTTTACGGAGATGACTTCAATACTCATGCCCCTCCCTGCTCACATCACATCATAGCCAGAGCTGCCCATCAAGCTCAAAGCAGGCGCAAAACCCCCAGGGTGCTGAGCGTGACGAGCAGGCCCGCGATCATCACGCCGGCCGCAATGAGTGGGAAAGCCAGCCGAAACGGAATTCCAAAGAGGAACGCGATCAAGCACCCGGTCCAGGCTCCCGTCATGGGCAAGGGCACTGCGACAAACGTCACGAGCGCTGCTGCTCCCCAGCGCGCATAGGGCCCACGGAAGCGACTCCGGGTGCACGCAAACAGCCAGCTCATGCTCTTCTCCCACAGCCTCACTCGGCCGAACAGAGAGACGATCCCTTCCCACAAGGGCAGCAGCACCACCACGGGCATGAGATTGCCCACAACCCCTAATAGATACGCCGCCAGGGGAGGCAGCTGGTAGTGCACGAGCGCCAGCGGGATGGCCCCGCGCAGCTCACTGATCGGCAGCGCCGCCACCCCCATCACGATCAGAGCCTCAACTACCACAGAGGGAGAGTTCAAGGTGTTGCCATTCTAAAGCCTGCCCGCTATACTCTCCAATCACGGAGTCATCCGCATGAGACTCTATAACACTCTCACCAAGCGTCTGGAGGAGTTTAAGCCCGTGGAGCCGGGTCGGGTCAAGATGTACGTCTGCGGCCCGACTGTCTATGATTATTTTCATATCGGCAACGCCCGGCCCTTCATCTTCTATGACGTCCTGCGCCGCTATCTCAAATACCGCGGCTATGACGTTGTATACGTCCAGAATATCACGGACGTGGATGACAAGATCATCCATCGAGCCGCCGCCGATGGCCTCACCCCTCAAGAAGTCGCCGAACGCTATACCCAAGCGTACTTCGAAGATTTAGAAAGGCTCGGAATCCAGCCTGCGGATCACCAGCCCAAGGCCACAGAGTATATCCCGCAGATGATAAAGTTCGTTCAAGCGCTCATCGACAAGGGCTATGCCTATGTCGTGGACGGCGACGTCTACTTCCGCGTCAAACGATTTCCCGATTACGGAAGGCTCTCGGGCAAGCCCATCGATGAGCTTCTGGCTGGGGCGCGGGTGGAGGTCGATGAACGCAAGGAGAATCCACTGGATTTTGCGCTCTGGAAGAGAGCCAAACCCGGTGAGCCCCGTTGGCCCTCGCCTTGGGGAGAGGGCCGACCTGGCTGGCATCTGGAATGCTCCGTCATGTCCATCAGCCTCTTAGGAGAGACATTCGATCTTCACGGCGGCGGCACAGACTTGATCTTTCCGCACCATGAGAACGAGCTGGCCCAAAGCGAAGCCGCCGCCGCAAGACCCTTCGTGCGCTACTGGGTCCACAATGAGCTCTTGAAATTTCAAGGCGAGAAGATGAGCAAGTCTTTAGGCAATTTTGAATATGCCCGTGATGTGGTGGCCCGCTATGGCAAGGAAGCCGTGCGCTATTTCTATCTGAGCAAGCACTATCGCACGCCGATCAATTTCTCTCCTGAGGCGATGGCCGATGCCCAGCGGGCCGTCGAACGCGTCTACCATCTTTTGGAAGAGATCGACTATGAGCAGAAGCGACACGATGGCAGAGGGCTGAAGCTCGATAAGAGAAGGCTCACAAGGCGCGGAAAGGAATTTTTAAGGCTCATCGAGCAGACACGCCGAGAGTTCATTGAGCATCTGGATGATGACTTCAACACCGCGGCGGCCTTGGGCGCGCTCTTCGAGCTCGTCAAAGAAGCGAACGTCTTCCGCCAGCAGATGGCGCCGGAGGATCTGCCGTTGTTGAAGCTCACCTATGATCTGATTCGTGAGCTGGGTGGGCCGCTGGGGCTCTTCCAGGAGTCTCCTTGGCGCCAGGCCAAGAGCGAGCTTGAGGGTCAGTTGATTGGGATCTTGATTGACGTGCGCAACCGGCTGCGCACCCAAAAAGAATTCGAGTTGGCTGATCAGATTCGCACTCGCCTAAAAGAGCTAGGCATCGAACTGAAAGACAAGGGCGAAGAGACGATTTGGAGCTATCTGTCAACGGATAGATCATAGCCGTCCGCATCCGTTGACAGATTCTCTACTAACTCTATCAACACTCCTCCAAAGCTTTTGGGGTGCAGAAAGGCCACGCGATGTCCTCCGAAGCCCAGGCGCGGCTGCTCATCTATGAGCTTCACGCCTTGGGCCTTGAGCGAGGAGAGCGCCTGCTCGAGATTTCCTATGGCAAAAGCGATGTGATGGAGTCCTTCTCCTCGCTCCTCTAAAAATTTTTGGACGGGCCCCCCGCCCAAAGGCTGAAGAAACTCGAGTTTGACTCTGCCCGCGGCGAAAATGCTTACGGCCACTTTGAATTCTTCCATGATGCCCCGCTCTATCTCCCTGAGCCCTAAGGCGCGAAAGCACTCCCCAGCCTCTTCCAACTCTTTAACGGCGATGCCTATATGATGCAGCTTCATCTCTGCCCTCATCAGTCCTCCCCTGAGCTTGAGGGTACCCCAAGATCGTTGAGTGATCTCACAGCGTCACCGGCTCGCGATACGTCCCAAATTCCTCTCGAAAGACCTCGCAGATCTCTCCGACGGTGGCATGAGCCCGCACGGCTTCTAGAATATAGGGCAATAGATTCTCATCGGTGTGCGCGGCTTCACGGAGTCGCTTAAGAGCCTGCTTTACGCGGCCCGGATCTCGCCTCTGTCTTAGCGCTCTCAGTCGCTCCATCTGCCGCGCGCGCACCTCAAGTGGAACTCTCGTGATCGCCAGAGGCTGCTGCTCTTTCGCCTTCCCATTCACAAAGCAATTCACCCCGACGATGAGCCGCTCGCCCTTCTCCAGATCTTTTTGTTTGCGATAGGCACTCTCCTCGATCTCCCGCTGCACAAAGCCCAGCTCAATCGCCTTGAGCATTCCCCCTAGCTTGTCGATCTTTTCGATGTACTCCTGGGTTCGTCTTTCGAGCTCTGCCGTCAGCCACTCCAGATAATACGAGCCGGCCAAAGCATCTATCACATCCGCTGCGCCGGATTCTTCGGCGATGATCTGCTGGGTTCTAAGTGCGATGAGCACGGCCTGCTCGCTCGGCAGAGCCAGCGCTTCGTCATACGAGTTCGTGTGGAGTGACTGCGTGCCGCCCAGCACGGCCGCCAGCGCCTCCAGTGTCGTGCGGATGATGTTATTAAGCGGCTGCTGGGCCGCCAGCGTCGAGCCCCCCGTTTGAGTGTGGAAGCGCAGCATCATCGATTCCTTCTTCTTGGCGCCGAAGCGCTCTTTGACGATTCTGGCCCACAGCCGCCGTGCGGCACGAAATTTGGCGATCTCCTCAAAGAAGTGCCGATCACACGAGAAGAAGAACGAGAGCTTGGGCGCAAACTCATCCACAGAGAGGCCGCGCTTCAAGACGGCCTCTACGTAGGCGATCGCATTGGCGAACGTGAAGGCAATCTCTTGCACGGCCGTCGCCCCGGCTTCTCTTAGGTGATAGCCGCTGATCGAGATGGGATTCCACTTGGGAAGATGTTTCGCACAGTAGAGGATCGTGTCCGTGGCCAATCTCATCGAGAAGGAGGGCGGAAAGATGTACGTCTTGCGCGCGATGTATTCTTTGAGAATGTCGTTCTGGACCGTGCCGGACAAGCGCTCCTTAGGGACGCCCTGCTGCCCGGCCACGGCCATATACATGGCCAGAAGGATCGCGGCCGGAGCATTGATCGTCATGGACGTGGAGATCTGCTCTAATGGGATTCCCGCGAACAAGCGCTCCATGTCTTCTACGGAAGAGATGGCCACACCCGCTTGGCCTACTTCCCCTTCTGCCAAGGGGTGATCAGAATCCAAGCCCATCTGGGTGGGGAGATCAAACGCCACCGAAAGCCCCATCTGCCCCTGCGCGATTAGATAACGATAGCGCGCGTTCGTCTCTTCGGCCGTGCCGAAGCCGGCATATTGCCTCATGGTCCAGAGCCGACCTCGATACATCGTGGGATAGATGCCACGGGTGAAGGGATACTCTCCCGGGAAGCCCAGCTGGCTCTTAGCATCGAAGCTTGGCAGATCCTCGGGGCTGTAGAAGGGCTTAAGCTCGATGCTTGAATCCGTGGTGAATCTCTCTTTGCGCGGATGAGCAGGCTGCTTAACCATGAGTAAGCCCCAGGGAAGGATCGGAGCGGATCACGCAGAGGATCTGGCCGCGGCTCACCTCGCGACCGACCCCTACCAGAATCTTCTCGAGGATTCCCTCGCACGGAGCGCGGATCTCGTTCTCCATCTTCATGGCATCGATCACGAGCAGGCCGTCTCCCTTCCGCACCCTCTGGCCCTCCTTCACTTCGAGTTTGACGATCAGGCCCGGCATGTGGGCCGTCACGATCTGCTCGCCTATTACGACTGCCGCGCCCTTCTGAGGATGACGCCGCCGCTTTTGCACGGCCGACAGCCCTACCTCCACGGGACATGCTCGGCCGCGCCAATGAATGATATAGCCTGTGCCCTGCCCACGGAGATGGAGGGTGAAAGCGCGATGGCCGTAGATGAGCGTATGAAAGTGGCTTCCCCAGTGTCGATGTAGCGCCACGGGCACCCGCTTCTGGCCAACGATGGCCCACGTCTGGCCCTCTTGACGAACCAGCTCGACTTCGATCAACTTCCCCTCCACATCCACGATGTACTTCATTCGGACGCCCACTTCCAGCGTTGCTCTTGCTCTTTGGCTGCGGAGTTCATCGTGGCGTGCCACTGCTTTCCTTGAGTGAAGCGCTCGACCGTCGCTGCCACAGCCAAGATCTCCAGCTCTTCTGGCGAAAGCCCTCCAGCCTGAAGATGCCGGATGAAATCCGTTGTGTAACTCCCAGCGAGAAATCTTTCGTCCGCGAGGGCTCTTAGATGGAAGCCCATGGTGGTGGCCACGCCGACGATCCACATCTCCTGGAGGGCTCGTCCCATGCGCCGGATCGCACCTGGGCGATCCTCGCCCCAGACGATGAGCTTAAGAAGCAGCGGATCATAGTGGGGTGTTATAAGATCGCCGCGCGAGATGCCGCTATCTATCCGCACTCCGGGGCCAGAAGGCAGTACTAATTCTTCCACGCGCCCGATGGAAGGCATAAAATCGTGCTCGGGGTCTTCCGCGTAGATGCGGCACTCCAGAGCCGCGCCCCGCGGGCAGACCTCCTCTTGTGCGAACGCGAGCTTTCTGCCGGCGGCAATCTGGATCTGCTCTTGCACGAGATCGATCCCCGTGGTCATCTCCGTGACCGGATGCTCCACCTGGATGCGCGTGTTCATCTCTAGAAAATAATAGCGCTCTCTCTCGAGATCATAGAGGAACTCCACGGTGCCCGCACTGCGATAGCCGCAAGCCCGAGCGATCGCGACGGCCGCCTCGCCCATCTCGCGCCTCATTGGGTCACTCAGCAGCGGAGCCGGAGTCTCCTCGATGAGTTTTTGATAGCGTCGCTGCACGGAGCATTCTCGCTCATAGAGATGCACGACGTTCCCATAAGAATCTGCCAGCACTTGCACTTCGATGTGCTTGGCTTTCGGGATGAATCTTTCGAAATAGACGGAGGGATCACCGAAGCTCTTCTCCACTTCCGAGACGGCGCGCTCAAAAGAGCTTTTGAGTTCGCGTTCGCGGGCCACAAGCCGCATTCCCTTGCCGCCTCCTCCGGCCGCGGCCTTGATCAACAGGGGAAAGCCCACTTCTTTGGCCGCACGCTTCGCTTCGGCGAGCGTGGCGATCTTCTCATAGACTCCGGGCACGGTGGGCACGCCCTGCTCTCTGGCCGTCTTGCGCGCGGCCAGCTTATCGCCCATGAGCCTTATGGACTGCGGCTTGGGGCCGATGAAGATCAAGCCGCTCTTCTCCACAAGCTCGGCAAAGTCTGCCCTTTCAGCCAGAAAGCCGTAGCCGGGATGGATGGCGTCGCACTCCGTCTCTTTCGCGATCTCGATCATTCTTTGAGCGTTCAAATAGCTCTCGGAGGCCGGGGGCGGACCCAGGCGATGGGCTTGATCGGCCCAGCGCGTGTGCAGCGAGAAGCGATCGGCGTCGGAATAGACTGCCACCGTCTCGATTCCCAGCTCCCGGCAGGCGCGGATGACTCTTACGGCAATTTCGCCGCGGTTGGCGATGAGCACCCTGCGAATGCGATCACGAACTCTGCGAGCCACGGAGATATTCTAGTTAGAGTCCGAGCTGATCTGCAATGCCCTGCATCGCCGAAAGCACGATCTCAATGTGCTCATCCAGCGGCACGCCCAGCTCCTGAGCCCCCCGCTCGATGTCCTCACGCCTCACTCCACGGGCAAAAGATCTGTCCTTCCACTTCCTCTGGATGGAATCCACCGTCACTTCAGAGAGCTTCTTAGAGGGCCGCACCAGCGCCACCGCCACAATGAGACCCGTAAGCTCATCGCAGGCATAGAGGGCTTTCGCCATAAGCGTCTCCCGCGGCACGCCCGTGTAGTCCGCATGGGCCAAGATCGCCCGGCAGACCTCCTCGGGATAGCCCTTGCCTCTTAACAGCTGCACCCCCCAGTAGGGATGACCCTCGGTGGGATGGTGCTCATGATTGGGGAATCTCTCATAATCGAAATCGTGCAAGAGGCCCGCAATCCCCCATGGCTCTTCGTACTCGTTGAATGTGCGCGCGTAGGCTCTCATGGCTGCCTCCACGGCCAACATGTGCTTGATGAGATTCCCATTGCTCGTGTGCTCTTTCAGCAATTTGAGGGCTTCCGTGCGATCCACGCCTATAGACCTCCTTCCGTAAGGGCTTAGAGATCTAGGGCTTTTTGCCCCCGCAGCTCAGCTCGAGGATGAGCCGTCTCTTTACTGGCCAGATGCGCCCGATGAATGGGCTCCGGCAAGCGTTGTGATGCAAGCTCTAGCACCAGCTCCACGGCCGTCTCAAGATCGATCCTGTGGCCCACGGAGACGAAGACGGGCTCGGCCCGAGCACGGGTCTGGATCGCCGCTCCGATCCTCTGGCCGCTTGTGGGATCAAGAACCCAGCGCACCTCTTTCGCCTTCATGTCTTTGAGATCCACTTCGCCGTAGAGCAACGTCTTCGTCACTCCGATGGTCGGAATGTTGAGAAGTACGCCCAAGTGGGACGCGATGCCCACGTGCCGCGGATGCAAGATGCCGCTGCCGTCGACCATGATCACATCGGCCAAAGGGCCCTCGGCTCTCACCCGCTCCAGCAGGGGCAAGAGCACCGGCAACTCCCGAAACGCGAGATAAGTTGGGATGTACGGAAACAGGGTCTCGTGCTCGGAGATCACCGTGGCCAAGTGTCTTCGGCCAGCGATCTCCATGCCGACGTACGCTCCCACCCCCAGCCAGGGGCCCTTATACGAAAGATCCACGCCGCCCACGGTACGATACTCCTCTCGCAAGGGCTCTAAGACGACACGCTTCGAGAGCTCTTCTTGTAGCGCTCTTAGTTGAACTAGAGGTCTGTTCGATTGGAATTGATAGAAGACGCGCTCTTTAAAACCTTGAACGTAGCCGTCCTGAATGGGGATGCCCTCGGCCTGAAGCCTTTCGATTTTGGCGGCCATGCCACCCGGAGCGCTATATTCGCCCACTCGCCCATCGCTGTGGACGACCTTGTAGCAGGGATAGACATCCGGCTGCTCGTTATCGGCCATGATCTGCCCGACGGCTCTTACGGCCATGGCGTCGCCCAAGGCCAGCGCCAGCGCCCGATACGTCGTGACGCGGCCTTTAGGAACTTGGCAGAGGAGCTCCAGGGTCTCTCTTCTCAGGTCGGGGATTGCGATCATCATGGGGCATTCTAGGGGCGGGACTCGCCGGGGTCAAGCCCTTGGGCTATGATGGACCCGAGGTGATCTGAACATGCCCTTGGCCAAGCTCCCGGAGAAGACGATCATCACGACGCTCTTCTGCCCGAGATGTGGGGGGGTAGGACGACTCTTCCGCAAGGGGGCCGAGGAGGCCCCGGCCCGGCTCGAAGGAGCCCCTCAGGCAGAGTATTTCTATACGCTGCGCTGCCCGCAGTGTGGCGAGATTGAACTATGGGGTCTGGCGGAAAAACCCGCAACGGGAGCCTCTCCCCCTTGACTTTGGCCCTCTTTAGCCCTATAATTCGAGACAATCTCAACGGGGGAAGGAGGGGCAACGATGAACAAGGCCGAATTTGTCGACCAGTTGGCCAAGAGGACCAAGCTCAGCAAGAAGGAGGCCCGCACGGCCCTGGAGGCCGCGCTGGACCTGTTGGTGGACTGCTGCTCTCGTCGGGACAAGGTCACCTTCACCGGCTTCGGCACCTTTGAGGCAAGGCAGCAGAAGAGCACCACCCGGATCAACCCGCAGACGGGCCGGCCCATGACCGTGCCCGCCAAGCTGGTCCCGAAGTTCCGTCCGGGCAAGTCCTTCAAAGAGGCCCTGCTGAGGCGCTAGAGGGGCGCTCGATTACCCGTGGAGCGTCGGTGGAGAGCCGGCGCTCCAGTCTTTTCTTTTTTTATTTTTATAGATTCATGTGATTGATCCGGGCGGCCAGCACCCCCGCCCCGAAACCGTTGTCTATATTCACAACCGCCACGCCGGGCACGCAGCTGTTGAGCATGGTAAGCAAGGCCGAAAGCCCTTGAAAATTCGCCCCATAGCCCCGGCTGGTGGGCACGGCAATGACGGGCTTTTCGACTAGCCCTGCCACCAGGGTGGGCAAGACCCCATCCATGCCGGCCACTACAATGAGCACGCTGGCCTCGAGTAATTTCTCCGTCTGGTCGAGCAGGCGATGGACCCCCGCCGCCCCAACGTCGAACTCTCTCGATACGCGATTGCCCAGAAGCTCTGCCGTGACTGCGGCTTCTTCGGCAATGGGAATATCGGAGGTGCCGGCGGTGAGCACCAAGACTAGGCCGCCTCGAATCTCTCTGGGCTCTCCTAGCGCGATGATGCTGGCTTCTTCAAAATAGCGCGCCTTAGGAAAGCGCTTTGCTACCGCCTGGGCGTGCTCCGGCTGCGCGCGCGTGGCGATAATTAAATCCCCCTGTGCGCGGAGGGCTGCCATGATCTGAATAAGCTGCTGAGGAGTCTTGCCCGGACAGAAGATCACTTCCGCAATGCCCTGGCGCAACGAGCGATGGGTGTCCGGCTTTGAGTGTCCAAGCTCCAAAAAGCCGCGTAGATCTTTGAGCTTCCGTAGCGCATCGTCCACGGAAAGCTTGCCATCGCGCACGGCCTCTAAGAGAGGTCTCCACGGCACAGGACGTCCCCCCAGGGGGTACTCTAGGGTAAGCGCTGCAGCAAATCAAGCTCCCCCTCGTTTGATGTGGCTACAGGTCCCGGCTACAATCCTTATGCCCGAGAGGAATCGCAATGAGGGCAGCAGATCTGATTTTCATCAACGGCGTTGTGTGGGCAGCGGCTCCGAGACGGGCCGAGGCCCTGGCCGTGCGCGACGGGCATATTCTGGCCCTGGGACGCACCGCGGAGATCAAAAGACTCCGGGGCCCCCAGACGAAGATCGTCGATTTGGCCGGAAAGGCGCTCTTGCCCGCATTTATCGATGCGCATACGCATCTGGTAAGTTTAGGCCTTAAGGAGACCGGCTATGTACTGGATCTTTCCCGGACGCGCTCGCTCGATGAAGCCCTAGAGGGAGTGCGCGAGGCCGCCCGGCGCCGCGGCCCGGACTCCTGGATTCAAGGCCGCGGCTGGGACGAAAGCCTCTGGCCGGAGAAGCGCTATCTCACCCGCGCAGACCTCGATCGGGTTGCCCCCAAAAATCCCGTGGCCTTAAGTCGAGTCGATGGCCATCTGCTCGTGGCCAACTCCTTGGCCCTCAAGCTCATCTCCGTGGAAGCTGAGGCGGACGAGTTTGATAGGGAGCAGGGCCAGCTGCGCGAGCGAGCCGCGGCTGATTTCCTCGCTCGGATCACCCCAGGGCCGGAAGAGATCGAAAAGGCCGTCCAAGCCGCGGTGAAGAAGGCCCACTCGCTGGGGGTAACAGCCGTCCACGATATAGCCCGCCCGGAGCACGTGCGGGCTTATCTTCGCCTGAAGCGCCGGGGAAGGCTCAAGCTGCGCGTGCGTTTAAATATTCCCGTAGAGCACCTGGAAGCCCTGAGCGAGCCGGGCCTCGCTTCCGAGTTAGGCGATGAATTTCTCAAGCTAGGAGCGATCAAGATCTTTGCCGATGGCTCCATTGGGGCCAGAAATGCGGCCCTCCTTGAGCCCTATGCCGATGAGCCCACTAGCCGGGGAAAGCTGAATTATCCCCAAGAGGAGCTGAACGCTTTGGTCAGGAAGGCCCACGAGGCGGGCTTTCAGCTCATGATTCACGCCATTGGGGATCGGGCGATCGCTTCCGCGCTGGAAGCCCTCAAGCAGGCAGGCGTTGGCCCCGATGACCGAGCGCGCATTGAGCATTTTGAGCTGCCCAAAGAAGAGCACCTCCGGCTGGCCCAGGATCTGGGGGTGATCGCCTCGATGCAGCCCAATTTCTTGCAGTGGAGCGGCCCCGGCAGGCTCTACGAAGAGCGTCTAGGGGCAGAGCGGGATCGGAGGATCGACCCCCATCGTCGGGTGTGGGAGAGAGGCATCCCGCTGGCCTTTGGCTCTGACAGCATGCCCTTCGGGCCGCTCTATGGGATTCAGCTGGCCGTGAACGCCCCTCATGAACATCAGAAGCTCTCCGTCGAAGAGGCCCTCTCGGCCTACACGCTCGGGGCAGCCTATGCGGGCTTTTCTGAAGGAGAGCTGGGCTCGTTGGAGCCGGGCCAATGGGCCGATCTCATCGTCCTCGAGGAGGACCCGACTCAAGCCCCTGAGCGTATTGACCAGATGCGCGTGTGGGATGCGTATCTGGCCGGCGAGCGGGTCTTCGCGGCCAATACTTGAATTCGCGCTTGGCATCTGCTACCGTGAATCCGACTCTACTCGATTTAGTGAAATCTTTGGAGGGAAGGGCATTTGAAAGCAGTCGTGCTCTGCGCGGGGGAGGGGACTCGGCTTCGGCCGCTCACCCACACCAGCGCCAAGCATCTCATCCCGGTGGCCAATCGCCCCGTCATCTTACACACTCTGGAGGCCCTTCGGGCCGCCGGCATCCGCGAGATCGGCCTAGTAGTCAGCCCCAACGTCGAAGAGGAGTTTAAGGCTGCACTGGGCGACGGCTCCCGCTGGGGTGTAAAGATCAGCTATGTGTTGCAGGAACGGCCTCAAGGGCTCGCCCACGCGGTGGCCTGCGCCCGCGAGTACGTCGGCCAAGAACCCTTTCTCGTCTATCTGGGAGACAATCTCTTGGAGAACGGTGTAGCGGAGCTGGTGCAGGAGTTCAAGCGCAAGGAGGCCCATGCCACGCTCCTTCTGGCCGAAGTGAAGGACCCCACCAGCTTCGGCGTGGCTCGCCTGGAGAAGGGTCAGATTGTAGAACTCATCGAAAAGCCTAAAGTGCCTCCCAGCAACCTGGCCATCGTGGGGGTGTATTTATTCGATCATCATATCTTTGAGGCGATCGAGCAGATCGAGCCCTCTTGGAGAGGCGAGCTGGAGATCACCGATGCCATCCAGCGCCTCATCGAGCAGGGCCGTCGCGTCGTGCCCCATCTGGTCCGGGGCTGGTGGAAGGACGTCGGAAGGCCGGAAGACATGCTGGAGGCCAATCGCCTCTTGCTGGAGAGACTGGAGCCGGAGATCCGCTCTCCCATCCCGGAGGACTCGCGCGTCATCGGGCGAGTCGCCATGGCCGAAGGCGTCCAGATCCATGACAGCGAGTTGCGTGGACCTCTGATCATCGGCCCTGGAGTGGTCATCCGCCACTCGTTCGTGGGGCCGTTCACCTCTATCGATCGAGACGTCAAGATCCATAAGAGCGAGGTCGAGTACAGCATCGTGATGGCCGGGGCCTCCATCGAGGGAGTCGGGAGAATCGATCACAGCCTCATCGGCAGAGGCGTCCGCCTGCGACGTCGAGATCGACCGCCGGCCGCATATCATTTCGTGATCGGGGACAACAGCGAAGTACAGCTCATCTAGATCCATCTAGGGGGGGATGTGCTATGAGGACGACTCTTACGGTGATTAAGGCCGACATCGGCGCCGTCGGAGGGCATCTTAGGCCCAGTGAGGCCGTCATCCAGCGGGTGAAGGAGTACGTCCAGCTGGAAGGAGGCGGACTGCTCATTGATGCCTTCACGGGCTACACTGGGGATGACATCTCCATCTTGATGTCCCATCAGAAGGGCCTGGGCAACCCGGAGATCCACGGACTGGCCTGGCAGGCTTTCCGCGAGGCGACTGAGGTCGCTCGGGAAGAGGGCCTCTACGGCGCAGGCCAAGATCTCTTAAAAGACAGCTTCGCGGGCAACGTGCGCGGGCTGGGGCCGGCCGTGGCCGAGATCGAGTTCGAAGAGCGTCCCAACGAGCCCTTCCTACTCTTTGCGGCTGACAAAACCGAACCCGGCGCGTATAATCTCCCGCTGTACCTTGGCTTTGCCGATCCCATGTTCTGCTCGGGCCTCATGCTCAGCCCCATCATGGAGAAGGGCTTTCGATTCACCATCATGGACGTAAGCTACACCGAGGGGGATCGGGTCATTGAGCTTAACGCCCCGGAGGACCTTTATGATCTGGCCGCGCTTCTAAGGGACAACCATCGCTTTGTGATCGAGTCGATCCACTCGCGCACCACCGGGGAATGGTGTGTGGCCTCAAGCACCACCCGATTGCATAATATCGCCGGCAAGTACGTGGGCAAGGACGATCCCGTCATGATCGTCCGGGTACAGAATCAATTTCCGGCCACCGGCGAGATCATCGCCCCCTTTGCCATCGCCCATTACGTGAGCGGGGATTGCCGCGGCAGCCACAATGTGGCTCTTATGCCCGTCAAGCACGGCTCGCCCGTGGCCTACTTTGACGGCCCGGCCCTGGTCTCGTGCCTGGCCTTCTGCGTCCATAACGGGCGGCTCACAGAACCCGTGGACGTCTTCGATCACCCCTTCTGGGATTGGGTCAGACAAAGAGCCGTAGAGAAGACGCTCGAGCTCAGGCGCCAGGGCTTCTCCGGCCCGGCCATGGTGGGCCTGGAGGAGCTGGAGTATGGCGGGATCACTAAGCGCCTCGAGCGTCTCGAGGGGCAATTTGCCGTCCGCAAGGTGACCGCGAGGAGCTAGATGGCCAACTTTAGCCGCTGGGCCGTCAATTCCGAGATTCAAAAGATCATCTGGGACGAGCAGAAGGTCCACGCTCAGGTCCGCCGGCTCGGGGCAGAGATAGCCCGCGACTACCAGCAGCAGTTGGGGTCGCGGTTGTGGCGCGAGCCGCCTGTGGCCGTGGGGCTCCTGCGCGGGGCCTTCGTCTTCCTGGCGGATCTAGTGAGAGAGCTGCCCATCCCCCTCGAGTGCGATTTCCTTCAGCTGGCCAGCTACGGCAAAGACTTTAAACCCGCAGAGATCCGCTTGGTGCGCGATCTAGAAGTGCCCATCAAGGGCCGCCACGTGCTCATCGTCGAGGACATCGTAGATACCGGCCAGACGCTCAGCTTTTTAAGAGAAATGCTGGCTCGGCGGGAGCCGGCCTCGGTCAAGTTCTGTGCGCTGATCGACAAGACACCCCGCCGCCGCCTGCCCACCCCGCTCGACTACGTGGGCTTCCGCTTTGAAGAGGACGCCTTCCTTGTGGGCTACGGGCTGGATTACGCCGAGAAATACCGCAATTTGCCCTTCATTGCGGCTCTCAAGATAGAAGCGTTCTCCCAAGAGCCATGAGCCGGTGCCGGTATGTACTGGGCATCGAGACTTCTTGTGATGAGACGGCCGCGGCCGTGCTGGAGGGGGGCCGAAGAATTCTTTCCAACGTCGTCTACTCTCAAGCGGCGATCCATCAAAAATATGGCGGGGTCGTCCCGGAAGTGGCCTCGCGGGATCATCTGCGCAAGCTGCCCTATATCATCGAAGAGAGCTTAAAGCAAGCCGGCCTCACCCTGAAGGGGATCGATCTCATCGGGGTGACCCAGGGGCCGGGCTTGGTCGGGTGCCTGCTGGTGGGGCTCTCTTTTGCCAAGGGACTCGCCTATGGCTTGAATATCCCGCTTGTGGGCGTCAATCATTTAGAAGGACACCTCTTCGCGCACCATCTGGAAAACGAGCAAGCTCCGCCACCGTTTGTGGCCCTCATCGCCTCTGGAGGGCACACCCTCCTCGTCTATGTGAAGGAGTGGGGGCACTATGAGATCTTGGGCGAGACGCGCGATGACGCGGCCGGAGAGGCCTTCGACAAAGTGGGGAAGCTCATCGGGCTAGGGTACCCAGCCGGAGCACAGATAGATCGCTTGGCCAAGCAGGGCAACCCGCAGGCGATTCCCTTCCCCCGGCCGCTGCTGGATGATCCCGGCTATGAGTTCAGCTTTGCCGGCCTCAAGACGGCTGTGGTTTATCATCTGCGCGATCACCCTGAGACACAGCGTGAGGATCTTGTGGCCTCCTTCCAAGAGGCCGTCGTGGATGTCCTGGTGGAGAAGACGCTCCGAGCCGCCCGTGCGATGAGCACTCAGCGCGTAGTGATCGTAGGGGGCGTGGCGGCCAACTCGCGCCTGCGCGAGCGCTTTCTAGCCCACAGCGAGCAATTCGAGGTCTACTTCCCCTCCTTAGCGCTGTGCACGGACAACGCGGCCATGATCGCTGCAGCGGCCTACTTCCATCATGATTATTCCCATCAGCTAGGTCAGCCAGGCCTCCTTCTCTAAAATTGAGAATGAATTTTATATTAACGCTGTGGAAAACCCTGGGGAAAGCTTGTGGAAAACTCCTCCGGTCTTGTGGAAAACCCCTGTGGAAAACCCTCCCATCGAGTTATCCCCAGAAGTTATCCCCAGCTGGCTGCCACTTCTCCACAGCTTTTCCCCAGATATTTCCACAGCCGATTTTCGTTGGCCTTCTGTGATCCCCGGCTTTTCCACAGGGTCAGCCGCCCTCTACAACTACTACTATTAGGGATATATATTTTAGCAGTTGTAGTAGAGAGGCCTTTTGCTCTTTATGCAGAGTTCAAGTACAATGCTCTCTGATGAGGCGAATCACCCTGCCAGAGATTCGTCGTCTCTTTGAGAGACAGGGCCTAGGCAAAGAGTTTGAAGAACAAGAGGCTCTGCTCCTCTGGCCGGAGGTCGCCGGGCCTCAGATGAGCCGTCTCACCCAGCCGCTGCGGGTTCGTGATGGGGTTCTCTATGTGGAAGCGGCCAATCCGGTGGTGGCCCAGCAGCTCAGCCTGATGAAGGAGGCCTATCTTAGCAGACTCAATGAGCTATTGGGGGAGAAGCGTCTTATCGAGGTGCGCTTCCGAGCCGGCAGGGCCCTAAGAATGCCCGTGCAAGATCAGCGCGCAGAAGGGGAGCAGTTGAGCTTGATGGAGCGGGAGCAGGTCAAGAGATTGCTGGACGAACTGGAAGACCCCCATTTGAGAGAGGGCTTCGAGCGGTGGATCTTGGGCTTGATTCGGCGGGAGAGGCTGCGGGCCGCGCAGGGCTGGACCCGCTGTCGCCTCTGCGGAGTCCACCACGACGGCCCAGGAGAGATCTGCTATTACTGCAAGCTAGAGGGACGGTCGTGACGCTGGCGATCGGCTTCTTCACGGACACATACCCGCCCCAGATCAATGGGGTGGCCACGCTTCTGCCCCTTCTAGATAAGCTCCTTACGCGCCTGGGGCATCGGGTCTATACCTTTGCGCCCTCGTATGAAGGCCGACACTGGACAGTGGAGAACGAGAGGATCTTCAGATTTCCCGCGCTCAAGTTCGCCTATCACAAGGAGAGCCGCGTGACGATCCCCTATCACCGCCAGGCCTGGCGGGTCTTTGAAGAACTCAATCTGGTTCACAGCCACACGCCCTTCTCGTTGGGGCTTCTGGGCATGCGCGTTGCGCGCCGGCATCAGATCCCTCATCTCCACACGTATCACACGCTCTTTACAGAATATCTTCACTATCTGCCCCGATGCTTGCGCCCCACCTCCACCATGGTGCGCAAGATCAGCGCGGCCTTCTGCAATCGCTGCGACGCCGTCACCGTCCCCTCCGGCCCCATGAAGGCCGAACTCCTCTCGTATGGGATTCACGTGCCCATATACACCTTGCCCTTCGGGATGGATCTCGAAGAGTTTTCCGGCGAGCCAAAGATGAATCTGCGGACCCACTGGAAGATCACTTCCGATGAGAGATTGCTCTTGTGTGCCGGGCGGCTGGCCCGCGAGAAGAACATCTCGTTTCTGCTGCGAGCTTTTCAGAGGGCCCTAAGGGAGATGCCCCAGCTTAGGCTCCTCATCGTCGGCGACGGCCCGGCCCGCGCCGAGCTCGAAGGCGAGGCCCAAGAACTCGGGATCGCTCAAAGAGTGATCTTTACGGGCTATCTCTCCTGGAAGACCCTCATTGATTATTATAAAAACGCGGATCTCTTCGTGTATGCCTCCAAGACAGAGACGCAGGGGATCGTCTTTGTGGAGGCACAGGCAGCTGGGCTGCCCGTGGTGGCCATTGGGGCCATGGGGGCCTTGGAGGCTGTGGAGCACGGCGTGACGGGACTCTTGCTCCCAGAAGACGAGGAGGAGTTCGCTTCGGCCATGGTAGAGCTACTCCGCGACGGGGAGCGCCTAGGAGCGATGCGGCACGCCGCCCGAGCGCAAGCGGAGAGGATGAGCCTCCAGCGCTCCCTCGAAGAGCTCCTTAGGATCTATCAGCATCTGATTGAAGCCCGCCAGCACGTCTAGAGATACTTTTGCGAGGCTGCTTGAGCCGTGTTAGAATGAGAGCCCTCATGGGCACCATCGGGACGACGATTCTGGCCATCCGGTCGGAAGAGGAGCAGAAGGCCGTGATCGCCGCGGACGGCCAGGCCACCATGAACAACCGGATCATCAAGTCCAAGGCGAGAAAGATCCGCAAGATCTACGGCGATCAAGTGCTGGTCGGCTTTGCCGGAGCCACGGCCGACTCGCTCACGCTCTTTGAGCGCTTCGAGGCCAAGCTCAAAGAATATGGGGGAAACTTGAAGCGGGCCGCGGTGGAGCTCACGAAGGATTGGCGGACGGATCGCGTGCTGCGCCGCTTAGAAGCCCTGATGGCCGTCGCGGGCCGCGAGGGCCTGCTGCTCATCTCGGGCTCGGGAGACGTCCTGGAGCCGGATGATGGGATCATCGGGCTGGGCAGCGGCGGGGCGTATGCGCTGGCTGCCGCCCGCGCCCTACGAGCCCAGACGAAACTCTCTGTCCGTGAGATCGCCGAGCAAGCTCTGCGGATTGCTGCCAGCATCGATGTCTTCACCAATGAAGAGATCGTAATCGAAGAGCTGGAGTGGTAGAAGAGATGAGCGAGAGCCTCGAGATCCCGCGCCAGGCGCGGCAGCAGGAGCTGACGCCTCAAGAGATCGTGGCCGAGCTGGATAAATACATCGTCGGCCAGCAGGAGGCCAAGCGGGCCGTGGCGATCGCCCTTAGGAATAGAATCCGCCGCCAGCGGGTCCAGGGACCCATCCGCACAGAGATCCAGCCCAAGAACATCTTGATGATCGGCCCCACCGGCGTGGGCAAGACGGAGATCTCCAGGCGCTTGGCTGCGCTCACTTCGTGTCCCTTCTTGAAAGTGGAGGCCACGAAGTTCACGGAGATCGGCTATGTGGGCCGCGATGTGGACTCGATGATCCGCGATCTGGTGGAAGCGAGCATCGGCATGGTCCGCCAGGAGGAGATCAAGCGCGTCGAGAAAGAGGCCCTCCGGCTGGTAGAGGAGCGCATTCTGGATGCGTTGCTGCCCAGGCCCACCAGTGCCGACGAGGAGCGCGAGGCGTCGTTGGAGATGACCCGCGAGAAGTTCCGGGAGAAGCTGCGGGCCGGTGAGCTGGAGGATCGCTACATCGAGATTCGCGTACAAGAGCCGGCCTTCCCGCAGATCAGCGTCTTCTCCGGCGAGGGCTTAGAACAGATCGGCATTGATCTCAATATCATTTCAGATTTCATGCCGCAGCGCACGGTCACCAAACGCCTCAAGATCAAAGAAGCCCGGGAGCTACTCTTCAATCAAGAGGCAGACAAGCTCATCAATCACGAGGAGATTCGGCGTCGGGGGCTGGAGCGGGCCGAGGAGCTGGGGATCATCTTCCTCGATGAGATCGACAAGCTGGCGGCTGGGGGGCGGGAGGAGAGGAGCGGGCCGGGAGTCTCGCGCCAGGGGGTGCAGCGCGATCTTCTGCCCTTGCTGGAGGGCAGTACAGTACGCACCCGCCACGGCCACGTCTCCACAGAGAATATCCTCTTCATTGCTGCCGGAGCCTTCACCATGGCCAAGCCCAGTGACCTCATCCCGGAGCTTCAGGGGCGGCTGCCCATCCGAGTGGAGCTGCATCCGCTGGGTGAGGAGGACTTCGTGCGCATCCTCACGGAGACCGAGGATTCGCTGGTCAAGCAGTATGAGGCGCTTTTGGCCGTGGAGAATCTCAAGCTGAATTTCACGCCCGAGGCGATTCGTGAGATTGCGCGCATTGCGCATCGTCTCAATGAGTCGCTGGAGAACATTGGGGCGCGGCGGCTCCAGACGGTGATGGAGAAGCTCATGGAAGATATTTCATTTGAGGCGGCTGATCTGCCGGAGCCCCGAGCGTTCACCATAGAAGCGGACTACGTGAGGCACAAGCTGACGAGCATCGCGGAAGATCTGGATCTGAGCCGATATATTCTCTGATTCCTCTAAAGAACAGAAGAAGCGCTGCTAACCCACCACTGTCATACACCATTTCTATCACCCGCGGGGCGACCGCATTGCCGGAGCGGCTCAGGTTCACGCTATCTGTCACCAAGGGGACACTTTAGGATCTTCCCAGACCCAAATGATCGACGACGTAAGAGGGGGCAGTCGATCCTGCTGCTCGAGCATCTGCCACTCGGCTTGCGTATAGACTAGCACATCCGCCGGCACGGGGAGGGCTGTGGTGTCCCAGTCGGCCGCTCGCCGCACGAACGCTCGCTCGGAACTCGCCACGATGATGATCAGATCCAGATCGCTGCCCACACCCCAGTCCCCACGGGCGTAGGAGCCGAAGTAGCCGATGCGTAGCACCTCTGGGCGACTGTGGCCAAGCTGCAGCGCCCAGCGGCGCACTGCCCGATCGACGGTCTGCGCGTCAGGCCATCTGAGCACGGACGAACGTGATGATCTCACGGGCATAGCGGATGGCCTCCTCGCTCTGCAGGGGGCCGTAATGTTCGAAGGGGGACCCCTCGGGGTGGCTATTGGGGTAACGCGGCGGGATATAGTAGGCGTCTAGGACACGGGCTTTCTCCACCAGCTCGGCGGGAACCTTCACGTCTTCCGGAAGCTCTCGCAAGAGGCGGGCGACGACGTGACCCCACGCTTCTTGGCTTAGATGCAGATGCAAGGCCTTCACAGCCTTCTCCGCGGCTTGTTGGGCAGCGAAGCACGCCCACTCATGGCGATCAGCCCGCCGTGAGTCTTCTGCCTGCTCGAGATCACGGAGTGCCTGTTTCAGCCAGTCTTGAGCGCGATTGGGCATGCCGTCCTCCGGTTGTCTCCGTCTAAATGGTACCCCTCTAGCGGACCCCTTTGCCAGAAGCCAGGGAGGGTCACGATCACGATAGTTTAAAAGCACTGCGGCTCTTGGAGGTGCCAAGTCCACTCCTGTTGCGGACCAAGCCGCAAGCGAAAGGCAGGTGGGGCCTCGCGCAAGAGGGGACCTACTAAGCGAGTCTCTCCGGCCTCGGTCTCGTAGAGGCCCACGCAAAGGGGAGCTCCCTTCAAGGAAGGGGCTAGGGCATCAAGCAGGCGGTGCAGCTGCCGACGGAGGGAGGCTGCGTTGCTTGGAGAGAGGCGACCGGCCCGCTCCCAGCCGTCGAGCAGAAAGACGAAGGCGTTCCACGCCCCGATGGCTTCCTCAAGACGACCCTCCTGAAGGGCCCGCCGGGCCTCTTGCACGAGGGAAGCGTCCAGCCCCTGGGTTTGGATGGCCTGAAGGAGAGCCTGCCAATGGGCCTCTATGTTGGTGGCTGTCTCAGAAGGCACCTCTGCACTTGGGGGCAAAGGTTTTGTGGGGTGAAGGAGGGCGTTCGAGAAGAGGAGCAGCGCGGTAAGAGCGAAGGCCGCGGCTATAATCCAGAAGAGTTCGAGTCTCATCGCACGCTTAAATCTCCACAGCGACGTTTCCAAAGAGGAGGGCTCCCTCCTCTGCGATGAACAGGGTGCTCTGAGGGCCGAAGATCTTCGCCTGCTCACCTTCCGGGTCGAGGTTTACCGTCAATTGGACGGTATCCCCGAGCAGGGGGCCCGGTGCTCCGCGATCGACCGCACTTAGAGTGAAGCGGACCGGTTCCTCAAAGCGTTGGAGCTCTCCTTCCAGGGGAAGGACGAGCACGGACCTCCCTGTCCCCTCCAGCCGGGCCCGTCGGCTTCCATCGGGTGCAGCCTCGGCCGTGAGCGATGAGATCTCCACGCTCCGGATGCCCAGAAAGAACCGAAAGAGGTCCACTGCGATAGGACCCCGTTCCACTGTGGGAAGCACGAAGGGGGCGTCCGGGTTCGTCGCGATCTTCCAGAACAGAAACGTCTCGTCAAAGCCAAAGTCGGCCAGCAGGAACGCCTGTGGGGGGACGGGGTTGCCGAAGGGGTCTAGAGCACCGGACGGAGTGGAAAAGGGACCGACCAAGTGGGCTCCGGCTCCGCTTACGCGTCGAGGGGAGGAGCCCTGCCCTAGGGCCTCTCCCCTCCTAGCCCAAGCTCCGGTCCAGGCGAGGGGCGTTAGGCCAGCAACCCCTTTGAGAAAAGTGCGCCGGCTAAATATCACATCGTCCCCCTCTCAAGGGCACGGGACGGGCTTGCACTTGGCGTAGAAACTCCAGAACCACCACTCACATTCGTAGCAACCCTGTGCCAGGACTGGCTCCCCCTCTGGGGCGGGACCCAGTTTCAGACGCCCATAGCCAATGGAGGGGTCAACCCGTTCCAACACGCCTTCTCGAACCTCTAAGACTCGACCGTCGAGGCTCTCAATGGAGCGCCGGTAGCGATCTTCGGAGAGGCGCTTGATGTACACTAACGCCGCCCCTTGATCTTGGAAGAGAACCCCCATGATCATCTTTGCCCCGACAGGCATGAACCAAATAGAGTGTCGAAGGAGCTCAGGGGGAGCTGTTACCCTTTCCTCGGTGTTCGGGTTGATCCCGAGAGCTTGGATTCCCTTCTCCTGGAGATTGGGAGCGATAGGCACGTAAAAAGCCTTATTGCCTTCTCCTAACTCCCAGACGCAGGCGTTCTCTATGTCAAGTAGGAGGGCTCCGGATCGGAACTCTTCCAACTTCTCGCTAAGAATAGCTACTGGAACCGAGGGCGTAGGAAAACGAGCCCCAATAGTTGTAGACGACTCGACCGTATCTGATTGTCCAAGCTCCTCGAGGGTTTTTATCCCCTGGACGCCGGCATGGAACGCGTTAGCCCCCAGGTAGCTTAAGGTCAATTCTGTAAGGGCTAATCCTATCAAAATCGTTATTCCTACAAGGATCTTGTTGATCGTCATCTGTGACACCTCCTTAAGGTTAGCTTCATCCTAACCCCTCACTTGGGAGGCCGTCTGCCACCGCTGTGACAGATATTCTGTCCCCTTGGCGACACAAAATCTGTCACGGAGGGGACAATCTTACGCCCCCCCCCGCATCCAGAAACGGCTTTGCTAAAGATCTAAGACCCTCAAGATCCTTGATCACAATCTGCCCATAGTGAGCGTGCACCAAGCCCTGCTGCTTCAGTTTTCCAAGGGCTTCATTGACCTTCTGGCGGCTATGCCCTAGCATCTCGGCCAGCGTCTGGCAGGAGAGCTTCGGCTCCAGCCTCACACCTTCAGGCGTAGCCTGTCCAAAGCGCCGGTGTAAAAACCAGAGGAGCACCGCAAGCTGATCTGGCAAGTCGCCTTGGGTGGCTGCCAGCAGGCGCACTTGAAACTCATATACCTCTTGGGCTAGTGAAGTGATAAGGCTCATTGTCAGCTCCTCCGAGTGACTCAGCAGACGACTCAGCTCTTGGGGCTTTAGGATCAGAAGGCGCGTGGGCTTCAGGGTTTGTGCATATGCCCGCCGCACACTTGCGGTTAGAGCACTTCTGCCCAAGAGCTCGCCGGGTTTAAGCAATCTCAGCGAGAAGGATGTGCCATCCACCATGATATGAGCCACCTTGACTAAGCCTTCTAAAATCACGTACATCTCTTCAGACAGGTCCCCTTGCCCGAAGATGAGGGCTCCGGCGGGGTAAGATGCCGTACGCAGATAAAGACCCTGCCGAGCGGCTTGTTCCAGAATCTGCCGACTGAGGCGTCTTGGCTCTTCTAACTCCTTCGGCCACCGGACAGCTATAGTTCTCAGGGAGATTACACGACATTCCACGGAAAAGTCAACTGTGCAGGGGCAGATCTTGATTTGGGCTGCGGTGTCCCGTAAGATAGCTCCATCTGCCGGCAGGGGTCGCCTCCCAGGTAGCGGAGGAGCCGGCCTGCCGGTCCTCTCCGAGGTGATCTTTGTGATCTTGAAGCTGCCTGACGGTCGCAGGCTGAAGGTCCAGCAGCCCGGCGCTCGCCTGAGCGAAATTCTCAAACAGCTCGATCCCAAGCTCGCCAAAAGCATCATTGGTGCCAGAAGGGACAAAGAGTACGTCGATCTCTACTTCCCCCTGCCCGACGGCCACGAGGAGGAAGAGCTGGAGCTTTTGACCCTGGAATCGGAAGGGGCCCAGTGGCTCTATCGCCACAGCATGGCTCACGTGCTCGCCCAGGCGGTAAAGCGCCTCTTCCCCGAGGCGAAATTGGCCATCGGCCCGCCCATCGAAGAGGGCTTCTACTATGATTTCGATGTGCCTAAGCCCTTTACGCCCGAGGATCTCGAAAAAATCTCTGAAGAAATGAAGAAGATCATCCAAGAGAATCATCCCTTCGAGCGCCTGGAGGTCTCCCGCGATGAGGCCCGAAAGATGCTGCAAGAGCTAAACGAGCCCTACAAGCTCGAAATCTTAGGAGAACTCCCAGAAGGCGAAGCGATCTCCTTCTACAAAGATGGCGAGTTTATTGATCTATGCCGCGGGCCGCACATCCCGAAGACCGGGCTCGTCAAGCATTTTAAGTTGCTGGAGGTCGCCGGGGCCTACTGGCGCGGAGAGGAATCGCGCCAGATGCTCCAGCGCATCTACGGCACGGCCTTTTATAAAAAAGAAGCGCTCGAAGAATTCTTGAAGTGGCGTGAAGAGGCCGGTCGGCGCGATCATCGGCAGCTAGGCCGTGAGCTTGAGCTCTTCAGCCTTGAAGAGGAAGTTGGCCCAGGACTCGTCTTCTGGCATCCTAAGGGCGTCATCGTCCGCCGCGAGCTGGAGAGATTTGAGACGGAAGCGCACATCAAGCGCGGCTATCAGTATGTGGCCACGCCCCACCTGGGTCGAGCCAGACTCTGGCAGGTCAGCGGACACCTCAGCTACTATCGCGAAAACATGTTTCGCGTGGAAGTCGAGGGCCAGGAGTATTTCGTAAAACCCATGAACTGCCCATTTCATATCATGATCTATAAGTCGAAGACGCGCTCCTATCGCGAGCTGCCGCTAAAGCTTGCGGAGTATGGGACGGTCTATCGCAACGAGCGCAGCGGCGTCCTCCATGGATTGTTGAGGGTGCGCATGATCACTCAAGACGACGCACACATCTTCTGCGCCCCGGAGCAGGCTCAAGAGGTGGTAGCCGAAGTGGTCGATCTGGCCTTCTATATTTTGGGAGCGCTGGGCTTCAAAGAATATGAGATTTATCTTTCCGTGCGCGATCCCGAGAATCTTTCTAAATACGCGGGCAGAGATGAGGATTGGCAGAGAGCAGAAGCCGCGCTCGAAGCCGTGCTCCAAGCCCAAGGGCTTCCCTACCAGCGCATGGAGGGCGAAGCACAATTCTATGGCCCGAAGATCGACGTACACGCCAAAGATGCCCTCGGGAGGCTCTGGCAGCTCTCCACCGTGCAATTTGACTTTGTGCTCCCAGAGCGCTTCGACTGCAGCTATATTGCTGAAGACGGCCGCGAGCATCGGCCGTACATCATCCATCGGGCTCTCTTGGGCTCCCTGGAGCGCTTCTTCGGCATTTTAATTGAGCACTACGCCGGGGCGTTCCCCTTGTGGCTGGCCCCTGTGCAAGTGCTCATCTTGCCCATCGCCGACCGTCACGTTCCCTATGCAGAATCCGTCCTCAAGTGTCTTAAGGAGGCGGGCATCCGTGCAGAGATCAGCTACTCCAAGCACAAGACCCTAAGCTATAGGGTGCGCGAGGCCCAACTGCAAAAGATTCCCTACATGCTCGTGTTGGGTGACAGAGAGCAGGAGAGAGGCGAAGTGGCCGTTCGCCTTCGGACGGAAGAAGATTTAGGCCCGCAGCCCCTGGACGAGCTGATCGAGACGCTCCGGCACAAGATCGCGGAGAAGTCGGAGCTTTAAAAGCTGAGTCGGCTCAGGCGGGCTGCTTGAGCGGCTTGACCATGAGCAGCCCGTCCTCTCCAGGGCCGTAGTAACTCCGGAGCCGTTCCTTCACCCGAAAGCCGTGCTTCTCGTAGAGCCGGATCGCGGCCTGGTTGCTCGCCCGCACCTCGAGCTCCACGCAGTAGGCGCCCAATCCTTTCAGATATTTAAGGGCCTGGCGTAGGAGCGCCTCTCCCAAGCCCTGCCGCTGCTGGGAGGGCTCCACGGCTAAGTTCATGATGTGGCCCGTTTGCTCCTCCCAGTCGACGGGCTGGCCGATGAGCGCTCGGGTCTGTCTCTCCAGGCGGGCCCAGAAGGACGGGATTTTCAGGCCGGCGATGACGTAGCCGACGACTCGCCCCTCCTTCTCGTAGACTAAAAAGCCGCTCTCACCCAAATGGCCTCTAAGCAGGCTCTCCGGCCAGGGGTTTTTAAAGCACGCCCGCTCGATCTCCAAGATGCGGGGCAGATCCTTCTCCAGCGCCGGGCGGATGATCCTCATGGACGGGCCCCTCAGCGGCGGAGGAAGAGATGGAGTAAGATCGTGGCGATCAGGCTCAAGAGCGTCACGCCTGCCATCTCGTCCATCGCTCCCGATTATAAGGAGATCGCCTGTTCCGTTTCAAAGACGGCCAGTGCTTGACGAAAGGCTTATTTTGTGCTACAATACTGCCCGCGCGAGGACGATGAAAATCACAGTTGCTGAGCGGCATAGGCCAGTGAGTGAGGCGCTACGGTCATATGCCGTGGGCAAGGTGGAGCATCTCAGCCGCTACTTCGATGGGATCATCACGGTGGATGTCGTCTTAGACATCGAGAAGGAGCGGCAGATCTGTGAGCTGGTCGCTCATCTGGTGAAGAAGAAGACGCTCAAGGCCTCCGCCGAAGCTCCCGATATGCACGCGGCCATCGACGAGGCCGTGGATAGACTCAAGAGCCAGCTCACCCGCTACAAAGGCCGGCTCAAGGAGCGGCGCTCCCAGGGCAGACCTAGGGAAGGCTCCCTCGAGATCGACCATCAGCCCAAAGAGATCGTCCGCGTGCAGGTCTTCCTGAAGAAGCCCATGACGGCTGAGGAGGCTATCCTCCAGCTGGAATCCTACAAGAAGAAAGATTTTTTAATATTCATGGATGCGGAGCGCGAAGCCCTCAGCATCGTCCATCGCCTCGCGGACGGACGGTATGAGCTTCTGGAGCCCGTCTACTAGTCTAGTCATAGATAGAGAGCTTACGGACCAAATCGCGATCGTTCGGGACGTGGAGGCAGGAGATGGTCAAGGCAGTTGCCCTCTTTTCTGGGAGCTTGGCAAGCATTGTCGCGACGAAGTTGATCCTCAAAGAGCCGAAAGTGGAGGAGGTCAAACTCCTCCACTTTCGTTCTCCCTTCTTCCGTGACTACGACCAGAGCAAAGAGCTGGGCAAGGCACTCTTCAATGGTTCCTTCCGCAGCCAAAGCGTCAAGAAAGACTTTGCGGAGCTCACGAACATCCGCAACGGGGGCTATGACCTGAAGAGCTGTTGCACTGGGTGCCGCCAGCTCATGCTACGCAAGGCTCTGCGCTACCTGAAGAAAGTGGGAGCGGATTTTTTGATTACCGGCGAGATCGTAGGGACCCGCGGCCTAGGAGTCGAAGAGATCTTGGAAATCACGCGCGAAGCCGGGGCAGAGGGGCGCGTGCTCCGACCGCTGTCCGCGAAGCTGCTCCCGCCGACCCTGCCCGAAAAGAACGGCTGGGTAGAGCGAAAGCGCCTCAAGGGCTTGACGGATGCCCATCGCTCAAAGCTCCTTCGACTCGCCCGACAGCTGGGCGTCGAAATCGAAGGGTTTCCGGCCGAGAAGCGCTGCAAACTCATTCTGCCTTACTTCGGCCAGCGGCTGGAAGAGCTTCTGCAAGAGGAGCATCTTACCCTAAACGGCCTGGAGCTTCTAGAGTTCCCGCTCTATTATAAAAAGCCGCCGGATGTCAAGATCGTCCTGGGACGAAACGAAGAAGAGAAGAAGAGATTGCAGACGTTCTTCTTGCCCGATGATCTTCGGCTCTATGTGCCCCTCAACGACGGCCCGATCGCGCTGGTGCGGGCCAACTGGCAGAAGAAGAGCGAGCGAGAGATCCTTCAAATCATCGAGCTGGCGGCCCGAATCACCGCCATGCACGCCAACGTGGACCAGCGGCGCCGGGTCCAAGCCCACTGGCGCTTCGAGAACTCCCAAGAGACGTATCGCATCAACATCTCTCCCTTCTCGTCGGAGCAGGAGCTAGAGCAATACTGCATCAAACTGGCCTTGTAGCCAGGGAGGCCTCCCTAAGGAATCGTGATGTTGGCCTTAAGAGTGCTTGAGCCGTTGAACCCCGAGCAGCGTGAGGCGGTCACTCACCTTGAGGGACCGCTTCTGATCCTCGCGGGCCCAGGTAGCGGCAAGACGAAAGTCATCACCCACAAGATCGCGTATCTGCTTACTCAGGGTGTCTCCCATTTAGAGATCCTCGGCGTGACCTTCACGAACAAGGCCGCGGAGGAGATGCGCTTGCGGGTGGAGGCGCTCCTAGGAGCCGGGCATCCCAGCCCCTGGATCTCGACTTTCCATGCCGCCTGTGCCCGGATCTTGCGCGCTCATATCTTTCGTCTTTCGCCGCGGTACACGAGCTATTTTTCCATTCTGGATGAGAGCGATCAATATGAAGTCATCTCGCAGGCCATCCGAGAGCTGGATCTCTCCCCAGACGAGATCAGCCCGGCGATGTGCGCGGCCCTCATCGCGCGGGCCAAGGACGAACTCATCGGCCCGGAAGATTTTCGAGAAGAATACGCCAGCAGGCTCGACTCATACCTCCTCGAAGTGGTAGCGCGCATCTATCGACGCTATCAGGAGCTGCTTGAGGGTAGCAATGCGCTTGATTTTGAGGATCTGCTGAGACTCACCGTCAAGTTATTCCACGAGCATCTGGATGTCTTGCATCACTATCGCGAGCGGTTTCGCTTCCTGCTGGTGGACGAGTATCAAGATATCAATCACGCCCAGTATGTGTTCACGCGCCTTTTGGCCGAGCGCTCAGAAAACATCTCCGTGGTGGGCGATGAAGATCAAGCCATCTTCAGCTGGCGGGGCTCAGACCCGGGGTATATGCTGCGCTTTGAGCGGGATTTCCCGAAAGCCAGAGTGATCGAGCTCAGAAGGCATTACCGCTGGCCTCATGGTGATCGAATCTTAAAAGCCGCGCGGCATCTGATCTCGCACAATGCCCTCCGGCTGAAAGCGAAGGATCTATCCCTGACCGGCCGGGGTGAGCCCATTCGACTCTATGTGGCGCGCGATGAGATCGAGGAAGCCTTTGCCATCGCCCGTGAGATCCAAGAGCTCTGGCGGCAGGGGGCGGATCTCAGCCAGATTGCTGTTCTCTATCGAGTGAACACCCTCTCTCGTGTGCTGGAAGAGGCCTTGATCCGCGCGCGCATCCCCTATGAAGTCATGCGGGGCCTGCGCTTCTACGAGCGCCGGGAGATCAAAGACGTGATGGCCTATTTGAAATCTATTGCCAACCCCGAGGACGAGATCAGTCTGCTCAGAGCTCTGGCCCGCCCTCGGCGCGGCATCGGAGGGGCGACCATTGAAGCCCTGCAGCGTCTATCTTCTCAAGAGCAGTGCTCGCTTTGGGAGGCGCTGCGCCGAGCGGCCGCTCAGCCGGCAGGGATTCTCAAGGGCCAGCAGACTCAGTCGGTCCAAGACTTCGTGGCTTTGATGGAGGATCTGCGGGAACTCAGTCGGTCTCTGCCGCCCAGCCAGCTGACCTATACGCTCCTAGAGCGTACAGGTTATCTGAAAGAGCTCTCTAAGAGTCCCGAGGGCGAAGAGCGCTTGGGCAACATCCGCGAACTTCTTGGCCAGATGAGGGATTTCGAGGGGAAAGGGGGTGGAGGGCTCTTGGGGTTTTTAGAGCATGTGGCTCTGCTTTCGGACATCGATCGCTATCCGTCCGAGGCGGGGCGCGTGGCGCTGATCACGCTCCATGCCTCAAAAGGGCTGGAATTTGACTATGTGTTCATCGTGGGGCTCGAAGAGAATCTCATGCCTCATGCGCGCTCGCTGGCGGAGGGTATGCTAGAAGAGGAGCGCCGCCTGCTCTATGTGGGCATGACCCGCGCCCGCCGGAGGCTCTATCTCTCCTGTGCCCAGCAGCGCTCCCTCTATGGAAGCGTGCTGATGGAGGGCCCATCGCGGTTTCTGTCCGAACTGCCCGCAGAAGATCTGGCCGTGGTCGAGGGGGTTTGAAACGGATCGACTTTCTGATATACTTGAGGGTCACGGCGTCTGGCCCGGTAAGCCAGTGGACTTATGGGTGGCGGCAACAGGGAGAGCTCCGTCGGCTGCAAGTCATTCATGAATTGGGTTTCCCTTTCGTTTTAGCGAGGAAGGGTCTTTGAGCTACCCGAAAGACGATGCGCTTCCGGGACGGGCCTGTTGTGGGCAGAGACGCCAGAGGAGATGAGGGGTGAATTCGCTTGATCCGAGGGGATGACATCGCGAAGGTTCGACTAGGCTTGGCTTCGCCAGAGGAGATCAAGAGCTGGTCCCACGGTGAGGTCACCGAGTCGGAGACGATCAACTACCGCACGCACAAGCCGGAGCGCGGCGGCCTCTACGCCGAGGAGATCTTCGGGCCGGAGAAGGATTATGAGTGTGCCTGTGGCAAGTACCGCGGGCGCAAGTACGAGGGTATCCGCTGCGAGAAGTGCAATGTTCTGGTCACGACCCGGGACGTGCGGCGCTCCAATATGGGGCATATTGAGCTGGCCAGCCCTGTGGTCCACTTCTGGTACATCAAGGGCATCTCCAGCCCCTTGAGCACGCTGTTGGGCATCAAGCGCAACGTGCTCAAGAAGATCGCCTACTATGAGACGGAGTCCCTCAGTGAAGAGATCTTTCTCGTCACGGCCTCTAAGGAATCCGAGCCGGCGGTGGGCGATCGGCTCTATCGCTCCGAATATGAGATTCTGCAGCGCAAGAGGAAGTTCACCGCCGAGCCGGCCTATGAGGTCCTGCCGGGCGTTGAGGTGCGGGCCAAGACGGCCGGCCCCGTGGCCTTTGATGAGCTGAAGCTGGAGAACGGCCAGACGCTGCGCGTCGTCCGGGTAGGAGACGAAGAGCACCTGGTCACTGCTTCTGCTCAACTAGAAGTCAAAAGAGGCAGTCGTGTGGAGGCAGGGGAGCTCTTGGCGGCCTCCCCCGTGGGCCCGGACGAGCTGATCACAGAGACCCAGTTGAACCTGTTAAAGGCGGTCTATCCGGATCTGGTAGCTCAGCGGGCGCGCGATGTGGTCGATAGTCTGATCTACCTCGTCACATACGTGAAGAATCCCGTGCTGCCCTTTAGAGTGGGCGATCTGCTCTGGGAGCCGGAGGTCCGGGCTTATGAGAAGCTCTACCCCAGGCAGTTTGAGGTGGCAGCCGGTGCGGAGGGCATCCAGGGCGTCTTGGCCAATCTGGATCTCGATGCCTTGGCGGCGGAGCTTCGAGCCCAGGTGGCAGGGGAGGCCTCCGCCGGGCGGGCCAAGCGTCTGCTCAAGCGCCTCGAGGTCGTGGAGCAACTGCGAAAATCGGGCAATCGGCCCCAAGATATGGTGCTGACGATCATCCCGGTGCTGCCGCCGGAGCTACGCCCCATCGTCCAGCTGGAGGGCGGAAAATTCGCCACCACCGATCTCAATGATCTCTATAGAAGGATTATCAATCGCAACAATCGTCTGAAGAAGCTTAGGGAGATGGGCGCGCCTGAAATCATTCTGCGCAACGAGCAGCGCATGCTCCAAGAGGCCGTCGATGCGCTCATCCACAACGAGAAGAAGGACAATCCCATTTTAGGGCGGGATAATCGCCCCTTAAAATCCCTGAGTGAGCGCATCCAGGGCAAGCATGGGCGTCTCCGAAGGAATCTTCTGGGCAAGCGGGTGGATTACTCCGGCCGCGCGGTGATTGTCGTCAACCCCAAATTGAAATTGCACCAGTGTGGCCTGCCCAAGAAGATGGCTCTGGAGCTCTTTAAGCCCTTCATTTTGCGCGAGCTCTCCCAGAAGGACTCACACCCCATCTCCAACTATGATGAAGTCAAGAACAAAGCCCTCTCCGGCGAGATGCCCGAGGTCTGGGATATTCTCGAGAGATTGATCCAGGAGCATCCAGTTCTGCTAAACCGCGCGCCCACGCTCCACCGTCTGGGCATTCAAGCGTTTGAGCCCGTGCTCGTGGATGGAGAAGCCATCCAGATTCACCCCTTCGTCTGTCCGCCGTACAACGCGGACTTCGATGGGGACCAGATGGCGATCCATCTGCCTCTTTCTCCAGAGGCGATAGCTGAGGCGCGCGCGCTGATGCTGTCGGCTCGCAATATCCTCTCGCCGGCCAGTGGTGTGCCGCTGACGCTGCCCACGAAAGATTTCGTCTTTGCCTTCTACTATCTCACCCTGGAAGATCCCCAGGGCCGTGGCCGAGGGAAGGTCTTCGCCAGCCTGTGGGAGGCCGAGCGGGCCCATGAGGTCGGGGTGATCTCCCTGCATGCCCCGATCAAGATCCGCATCGATGGGAAGCTGATGGACACCACCTTGGGCCGAGCCCAATTCAACCGTCTCATCCCCGAAGATCTTAGAAATTATCAGAAAGCATTCGACGCCGGAGACATCGAGCAGCTGGTCATGGAATGCTACCATCGCTATGGGAACGAGCGCACGGTGGAATTGCTCGACGCTCTCAAGGAGCTGGCGATTGCGGCCATGACCCGTTCCGGGCTGACGATCTCCGTGGCTGATGCCCTCATCCCGCCAGACAAACCCAAGGTCCTGGCGGAGGCCCAGGAGCGCGTCAACCGCATCTATCAGATGTACGAGCGGGGCTTGGCCACGGCTGAGGATCGCCGTCAGGCGGCCATCAAAGTCTGGATGGAGACAGTGGAGAAGATGGAGAAGGTGACCATGAACCATCTGGCTCGTCACCCCTTCAATTCGATCTATATGATTGTGCGCTCGCGGGCACGCGGAAGCTCCAATCAAGTCAAGCAGCTGGCGGGCATGCGCGGCCCCATGACGGACCCTGCGGGGAGAATCATCGAGATGCCGGTCATCTCCAACTTCCGGGAGGGGCTGACGGTGACGGAGTACTTCATCAGCACCCACGGTGGGCGCAAGGGCACAGCGGACACGGCGCTCAAGACGGCCGAGTCGGGCTATCTCACTCGACGGCTCGTGGACGTGACGGAGGAACTCATCGTCAAAGAGGAAGATTGCGCCACGCAGGCCGGCATCGAGGTCGATCCGCTCCGCTACAGCCGCGAGGAGATCATGGAGACGATCGAGGATCGCATCTATGGCCGCATCACGGCGGAGCCCATCCGCTTTGCCGGCAGGGTCCTTCTAGAGCGTGACCAGCTGATCGACCTGAAGGCCGCTCAGGAGCTGGGCCGGCTGACTCTTGACGTGTCCACCAAGGATGCGAAATTCATCGAAAGAGTCGTCGGGGCCAAGAGTGTCTATGACGTGCGCGACCCAAAGACGAACACCGTGATCGTGACCCAAGATGAGCTGATCACCCCGCATCTGGCGGAGCGGCTCCGCTCCTGCGGCGTAGCCTCGGTGACGGTGCGCCCCCGAATCGTGGTGCGCTCGCCCATGACGTGCGAGACGCGGCGGGGAGTCTGCCAGCGCTGCTACGGCTTAGATCTGAGCAAGCACCAGCTGGTGGAACTGGGCACGGCTGTGGGAGTCATCGCCGCCCAGTCGATCGGCGAGCCGGGGACCCAGCTTACGATGAGAACGTTTCACACCGGCGGTGTGGTGGGCGAGGACATCACGCAGGGTCTGCCGCGGGCCGAGGAGCTCTTCGAAGCGCGCAAGTCGATTCGCAGCCCAGAAGGAGAGATCGCCGAGATCAGCGGCGTGGTCACAGAGATCACCCCGACCGAGGAAGGACGCGAGCGGGTCCATCTTAGGGGAGACGAGAAGCGGATTCGCATCCCCAAGGTCCTCTGTCAAGTCAAGAAGGGTGACGAGGTGGAGGCCGCCAAGATCCTGGCCACGCGTAGCCCCGTGAGCGGAGTCGTGCACCTCGTCGAGAGCCGGGGCAGGCGCGAGCTCTATCTCTTAGGAGAAGAGGATCGCGTTTATCTCTTGCCCCCGGGCGTGGCTGCTGCCGTCCAGACGGGCGACTGGGTCGAGGAGGGAGCGACCCTAAGTGAGCCGTACAACGAGGAGCCGGTCCAAGCTCAGCGGGACGGCGTCGTAGTGGAGATCATCGAAGATGGCGAGCGCTCCATCGTGATCGAGGACAAGGAGGGTCAGCGCTATCAGCACCGCCTGCCCTATGGGGCGCGCAAGAAGGTCGAAATAGGTCAGAAGGTGACTCGAGGCATGCAGCTGTCCACCCGCTCGACGCCGTACGCCCTCAAGGCCGAGCGGCCGGGCCAGGTGGTCGTAGGCGACGGCCGAATCCTCGTCTTCACACCGGGCGAGAGCAAGATCTTCCCCCTTACAGAAGACATTTTGGTCTTAAGGGAAGACGGCGTGCGCATCAAGGAGGGCGAAGAGCTCTTCGCGATCAATCTGCCTCCTCACGGCACTTGTGTCATCGATGAGGTGAAGGATCTTAAAAATGGGCTGGTCGAGGTCCGGCTTCACTATGAGACAACCGTTCTTCTGTCGAACCCCCCCATAGTCAAAGAGGGTGACAAAGTCCAGCAGGGCGACATGCTCTCCAAGGGCGTTACCTCCCCGCACCTCTTGCTCAAAGTCGCCGGCGTGGCGAAGGCGCGGGACTATCTGCTCACCGAGATCCACAAGGTTTATAAGAGCCAAGGTGTGGAGATCAACGACAAGCACATTGAGCTGGTGATCCGACAGATGCTCAACAACGTGCGCATCACGGATCCGGGAGATTCGGAGTTCTTCCCGAATCAGTTGGTGATCCTAGAGGAGTTCCGCGAGGTCCTCCGAAGGCTCACGCAGGAGAATCGTGAAATTCAGAGGCAACGGGAGAGGCTGATCGGGCGGCTGATTCTGGAGGATGTCGTCGTGGGCGAGAGGAAGATCGCCTCGAAGGGCGAGGAGCTGACCAAGCGGATTCTGCAGCTGGCCCTGGAAGAGGGGGTCACGCAGCTGGTGCTGGACCGGGGTGGGGAGAAGGAAGTCGTGCGGATCAAGGAGAAGAAGCTGCCGGTGGGCGAGCGCGTGCTTTTGAGGATCTCCAAGGCGGCGCTCGAGACCAAGTCTTGGCTCTCAGCTGCCTCCTTCCAGCGGACCACGACGGTCTTGGCCGAGGCGGCCCTGCGGGGCATGGAAGACCATCTGGAGGGGCTCAAGCCCAATGTCATCATCGGTCGCCTCATCCCGGCGGGCACGGGATTTCGCCGCAACGGCCGCGAAGAGGGTGCTGTTTCTGCCTCGCCAGAGGGCTCGGAGAGGAGCTCAGCTCAGGTGGAAAGCAGCCCCTGAGCGCTTGACAGGGGGCTTCTCGTCCCTTATAATAGCTCGCGATCAGCGGGTTTGCGCTGATCCCATCGTTTTTTAAAGGAAGGCGGAGATGCCGACGATCAATCAGTTGATTCGTAAAGGTCGAAAGCTGCGGGGCTGGAAGGGGAAGGCTCCTGCGCTGGAAGGGTGCCCGCAGAAGCGGGGCGTCTGCACCCGAGTCTTCACCCGAACCCCCAAGAAGCCCAACTCTGCCTTGCGCAAAGTCGCGCGTGTCAGACTGAGCAACGGCAAATACGTGACGGCCTATATCGGGGGCGAGGGGCACAATCTGCAGGAGCACTCGATGGTGCTCGTGCGGGGTGGACGTGTGCCGGATCTTCCGGGCGTGCGCTATCACGTCGTGCGCGGAGCGCTCGATTGCGCCGGCGTGGAAGGGCGTCGTCAAGGCCGCTCCAAGTACGGGGCCAAGAAGTCAGCCGCCGCCTCCACCTCCAGCTAATGGAGGCCTTGATCCAATATGCTCAATAAGGCGTTAGAACGGGTGCTGCCTGGGACCAGAACGGGGCGAGATCAAGCGCCCTTCTTGTATCCGGATTTGCGCTATGGCAGCAAACTCGTCGAGAAATTCATCAATGCTGTGATGAAGGACGGCAAGAAGTCCTTGGCCCGGCGCATAGTCTATGAGGCCTTCGATCGGGTGGAGGAGCGCACGGGCCAGCCGGCCCTAGAGATCTTCTATAAAGCTATTAGTAACTGTATGCCCAAGCTGGAGACCCGCTCCCGACGGGTGGGGGGTGCGGCCTATCAAGTGCCCTACGAAGTCCCAGAGGATCGGCAGAAGACACTGGCCATCCGCTGGATCGTGCAGGCGGCCCGCGAGCGGAAGGGCAAGCCGATGTCCCAGCGCTTGGCTGAAGAGCTGATGGAAGCCGCTCAGGGTCAGGGCAAAGCCCACGAAAAGAAACTGGAAGCCCACCGCATGGCGGAGGCCAACCGGCCCTTCGCTCACTATCGCTGGTAATCATCCAGAGAGTGCGTTGGATTTCCCAAGAGGGATCGAGCTATGGCAGACGTCGTAACGGCTACAAGCGCGAAGCAGAAGCATACGATCGAGAAGTTGAGGAATATCGGGATCGTCGCCCATATCGACGCCGGGAAGACGACGACCACCGAGAGGATCCTCTTTTACGCGGGGATCATTCACGAGCCCGGCGACGTCGACGAGGGCGATACGGAAATGGACTGGATGCCGCAGGAGCGCGAGCGCGGCATCACCATCACGGCCGCTGCGACCCTCTGCCAATGGCGCGAACATCAGATCAACCTGATCGACACGCCCGGCCACGTCGATTTCACCGCCGAGGTGGAAAGATCTCTGCGCGTGCTCGACGGAGTCGTTACGATCTTCTCCGGCGTCGACATGGTCGAGTCTCAAACGGAAAAGGTCTGGCGCCAGGCGGATAAATATAGCATCCCTCGCCTGGCGTATATCAATAAACTCGATCGCCCTGGGGCTCAGTACGAGCGCACCATCGAGATGATGGAGGAGCGCTTAGGCACAATTCCTCTTCCGCTGCAGATCCCGGCCGGAGGGGGCGATGAGCTCCTGGGCATGATTGATCTGCTCAAGAAGAAGCTCATCGTCTGGGACCAGGCTACCAAAGGGATCCAGTATAGCTATGTGGACATCCCGCCGGAGTTCTGTGACAAGGCCGAGCGATATCGCGCCCGTTTGATTGAGATGCTGGCGGAAGTCGATGACTATGCGATGGAGAAGTATTTGAACAACGAAGAGATCTCTGAAGGAGAGCTCAAGCGAGCCATCCGCCGGGCGACTCTCCAGAAGGGCTGCGTACCCGTTTTGGGCGGCTCCTCACTCAAGAACATTGGAGTCCAGCCCCTTTTGGATGCTGTGGTCGATTATCTTCCGTCCCCTCTGGATCGCGGCCAGATCACCGGCTCGGTGATGGGCGGCCCTGCCGAAGGGGCACCCCAGAAGATCGTCCGCCAGCCCAGCCCCGATGAGCCTCTGGCCGCTTTGGCCTTCAAAGTGGCCGTGGACGAATACACCGGCCGACTGGTCTACGTGCGCGTCTATTCGGGGACGCTTCATCAGGGCTCCTATGTGCTGAACGCCTCCACGGGCAAGAAGGAACGCGTGGCGCGTATCTTCCATATGCACGCCAATAAGCGCCAGGAAGTGGAGGCTCTCAGCGCCGGGCACATTGGGGCCATCGTCGGCCCCAAGGAGCTCTCTACGGGGGACACCCTCTGTGACCCCGATCATCCCATTCTGCTAGAGAAGATTGAGTTTCCAGAGCCGGTCATCTTCGCAGCCGTGGAGCCCAAATCCCAAGCGGAAGAAGAGAGGGTCACGGAGGCGCTCGTCAAGCTAGCCCAAGAAGATCCCACTCTGCAGCTGAAGACAGATCCAGATACCAACCAGCTCATCATCGCGGGCATGGGCGAGCTCCATCTGGAGATCATCTTCGATCGCCTAAAGCGGGAGTTCAATGTGCAGGCGCGCATGGGTCGTCCCCAAGTGGCCTATAAAGAGACGCTGGTGGAGCCGGTGGACGTCGAGGAGAGATTCATCAAACAGACAGGCGGTCGCGGCCAATACGGCCACGTCTGTATTAAATTTGAGCCCTTGCCGCGGGGCGGAGGCTTCGAGTTCGTCGATGCCACCAAGGGCGGTGTCATCCCCCGAGAGTACATCCCGGCCGTGCGCGAAGGGATTCTCGAGGCCATGGGTAGCGGACCTTTGGCGGGCTACCCCGTCACGGATCTCAAAGCCACGCTCTACTACGGCTCCTATCACGAAGTCGACTCGTCAGAGATCGCGTTTAAGACGGCCGCGGCCCGCGCCTTGCGCACGGCCTTTACGCGCGCTCGGGCGGAGCTTCTGGAGCCCATCATGGAGGGAGAGATCATCACGCCCACGGAATATATTGGCGATATCGTGAGCGATCTGCACACCCGCCGCGGCGAGATCAAGGGCTTCGACGTGCACGGCAACACGCAAATCATCCGGGTGATGATCCCCTTGGCGGAGACTTTCGGCTATGCTACAGCATTGCGCTCCTTAAGCCAAGGGCGTGCGACGTATCAGTTCAAGTTCTCCCACTATGAGATCGTGCCGGCCCGCCTTAAAGAGGCCGTCTTGGAGGGGAAGAAGTAATGGCGCGTGAGAAGATCCGTATTCGCCTAAAGAGCTATGACCATGAGCTCGTGGATGAGGCCATGCGCCGCATTGTAAAGACGGCTCAGGAGACGCGGGCGAAGATCTCCGGGCCGATCCCTCTGCCCACGGAGATCAAGCGCTATACGGTGCTGCGCTCGCCCCATGTGAACAAGAAATCGATGGAGCACTTCGAGCGGCGCATTCATAAAAGACTCTTAGACATTCGCGAGCCGACCTCAGAGACGATCAACGCGCTCATGGATATTGAATTGCCCACAGGCATCGACATCGAGGTCAAGCTGTAATCTCACAGCGTGGGAGAGAGGCTATGGCTTTGGGAATGCTGGGACGCAAGCTAGGGATGATGCAGTGGTTTGACGCGGAGGGCCAGGCCATATCAGCCACGGTCATCGAAGCGGAGCCCAACGTCATCGTTCAAATCAGGACCAAAGAGCACGATGGCTATCAGGCTCTTCAATTGGGCTTTGGCCGGCTGAAGCCGAAACATGTGAACAAGCCGATGAGGGGCCATTTTGAGCGGGCGAAGACGGAGCCCCGGCGCCATCTGAGAGAATTTCGCGTGGCGGATCCCTCCCAATTCCAAGTGGGGCAGGAGATCACGGTGGGGATCTTCCAAGAGGGGGAGAAGATTCGCGTAAGTGGCATCTCCAAAGGCAAGGGTTTTGCGGGCGTGATGAAGAGATGGGGCTTTCGAGGGGGAGATGCTTCTCATGGCTCGGACTCCCATAGACGACCGGGCTCGATCGGCAGCATCCGCGCCACAGGAAAAGTCTTTAAGGGCCATCGCATGGCTGGCCACATGGGGGCTGAGCGCGTGACGGTTTGCGGGCTTACGGTGCTCAAAGCCGATCCGACTCGCCATCTCCTCGTCGTGAAGGGGGCCGTCCCGGGTCCCCGAGGGAGCTTGGTGGAGCTGCGCAAAGAGGAAGAGGGATGAGCTATGGCTACGGCGAAGATGTTTAAGCTCGAAGGCGGCGAGGAGACCCTCGAGATCAGCGAGCAGCTGGCGGAGGGTCCGATTCACAAAGATCTGCTCTTCCGCGCGGTCCAGAGCTTTCTCACCAACCAGCGACAGGGCACGCATGCCACCAAGACCCGAAGCCAAGTGGCCGGAAGCGGCCGCAAGCCGTGGCCGCAAAAACATACGGGCCGCGCCCGCCACGGCTCCTTCCAATCCCCCCTCTGGGTCGGAGGGGGAATCACCTTCGGCCCCCAGCCCAAAGAGTATGAATATAAACTCCCCAAGAGGATGAGAAGACAGGCCCTGCTTTCGGCCATCCGCGATCGCTACCAGAGCGATCGGGTAACCCTTATTGATCGATTGGACTTCGAAAGGCCCAGGACGAAAGACGCCCTGGCGCTTCTGGAGCGATTGAAGATCCCTCAGGAGGAGACGCTTCTTGTGCTTCTCTCTTATGAAGAGAATAACTTTCGGGTTTGCAAGTCGTTCAGCAATCTTCCGGGAGTGACCTGTAGGCCGGCCCGGAGCGTGCACGCCTATGAGATTTTAAGGCACGCCCGCTTGCTTTTGACCGCCGGGGCGCTGCAAGAACTGACGGCTAGGGTGAACGGACATGCAGCTTGAAGATGTGATCATTGCGCCGATTGTGAGCGAGAAGAGTTGGAAGGGGCAGGATGAGCGAAAATATACTTTTCGCGTCCATCCAAAGGCCAACAAGATCCAGATCCGTCGGGCCATCGAACAGATCTTCAAAGTGAAGGTCGAAGGGGTCTGGACGATGGACGTCCGCGGCAAGCCCCGCCGGATTCGCTTCTATCAACAGGGTCGAAAGCCCGATTGGAAGAAGGCCATCGTGCAGCTCGCGGCGGGCCAGCGGATCGAGATCTATCAATGAGGGGATGAGCGGATGCCTACGAAGCGATTTAGGCCGATCACGCCGAGTCTAAGACACGCTGAGTGGCCAGACTTCTCGGAGCTGACACCCAAGGAGCCCGAGAAGAGCCTGCTTGTGCCCTTGAAGAAGACGGGCGGGCGGAACAATCAGGGCCGGATCACGATGCGCGGGCGCGGCGGCGGAGAGAAGCGCCTCTACCGCCTCATCGACTTCGCCCGGGATAAATTTGGGATTCCCGCTAGGGTCATCTCCCGAGAGTATGACCCGAATCGCTCGGCGTGGATCACGCTGCTCCATTATGCCGACGGCGAGAAGCGCTATATCATCTCGCCCTTGGAGCTGGCTCTGGGGGCGACGGTCATGGCGGGGGAAGATGTAGAGGCCCGTCCGGGCAACGCGCTGCCCCTTAAGAAGATCCCCGTGGGATCGTTCGTCCATTGTGTCGAGTTTGCGCCTAGAGGGAGAGCCAAGCTCGCCCGGGCTGCGGGGACCGCCTGTCAAGTGCTCAGCCTCGAGGAGGGCCAAGTGCGCTTGAGACTCCCTTCGGGAGAGATTCGCATCTTTGATGGGAATTGCATGGCCACGGTAGGACAAGTGGGCAACCTCGATCACAAGAACGTCGTTCACGGCCAAGCGGGTCGGGTGCGGCATCTGGGACACAGACCCATCACGCGGGGTGTGGCGCGCAACCCAGTGGATCATCCGCACGGTGGAGGCGAGGGCCGACACTATGTGGGGGGCCCGCCGCGCACGTTCTCGGGCAAGCCCGCCAAGGGCGTGCGCACCCGCCAGAAGAAGCCCTCGGATAAACTCATCGTGGTCCACGCGCGGGATGCCCGCAAGGGGAGGGTGAGCTAAGATGGCCCGTTCGACCTCGAAGGGCCCCTTCGTTCACCCTAAGCTCTTAAAGAAGATCGCCAAGGCTAAGCGGGGTGAGCTCAAAGAGATCCTCACCTGGTCGAGGGCCTCGATGATCACGCCCGAGATGGTCGGGTTGACGATCAAAGTCCACAACGGTAAGATACACGTGCCCGTTCAAATTGTAGAGGCCATGGTAGGCCATCGATTGGGGGAGTTCGCCCCGACGCGCATCTTCAAGGCCCACGGCGGGGTGAAGAAGAAGCAACCTCCAGCACCCAAGTAAGACGGCAAGAGAGGGTCTTTTATGCAGGCGAAAGCGATGGCGAAGTGGGTGCGCGTCTCGCCGGATCGGGCGAGGCTCGTGGCCCGAGAGATCCAGGGCAAGCCGGTGGATGAAGCGCTCCACTTGGTGAGATTGGCCAAGTCCAAGGGGGCCCGCGCCATTCGAAAAGTCCTAGAGTCTGCCGTGGCCAACGCGGAGCATAACTATGACATGGACGTGGACACGCTCACGGTGAAAGAGGCCCGGGTCGATCAGGGGCCGTCTTTAAAGAGGGTGAAGGCCCGCTCGCGCGGCCGAGCTGACATCATCAAGCGGCCCACGGCCCATATCACCATTGTGGTGGCTGAGAAGGAGGCGCAGAGCTGATGGGACAGAAGACCCATCCGCTGGGGTTTCGACTCGGGATCACTCAGAAGTGGAAGTCGAACTGGTTCCATGAGAAGAAGGCCCCTGAATATTTACTAGAGGATCAGAAGATTCGCCAATGGATCTGCGCGCGCTACAAGGGCGCAGGCATTGCGGAGATCAATCTGGAGCGGCCCACGGAGGATCGAGTCTCGATTGTGATCCGTACGGCTCGGCCCGGCATCTTAATTGGAAAGGGCGGGGCTGAGATCGATCAGTTCCAGAAGGAGCTGGAGGAGAAGCTCGGCCGCAAGGTGAAGATCTCTATCAAAGAAGTTGAGGCTCCGGATCTCGAGGCGATCCTGGTGGCGGAAGAGGTGGCCTATCGGGTGGAGAACCGTTTTCCCATTCAGAGGGCCATGAAGGAAGTGATCGGCCGGGTGATGGAGCGCGGAGCCAAAGGGGTCAAGATTCGTTGCAGCGGCCGGCTGGGCGGCGCGGAGATCGCCCGTTCGATTGAAATTAAACAGGGCCGGGTGCCGCTGCAGACGATCCGGGCCGACATCGATTACGGGTTCACCGAGGCCTGGACGAAGTATGGCCCCATTGGCATCAAAGTCTGGCTCTTTCGTGGGGAGCAGTTGCCGCGGCGGGCGCTACCGGTGGAGAAGCGAGGTGAGGCCGTTGGCGCTGCTGGCTCCTAAGCGGACGAAATTTCGCAAGACTCATCGCGGTCGGCGCAAGGGCCTGGCCCTGGCCGGAAGTGAAGTGGCCTTTGGAGAATTTGGCATCCAGGCGCTTGAGCCCGCTTGGATCACCGATAGACAAATTGAGGCCTGCCGGCAGGCCATGGTCCGGATGATGGAGCGCAACTCCAAGATCTGGGTCCGTATCTTTCCGGATAAGCCCGTGACGAAGAAGCCCGCGGAGACCCGTATGGGTAAGGGCAAGGGAGATGTGGATCATTATGTGGCTGTGGTCAAGCCCGGGCGGATCCTCTTTGAGATCAGCGGGGTCACCCGCGCCCAGGCGGAAGAGATCCAGCAGGCCGTCGACCATAAGCTTCCCATTCGAACAAGGCTTAGGGAGAGGCTCAAGCTGGGAGGCGAGCTATGAAAGCCAAGGAGCTGCGCGATCTCACCGAAGAAGAGCTGCGCCAGAAGGAAGCGGAGCTCAAGAGGAAGCTCTTTACGCTGCGCTTTCAGATCGCCACCGGCCAGCAGGAGAACACCGCGGCCCTCAAGGAGACGAAGAAGGACATCGCCCGGGTCCTCACTGTCCTAAGAGAGCGAGAGCTTAAGGCAGGTGGACGCTGATGCCGGTCAAAGAGCGCATTGGACGAGTGATCAGTGACAAGATGCAGAAGACGATCACGGTGTTGGTCGAGACCCACGTCCGGCATCCGCGCTATAAGAAAGTGATTCGCAAGCGCAAGAAGTTTTACGCCCACGATGAGCAGGAAGAGGCTCACGTGGGGGATGTGGTGAGAATTCGTGAGACCCGGCCGCTCTCGCGGCTCAAGCGCTGGCGACTGGTGGCGGTCCTCCAGCGCGCGCCCGCAGAGGAGGGGCCTGCGGGAGAGACTGAGCAGGTAGAGTCGTCATGATCCAAGTCCGAAGCGTCTTGAAAGTCACAGACAACTCGGGAGTCAAGGAGATTCGCGTGGCCAACGTGTTGGGCCGACCCGGCGCTGTCGGTGGCCGCATTGGAGACATCATTGTGGGCTCCGTCCAGAAGCGTCTGCCAACCAGCGAGATCGAGAAGGGCGCTGTGGTGAAAGGGGTCATCGTCCGCACGCGCAAGCCCTATCGCCGCGAGGACGGCAGCTACATCCGCTTCGATGACAATGCCGTCGTTTTAGTGAATAATCAATTAGAGCCTATTGGGACGCGCGTCTTCGGACCCGTACCCAGAGAACTGCGCCAGAGGAACATGCTTAGAATTCTCTCGCTGGCTCCGGAGGTGCTGTAGATGCTCAAAGTCAAGAAGGGCGATGTGGTGAAAGTGATTGCGGGCAACTACCGCGGCCAGAGGGGGGAAGTGATGAAGATCCTGCGGGAGCAGCAGCGCCTCATCGTCAAAGGTGTAAATATCATTAAGCGCCACCAGCGCCCGACAGCCCGGCAGCGCGAGGGTGGCATCATCGAGCGCGAGGGGACCATTCACATCTCCAATGTGCTGGTGATCTGCCCGGTCTGTGATCACCCGACGCGGGTGGGGTTTGAGCTCACCGAGACCGGCGAGAAGATGAGAAAGTGCAAGCAGTGCGGGGAGACGTTTGAATGACATGAGAGCCATGTTGCAGGAGCGCTATCATCAAGAAGTGATTCCCAAGCTCATAAAGGAGCTTGGCTATAAGAGCGCCATGCAGGTGCCTCGCCTCGAGAAGGTCGTCATCAATATGGGCATCAAAGAGGCCCATGACGATCCGAAGGTGCTGGAGGGCTGCATGAAGGATCTGGCCAAGATCACCGGCCAACGCCCCGTAGTCACCCGGGCCAAGCGCAGTATCTCGGACTTTGGGATCACCCAAGGCGACCCGGTGGGCTGCAAAGTGACCCTGCGGGGCCTGCGGGCCTATGTGTTCTTGGAGAAGCTGTTCAATGTCGTGCTGCCCTCGGTGCGGGATTTTCGAGGGCTATCAGCGGATTCCTTTGACGGCCGTGGCAATTATTCTCTCGGGTTGGACGAGCAGCTCGTCTTCCCTGAGATCAAATACGACGAGATCGTAAAAGTCCAGGGCATGAACATCACGATCTCGACGACGGCCAGGACGGATCGGGAGGCGTATTATCTCTTGAAGGAATTGGGGTGTCCGTTCCGGGATTAATTATGGCCACGAAGGCGTGGATTTCCAAGAGCCTAAGAGAGCCGAAGTTCATGACGCGCCGGGTGCGGCGCTGCCAGATCTGCGGACGCAAGAGGGGTTTCATCAGAGATTTTGGCGTCTGCCGGCTCTGCTTTCGGGAGCTAGCCCATCGGGGCCTGATCCCTGGGGTACAGAAAGCGAGTTGGTGAAGCGTTGAGTGGGGTGACGGGCATGATGACGGATCCCATTGCGGACATGCTGACGCGCATCAGAAACGCCAACGAGCGCTATCACGAAGAAGTGCGCCTGCCCAGCTCTCGCCTGAAGGAGGAGCTGGCCCGAATCCTTCAGGAGGAGGGCTACATCGAAGGCTTTGAGGTTCAGGCGGACGAAAGGGGCCAGCGGACCCTCCGGCTGCGCTTGAAGTACAAGGGCAAGCGGGGTCGAGAGCGGGTCATTCACGGCTTAGAGCGCGTGAGTAAGGCGGGCCAGCGGGTCTATGTGGGGGTGGAGGGCATTCCCTACGTGATGGCCGGCTTAGGGATCACGATCCTCTCGACGTCTCAGGGGGTCATGACCGGGCGCGAGGCCCGCCGGCGCGGCGTCGGAGGCGAAGTCTTGTGCCACATCTGGTGATCTAGCCGTGTCCCGCATAGGAAAGTTGCCGATCCCCATCCCCCCAGGGGTGAAAGTGGAAGTCCAGGCCGATTGGGTGCGGGTCGAGGGCCCCCAGGGGAAGCTGGAGCAGCGCTACGAGCCCCGGTTCGTCGCTGTGGCGGTGGAGGACGGCCAGGTGCGGGTCACCCGCAAAGGCGAGGCGAAAGACCATAAAGCCCGTCACGGGCTCTATCAGCGCTTGATCTCGAATATGATCCGAGGGGTTCAGCAGCCCTACGAGAAGAAGCTGCAGCTGGTCGGCTTGGGGTATCGCGCCAAGTTGCAGGGTCGGGATCTCGTGCTTGAGATCGGCCGCAGCCATCCCATCCACTACACGCTTCCGGAGAACGTTACAGTCGAGGTCAAGGAAATAAAGAGCGGGGGTATTGAAGCGGAGATCACGCTTCGAAGCCCGGACAAGCAGCGGGTGGGCGAGATCGCGGCGGAGATTCGAGCCCTTAGAGAGCCTGAGCCCTACAAGGGTACTGGGATTCGCTACGCCGATGAACACATCATTCGCAAGGAGGGCAAGCTGGCAGGGGCGGCGGCCAAGACGGCCGGCGGATGAGCTATGGCGACTCTTACGCGCGAAGCACAGCGTCAGCAGCGTCACCGGCGCATCCGCCGCAAGATCCGGGGCACGGCGGACCGCCCCAGGCTCTCCGTCTATAAGAGTCTTCGACACATCTACGCGCAGCTCATTGACGACGAGCAAGGCCACACGCGGGTCTACGTCTCGACGCTGGATAAGGCGCTGGGCGGAGCGCGCGGCTGCAATATCGAAGCGGCCAAGGCCGTCGGCAAGCTTTTGGCGGAGCGGGCCAGAGCTTTGGGGATTGAAAGAGTCGTCTTCGACCGAGGGGGCTATCCCTATCATGGGGTCATCAAGGCCTTGGCCGAGAGTGCTCGAGAAGGAGGACTCAAGTTTTGAAGGAGATCAACAGACTGGAAGAGCAGCAGCCAGAGCCAGAGCTGAAGAACGAAGTGATTGAGATCCGCCGGGTGGCCAAGGTGGTCAAGGGCGGAAAGAATTTGAGCTTCCGCGTGATTGTGGCGGTAGGGGATCAAGCCGGGCGTATTGGCTTGGGCAAGGGGAACACGCGCGAGATCCCTCCGGCGGTCCAGCAAGCGATCCGCGACGCCAGACGCCATATGATCCCGGTCCCGCTGGTGGGCGGCACGATCCCTCATCCCGTCATCGGACAGTTCAAGGCCGCCCGAGTGCTGCTCAAGCCGGCCTTCCCCGGCACGGGCATCATCGCGGGCGAGACGGTGGCCACGATCTGCCGCCTGGTGGGAATTCGAGATATTCTGACCAAGGCCTTGGGGTCGACCAATCCGCTCACCCTGGCCAAGGCCACGATCGAGGGGCTCAAGCAGCTCAGGACAGTGGAAGAGATTGCGCGCCAGAGGGACAAGACGCCCAAGGAGGTCCTCCATGGTCAGGCTGGATGAGCTCTCTCCCACGCCGGGGAGTCGCAAAGAGAGGAAGCGGGTGGGGCGGGGCAATGCCTCCCACGGGACGTACTCCGGTCGCGGGGGCAAGGGGCAGACGGCCCGCAGCGGCTATCAGATGCCTCCCGCCTTTGAAGGAGGACAGACTCCCCTCTGGAAGCGCGTGCCCAAGCGGGGATTCCAAAATTTCCGGCGGCGGATCTTCTCCTATGTCAACCTCGATGACATCGCAGAGCAATTTGAAGAGGGGGCGGAGGTCACGCCCGAGGAGCTACTTAAGCGCCATCTCATCAAGGAGATCCGGGATGGGGTGAAGGTGCTGGGGCGTGGGCGCCTCACCAAGAGGCTGATCCTCAAGGCCCATAGTTTCTCGAAGAAGGCCCGTCAGCAGATTGAGGAGGCGGGCGGGCAGGCCATCGTGCTTAAGAGCCCCCGGCGTGCCGCAAGCAGAAATGCCCGCAGCGGGCGGGAAGGAGACGGCTGAGCCCCATGTTCGAAGGCATCCTGCAGGCGCTGACCATCCCTGAAGTCCGCAAGCGGATCCTTTTTACTTTAGGGGCCTTTGCGGTCTTCCGACTGGGGGCGTGGATCCCCGTGCCGGGCATCGACCCCCAGAAGTGGAGCGAGTTTTTCGCTTCGGCCTTGGGCGGCAGCAGCGGGCTTCTCGGCTTCTTGAATCTCTTTACCGGAGGAGCCTTTGAAAATCTTTCCATCTTCGCCCTCGGTGTCATCCCCTACATCAACGCCTCGATCATTATGAGCCTACTGCAATCCGTCATCCCGTATCTTAAGGAGCTTACGAAGCAGGGGGACGAGGGGCGCAAGATCATCCAGAAATATGTCCGCTACGGGACTGTCGGGCTGGCCCTCCTGCAATCGGCCGGAACCAGCTATGTCATCGCCAGCCAGGGGCTGCTCTTTGAGGGACAATCGCCGATCATCTTCTATTTTACTTCGGTGGTCGCGCTCACCACGGGCACGATGTTCTTGATGTGGCTGGGGGAGAGAATTACAGAGAACGGGATCGGCCGTGGGGTTTCGATGATCATCATGGCCGGCATCATCGCCGGCTACCCCGGCTTCCTCAATCAGACCATCATCGCCCTCAGCCCCGGAGGTGGAACCAATCCCCTGTGGGCGATCGTGCTTCTTGCGATGTTCGTGGTGGTGGTGGCCGGGGTGGTGCTGGTACAACTGGGAGCCCGAAGGATTGAGATCCAATACGCCAAGCGCATGGTGCGGGGTCGAGTCTATGGGGGCCAGAACACATACATTCCTTTCGGCGTCAATCAGGGAGGGGTCATCCCGATCATCTTTGCTGCGGCTATTCTCACCCTGCCTCAGACTCTGCTCAGCTGGCCGGCCCTCTCGGGCGGCCCCGAGTGGTTTCAAGTGCTCAAGGCAGATCTGCAGCGGGGCGGCTGGATCTATCTCGCTTTGTATGGCCTGCTGATCATGTTCTTCACGTACTTCTACAGTGCGATCGTGTTTAACCCTCAAGACTTGGCAGATAACCTGAGGCGCTGGGGGGGGTTCATCCCAGGGCTACGTCCGGGCAAGGCCACTTCCGACTACATCGAGCGGATCCAGACGAGACTGCTTTTCATCGGTGGGCTCTTCTTGACGGCGATTGCGCTTCTGCCCTACATCGTCACGAACTTGAGTGGGCTACAGGCCTTCTTCGCCCTAGGAGGTACTTCGATTCTGATTGTGGTGGGCGTAGGCGTAGATACCGTCAAGCAGATCGAGGCCCACATGGTCGAGCGCCATTATGAGAGTCTGATTCGCAAGGGCGCTGTGCTGGGAAGAAAGCTATGAGGATCGTGCTCTTGGGGCCGCCGGGGGCGGGCAAGGGGACCCAGGCCAAACGCTTGGCAGAGCATCTTTCGATCCCACGGATCGTCACGGGGGATCTCTTGCGGGCGGCCGTGAAAGATCAGACAGAACTGGGTCAGCGGGCCCAAGCTTACATGGACCGCGGGGAACTCGTTCCCGATGAGCTGGTGGTGGCCCTGATTCGTGAGCAACTCCGTGAGTTAGAGGGGCAGCGGGGCTTCATCCTCGATGGCTTCCCCAGGAACGTCTCTCAAGCAGAGGCGCTGGAGAAGCTGACAGGGATCGATCTGGCGCTTTGGATTGATCTTCCGCGGGAGGAAGTGATTCAGAGGCTCTCTTCCCGGCGGGTCTGCGAGCGCTGCGGCCGAATTTATAACCTCGTCTCACAGCCTCCCAAGCGCGCAGGAATCTGCGATGCCTGTGGCGGAAGGCTCTATCAGCGCTCGGATGACAGAGCCGAGGTGGTCGCAAAGCGCTATGATGTTCAGTATAATCAAGAGGCTCAACCCCTTATCGAGTCCTATCGTAGGCGCAGTCTCTTAGTCGAAGTGGATGGCCGGGGATCGATTGAGGAGGTCTTTGAGCGAATCCTGAATGTGATCTCTGGCTATGATACAGCTAAAGACAGAGAGTGAGATCGAGCTTTTGAGGGAGAACGCGCGGATCTTGAATGAGATTCTAAGAGCGCTGATCCGTGCCTCTCAGCCGGGGGTCTCCACCGGCGAGCTCAATGAACTGGCGGAGGAGCTCATGGACGAGGCCGGGGTCGCCTCCGCCTTCAAGGGCTATCGCGGGTTTCCCGCATCGATCTGCACGTCCATCAACGACGAGATCGTCCACGGGATCCCCCGGCCTGATCGCGTGTTGCACGAGGGCGATGTGCTCTCGATTGATATTGGGATTGAGCGCCGAGGGCTCTATGCGGACAAGGCCGACACTGTCATTATCGGGCGGCCTTCGCCGGAGGCTCTGGAGCTCGTAGGCGTAGCGCGGGAGGCCCTCAGGCAGGGGATCGCTCAGGCCCTGGCTGGCCATCGCGTGGGGGATATTGCGCACGCGATCGGCTCCTATGTGGAGTCCAGGGGCTATCAAGTCGTGAAGCGATTCGTAGGCCATGGGATCGGCCGCTCGATGCACGAGGAGCCGCAGGTGCCCAATTATGGGGTGCCGGGCCGAGGAGCGAAGCTCGTAGAAGGGATGGTCCTGGCGATCGAGCCGATGGTCTGGAAGTCCACCGGAGCAGAAGAGGAGCGGGTGGCAGAGGACGGCTGGACGGTGCTCACCCCCAATGGGCGACCCGCGGCCCACGTGGAGGAGATGGTCCTCATCACCGGGGGCGAGCCGGAGATCCTCACCGCTGTCTGGGGCTGCTCGTAAAAAAAAAGGGGGGGGAGACTATCGGCAAAGGGGAGTTCATCCGCAAGCAGGGCGAAGTGATCGAGGCGTATCCCGGCTCGACCTTCAAAGTCCGGCTGGAGGATGGACGAGAGGCCCTCTGCCACGTCTCTGGAAGGATGCGGAAGAATTATATTAAAATCCTGCCGGGAGACACCGTAGTAGTGGAGTTCTCCCCGTATGATCTCCAGCGAGGCCGGATCGTCTATCGTGAGGGATAAGCGATGAAAGTGCGAAGCTCTGTGAGGAAGATGTGCGATCACTGCCAGATCGTCCGCCGTGGGGGGCGGGTCATGGTGATCTGCAAGAACCCCAAGCACAAGCAGCGTCAGGGGTGAAGAGAAGCGAATGGCGCGTATAGCAGGCGTGGATTTGCCGAGCAAAAAGCGCGTGGAGATCGCGCTCACGTACATCTATGGGATTGGGCGTCCGCGGGCCGCTGAGATCTTGGCCGAGGCGAGAATCTCTCCCGATAAACGGGTGCATGAGCTCTCTGAAGCCGAAGTGGCGGAGCTTAGGAAGCAGATTGAGGGCAAGATCCTCGTGGAAGGGGAGCTTCGGCGCAAGGTGAAGGCAGACATCGATCGCTTGAAGGCGATCAAGTGCTATCGTGGGATTCGTCATACTGTGGGGCTTCCGGTGCGCGGGCAGCGTACCAGGGCGAACGCGCGCACCTGGAAGGGTCCTAGGCCCTCGAAGGCCGGGAAGAAGCGCTGATCCCTTATGGCCAAGAAGCAGCTGGAGCGAGCGCGCATTCACGTGCATGCGACGTACAATAACACGATTCTCACGCTCACGGATCTCGCGGGGAGGGTGCTCGCCTGGAGCAGTCCCGGGGTGGTGGGCTTCAAGGGGTCGCGCAAGGGCACGCCGTTTGCCGCTCAGCTGGCCACGGAAAGACTCATGGAGCGCATGAAGGAATTCGGCATTAAATCTGTGATCGTCACCGTCAACGGCACGGGATCGGGGCGCAACTCCGTCGTCAACGCTTTGAAGAATTCTCCATTTCGCGTAGAGGAGGTCAAGAACATCACCCCGATCTCGCACTCGTAGAGTAGAGAGGGATTCTCGTATGGGCATATATATTGGACCCAAATGTAGACTCTGCCGCCGAGAGGGGCAGAAGCTCTTTTTGAAGGGCACCAAGTGCTTTACGGACAAGTGCCCCGTGTCGCGCCGCAAGTACCCACCCGGCATGCACCGGGATACCCGGCATCGCCTCTCGCAGTTCGGCATCCACCTGCGCGAGAAACAGAAGCTCAAGAGGATCTATGGGCTGCGCGAGAGGCAGTTCCGTCGCTATGTGGAGTTGGCCAAGAAAGTCAAAGGCGTCACAGGCGACTATCTCTTGGAGCTGTTGGAGCGGCGTTTAGATACCATTCTCTATCGGGGGGGTCTAGCCTCCTCGCGGGATCAAGCGCGCCAGTGGATCAAGCACGGGCACGTGTGGGTCAACGGGCGCCGGGTGGATATCCCCTCGTTCTTGACGAGGCCTGGAGACGTGGTCTCCTTCAAGGAGAGCGCCTTAAGCAAGAAGGGCATTCAAGCTGTTCTCAAAGAGGTCCAGCAGCGTCCCACGGCCAGCTGGCTGGAGAGGCTCAACGGTAAGCTCAGGGTGCTGGACAAGCCCAAGCGGGAAGAGATCGGTCAGGACATAGACATGAACTTGATTGTGGAGTTCTATTCGCGCTAGTGCGGAGGAGAGGGTGGCATGAGAGTGGCGGAGATGGAGCAGGTACAGACGATCGAGCCCCGAATTGGCGTGGAAGAGCTGGATGGGCGCTATGGGCGGATCGTCGTGGAGCCGCTGGAGCGCGGGTACGGCACCACGCTGGGCAACGCCCTAAGAAGGGTGCTGCTCTCGTCCATTCCGGGGGCGGCGGTGACCCGGGTGCGCTTTGGGGGCAAATACCATGAGTACGATACGGTGCCTGGGGTCAAGGAGACCCTCTTGGAGATCATCCTGAATCTGAAGGAGCTGGCGATCCGGATCACTCGGGGGGATGAGCTGTGTCGGCTGCTGCTCAAAGCCGAAGGCCCCGGCCAGGTGACGGCCGAAGCGATTGAGACCCCCTCCGGCGTGGAGATCATCAACAAGGACCACCCCATTGCGACCTTGGATGAAGGCGGCCAGCTGGAGATCGAGATGGAGGTGGAGACGGGCTTCGGCTATCGCTCGGCCGAGCGCAACAAGAAGGAGGACATGCCCTTGGGGGTCATCGCCATCGACTCGGATTTTTCGCCCGTGAAACGAGTGAATTTCCGCATCGAGGAGACCCGGGTGGGCGAGCGGAGCGACTTCGATCGCTTGATCTTAGAGCTGGAGACGAACGGGGCGATCAAGCCGGAGGAGGCCCTCCATCACGCCGCGCAGATCCTGATCAGTCACTTTGAGCTCTTCTCGGAGTTCGCTCAGCACCCGTACGCACGGGTCAAGGAGGAAGAGAAGAAACAAGAGGAGCGGGAGATCTTGGAGCTGACGCTGGAGGAACTTGGGTTTGACAAGCGGGCATGCAATCTGCTCAAGCAACCGCCGCACAACATCGTGACGCTTAGGGATCTCTTGACGCACTCCCGCGAGGAGTTGCGCGACATTCACAAGTTCGGCGAAAAGTCCTTGGCCAAGGTGGAAGAGCGCTTGCATGAGCTGGGGTATGAGCTGATCCCCTCCAAGAAGAAGTCCTGAAGGAGGGAGGGAGCGTGAGGCATCGCAAGAAATTTCGAAAACTGAATCGCATGAGCCAGCATCGCAAGCTCATGCTAGCCGGTCAGGTCCAGGCCCTGATTGCCCATGGGAAAGTCGACACGACGGTGGCGCGGGCCAAGGAGAGTAGCGTCTTAGCTGAGAAGTTGGTCACGTGGGCCAAGCAGGGGGATCTCCAGGCCCGCCGCCAGGCATTTCGCTTGCTGCAGAACAAGGAGGCCGTCAAAAAGCTCTTCGAGGAGATCGGCCCGCGCTATAAGGATCGACCGGGGGGCTACACCCGCGTCTTGAAGCTCCCGGCGCGTCTGGGCGATGGTGCCGAGATGGCCCGCTTGACTTGGGTCTAGTATAAATGGCCTCAGCCATCTCTACGGAGAATCTTTCCAAGCGCTATAACGGGTTGCCGGCTTTAGAGGGCATATCCCTCGAGATTCCAGAAGGCAGTGTCGGGCTCTTGGGGGAGAACGGTGCGGGCAAGACGACGTTCATGAAGCTGCTGTTGGGGCTGCTCTCTCCCACTTCAGGATCTGCGCGGGTCTTGGGGTTCGATGTGGCCTCACAGGGTCTGGAGCTTCGCCGTCGTGTGGGCTACATGCCGGAGGATGACTGCCTGCCTGCGGATCAAAGCGCGTTTGATCTGGTAGTGCGCTTGGGACGACTCTCAGGGCTTCCCAAAGAGGTGGCCCTGCAGCGTGCTCATGATGTCTTGCATCTGGTGGGCTTGGGGGAGGAGCGCTATCGGCCCATTGGGGGCTACAGCGTGGGCATGAAGCAGCGGGTCAAACTCGCACAGGCACTCGTCCATGACCCAAAGCTTGTCTTACTGGACGAGCCCACCAGCGGCCTGGACCCCCAAGGCCGGGGGGAGATGCTCGATCTCATTGGAGATGTTCACAAGAAGATGGGCATCAGCATGTTGCTCTCCTCGCATCTGCTTCGGGATGTAGAGCGGGTGTGCGAGTATGTCGTGATCTTGCGGGCCGGACAAGTAGTTACGCAGGGCAAGCTGAGCGAGCTTTTAGGGGGGCTAAGCGAGGGGCTTCTGGTGCGCGTCGTGGGCGATCAAGAGGCTTTTGTTCAGGGGCTTAGGGCTGAGGGGCTTAAGGTCGAGGCGGTGGGTACAAGGCTTCTAGTCAAAGCGGATAGCGATGTTGTGTATGACGTGATCCTGCAGCAGGCCGTCCAGACGGGGGTTCAGCTGAGATATCTGGAGCGCGAGAGCCGTTCGCTCGAGGAGCTCTTTTGGGACCTGCATCGCCAGCCATGAGCGCAAAATCTAAGGGTGTCATCTATGATAGGGGCTATCGCCCCTATGAGGGGCGTTATCTCGGCCGGGGCTACGCCCTAGCTGGCTTCATCGGGGATGAACTCAAGCGCGCTCTGGGAATAAAGAGGAGCTGGAAGTATAGGCTGGCGATCATTCTTTTGCTGATCAGCGAGCTCTTCATCTTCTTCTTCTATCTTTTGATGAGCCAGTTGGCTGATTTCTTTGGGGCGGGCGCGCCTCAGACGCTGCTCAACCCCTACAGCGGCTTCTACGAGGCTTCCGCGATTGTGCTTCTTTTCTTGAGCGCTCTGGTGGCTCCGGCGCTGCTCTGTGACGATCGGCGCTATCGGGTCTATCCCCTCTATTTGGCGCGACCCATCCGCGTTTATGATTATCTGTGGGCGAAGGCAGGGGCGATCTTTGGGGTGCTGGCGCTGGTGACACTCGGACCGGCTCTGCTTCTCTTTTTGGGCAAGACGTTTCTCGCGGGTGACGCGCTCGAGTATCTGAGCCGCCATCTGCGGGATCTTGGAGCACTCCTCGCTTCCGGCCTGTTGCTCGCCCTCTTCTATACGAGCTGGGCGATGGGCATCTCGTCGCTGACGGTCAGTCGCGGCTATGCCGCCGGTGCCATCCTCGGCCTCATCTTCCTCGGGGGCTTGTTGAACGGCCTGCTCCTCTTCGCTCTCCGGGAACCCTGGGTGATGCTCTTAGATCTGGGAGATCTGCCACTACGGGTCAAAGACGGGCTCTTCGGGACGCTGAGCCCCATTGAGCTCCCCGGGGATCTCCTGCGCATTGAGCCTCTCTCTGTCTGGGCTTATCTGGCCGGAGCGCTGGCTGTAATCGCCCTCTCGTGGGCGATCGTCTGGATGAGCTATCATCGTGAGATGCGCTAATGGGCGTCATTGAAGTCGATCATGTGACGAAGCGCTACGGTGATGTCGTGGCCGTAAGCGACATCTCGTTCGAGCTGGGGCCGGGGGTGACGGGGCTTCTGGGTCCCAACGGCGCGGGCAAGACTACGCTGTTGAAGCTTTTGGCCGGGCTGCTTAAGCCCACTTCCGGTCGGGTGAGCCTCTTTGGGCAATCGCCTCGCCAAAATCCACGGCTTTACAGGCAGATCGGCTACTGCCCCGAGAGCGATCGGCTCTATGATTTTATGACTGGGGGTGAGTTCCTGGAGCTGATGGCTAGGCTTCAGGGCGTAAGCGACCCTCAAGGCGCGGCTCTCCGAGCGTTGCAGCAAGTGGATCTTGAAGCGCAGAAGGACAAGAAGATTGGGGCTTACAGTCGAGGGATGCGCCAGCGCCTCAAGATCGCTCAAAGCCTCCTGCACGACCCGGAGGTGCTCTTGCTGGATGAGCCGCTCAAGGGGGCCGATCCCACCCAGCGACGGATTCTCATGGCTCTAATCAAAAGGCTGGGGGAGGCGGGCAAGACGATCGTCGTCTCTTCTCACGTGCTCTACGAGGTGGAGCGGATGGCTTCTCAGATCATGCTCATCCATCGCGGTCGGCTCGTGGCGTTTGGAGATTTTCGGGCGATTCGCGCCTCCCTGGACGATTGGCCCCACAGAGTCTCGATCCAGGCGAGCGATTCCAAGCGCCTGGCGGCGTTGCTTACGGAAAGAGCCCTGGTGCGTGGGCTGAGCCTGGCCGACGGTGAACTGATCGCGGACGTGAGCGAGCCTGATGTCTTCTACAGCCGGCTTCCGCAAGTGGCGTTCGAGGCTGGAGTGAGGCTTATGCGCATCGTGAGCTTAGACGAGGATCTGGAGAGCGTCTTTCGCTATTTGGTGCGATGATCTCTCGCGCGCTTGTGCAGTTGAGTCTGCGGCAGCTGGTGGGCTGGCGACGCCTGGGACTCTGGCTCTTCTTATTGATTCTGAGCGCGTTTCCCCTGCTCATTATGGCGGTGATGCTCCAGGCGGGCAGACTCGATCCCCGTATCGTCTCAGAGGGATTCTTGAGGGAGCTCTTCAAGGGTTTTCAGCTGCCGCTCGTATATCCGGCGATTGCGCTGCTTCTTACGGCCACAGCGCTCAGAGAAGAGATTCAGAATGAAACGATCGTTTATCTCTGGACGAAGCCGGTCTTGCGGGCTACGATCGTGCTTGCAAAATACGCCGCGGCCATCTTGACCGCGCTACTCTTTGCTGGACTCAGTCTGGTGGCCACAGCTCTACTGGCTACGAGCAACTGGGACTTGATCGGAAGACTCCTGCTGACAACGGCTTTGGCCCTGCTGGCCTACGGGGCTTTCTTCTTGGCTTTAAGTCTTTTCTTCGACCGGGCGCTCATTTGGGGCTTTGCCTATATTCTGGGCTGGGAAGAGTCGTTGAGTCGCATCTCGCCGGCAGCCACTCAGCTGAGCATCCGGCATTACGCGGAAGGGTTCGCGCATCATCTGCTGGGTCTGCCCACTGATGTCTCCATGGCGGCCAGTGTGGGAGTCTTGTTCGGCTGGACAGCCATCCCCCTCGGGTTGGCCATCTGGCGCTTCCGGGAAATGGAGTTGCCTGGCACGGAATAACAGAGGAGCCATCCTGGTGAGGAGGCCAGACCAGGATGGCTCTTGGTTTCTTGCTGGATCTTCTTGTGGTTGTGGTGGTCGCCTTTGAGCTTCGCTCTTTTAGCTGGCTGGCTAAATGATCCCGAAGATGCTGGCTAGAGCGACTAAAGCGGCAGCCAACCCCAAGCCGGCTAGGGCCGTGTTCATGCTCGTCTGAGTCTTGACCTCCTCCACCTCGGCCTGCAATTGCTGCTCTAGCTGCATGATTCGGGCCTGTAGGGCCTCTACTTCCTCGGTGTTGGCCTTGCTGATCTCCAGGGATGAGAGGCGCGCGCGGTTCTTGCTGATCTGATCGCTGAGATCCGCGATGGGCAGCGTAGCGATCGTCTGCTCCAGGGTCTGCAGGCGGTCCGAGAGCTCCTGAATCTTCATCATGAATTTGGCCGCATCCGGGGGCATCCCGACCGTCTTGCCCACTTGCTGCTCCAGGGCCGAGAGCCGCTTCTCCAGCTGTTGGACGTGGCTGTCGAGATCGAGTAGCTCGCGGACCTTGCCCTCGACAGACTTCAGCCGGGCGTCGAGCCCCTGCACGCTGGTCTCCAGATCAAAGACCCGCCCCTGCAGGGAGTCGTGCTTCTCCTTGAAGCTGGCGGCAACCCCCTGGATGGTACCCTCGAGGGTGAGCAGGCGAGGCTGGATCTCTTCTGTCACTTTCTTGTTGATCCCTTGAAGCTCGCGCAGAGAACTCTCCGCTTTCTTCAGCTCAAAGGAGAATTCTTTCACGACGCTGGCTATGGCCTGCGTCTGCTGGACCTGGAAGGAGAGATCCTTGACCATCCCCTCGAGCTTCTGGATCTCTTTCGAAAGTTCCTCGATCTTCTTCTCCAAATCGCTATACTCCGCGGCCCAGGCTTGGCTGGCCAGTAGGCCGGAGAAGAGGATCGCTATGGCTACCACCAGAGACTTATTACTCATAGATGTGCCTCCTCCTTGGGCATAGACTGTTGCTACTCTAGAGCTTCTTCTGGCCAGGCGGGAGGAGGTCTGTCAAACGGGGGTGGGAACTTGGTCACATGCGAGCGTAACCCGCGTTACAAATGGGCCGTGTGCGCTGGGGTGCTTGTCGATCTGGAAGTTTCCCCATAGAATAGGCCATCGCTCCATGAGGTGGTGAGTGGTGGTCCCCTGGCAGGCAACCCTGGCTCAATTTCTAAGCTCCATTGACGTCTCTTCGAACACGCGGAGGACGTATCAGGAGGCGCTTAAGAGCTTCTTCGGCTGGCTGCAGAGAGAATCCAGCGGCCGGCTCGATGCCGAGACGCTCAAGGCCTATCGCGAGTGGCTTCGGGAAAGTCGCGCGGCGAACACGGTGCTCACGTACTGGGTGGCCTTGCGGAGGTTCTTTCGCTTCGCCGTAGAGGAGGGCCTATTGCCCCAGAATCCGGTAGAGGGGATCAAAGGTCTGCGCCGTCCGCGGGGGCATCTCAGAAAAGATCTCACGCGGGCTGAGCTTTTGTCCGTCTTTGAAGCCATCGATCGCCGCACGATCTTGGGCAAGCGCGACTATGCGATGATCAACTTGATGGTCAGAGGCGGGCTTCGCCTCATTGAAGTCCATCGCGCGAACGTAGGGGACCTAGAGACCCGTCAAGGCCGAAGGATCTTGCGCATCTGGGGGAAGGGGCGGGATGCCAAAGACGAGTTTGTCGTGCTGGCTCCTGCCACGGAGCAAGCGATTTTTGAATATCTCGCGTGTCGCGGCCGGCCCCATCCGGCTGAGCCTCTCTTTGTCAAAGTGGATAGGAGGAATCGCAAGGGAGATCTGCGGCTGAGCACGCGCCACATCCGCCGCCGGATCACGTATTATTTAAAGAAGGCTGGGGTGAAGACCCCGAAGACCTCAGCCCATTCCCTTAGACATAGCTTTGTGACGTTGGCCATCGAGGGCGGGGCGTCGCTGCTGGAGGCGCAAGCGGCCGCGCGCCATCGCTCCATTCAGACCACGATGATCTACTTCCACGAGCATGGGCGGCTCTCCAACCCCGTGGAAGATCGAATCAAAATTTGAGTCTATCGAGAGCCCTCGTATGGCGATCTGCGCGAACCCGCGTGGAACCCGTCCCTTCTCTTGAGTGTATCTCCCTATGAGTGTGTTGAAAGCGAAAGGGGTGGCAACGATGAAGCTCATCTACGTGCGGTTCCGAGGGCTGAAGGATCACAGCCGCTTTGAGTTCTCTTTGATGGTGCTTCCTCGAGAGTTGACCGTCTCTGAGTTCAAGTCGCTTTGGGGAGATGGCATAGAGAGCGTCGTTGTCTACGCCCCAACGCGCGTACTTCCTCTTCACGAAGAGGCCAGGCTCTACGACTACGTACAGGACTGGGACACGGTCACGATTGCCTCGCCTTGGGTGAACGCCCAAGGCGAGGCCCCCCAGCATGTCCGTTAAGATATTATTAACGGTCCGCTCAAAACGAATCAGAAAGAATAACGCAGAAATCCATGTTCAATTCAGTATATTCTAGCTACACCCCTGCCGCTTTTGCCAGGCATCAGGGGCGACCAGGGGAAGGATGCGGCTCCCATCCCCATCTCGTAAGCGGATGCCCTCGAAGGTGACTTCAATTACCGATCCTCCCTGGACGCCTCTTTAGAATGGAGCCAACGCTAAAGGGGGGATACATCCAATGCGTACGTTACAGGCGTTCCAATGGACGGCTCTGGCCGTGCTGCTTGTGGCGCTCTTTGTCCTCTTCTCCCCAAGCTCTGCCTTGGCAGCCGAGGACAAGAGTGTCAGCGAGAAGATCAAGCAGCTGGAGGCCATGATCGACGACTTGGAGTCGTTGGTCAAAGCCCTCACCTTGCAGGTGCAACGGGTCTCCGAAAACGTCGTCTCCGACTTGGAGAATTTCCGGCCACGGCTGTTCACCGTGGAGAACCTCACCAAGGATAACACCTTTGAGATCAAGAAGGTCTCGGGGACTGTGGCCAAGCTCTCGGAGGCCGTGGAAGCCCTAAACGAGCTGCCGCAACAGGTGGCCTCTCTCAAGGGCAAAGTATCCGAGTTGGACGCGAAGCTCTCTGACAGCATCACAGCTCTTCAGAATCGGCTCGCGGCCAACGAGCTGGGCATCACCAAGCTCCAGGAGGCGGTGGAGAAGACCCTGACGGTCACCAGCGCCTTCCAGGAGAATTTGGGCAAGATCTTCAGCCGCTTGGACGCGCTCGATGGCCGTGTGGGTCAGCTGCAGGACCAAAGCGCCGCGCTGCAAATGGGCCTAAATGGCCTGGCAGCCCGCCTGGATGATCAGGAGGGGCGCATGCGCAGGCTGCAGGATGTCCTAGCTCAGATCGACGTCCTCACCCAGGTGCTCTCCCAATTGCAGGTCCAGATTGCGGAGCTGGCGGCTCGTCAGGAGAAGACCGAGGCCCGCGTGGCCCAACTGCGGGATCTCACACAGCAGCTGGCCGAGCTAAAGCCTCAGATCGCCCAGCTGGCAATGCAGATCAAAGAACAGTCTGACAAGATCGAGAAGATCCAAGCTCAGCTGGGTGAGAAGCCTCAGGACACTCTGGCACAGAGGGTCGAGGCCTTGGCCCGCAAGCTCAATGAGACCTTGGAAGCCATCGCCACACTCAAGACCGAGATCAAGACGGAGGTGCTGGCCTCCATCAAGATCCCTCAAGTTCCGACGAGGGAGGAGATCCGGCTCCAGGTCGAGGAGATCGCAGCCAAGCAGCTCAAGGAAGCTCAAGCTCGAGCCGATGCAGCCCAGGGGCTGGCAGTCGTGGCTCTCTTGGCTAGTCTTGCGGCCATTGTGGCTGCTGTGCTGCTCTAACGACGGAATCCCAAATGAGGAGCTAGCTAGGATCACCCCTTTGGCGGCAAGCAGAGCGTAGGGGATCTTAGCCAGAGAGCAGGAGGACTCAGTCCTCCTGCTCTCTCTCATTTTCGGAAGAGGTGGCGTGCTAAGAAGAAGAGATTGGCTGGGCGCTCGGCCAAGCGCCTCATGAAATACGGATACCACTCCCGCCCATACGAGACGTAGACCCGCACCCTATAGCCGCTCTGGGTGAGCGCGGTCTGCAGATCCCGGCGGATGCCGTAGAGCATCTGAAATTCAAAGCGATCTTTGGCGATGCCGTGAGCTAAAGCGAATCTCTTGGCCCACTCCATGATCTTCTCATCATGGGTGGCAATGGCCACATAGGTGCCTCTCTCTTGAGCTGGGGCGCTCCAGAGCAATTCTAAAAGCCTCAGATAATTCTCATTGACTGCGCGTCTGCTGGGAAATGCCACAGCAGGCGGCTCAGCGTATGCTCCTTTGCAGAGCCTCACATTCGCTCCCATCTGGATCAAGCGTTCGACGTCTTGACGGCTGCGATAGAGATAGGATTGAATCACCACGCCCACGTTCTCGTAGCCCTCCCCTCGCAGACGCTCATAGAGCTTAAGCGTACGGTCAGTGTAAGCCGAACTCTCCATATCAATCCGCACGAAGTTTTTATACTGCTGAGCCCTGGCGATGATCTGTTTTACGCTCTCAAAGCAGAGATCTTCATCGAGGTCTAAGCCCATTTGGGTGAGCTTGAGGGATATATGGGAGTTGAGATTATTTTGATGGATAGCAGCGAGGATCTTCAGATACTCCTGCGCAGCCTGAAGGGCGGCCTGGCGCGTCTGGGTGTTCTCTCCCAGGTGATCGAGCGTGGCCGAAATGCCCTGCTCGTTGAGCGTGCGCACGACGGCGATCGCTTCGTCCAAGGCCTCTCCCGCGACGAAGCGGTAGGCAGCCCGGCGAATGGGAGGGGACTTCATCAGCCAGGCTTGAGCGCGCCGACTGCGAGATAACCCTAAGAGCAGTTGCCGCAGCATTCTCTAGGGAAGGGATGTGGGCTGCGCAAGCCCTGTGAAGAACTCGACCTCAAGGGTGATCCACTTGTCGCCGTAGAGGCCCACGAAGTTCGTGATCTCAGAAAATCCCAGCTGGACCCTCATTTTGCCCGATACAATGGGCTTATCAAAAGGATCCCCCGTGTCCAGCTTGCGCACGAGCTCCAGAATGGTGCCCTCCGGCCTCGAAGACCCCGCTTTCGCCAGGATGTCGTTTCTGCCACCGGCGAGTTCAATATCGGGCGTATATCCAGTGGCCTTGTCCGCGTAGCCGTCTAGGGCTTCGACTTGGCCGTCCTTGACGAAACCGATCAAAAGATCCCCGCCCTTCATGCCGGGACCCGTCGGCTCAAGCGAGATCGACACTCGACCCGCTACAGGGCTCCTCAATCCCAGATAGATGAGTTTCTGGGTCTGGTCGATCTTCCAGTAGAGGGTCAGTCCGTTGGGATCTCGATAGAGATAGTCGTACTCGCCTCGGCTGATCTGGCCGTCGACTTGCGGGAACAGGGGCGAGGGAGTAGAGACAGAAGCGGCCCGGCTCGAGGCAGTTCTGTTCTCTTTCAGGCGGAAGTCCACCAACAAGATGACCGTGCTGGCGGCCAAGAGCACGATCAACACCAGGCCGAACGCCAGAAGTCTCATTCTCACGAGCCGCTCCTCATAGGAGATTCTCTTTGAGCGTGATCAGAAACGGCTCAGCCAGCTCGCTCAGCCCCTCTCGATCTACGATGTAGATCTTGGAGCCTTCTAGGGCGATGAGGCCGCGGTCTTTGAGCCGGGAGAGCATACGTATAGCGGTCTCCGTCGCAATTCCGGCGAGCTCCGCCAGCTCTTGCCGGCTGAGCTCGACTCCAAGATCTAAGCCCTTCTCCGTCTGGACGCCGTATTGCTTGCCCATGAGCAGCAGCAGCCTAGCCAGGCGTTCGAGACTGCCTTCATACGAGGCTTCCATCAGCTTGTCTTGGAAGGCCTTGAGCTCTCGGGCGAGCTTTTCGATCAATTTCAGGGCTACCTCGGGGTGATCCCTCAAGAATTCGATGAACGGCGCGCGCTCAATGAAGTGGAGTGTCGTCTCCTCCAGCGTCTCGGCATAGGCCGTGTAGACTTCGCGATCGAAGAGGGTCTTTTCGCCCAGGATCTCTCCGGGGCCTAGGAGCTTCAAGATCTGTTTCTTGCCGCGGATGGAATGCTTGGCCAGCTTCACTTTGCCCGAGCAGATGATGTATAAACCAAACGCTGGCTCACCCTCCTGGAAGATGACTTCTCCTTTGGGATAGTGAAGCCGTCGCGACATGCGGCGAATCTTTCCCAGGGCCTCGGAGCTCAGGTCGGCGAAGAGCCAAGAGCACTCACCGCTGCAGTCGGCCGTGCGATTCGCAGGCATGCCTTTCACCTCCCTCTGGAGCCAGCGGGAGGCTCGAGGGCCTCCGCGAGCTCCTCATAGATGCCCATGGCGAGAAACTTCTGGCGGCGTCGCGCCCGCCTCTCCTGCGGCTTAAGGGTCTCAACCTCTTCCAGGTGCCGCTTGAGGGCCTGGCGGAGGGCTTGGGCGGCGGCATCGTAGTCATGGTGGGCTCCGCCAGGGGGCTCGGGAATGACCTCGTCGATCACCCCTAGCGCGCGCAGATGCTCAGCCGTCAGCTTGAGCGCCCGCGCGGCCTCTGGAGCCTTGGCCCGATCGCGCCAGAGGATGGCGGCACAGCCCTCCGGGCTGATCACCGAATAGATCGCATTCTCCATCATCAAGATGCGATCTCCCACGCCGATTCCCAGGGCCCCACCGCTGCCGCCCTCCCCAATGATGGACACTACAATGGGTACCTCAAGCTGGAACATCTCATAGATGTTCTGCGCCAGAGCTCCTCCGATGTGCCGCTCCTCGGCCCCGACGCCCGGATAGGCTCCGGGCGTGTTAATGAAGCTGAAGATGGGAAAGCCGAAACGCTCGGCCAGCCTCATCGCCCGCAGCGCCTTGCGATAGCCTTCCGGATGGGCCATGCCGAAATTTCTCTCCCTATTCTCTTCGGGTGTTCGCCCCTTCTGATGGCCCACTATCACCACGGTGCGGCCCTCGAAGCGCGCCAGGGCACTCACCATGGCCCGATCATCGCCGTAGAGCCGATCCCCACGGAGCTCATAATAATCCTCCATGATTCGCTCTAGATAATCGAGGGTGAAGGGGCGCTTGGGGTGGCGGGCCAACTTGACCCTCTCCCACTCATCGATCTCTTTGGGGAGGGCCGCGGCCCGTAGATCGGCGAGCTTGGCTTCTAGACGCGCGATCTCCTCGGAGAGATCCAGGCCATCGATGCGGCTCAACTCCTTGAGCTCCGCGATCTTCTTCTCTAGCTCTTCCATCGAGTCGGCCACCTCTACCTCCGTCCGGGGTCTGGGCCGCCTCGGCTCACAAAGAACCTTAAGACTCGAGCGATCTCCGAGCGCATCTGCTCGCGCCGCACCACTTGATCGACGATTCCGTGCTCCAGGGCGAAGCGATCCGTCTGGAAATCGGGCGGCAGTTCCTGATGGATCGTCTCTTTGATCACCCGCGGACCCGCAAATCCGATGAGGGCTCCTTTCTCGGCCATCGTCACATCGCCCAAACTGGCGATGCTCGCTTCCACGCCCGCGGTGGTGGGATACGTCATCACCGAGATGAAGGGGACGCGGGCCTCCTCCAGCAGCAGCCGAGCGGCGGCCGTCTTGGCCATCTGCATCAGGCTCAAGATGCCCTCCTGCATGCGGGCCCCGCCCGTGGAGGAGATGAGAATGAACGGGCGCCGTAGCCGAGCGGCCGTGCGCATTCCATGACAGATCTGCTCACCCATGACGCTGCCCATGCTGCCGCCGATGAAGCGGAAATCCATCACGGCCAAAATGACGGGAATCCCCTCAATGGCTGCGCTTCCCACGATGATCTCGTTGGGTAGACCGGTCTCTTCTTGGGCCTCTTTCAGGCTCTGGGCATAGGGCTTAGCTCCCACGAAGCGCAGCGGATCTTTGGCCACAATCGGCCGGGAGATGTCTGCAAACGAGCCCTCATCGACAAGGAGTTTGATGCGCTCTCGAGCGGTGAGGAAGAAATACTCGCCGCACTTGGGGCAGATGTTGCGGTTCTGCTCGACTTTCTTCTTGAAGACCAGCTGGCCGCAGGCCTTACACTTGAGCCAGAGCGCATCGTCTTCGCGGGGCCTCTCCTCCAGATCCACGCGAAAGTATTTCTTGGGGCGAAAGAGGGCCATCTCAGTCCTCCTTCGCAGCCGCGGCCTGTGACACCAGGGGTCGCTTGAGGAGGCGCTCTCGGATCTCGGGCGGAATCGACATGCCGAGCGACATCATCATGCGGAAGCCCTCTTCTACCGTGATGTGATCGAGGTAGACTACGTCTTTCTCGGGCACCATCAGCCAGATGCCCGTGAGGGGATTGGGCGGATTCATGATGAAGATCGAGAGCATCCGCTCTCCCAGGACTTCTTCCACGCCCGGCACGGATGGATTGGTGACGAACCCGATCATATAGAGGCCCTTGCTGGGATATTCCACCAGGGCCACGCGCTTGAAGGCCGACATGTCTCTATTAAAGACAGCATCCGTGATCTGCTTGAAGGTGGAATAGATCTTGCGCAAGACGGGGATGGTCAGCAACAGGCGCTCGAAGGAATGATAGAGCATGCGGCCCATGTAGAAGCGGGTGATCGCGCCCACCAGCAGGATGATGACCCCCGTGAGGAGGATCGCCAGCAGATTGATGAACCCTTCTGGGAGCTGCTGGCCAAGCACGGTGCGGATGAGGCTGCCCAGAAAGCCTCCTGAGCCCAACCAACCCTCGATGATTCTGTAAAGCAGCAGCAGGATGAACAGCGTCAACCCCAGGGGCAGCAGGGCCAAGAGCCCACTGACGAAAGTCGCTTGAAGCCTCTTCCACATTGCAGGAATCCTCTGAATGGTACTTTACCAGAGAAGCTGACTGCGGTCAAACCCAGCCTGGCCTTGAGTCTGATTGACGGCCTCCGCTGGGCGTCCTATAATCAATCATCCATACACCATCATGCGCAGGGTCAACTGGACGATCACTGAACGCCAGCATCACGAGCTGAAGCGCCTCTCTCAGGAGACGGGGCTGCCCATCTCTGAGCTGGTACGCCGCGCTCTCGACAAGTACCTAGGCCTTTTGGGAGAGGGCTTACTCTCGGAGGAGATGGGCCTTGAAGAGAGAGAGACTCCCAACGCCCCAAACCCAAAAGAGCCAAGCGGAGTCTGAGCATGCCTAAGAGGGCCTCAAAAGAACGAGCTTTTCACATTGCTACGCCGGAAGAGATCTGCTCGGGCCGGGTCACGGACGTCTACTTCGAGCGCACCAAGAAGATCCTCGACGTCAAGAAGATCGATAAACACGTGATGATGGAAGCCCGTGTCAAGAGGCTCCCTCAGGGGGATTGGGCGGTCTTCTGCGGTATCCATGAGGCTGTGGCTCTCTTGGAGGGGATGCCTGTGGATCTTTGGGCGCTTCCGGAGGGGACGCTCTTTGGGGCCCGCGAGCCGGTGCTCTTGATCGGCGGCAACTACCGCGAGTTCTGCGTGTATGAGACGGCGCTTTTGGGATTGCTCTGCCAGGCGAGCGGCATTGCGACGAAGGCGGCCCGCTGCGTGATCGCGGCCCAAGGCCGGCCCGTCTACAGCTTCGGCGCCCGAAGAATGCATCCGGCGATTGCGCCCATGATCGAGCGAGCGGCCTTCATTGGAGGCTGTGCTGGGGTGGCCAGTGTCGTGGCCGCGGAGCTTTTAGGTGAGGAGCCCGTGGGCACGATCCCGCACGCGCTCATCTTAGTGATGGGAGATTCCGTCTCGGCCACGCTGGCGTTTGATGAAGTCATCGACAAGCGTGTCAAGCGGGTAGCCCTGGTAGACACCTTTGGAGACGAGAAATTCGAGGCGCTGGAGAACGCGGAGCTTCTGGACCGCAACATCTATGCTGTCCGGCTGGACACGCCCTCCTCGCGCCGCGGAGACATGCTGGAAATCGCCCGGGAAGTCCGCTGGGAGCTGGACATCCACGGCTACGAGAACGTCAAAATCTTCATTTCTGGAGGCCTGGATGAAGACCTGATCCCGCCCCTGAACGAAGTGGCCGATGCCTATGGGGTGGGCACGGCCATCAGCAACGCGCGGGTGATCGATTTTGGGCTGGACATTGTGGAAGTCGAGGGGGATACGATCGCCAAGCGGGGGAAGGAGTCCGGGGCGAAGCAGCTCTGGGTGTGCCAGAGCTGTGGGAAGCGCACGATCACGCTCTTTGCTAAGCCGCTGAAGGCCTGTCAAGAGTGCGGAGGTGCCGTAGAGCCCAAGCTCGTTCAATTCTTAAAGCAGGGCCATCTGGTCCGAGATCTTCCCCGCCCTCAACAGATCCGCGACTACGTGCTCAGTCAGTTACCCAAGGAGCTCTAACGGGCCCGGATGGTGATCCACACGCCCGTCAGCACGATCGCTCCTCCTACGATCTGCAAGAGCGAGAACGGTTGTTGCATGGTGATATATGCCACGATGAAAGTCACCACCGGAACGAGATTGTTATAGACGGCTGTGCGTGCCGCGCCGATCTGCTTGACGCTCGCAGCCCAGATCACATACGCCAGGGCGATCGAAAGGACCCCAGAATAGATGATTGCTGCCCAGGCCCCCCAGGAGAGGCCCGCCCAGTGGGTACTTTGCACTTGGGAGTAGGAGAAGACCCAGAGCGCGAGCACTCCGGCCACTAGGCCTATGGCGCTTACGCGCAGGGGGGAGTATCTCCTCAGGAGATCTTTGGAGAGGACGGTGTAGCCGGCCCAGCAGACGGCGGCCACCAGCGTCAGAAGATCTCCCCAGAAGCCGTCGCCCTCCAGCGAAAAACCTCCAGAAGAGGAGTATGACACGAGCAGGACTCCGGCAAAGGAGAGCAAGATTCCAGCCCAGACGCCTCTGGAGATCCTCTCCCAGCCTAAGATCCTGGCCAAGATGGCGGCCCACACGGGGATGGTCGCAATCAGCAGCGAAGAGTTTGCTGGTGTGGTGAGCTCCAGGCCCAAGATGAACGGGATTTGATAGAGTGCATTGCCCAGAAGCCCCAGTCCGGCCAGCTTGAGCCAGTCTCTGGGGGGCATGGGGCGCCAGCCCTCCCTCAGAAAGAGGATGAGCAACAGGAGGATGGCCGCCAGCGTCAGGCGCACGGCGTTGAAGGCCAGGGGCGTAAGGAGGGCAAAGACGGCCTTCATGACGACGAAATTGGCCCCCCAGATGAAGACGACGGCCCAGAGTGCAGCGTCAATGCCAGTGAGGGGCAGCTGGGGACGAACGCGCTGCGGAGCTCCGGGCGTTGGAGGACGTGTCTTGAGTGTGTCCATGATGAGAAGACATTATCGAGGTACGGGGTGGTGTTCGCAAGCGCTCACTCCTCTTGACAGAGGGAGAGCGCAAGCGCTAGAAAGGGGCGGGGAAAGGAGATCTCACATGGACAAGCTGCTTTCCGTAGTCGTTGTCAGCGTTCTGGCTCTGGCTGTTGGGTTGATGTTTTCAGAGACGGCCCTAGCTCAGGGAGAGGGGCAAGAGATCCGCTGTGATCCCTTCCTGCATGGTCTGGCGTCTCTGGTGATCCCCGGTTGGGGGCAGTGGCTAAACGGGGAGAGGAGCAAGGCCGTAACACATCTGGTGGTGGGTGTAGGGTTGACAGCTGCTTCCATTCTGCTCTTTCCGACCACAGCCAGCCTCTTTGCCGGGGTGGGTGCGACTCTTTGGGGTCTATATAGCGCGTATGACGCCTTCAGCACCTGTGTGCGGCAGCATGAGGAGACGGACTTGGAGCGGGCAACGGGATTTGAACCCGCGACCTTCTGCATGGCAAGCAGACGCTCTACCGCTGAG
>JBBIOR010000005.1:0-18374 GCA_037443265.1 Candidatus Fraserbacteria bacterium | reverse complement strand
ACCCCCAACCCGCGGCTCCGAAGGCCGCTGCTCTTCCCATTGAGCTACGGGCGCTGGGAGGGACGACGGGATTTGAACCCGCAACAGTCGGCTCCACAGGCCGATGCTCTGCCAGGTTGAGCTACGTCCCTCGGGTACGCCCGGCAGGGCTCGAACCTGCAGCCTGAGGCTTAGAAGGCCTCTGCTCTTCCAGTTGAGCTACGGGCGCGGGAGCGGATGACGGGAATCGAACCCGCGTCTTCGGCTTGGAAGGCCGATGCTCTACCATTGAGCTACATCCGCAGGCGGGGATATTCTAGCGCCACCCGATCCGCCCGTCAACGCTTCCCTCCCGTTGAAACCTCTGTCGTCGGTGTGATACCCTCCTGCCAAGGAGGAATTACCATGCGCACTCTCGGCTTTAGCTTTTCCGTCCTCGTCCTGCTTCTTTGGCTGGCTCACCCTGCCGCAGGAGCAGGGGAGCTCCAGCTCCCCAGCCGCATCCACTACGTCTCAGATTATGCTCAAGTGCTCACCGATGCGACTGAGAATGACCTCAACGAGCTACTCGCTCGGGTGAAGCAGGAGACCGGAGTCGAGATCTACATCCTGACGGTTCTTACTACGGAGCCTCTGCCCATCAACGAGTTCGGCCGCCGCATCAGCGAGGCTTGGAATCTAGGCGAGGAGGACCCAAATCGAAGGACGTTTCTCTTCTTGCTGGCGGTGGATGACGGCCTCTATCGCTTGATCACGAACCGGGGGCTGGAAACCCTTGTGACGGATCAGCAGCTGGAGCAGATTAGCCGCACGATCATCACGCCAGCCTTCGCCGAGGGAGAGTTCTCCAAGGGCATCGTAGGGTGCATCAATCAAGTCTTGCGCATTCTCTCAGAATCCCAGCCCGAGAGTAGAGCTCCAAGCCCCGGAGTGTGGATGGTTGTACTGGGACTGGGACTGGCCTTCGTGGCTTTAGTTCTAGCAGCCCTCTTATTGTAGAGCGGGTCGGAGAGGCCGGATTCGAACCGGCGACCTCAGCGTCCCGAACGCTGCGCGCTAGCCAGCTGCGCCACTCTCCGATTGAGGGGCATCGGAGGCATTTTAGCCTCGAGGCTCTCTTACTGCAACCTGCTCAGTTGTTCGAGAGAATGACGAGTCGTCTTATGTTTCCGCTCAGCACGCGCAGCGCCACCAAAGAGCCCTTCTTGAGTTGACTGACGGCCTCGTTCCAGTCTTGCACGGTGCGGATGGGCTTGTTGTTGAGGGCGATGATGACCTCGCCCGGCTGGAGGCTGGCCAGCGCGGCGGGACTGCCGGGCTCGACTTGAGCGATGATCACGCCTTCGCTGGTCGCTAGGCCCAATTGCTTGGCCAGCTCCTCGGAATTCGCCCGGACGGTCAGCCCCAAGGCGGCCTTGGCCTGGGCCTGAGCCGGCTCGGGCTGCACCGAGGCCACCTCGGCGGGCCGCTCGCCCAGCTGGACCTCCACCAGGATCTTCTCACCCGCGCGCAGGACCTCCAGGCGCACCACTTCCCCGACCGCGCGATATTGAATGGCATCCTGCAGCTCCCTCACCCGAGAGACGGCCTGGCCGTTGACGCTCAGAATGATATCATCGAGCTGGAGCTTCCCCTGCGAGGGGCCGCCCGCGATAATATCCGTGACCAGGACTCCGCTGAAGGGAGCAACCCCAAAATATTGGGCCTTCTCCGGGGTGAGGTCATCAATGTAAATCCCCAGCCAGGCGCGCTTTACGCTCCCTTGGGTGATCAGCTGAGCCAGCACGCGCTTGACGCTGTTGATCGGAGTGGCGAACCCCAAGCCTACGGCGTTAGCCACGATGGCCGTGTTGATGCCAATCACGCGGCCCTGGGCATCCACCAGCGGGCCTCCAGAGTTGCCGGGGTTAATCGCCGCATCCGTCTGAATCATATCTCGAAAGGCACCTTGCCCATCGGGTCTGGGAATATTCCGATGGAGATAGCTGATGATGCCGGCGGTCACCGTGTATCCCAAGCCGTAGGGATTGCCGATGGCCACCACCCAATCGCCCACTTCTACTTGATCGGAGTCGCCCAGCTCCACAACGGGTATATCTTCGGCTCCTCGGCCCGCTACCCGGAGGACGGCCAGATCGAGCTGGGCATCCATGCCCACAATCTCGGCTTTCATCGGGCCATGATCCGGTGGGACGACCTGAATGCTAATGGCTCCCTCGACCACGTGCTGGTTCGTCAGCACGTACTTCTGGCCCCCGTATTCGATGAAGAAGCCGGAGCCCATCGAGGATTGCCTCTGGTTCCCCTGAGGAGGAGGGATATTGAAGAAGTCTCGGAAGAAGGGGTCATTGAAGAAATCCTCGAAGGGGAAAGGACTTCGGCGGTTTGCTACCAGTTCCACACGGACGACCGAGGGGGCCACGCGGCGGATGGCCGTCTTGATGGCGTCCTGCCCAGCGGCTGTGATCAGACTCTGCAGCTCTTCCTTGGTGAGGGAGTTCAGCCAGGTCTCAGCTGGCTTCGTCTGCGACTCTGATTCCAGCGTGGGAGCCGGGGCTTGGACGGTCACAAATTGGGGCGCTTGTGATGCAAGCGTCTCTTGCTGCTGCCCTTGAACTTGTGGGGCTGAACTCTCTGGGGGTGGAGGTGAGAAGTTCGTGATCAAGCCGGTGGCTAAGACCACCAGTGCCAGCGCTGCCAGAACCATCCATTTCTTCATGCTGGACAACCTCCCTTGGGTTCCTCTAGGATTCGCCAGTTTCATTCAGGGCTCTTTCCGGGACCACCCTGGTCGGCCCCATTATACCGGGGCAGATCAGGCTTTCGACAGTGCGTGGGCGCAGCCAGCGTGGGCGTGCTTGCATCTGGCGATCAGAATTGCTATAACAAGGCGTAGCGGGGCGTGGCGCAGCCTGGTAGCGCACTCGTTTGGGGTGCGAGTGGTCGCCGGTTCAAATCCGGCCGCCCCGACCACGACCAGACCATGGCCAAGATCACTTTCATCGGCCACGCGGCCGTCGAGATCCAGAGCGGCGGCTTTTCCATTCTGATTGATCCGTTCATCAGGGGGAATCCCGCCGCCGTCCAGAAGCCCGAGGACTTCAGGCCCCATGCGATCATCCTAACTCACGGCCACCTGGATCACGTGGGAGATGCCGTGCCCATGGCGAAGCAGCATAAATGTCCCATCATCGCCACCTTCGAGCTGGCCAGTTACTGCCAATCCCAGGGTGCTCCCAACACCGTGGGCCTGAACACCGGTGGAGTCAAAAGATTCGAGTTCGGGACGGTGATGTTTACGCCGGCGTTTCACAGCTCCAGCCTCGATGGGCAGTACATGGGCCAGGCCTGCGGGGTTGTGCTCACCACCCACGAGGGTAAGAAGATCTATCATGCCGGGGACACGGCCCTCTTTGGAGATATGGCCCTCATCGGCCGGAAGGGCTTAGATTTAGCGCTTCTGCCCATCGGCAGCCACTTCACGATGGACCCCGAGGCAGCCGTGGAGGCCGTAAAGCTACTCAAGCCCAAGCTCGTCATCCCCATTCACTACAACACCTTCCCGCCCATCCAGCAGGACGCGGAGGCGTTCCGGCGAGCCGTAGAGGGACAGACGTCCAGCCGCGTAATTATTCTAAAACCAGGCGAGGGCCATGAATTCTGAATCTTTTGCGCTAAGCTGTGGGGTCGGTGACCGCTGTCGAGGTTGACCTGGCTCTTACTCGACCAGTAAGATGACCCCGGAGGCGGCTGAGAGTCTTCCCGATTACATACTCCGCTTCCCAGGCGTTTTATAATGGGTAAGGAGCGATTCATCATCATCGGGGGCATTCGCCACGCTAGACTTTCAAAACAGCCGCACCTTCGCTACTATCAGAGGGGGATAGAGGAACGATGAACGAGCGCACTGCTCTCTTAACGGCGCAGGAGGGGTTCCCAGCCGAGACGGTGGAGTTCTTCCAGGGGGACGAGCTGAGGATCCGCTGCTTTTTGGACAAGTACGCTTTGCGGGATCTAGACGGAACAGTTGTCGAGAAGACGCCCTTGGAGATGTGGAAGCGTCTCGCCCGGGAGCTCTCTTCCGTGGAGGCCACCCGAGAGAAGCAGAGGGAATGGCAGAAGAAATTCTACTGGCTTTTGGAGGATTTTCGATTCATCCCCGGGGGGCGGATCATGTTTGGGGCGGGGCAGCCGCGGCGGGCGACGCTCCTCAATTGCTATGTAATTCCCATTAAAGAGGATTCCATAGAAGCCATATTCGAGTGGTGCAAGGAGGCCGCCCGCACGTACTCTTTTGGGGGAGGAGTCGGCACGGACATCAGCATCTTGCGGCCTAAGGGCGCGCCCGTCAACAACGCGGCCATCTATTCTACAGGCTCCGTCTCGTTCATGGATCTCTTCTCGATGACGACGGGCACGATCGGCCAGGCCGGCCGCCGCGGGGCCTTGATGATCACCATCGGCTGCGATCATCCCGATGTGGAAGATTTCATAGGGATCAAAAACGACCCGGCGCGCACCAAGGTGCAATATGCCAACATCAGCGTGCGGCTCACGGATGAGTTCATGGAAGCCGTGCAAAAAGATGAGGGATTCACCCTGCGCTACGAGAACCCCGTGATCGGGCGCCTGGAGAAGAGGGTGCGGGCGCGCGCGCTTTGGGAGAGATTAATAAGAAACGCGCACGCCTCCGCCGAGCCCGGCCTCATCTTCTGGGATACCATAAAGCGCGAGTCCACTACAGAATACAATGGCATGGAAGTTATTACCACGAATCCGTGTAGCGAAATCCCCCTTGAACCCTACGGATGCTGTTGCTTGGGCAATATCAATCTGGCGAAGTTCGTGGTCGCGCCCTTTGAGGCGGGTGCCCAGGTCGATTGGGAGAACCTGGAGAAGGCCCTGCGCTACGCCACGAGATTTCTGGACAACGTGCTCGACTACAACGCCGATAGGCACCCCCTGCGCCCTCAGAAGGAGGCCTCGCTCCACTCCCGCCGCATCGGGGTGGGCTTCACAGGCTTTGGGGACATGCTCATCAAGCTGGGTCTCAAGTACGACACGAAAGAAGCTATCGAGTTCGCAGACCAGCTCTTTGAGCGGGCCAAGAACCTCGTCTATGACGAGAGCGCGAATCTGGCTGTCGAGAAGGGGGCGTTCCCGGCCTTTGCGCTGGAGAAGCATCTCAAGAGCCCCTTCGTCCAGAGGCTCGACCGCAAAGTTCTAAGCAAAATCAAGAAGGGCGGCCTGAGAAACGCTGCCCTGCTCACCGTCCCACCCGTGGGCTCAGGCTCGGTGCTGGCCGGGTGTACCTCGGGGATCGAGCCCATCTTCGAGCTGAGCTACGTGCGCCGATCAAAATCCCTGAGCAAGGGCGAGTTCCAAGTCCATCACCCTCTGGTCAAAGAATATCTGGATCGCCTTTCTCTTAAGCATCCCAAGGAGCTTCCGCCCCTCTTTGTGACGGCCCATCAGATCAAGCCGGAGTTTCGGGTCCGGATGCAGGCGACCATCCAAAAACATATCGATCACGCGATCTCGAGCACCGTCAATCTGCCTTCTTCGATCACGCCCGAGGAGGTGGCCAAGATCTACTTCTTGGGCTGGAAGCTCGGCTGCAAGGGCATCACTGTCTATCGCGAGGGCTCGCGCGAGGGGATTCTGCTCACCGAGGGAGAAGCCCGCAAGCGGGCGACGCTTACTCCCAGGCCGCGACCCAAGGTCGTCAAAGGCAAAACATATCGCATGAAGACCGAGATGGGCAATCTCTATGTCACCATCAACGAGGATGACAAGGGCATGGTCGAGGTCTTTGCCAATCTGGGCAAGTCAGGATCTTCAGCCACAGCCTTTACCGAAGCTCTGGGCCGCTTGATCTCCCTGGCCCTAAGAAGCGGCCTAAAACCCACGGCGGTCATTGAGGAGCTGAGCTTGATCCGCGGTCTACGGCCTGTCCTCCAAGAAGATGGGAAGGTCGTCTTCTCGGTGCCGGATGCGATCGCCAAGGCCATGGAAGAGTATTTGAAAGGCGGAGAGCAGCTGGCTCTTCTTGAGGAAGTCAAGTCCAGAACGGCGGGGAAGCACCATCCGGAGCTCGTCACTGGCGGGCAGGAGCAGAAGCGCCAGGCGGAGCTCTGCCCCAGCTGTGGCGGACTATTGGTGTTCACCAACGGCTGCTACATCTGCAGCGACTGCGGGTTTTCTGAGTGCGATTAGCTCTTCAGCCGTTCTTTGAGGACTTTGGCCGCCAGCTGAGGATTCGCCCGCCCCTGGGTCTTGGCCATCAGTTGCCCCACTAAGAAGCCCAGCACTCTCTCATGGCCCGCTTTGAACTCGCTCACGGCTTGGGGCTGCTCGGCGATGACTTGATCAGCCAGTTCGGCCAACATCGCCTCATCTGAGATCTGCACCAGGCCCTTCTCCTCGATGATGGCCTGAGGCGATTTTCCGAGCTTGAAAGCCTCTTCGATCACTTCCTTGCCCGTGTTGCGGTTGATCGTTCCTTCCTCGACCATCTTGAGAACGTAGGCGAACTCTTTGGGAGCGATGCGAATCCCACCGTCAGGAGATTCTTTCCACAGCCGCAGGAGCTCCGTCATCATCCAGTTGCTCACGGTCTTGGGCTTCGGATAGAGCTCCACAACCCTCTCGAAGTACTCGGCAACAGCACGCTCCTCCGTGAGCACGCGGATGTCGTACTCGGGCAGCTGGAAGACCTCCTTCCAGCGGCGGCGACGCACGGCGGGCAGCTCGGGGAGTTCACCCCATAAGCGCCTCTTCCACGCCTCATCCACGACGACGGGGACGAGATCCGGATCGGGGAGATAGCGATAGTCTTCGGCCTCTTCTTTGGTGCGCTGGAGCTCAACTCGGCCCGTATCGGGATTCCAGCCGAAGGTCTGTGGCATGATCTTACCGCCCGATTTGAGGGTCTGTCGCTGACGGGCCTCTTCATACTGGAGCGCCTCCTCAACGGCCCGGAAGGAGTTCATATTCTTGATTTCTGTCTTCGTGCCAAGTTTCCCATCTAGGCTGAGGGAGATGTTCGCATCACAACGCAGCTCGCCCTTCTCCATGTCGGCACGGCAGACCCCAAGATAGCGCAGCAGTTGGCGCAGTTGTCGCAAAAACTCCGCCGCCTCCTCCGGCGAAGATAGATCAGGCTCGGTGACGATCTCGATGAGGGGCACGCCGCAGCGATTGCAATCCACAAGACTTCGCCCGTCAGGCGTGTGAATGAGCCTTCCGGCGTCCTCTTCGAGATGGAGCCGTCGCAGGCGGATTCTCTTCGACTGCCCATCTTCCAGCTCCAGATCGAGATAGCCTCCCCTAGCCAGCGGCTCATCATATTGCGAGATCTGATAGCCTTTGGGCAGATCGGGATAGAAATAGTTCTTGCGAGCGAAGGTGGAGCGCGGCGGGATCTCGCAATGGAGCGCTAGAGCTGCCTTAAGCGCAAGATCTACAGCCCGCTCGTTGAGCACCGGCAGGGCGCCGGGCATCCCCAGGCAGACGGGGCAGCAGTGGCTGTTAGGCGGCGCTTGGAAGTAATCCGCGCTGCAGGCGCAGAAGAGCTTCGTACGCGTCGCCAGCTGGGCGTGGACCTCGAAGCCGATGACGGTTCTCATGCGCTTAGCTCTGCTTCTGGGCGGGGGGCACGTCGAAGTCGCTGTAGGGTTTTCCGCGCTCTCTCCCCGCGGGCCCACCGCCGATCACAACCACAGTGGCCATGAGATGCCCCTCCTTCGAGCACTTATTATAAAGCGGTCGCAACGGAGAGTGCAATGGGTCGCTTGACAAAAGCAGACTGATCTGGTAGACTTTTCTGACCAAGGAGTGAGCGATGACCGATCGACTGGAGATCAAAGACTTGCATGTGAGTATCGAGGGCAAAGAGATCATTAAAGGCGTAAATTTGGCTGTTCAGAAGGGCGAGGTCCACGCGATCATGGGGCCCAACGGAAGCGGCAAGAGCACACTGGCCCTGGCGCTTATGGGCCATCCCAAATATGACATTACGAAGGGAGAAGTGCTCTTCAAGGGCCAAAATATTTTAGAATTGGAGCCGGATGAGCGGGCGAAGTTGGGGCTCTTTCTGGCATTTCAGTATCCGTTTGAGATCAGCGGGGTGCCGCTCGCGCGCTTCTTGCTGGCGGCTCTTAAGGCCCGCCGGGGCGAGTCCGATGATGGCGAAGAGACCAACGGCAAACCCACGAAGCTGGCCTTTGGGGAATTCCGAAAGATCCTCAAAGAGAAGCTCGCTCTGCTTCGGCTCGACGAGTTGTTTGCCACGCGCTATTTAAACGAAGGATTCTCCGGCGGCGAGAAGAAGCGCGCAGAGATTTTACAGCTGCTTATGCTGCAGCCGGAGTTCGCCATTCTCGATGAGACAGACTCGGGTCTTGATATCGATTCCGTCAAGATCGTGGCTGAGGCCGTCAATAGCTTAAGAGGCCCCCATTTTGGGTGTCTGGCCATCACGCACTATCAACGCATTCTCAATTATTTAAGGCCGGATTACGTGCACGTCATGGTCGATGGGAGGATCGTCAAGAGCGGCGATCAGCGGCTGGCCCACGAGCTGGAAGAGAAGGGCTATGACTGGATTCTGGAAGAGCTGGGATACGCGCAAGAGGGGGTGGCTTAGTCCATGGCGGACGAGAAGCACTTAGGGGAGAAGAAGCGGCGGGCGGCCGGTGCGGCCGTCGTCGAGAAGCCCAAAGCGGAAGTCTTTGAGCGCGATTACAGCCGATATGATTTCAAAGACCCCACGGATCGATATCAGTATGTTGGGAAACCCGGGCTCTCGCGTGAGGTTGTAGAAGAGATTTCACGTCTTAAGGGCGAGCCGGACTGGATGAGGAAGTTCCGCCTGGAAGCCTATGAAGTGTTCATGAAGAAGCCGATGCCCACCTGGGGTGCGGATCTTTCAGCGATCAACTTCGATGAGATCGTCTACTACGCGCGCCCCACGGACAAGCCGGCCCGCACTTGGGAAGAAGTGCCCGACTACATCAAGAAGACTTTTGACAGGCTGGGCATCCCCGAGGCCGAGCGCAAGTTCCTGGCGGGAGTTGGGGCCCAATATGATTCAGAGACGGTCTATCACAATCTGAGAAAAGATCTGGAGAAGAAGGGCGTCATCTTCCTGGGGATGGATGAAGGGCTCAAGCAGTACCCTGAGATCGTCAAGCAATATTTTGGCACGGTCATTCCCAAGGAGGACAACAAATTTGCAGCCCTCAATTCCGCGGTCTGGAGTGGCGGCTCGTTCATCTATGTGCCGCCGGGGGTTCAAGTAGACATCCCCTTACAGGCGTATTTCCGAATCAACGCCGCGAACATGGGGCAGTTTGAGCGCACGCTCATCATCGCCGAAGAAGGTGCCAAGGTGCACTACATCGAGGGGTGCTTGCCTGGAGGCGAGCAAGTGAGTTTGGGTGATCGATGGACCAACATCGAGCACCTCAAGCCTGGGGATCATGTTGTGGCCAGTGATGGCTGTAAAGCGAGAGTACGAGCCGTAATGGTGCGTCCGTATCGAGGCGAGATGCTTACGATCCGGCCTCTCTCGCCATATAACACCTTTCGACTTACGCCTGAACATCCAGTATTGGTTGTCCGTCGCTCCGAGGTCCTAACAAAGCGCAAGCCACGCAACGGCTGGCTGCCGGAGGTCGACACGAGCCAGCTCTTAGCTGCGGAGCCCCAGTATGTGCCCGCAGGTGAGCTAGCTGTCGGGGACTTTCTGGTCTTCCCCAGGGTGCAAGCTGAGGGCTATAACCCGAAGTACTCACCGGAGTTGCTCAAACTCCTGGGTTATTACCTTGCTGAGGGGTCAGCGTTCCTCCACAAGACGCTCAACATGCCCGTAGTAAGCTTCACGTTCAGCTCGGGCGAGGCGGAGATCATTGCCGAGGTGTGTTCGTTGATCACACATGTCACCGGCAAGAGGGCTTATGTGACGGAGCTCAAGGGCAGACATGCTGTGAACGTGACCGTGTATTCAAGAGAGCTCATGGAGCTTTGCCTCACCTCTTGTGGAAAGGGTGCAGCGAGAAAGCGGCTGAGCGATGAACTCATGGCCTTGCCCCCAGAGCAGATTGAACTATTGCTAAACGCTTACTTCCGCGGCGACGGCAATGTCTGCGACAAGGGTAACAGCGTGATGCACAGAGCGGTCACGGCTTCAGAAACGCTTGCCCAGCAGCTGCAAGAGTTGCTTGCCAGGAAGGGCATCTTTGCCAGCATTCAAGTGCGTAAGGGCGGCGACGATGTTAGGAAGATCCATCGCCCAGATCAGTACATCGTCGTTTACACGGTGGAAAAGCACTGGAGCGAGATCCGCAAGACAGACACGTATTTCTTGATACCGATCAAGGGAATTGAGCGCACCCTCTATGACGGCTTCGTGTTCAATCTAGATGTCGAAGGTCCGAATTCATATCTTGTGCGCGGCTTTGCTGTTCACAATTGTACAGCCCCTGTCTACTCAAAAGAATCCCTGCACTCGGCCGTGGTAGAGCTCATTGCCAAGCCGGGGGCCCATCTGCGCTATACGACGCTTCAGAACTGGTCGAACGATGTATACAACTTGGTCACCAAGCGGGCCGTGGCCTATGAAGGCGCCACCGTGGAGTGGGTCGACGCGAATATCGGCTCCCGCGTGACGATGAAGTACCCTTCGGTCTATATGCTGGGCAAGGGTGCCCGTGCGGATATCCTCTCTGTCGCCTATGCCGGCCGGGGCCAGCATCAGGACACCGGCGGGAAAGTCATTCACGCCGCCCCATTCACCACCAGCACGATCACCAGCAAGTCCGTCAGCAAAGACGGCGGGCGCACCAGCTATCGCGGCCTCCTCAAAGTGGCCAAAGGAGCCGTGCATTCTAAGGCCACCGTGCTCTGCGACGCGCTCCTGCTTGATGAGCACTCCCGTAGCGACACGTACCCATACGTTGAGATCGATGAGGATCAAGTCACCGTCGGACACGAGGCGACCGTGGGCAAAGTGGGAGAAGATCAGATCTTCTATCTGATGAGTCGCGGCCTCTCGGAGGCGGAGGCCATCGCCATGATTGTGCTCGGGTTCATGGAGCCGTTCACGAAGACGCTGCCCATGGAGTATGCCGTCGAATTCAATAGACTCATCCAGCTTGAGATGGAAGGCTCCGTCGGGTAAGAGTTCGCCCAGGAGGAGCCCATGAACGGAACTCAGACGGCCTTATCCATCGCAGCTGTAGAGGCGCTCTCTCAAGCCCGCCGCGAGCCGGAGTGGCTGAGGGAGCTTCGCCTTCAAGCGTGGAGGGCATTTGAAAGACTGGCCATGCCCGGCTCGCGCTACACGCAAATTCGCGGGCTGGCGCTGGGCGCGATCGCGCCCCTCGCCGACGGGGCAACCCCCCCTGCGATTCCCAAAGGGTCCAAAGAACTCCTAGAAGAACACGGCGAGGGCGCTGGGCTCTTCCTCCAGATCGACGGGCAGACGGTGCAGGCTTCTCTCCCTGAGGACCTGAAGAAGAAGGGCGTGCGCTTCCTGGACATGACGACGGCCCTGCAAGAACACGGAGATCTTTTGCGTCGCTACTTTGAGCAGTTGGAGCCTCTGCAAGACAAGATGAGCGCACTTCAGCGTGCGCTCTTTAGCACGGGGCTTCTGCTGTATGTGCCCAAGGGCGTGGTGATTGAGCAGCCCCTCAAATCAATTCAGCTCTTCACCCGTGCGGGGGCGGGTCTATTCTCGCAGAGCTTTATAATTGCTGAGCGTGAAAGCTCCGTGACCTATCTGGAGGAACTCTACTCGCCCCAGGGGGAGTGCGAGGCGCTGCATACGAACCATACGTCCGTCCATGTGGGGCAGGGCGCTCAGGTGGACTTCGCGGGCGTGCAGAACTTAAGCCCTCAAACCTTCAGTTTCATTCGGCGTCGCGGACGGCTCGAGCAAGACGCGAAGCTGCGCTGGACGCTCGGCTGGCTAGGCGGACGACTCACGATGTCCCATGTGGAGAGCGTGCTCGATGGTCCGGGAGCCGAGCTGGAAGACGTGCAAGTCTTCTTCACCGGCGGCCGGCAGCATTTCGATCTTACGTCGAATCTGCGGCACCAGAAGCCCCACACCCGGGGCGAAGTGAACGTGAAAGGCGTGCTTTTGGGAAAGTCGCAGTCGGTCTTCTGGGGCCTGATTCGCATTGAGCCGGGCGCGCAGCACGCCAACGCCTTCCAGAGCGAGCGCTCTTTAATTCTAGAAGATGGGGCACGCTCCAATGCCATCCCCAGCCTAGAGATTGAGGCCAACGATGTGCGCTGCACCCACGCGGCTTCCGTCAGCCAGATCGATGAGGAGCAAATCTTCTATCTGAGGAGTCGAGGGCTCACCACCGAGGAAGCCAAGAAGATGATCGTCGATGGTTTCTTCGAGCCCATCATCGCTAAGATCCCGCCCTCGGTAGGGGAGCGCCTTCGAAGTCTCATCGACCGGAAGTGGCAGTCTCGAGTATAATGAGCCGAGGGTTTTCCCATGAATGAGCTCGGCCTGGAGGTGCTGCTCGATCACTATAAAGACCCGCGCAACTTCGGGCATCTAGAACACCCAGACATCGTGCACGAGGAAGGCAATCCGTCTTGTGGGGATCAGATCCGTATCGAGATCAAGCTGCGGGGCGACGTCATCGCAGAGATCCGTTTCAGCGGTAAGGGGTGTGCGATCAGCCAGGCGGCGGCCTCCCTGCTCACCGAAGAGCTCAAGGGCAAGCCCCTGGAGTACGCGCGGAATTTCACCCGGGAGGAGATGCTCCAGCTTCTGGGCATCGAAGTGAGTCCCATCCGGAGGAAGTGCGCGCTTCTCGCGCTCAAGGTCGTCAAAGTTGGAGCCTATGGGCTTACGGCCTGGCCGGAAGAAGACGAGGAGGATTCTTAGATGGGCCGACGCCAGTGGATCACCGTCGCAAGAGCCGATGAACTCAAGCCGGGCCAATACAAGTCGGTCGAAGTCGAGGGCGAGCTTATTGCCGTCTTCAATTTTAACGGGAAATTTTACGCGATTCAGAACGTCTGCACTCATGACGGCGGGATCTTGACCGGGGGGACCGTCGAAGGGAGGGTGATCACGTGTCCCCGCCACGGGGCGCAGTTTGACATCACCACGGGTGCGGTGTTAAGAATGCCTGCCTTTGCGCCCGTCTCCACGTACGAAGTCCGAGTCGACGGAGGGGAGGTGCAGGTCCTCTTTGAGTACTGAAGGGGGATGAACCGGATGGCTCAAGCGAAGCCGATCTCTGTCGCGAAGAAGGCGCTCGATCCCCTCAAGGTTCGAGAAGATTTTCCGATCTTTCAGCGGCCCATCCACGGAAAGCCCTTGATTTATCTGGACAACGCGGCGACCACCCAACGGCCCCGCCCGGTGATTGAGGCTGTCCAGAGTTTCTACGAACGGATGAATGCAAACGTGCATCGCGCGGTGCACACGCTCAGCCACGAGGCTTCCGTCGCTTATGAAGAGGCCCACAAGAAGGTGGCCCGCTTCATAAACGCCCGCAGCTGGCGCGAGATCATCTTCACCCGCAACGCCACCGAAGCGATCAATCTCGTGGCCTATGGCTGGGCGCTCTGGAATCTCAAGGCTGGCGATGAGATCGTGGTCACGATCATGGAGCACCATTCCGATATCGTCCCCTGGTTCATGCTGCGCGATCACAAGGGAATCGTGCTCAAATTCATCGATGTGGACGACTGTGGGCGCTTGAAGCTGGATCAATTCCGAAAGGCTCTCACAGCCAGGACGAAGCTCGTGGGGATGATTCACGCCTCGAACGTGCTGGGGACGATCAATCCCCTTCATGAGATCGTAGCGGATGCCAAGCGGGTGGGTGCGCTCACGCTCATCGATGCGGCCCAGTCGATTCCGCATCTGCCCATTGATGTTCAGGAGCTAGACTGTGATTTTCTGGCAGCCTCGGGCCACAAGATGCTGGGGCCCACGGGCACGGGTTTTTTATACGCTAAACGCGAAGTCTTGGAACAGATGGAGCCGTTCTTGCGCGGCGGGGATATGATCTCGACTGTCACCGTTGAAGGAGCTACGTGGAATGAGCTGCCTTGGAAGTTCGAGGCGGGGACGCCCAGCGTAGCCGATGGCATTGGGCTGGGTGCCGCCGTGGATTATCTGAATGCTTTGGGTATGGACGCGATCTATCGACACGAGCGGAGGCTGCTCGAATACGCCCTCGAAAGGCTCTTGTCTCTTAAGGGTGTCGTGGTCTACGGGCCGCATGATCCTGAAGATCGAGTGGCAGTGATCGCGTTCAACGTCGAAGGCGTCCATCCTCATGATCTGGCGGGCCTTCTCGATGGGGAGGGGATTGCCGTCCGGTCCGGGCATCATTGCGCGCAGCCGCTTATGAGGCGCTTGGGCATGGACAACACGGCGCGTGCCAGCTTTTATATTTACAACACGGAAGGCGAGATCGATCGCTTAACTGAAGAGATTCAGAGAGCGAAGCGGATCTTCAAAGTCTAGTGGGATCTGTAAGTAGGCTTACAGACGGATCCCTCGTGCCTGGCTAAACTACCTCTTCGCATTCGCAGTCAGCAGGATTCTGCTGGCGATGTAGCGATAATTGCAGTACATTCAATCTGATCTTTACAAGCAGGAGGGATACGAGTGGCTAAGCCTATTCACGTCGGAGAGGTGAACTTCGAGGCCGAAGTGCTCCAAGCCCAGGAGCCAGTCTTAGTGGATTTCTATGCGGATTGGTGCGGCCCCTGTCGGGCCCTTGCACCCATCATTGAGGAAGTGGCCCGCGACCTCGAAGGGCGTATGAAAGTTGCCAAGCTCAACGTCGATGAGAACGACAAACTCAGCCTGAATTACGGCGTCCAAAGCATTCCAACCCTCATACTCTTTCGCGAGGGGAAGGAGATCGAGCGAATCATCGGCTATCTCCCGAAGGCTCAGCTCATCAAAATACTGGAGAAGCATCTCAGCCCTGTAGCCTAAAATTTCCCCTGCTCAGAGCCCGTGTGCTAGAATCTCCCGCTAGCACATCTTGCATGAGGAGGAGAAGATGGGGAGATTCATCCGTACTCTGGCTTTGAGTGTAGGGCTTTTCATGCTGGGTTTTGCGGGTTACGGGGAAGCTCAATCTGGGGGGGATCATTACCAGTGGCTACTCCATTCGCCGCTGCGGCAGTATCTTTCCAGCGCCGCGGAAAACTATTTGCTTTGGAAGTATGGGGAGCGGGCCTTGGGGCCAGGCCAGGAGGAAGACTCAGAGGAAATCGAAAGCGTTTGGGGCTTCAACGTGCGGGTGAACGATCGCGCTCAAGATGAGAACCCGTCGCTCAGCACCCAGAGCGAGACGGCCATTGCCGTCTTTGGGGAAAATATCGTGGTCGGCTGGAACGACAGCGGTCAGGTCTTCCAGAAGAGAAGCTATACCGGCTACGGGTACTCTAGTGACGGTGGGAGGACTTTCACAGATATGGGGGCTCCTCCCACTCTGCCGGGTGGCTGGAACTTCGGAGATCCAGATCTGGCCGTCGATAGAGGGGGGAATTTCTATTTTGCGCAGCTCTGCTCCGACCATCGAGGGATCAGCTGCATCGGGGTCTCGAAATCGACCGACGGCGGCCGGAATTTCTCGATGCCCGTCCGCGCCAGCTGGAGCGTCGAGGGCCCCGAGAGCTTCCAAGACAAGGAGTTCATCGTGGCGGACAACACGGGCAGCCGCTTCGATGGGAACATCTACGTGAGCTGGACGCTCTTTTCGCCTCAGGGCTCCCGCATCTACTTCGCCCGCTCTATCAATGGGGGGCGCAGTTTTGAGCCGGCGATCGCACTCTCTCTGCCTGGCCATTTCGTGCAGGGCTCGATCCCGCGTGTGGGCAAGGGCGGCGAAGTCTACGTCGCCTGGCGCGACTTCAATCTTCCCGGGATCGTCATCTCCAAGTCCACCGACGGGGGCCGGAGCTTTGGGGCCGATGGGGTGGACAACACTCTGGTGGCCAAGGTGGAGTTCATCGGCCAGGATGCTCCTCCAGCCACTTGTCAGAGCCGTAGAATCCTCAACGGCTACATAGACGCGGGTTTTGAGTTTCCCACTCTGGCCGTAAATCCCATAAACGGGGAGGTGTATGTGGCGTACAACAGCAACCCGCCGGGCGTCGATCAATCTGACATCTATTTTGTGCGCTCGACGGACGGCGGACGCACCTGGAGCGAGCCCGTCCGCGTAAACGACGATCGCACCTCTCAAGACCAGTTCATGCCGGCGATGGCTATCTCTCCCGATGGGACGCTGGCCGTCATCTGGTATGATCGCCGTCTGGATCGCGCTAATCTCAAATTCGACGTCTATATGGCCGTCTCACGAGACGGCGGACGGACTTGGCTGCCCAACAAACGTATCACGACCGTCTCATCGGAGGTGCCGCCTCTGGGACCCAACTTCGATCACATCCGCCCCTGCTACATGGGGGATTACAACGACATCGTGGCCGATGCGGAAAATTTCTATCTGGTCTGGGGGGATAATCGCGCGCAGGGGCTGACGTGGAAGACCCTTCCAGACATGCCCACCCCTAGGGAAGCCACGGCCAATGCCGCTGCGGGCCGAGTGATATTTGCGATCGGCGGAACAAAATTGGGCTTCCGCGAGGCAGGAGATTCTGATTTAAACGAGGCATTCCACACGCAGACGGGAGAGTGGGTGGAGCTTGCGCCCATGCCCACGCCCAGATCCGCCGCGGCAGCCGTAGGGCATGGCCTCTCCGTCTATGTGCTGGGCGGGCAGTCCTCAAAATACGGCGGGGTGACCGGGGCCTTCGAGCGCTATGATATTTTAGCCAATCGCTGGCAGATCCTTCCGCCGATGCCTACTCCACGAATGGCCTTGGGCGCAGCTGTAGTCGGGAGCAGAATCTATGCCATTGGGGGCCAGAACTGCGTCTCGCTCCTGTGCGGGCAATCTCTGGATGTGGTCGAGGTCTATGATCTTAGGACGGGGCGCTGGGTGAGGGCTGCGCCTCTGCCGGAGCCGCGGGCGGCCTTTGCGACGGCTGTTGTCGGAGGAAAGATCTACGTCATCGGCGGATTCAACGCTCAGACCGGAGAGGTTCTCGACTCGGTCTTCGTCTATGATCCTAAGAGTGACAGCTGGAGTTGGCAGAGCTGGCTGCCCGGAGCGCGCTTGGCCGCTTTGGCCGGAGTCTGCGGTGAGAAGATCATCGTCATCGATGGGATAAACCGCTCCTTCGCTCAGCTTCGGCGTAACGCGTGGCTCTACGACACGATCACAGGCAAGTGGGAGCCGGTGGCCGCGCCGAAGTTCGAGCGGTCTGGTGTCTTGGCGGTCAATGTGGGAGGTGTGCTCTACGCCCTCGGGGGCAGCAGTTCTGCTCGCGTGGCTCACAGCGGGGCTGGCGAGGCCTTCGACTGCCGACAGCTGGGCTTTGTGCGCCCCGACCCGGACGTCTTCTTCGCGATCGAGCCTTTGAGTCAATTGAGTTCCTCGACAGTTATTCAAGAAGCACGGGCTGTTAAGTTGCAGGTGGCAGCCGAAAGGCTCAGCAGGGCGATCGTCTTTCGCGCTCCGGCGAGGCTGGAGGGTCTGCGCGTTCAAATCTACGACTTGCAGGGCGAAAAGATCTTCGACAGCGGCGAGGTTCCCGGGTCCTCTTTCCAATGGAATCTGAGCACGAGTCGCGGGCGGCCGGCAGCCACTGGCCTCTATCTCTATGTGATTACGGCCCGGGGGCCGGATGGGCGCCTCCTAAAGAGCCCTCCCAAGAAGATCGTCGTGCTCCGCTGATGAGAGGGCCCAGGCGATGAAGAACTCTGCGCTTCTCTGATAGCAAGCCCTAAGGGGAGCTTTCGCACCTAAAGCTATGATGTGGGCCTGCCCATCGCTTGTGATTCTTACTTCCAATTGGCTTAGGGGGCGGGCGAGCCGTAGGGCCTTTTGGGCGGCCTCTTTGAGCGTCCAGTAGAGAATGAGTGCTTCTTTTTCTTGTCCCAAGAAGCGCCTGCGGAGGGCTTGACGTTCTGTGGCAGTGAGAAGGCGCTGGGCCAGTCGGGGATGGGTGGGGCGGAGGCGCTCGAGATCCACGCCGATGTGGCCTTCTTGGCGAATGATCGAGAGGCCGGCGAGTCCGTGGCCGTGGCTGTGGGCGATCGAGATTGACAGCTCAGGAAGCGTTTGTCCTCTAACTTGCACGGCGGGGCTGCCGTCTTGAGCTTGGGCAATCTCGATCTCTGTGGGGTTGAGCTCAAGATTCTTTTGCTGGTGCAGGAATTTCAAGATAAGGGTTTTGGCGGCGATTCTAGCGGCGAGCCAATCGCGCCTGCGCCGCTTCGAAGGGAGATCTTTGAGTCGGGCCAACTCCCAAGGAGAGAGCCA
>JBBIOR010000004.1:14061-92445 GCA_037443265.1 Candidatus Fraserbacteria bacterium | reverse complement strand
CTCCACCATGCCAAAGCCCATCGAGTTCTTCTCCCCAAAGCCCGCGTCGTAGCCGATCTCGATCAGCCCTCTCTCACCCTCCGCCATCCGGTGCACGTGCGCACTAACTCCGGCCTCCACTTGGCCTCCTGACACGCACTCCGTAGCCGTTTATAAACTTCCGCCCAGTCAAAGGATAGCAAGTTAAACCTCCTCCAACAGCTTGAAGTATTCCTCACGAGTGATTCCTGCAGTTCGCAGATTGTTCTTGATCACAAAAACCGGAACGTCTTTGCGAACAGGAATAACAATCGGTCGGGGAACTCCCGGTTTGATATAGACCAGATGATCGCTCTCCTGGCGCACGAGCCTGAACCCTGCCTTCTCAAAAAGCTTGGCCAATCTCTCCGAAGGGATCGGCGTGATCCTCGGCACTTCCCCCTCCCACAGGGATGGAGATCACTTCCATCGCCATCAGTCGAGGAGCTTGCCACCCCTGAGCGGTCTTTTCGAAGCCGGCTTCCTGTAAGATGGTCTCTAAGGTTCCCATCTTCTCGGCCTCCTCCAAGAACAACCGAACAGCGACTTGCAAGTTGACCCGTGCTGCTTCTACAGTGTCTCCACAACTCGATACATCTAGCTCTGGACAGTAGGAGACAAAGACCTTGCCCTCTCGCCACACCAGCCCGTCCACTTCTAATGCCTTCATCTTCTCATCCCCTTCGCTGGGTATCTCTACCATCTGATGATTGTATCACCTCCACCATGCCAAAGCCCATCGAGTTCTTCTCCCCAAAGCCTGTCTCATACCCCACTTCGATCAGCCGGGGATCTCCTACCAAAGTAAACGGTGCAAAGATGCCCTTGATCTTCGTCCCCTTGAAATCGATCAGCTTGTAGACCTGCCCTCCTCGCCTGCGAATATATCCCCCATCAAAAGCAAGTGTCAAGCTAGAGAAAGAAAGCGTTTTGCCATGAATTAACTCGTACTTTCTTAAGAGATTGACTCGAAGCGCCTCCTCCAGCCCCGCCTCATCATAACGATAGTAATGGGCCAAAAGCTTCCCATCCCGCTCCACCGGCCGCGCCACCACCAGAGGCGAAAGACAAACAAACTTCATTCTATGGGAGAACTCCGGAGGCGAAAGTATCTCGATCCGCTCAACCTGCAACGCAACTCCCCCAATCTGAACTCGCCCCTGACTCAAGAGCCCCTGCGCCAAATGCTCCACGAATTCCCCAATAGGCGAGGAGATCTGCCACCCAATTCGCCCACCCAACGAGACAATCCACGGAGGCTCCAGCTGGAAACGCTCAAACTGAAGCTGCGAGTACGTAAAAAGCTTAAAACGCTTGGCCCCAACGCGATAGCCCTCATCATGCAAAAAAGCCGAAAAATCTCGCGACGAGCGCGCCAGCCATTGATAAATCAGCGACGTGAGATGATAGTTATAGTTGATCGGCAGGCGCACGGGCCGCTGAGGAGCCTGCATCGTCACTCGAACGCGCATAGCTCATCCCCAAAGACGCACCCGCTCATGCCGGCCGTCTTCCGCCACTTGCAGCGATCCCAATTGGAGCACATCCGCCTCCTCCACCGGAGTCCAAATAGAGACACCCTCCGACGAAAGATCTTTCAACAAGCCCAGACCCGTGAATTCGCCGTCAAGCACACACCCCAAGAGAAGATTCTGCACATCGCTCCAGTTGTAGAGATGAATCTGCTCCACGCCCAGCGAAATCTTCAACGTGCCCAGTGAATAGGCGTATCCCTCTACCACGAGAGTCGCCTCACTGCCCAATCTCCAAGCCGCCCGCACTCTACAGTCCAGCACCTTCGAGAGCCCTTCAAGCTCAAGGGGCTCACCATGCCCCAAAAGCCCCCGCTCAAAGCGAATCTCTTCCAATCGCCACTCCCTCAGCGTGGCGGATCGAAAATAATGGCGAAAAGCCCGCTCCCGCATGGCAATGCGCTCCTCCCTCGTCTTCTGCCCCCCATGGCTGACGGCCAGATCGATCACCCCAATCCCCTTCTGCGCGTAGAGCTTGTAATAATCCAGCTCATGCCCACGCTGCAGGAGCACGAGAAGATCGGGCTTTATGAGATTGATGAGCTCCGCCTTGTACGCCCGCGCCGCACCATCGGCGATGTAGCCGTCCGTGTCGATCAAACACGGCCGCTCGGCCCTCTGAGCCATCAGACATACGCCCGTTGCCACTTGCAAGAGATGGCCCCGCGGCGAAATATCCCCAACGAAATACCCGGCGGCCATCCCCGCAGGAGTCCCCAAAGAGATGACCCCCGGAGGCCCGATCCACGACTGCCCCACATCCCCGTCGACAATCTGGCCGCCCACCCGCTCATGGAGCGCCCGGATGAGCGCCGTCTTGCCCACATCCGTCGCTCCCAGAAAGAGCACCGTAGATCCCGAAGAGATGAGCTCTGACAGTTGATCGAGAGCCCTCATTTGGGGCGTTCCGAGATGACGGGCCGTCCCGTCTGGCTAGGGGGTTCCTTTGAAAGATTTAAGCGTTGCGGTCGTCGCTCCAGCCAATCGAGGAAGGCAAAGATGGGCCGAAACGGCAGCGTCAGAAAATCCGTCACGTCGAGGGAGGCCAGCTGCCGCGAGAAGGGGCTCAGGCTGGGCCACTCCTCCCGCCGGCGCTTTCGGGCTTCCGCAAGATGCAAGCGATAGGGCTTGCTGAGCAACACATACGGCAAGAGCCAGATCGCCGCGGAGACATAAATGAGCAATACCAGGGGAAAGGTGAGCGTAGCAAAGCCGATCTCCAGCCAGCGCTTCGCCCGCGCCTTCAGCGGAACAGAAGGGGCTGTCCGCTTGGCGATGCGCCCCAACACGCGCCGCAATACCTCGCTGGCTAAGACCAGCGCTATCCCAAGCCCAATGATCTCCCCATAGGAGATCCTCCAAGGGAGCGCTCTGTTCTCGCGCGCTCCTGGGGAGCTAGTATAAACCAAGAGACTTACTTTGCCAAGAGGGGGGTCAGTCGCCCAACAAGAAGGGAGTCTTAACGCGTGGGGCTTTTTCCTCTGAGGACCTTCGGCTTTCGGCCCGCCGGCTCCAACGGGCCCGCAGGAGCCTATAGAGATTGATCGGCTGGATGATCGGCAGAAGAATCCACGAGAAGAACGTGGCAATCCAGCCGGCATACACGTTGATCGCGGCCACCTCCAGCCCCTGCGCTTGAAAGTATTTTTTGACGCGCAGATCCGGATGGAGGTCCGGCTCAAAGTCCTTGGGCACCAGGCTCTGAACATACTCGCGATAGCGCTTGTGAGCCCGGCCGCCGATCGTCACGGGATTCTCGCTTTTGAGTTCTAGCACTGTGCCCAGGACATCCAGGCCCATTAGCACGCTGTTGCCGATGTCATAGATCTTTGTGTTCTCCATCCTGTTCTCCTCGTTGCGGCTGCTGATTGTAGTCTAATAGAAAAGTCTTGGAGGGGCTATGATCCAGATCATCCATCTCCTTGACACATGTCAGTTCTCCAGGCCCGTCCCAGTATGATCTAGATCATTGTTCGGGAGCAGTTCGGCCGTTATCATGGGGCATCAAGCACGGCTAGAGTCGGCCCCGCTCCTGTTGGATAACATTTGATAGAGTGCGGGGTCTTTGCTATATTGAAGCATCACCCTGACGCGTGTGCCCAAAGGGGCGCTCAACACTCACAGACTTGAGAGAGGTCCCATGGCGAAGATCAAGCCGGCAGAACAGCTAGAGCAAGCGCCAAGGAGCCCTGAGGAACGATTCCGCGAGCTGGTCGCCATCCGAGAGAAAGAGAAGGAGATCGCGAAGCTCTTAGACGAAGCCCGTGCCCAAGCCCAGAAGCGCTTAGAAGAAGTCGAGCGAGAGATCCAGAAGAAGCGCCAAGAGGCCGAACGCCGGACCCGCGAGGAGATCGAGCATCTCCGAGCCCAGGCCCTCAAAGAAGCCGAAGCAGAAGCGCAAAGGCTCCTGGCACAAGCCCAGGCCGAAGCCCAAGAGCTCGAGCACAAGGCCAGCGAGCGCCTCCAAGCACTCGTCGAAAAACTCGAGAAGGAACTCCTGGTGAGCCGAGCGCCATGATTCGCGCGATGAAACGGGTGTATCTGCTCTACACTCAGGATCGTCAGGAGGAGCTCGTCACCCATCTGCAAAAGCTGGGCCTCCTCCATCTGGAAGAATCCCGTCTGGAAGATCCCAGCGAGCGGGCTACGGAGGGCCGGCTCGCCGAGGATCGTCGCCGCGTGGAGAATCTTCTCATCAAAGCCCGCGGCATCCTCGAGCTCTTTGCCGAGGTCGATCCCAAGCTGCTACGAGTCAAGCCCGAGGAAGCTTTAAAACATGCGCCTCGACTGGAGGAGCTCACGCAAGCGTTTCGCGAGGAGCTGGAATCCCTTGAGGGGCGCTTGAGAGCTCTGGTCTCGGAGCGGCGCGAGCTGCGCGATCGCCAGAACGCCGGGGAGCGCTTCCGCGAGATCGTCCAGACGAGCCAAGAGCTCCTCAAAGCTTTGCCTGCCCCAGAGCATGAGATCATCGCCATGATCGGCGAGGCCCGCAAACCCACAGGGATCTCTGAAATAGAAAAGACCCTTCAAGCCCAAATCCCGGGGCGCTTCCAACTGGCCTCGCGGGAATTATCTGAAGATCGCGTGGAAGTGCTCGTCAGTGTCGATCCCGAGTATGCTCCGGCCGTCCGTGAGTATATCGAAGCCAAAGGCTTAAGGCCAATAGCGCTGCCCCCGCACATCGAGACGGGGTTTGTGGAGGGGATCAGCCAGCTCCACGCCGAGCAGACGACGATCCCGCGGCGGCTGCAAGAGCTGGAGAGTGAGCTGCGCGGGCTGGCAAGCAAGCATGCCGGTCGCATGATCGCGCTCACCACCGCGCTCGAGAACCGCTTAGCCCAGCTGGACGCCGCTGCGCGCTTCGGCTACACGCGCTATACTCTGCTCATCTCCGGCTGGGTGCCCGCCGATGAGCTGAATAATCTTCACGAGACGCTCAGGCGCGCATTCCCAGACATTATTATTCAAGAAGACCCCGCAACATTCAGCTACGAGGAGATCCCCGTGGCCTTCAAGCATCGCCCCTGGGTCAAGCCGTATCAGCTCTTTATGGACGCCTTCGGAACGCCCAAGCACGGCAGCGTCGATCCTGTCCCTTATATCAGCATCTTCTTTCCCATCTTCTTCGGGATCATCATAGGCGACATCGGCTACGGGTTGACCATTCTGGCTCTTGCGCTGTGGGGACTGCGGGGCTTTCCGGGCCTCAAGATCCCTCTATTAGAAAAGCTCGCGCAGTCGGAGGGCGGACGGAGTGCCCTGCGCGTCCTGCGCGACGGCGGAGGCTTTTCGATGGTGCTTGGCTTTCTCTTTGGAGAATTCTTTGGGCTGGAGTTCGAGCAATTGGGCATTCATCCTGTGCCTATCGGCCCGCTCACGTGGCCATTTAGCCGATTGCATCACGCCATCGATCTATTGCTCTTCACCGTGGCCTTGGGAGCCGTGCAGGTGCTCCTGGGCTTTCTGTTTGGGATCGTGATCGCGCTCCGCCACAAAGACACCAAGCACTTGCTGGCCAAGATCGGGCTCGTCTTCTCGCTCTTGGGCATCGCGCTGGTCGTCGGGTCGCTCATGCGCATCCTGCCGGACGCATATCTTCCGGGCGTGATCATCCTCGGGATGGCCTTCCCGCTTTTGATGTACGGCGGAGGCGTGATCGTCGTGGTGGAGGCGCTCAGCCCGTTCATCCACGTGCTCTCGTATGCCCGGATCATGGGCTTCGGTGTGGCCAGCGTGGTGCTGGCGGCGCTCTTCAACAGCGCCGTAGGCGGGCTCAGCACGATGGGCAATATCATTCTCGGAGCGATCTTGGGGGCCCTAGTGGCGCTGGTGCTCCACACGGTCAATCTGGTGCTCCACGTCTTCGAGGGGACGATCCAATCGGCCCGTCTCCATTGGGTCGAGTTCTTCCAGAAGTTCCTTCTGGAGCAGCTGGGGGGCAAGCCTTATAAACCCTTCAAGGAGAAGGAATTTTCAACTGAGCCATGAATCTCGCCTAGGGCGAGGGGAGGAGGACTTTAGATGAGCAGAATCGTCAAGCGAATGGCCATGGCGATGGTGATCTTCAACGCCATTTTAGCGGGGTTGGCCGTCTATGGCTGGGCGCAGGAGGCTGCCGCCACCGGAGGTCTTACCGACAACGGCATCAAGACGATCGGCGCCGGCCTGGCGTTTCTGGGCGGAGCCATCGGCACGGGCATGGCCCAGTCACGCATCATTGCGGCCGTCTTGGGCGCCGTGGCCGAAGATCCGGGCCAGCTGGGGTTTGGCATCTTCTTGATCGCCTTCCCCGAGACGCTCGTGATCTTGGGCTTCGTGATGGCCTTCATCCTGCGAGGGTAGCGCTGAGATGGAACTTCTCAAAAAGATCGAGGAGGAGGGCCAGAAGCAGGCCCAAAAGATCTTAGCTGAGGCAGAAGAGGAGGCCGGGCGCCGCCTGGCCGAAGCAGAAAAATATCTGCAAGCCTGGCAAGAGCAGCGCCTCAAGCAAGCTCAGCACGAGATCGAGGGCGAGAAGAGATTGATTCTCAGCCGAGCCCGCGCCCAAGCCCGAGCCACGGTGCTGCGCGCCAAGGGTCAAGCAGCCGAGAAGCTCTTCGAGCAGCTCTCGAAAGAGATGGCTGGCCTGCGGTCCGATCCCGTGAAATACCGTGCGCTGCTGGCGCATTGCCTCAAAGAGGCCGAGCGCGAGATCCCCGGCCCACTCGTGCTCCAGATCGACCCTCAAGACGAACCACTCCTGAAAGAGCTGATTCGAGGCACACCTCACGCCATCGGCGGAAAAATCAAGACGCTCGGTGGGTTCATCGCCACCAATCAAAGAGGCGATCTGCTCGTGGACAATCGCCTGGAGACGAGAATCGCCAACTTGAGACTCCTCTATCGACCCGCCCTCAGCAAGGCGCTCTTCAATCGCGCAAGGCCAGATTGAATATGTCCTACGAGTATTTAAACACCCGACTGCGCTTCATGAAGGTGAAGTTGCTCAGACCCGAGCAGTTTCAGTCCTTCCTGCAGATGCGCGACCTCGACGAGATGATCCACGCTCTGGCCGAGACAGACTATGGCCCAGAAATTGAAAAGAGCTCCGTGGAATACTCGGGCTACCCTCTGGTGGAGAACGCGCTAGTAAAGCACGTCCAGCGGGTCTTCAGCAAGCTCTTCCGCATGGCCTTCGACGATGCGCGCGTGCTCATGCGCGTCCTTCTGGAGCGCTTCGAGGTCTTCAATTTAAAGACCATCCTGAGAGGCTTCCATGTGGGCACCGATCCTCAAGAGATGGAAGGGAGCCTCTTCCCGACGATCCTTTATCCCACGGCGTTCTATCAAGAGCTCCTCAAACGCGACGGGATCAGCGCTGTGATCGATTATCTCTTGAGCGTAGGAAATCGCTACTACAAGCCGCTCTCGGCTGCTTCTGCTGAATATGAAGCCAGCGGGAGACTGGCGGTGCTTGAGAGCGCCATCGACTCCTTTTACTTTCAGGGCTCACGGCAGACCCTCCAAGCGATCGGGGACGACAACGCAGCCGCCGTCCGCCGGACGCTCGGCACCGAGACGGATATTCTCAATCTCGTCTACGCCTTTAGGGTCGTAGAGGCGGGCGTCGAATCCGAGGAGAAATATAGATATATTCTCAAGGGCGGCGAGCGCCTCGATGAGGCCTTCGTGAGAGATCTCATCAACAGCCCGGACAAGCCCTCGTTCGTAAGAAGGCTTACAGGCACGTACTATCAGAAGAAACTTGGAGAGATCGAAGAGACGATCACGGCCAATGACTTTCAAGAACGCTTAGAGAATCTGCTCTATCAAGAGAACTGCCAATTCGATCCCGGACGGCTCTTTGATATCCATATGGCCTCGGTGTATATCTGGCGTAAGAACGTGGAAGTGACGAATTTGCGGGTGATCGCCAGCGGGCTGTGGCGAAAAGCCGCGTGGGAGGAAGTCGAGAAGAGACTCATCTGGATCGAGGGGATGCTCCCCGAGCGCGGGACGGTGAGGAGCGCCGCATGAAACCCGTGATTGTGGCCACCAGCGACTTGGCCGATGGCTTTCGGCTCGCCGGCATCCCCGTCTTCGAGCTGGCCCGGGAGGACGATATCCCAAAGATCATCGAAGAGATTTTGGATATGTCCGATGCGGGCCTTGTCCTCGTAGATGAGCGCTTCATCGAGCGCTTTGAGCAGGCGTTCGCGGGGCGGGAACTGCCTATGGTGGCCTCGTTCCCGGCGGAGGAAGTCAAGCATGAACACGCGTACATCGATGAGCTGACTTTGCGCTTTCTAGGCCAGAAGATCTACGTGGAGGGGGAGAGTCCATGATTGTCGGAAGGATTGCGCGCATCTCCGGCCCCGTGGTGCGCGCTAAGGGCATGGAGGGCATCAAGATTCGAGATCTCGTGCAAGTCGGTGAGCTGGGGCTCATCGGCGAGGTCATCGAAGTCCGAGGCGAAGAGATCTCCATTCAAGTGTACGAGGAGACCGATGGGCTTACCGTGGGTGAGCCGGTAAAGAGTGAAGGGAAGCCATTTTTGGCCCAGCTGGGGCCGGGGCTTCTGGGGAGCGTCTATGACGGGATTCAGCGCCCCTTGGAGATCATCCGCGCTCAGACGGGGAATTTCATATCGAGAGGGGCCACGGGTGATCCCCTTCCCAAAGATAAAAGATGGCACTTTGTGCCGCTGGTGAAGTCCGGTACGGAAGTCTCCTCGGGAGATTTCATCGGCTGGGTCCAGGAGAGCCCGACGATTAAGCACTACATCATGGTGCCCGAGGGCATCTCGGGCACGATCGATCAGATCCAAGAGGGCGAGTACACCATCGAAGAGCCCGTGGCCTCTCTTAAAGACGGCACGGAGCTACGGATGGTGCAGTCTTGGCCGATTCGTCGTCCGCGGCCGGTGGCCAAGAAGATTCCCACCAGCGTGCCGCTCATCAGTGGCCAGCGCATCTTCGACGTCTTCTTCCCTGTGCCTAAGGGGGGCAACGCCATCATTCCGGGGCCCTTCGGCAGCGGAAAGACCGTGATGCAGCAGTCCTTGGCCAAATGGTCCGATGCCGATATAGTGATTTATATCGGCTGCGGCGAGCGCGGCAACGAGATGACCGAGGTGCTCACAGAATTCCCGCACTTGGAAGACCCGCGCACGGGCGCTCCTCTTATGAACCGAACGATCCTGATCGCCAATACTTCCAATATGCCCGTCGCCGCCCGTGAGACGTCGATTTACACCGGGATCACCCTTGCCGAGTATTATCGGGATATGGGCTATGACGTGGCGCTCTTTGCGGATTCCACATCCCGCTGGGCCGAGGCCTTACGCGAGATCTCCGGGAGATTAGAGGAGATGCCAGGCGAGGAGGGCTACCCGCCGTATCTCGCCAGCCGCATTGCCGAGTTTTATGAGAGAAGCGGCCGGGTGATCTGCCGGGGACGGGGCATTCCCGAGGGCAAGAAGCCAGCAGATCAGCAAGGACGCGAAGGCTCCGTAACGGTGATTGGAGCCGTCTCCCCTCCCGGTGGAGATTTCTCTGAGCCGGTGACGCAAAATTCTCTGCGAATCGCCGGGGCCTTCTGGGCTCTCGACGCGAAATTGGCCTACAGCCGGCATTTCCCGGCCATCAACTGGCTCACCAGCTACTCCCTCTACCTCGACGCCCTGCGCGACTGGTACGCGCGCGCGCTGGGCGAGGAATTTTTAACTATGCGCACCCAGCTCATGGAGATCCTCCAAAGAGAAGACGAGCTCAACAAGATCGTCCAGCTCGTCGGGAAGGAATCCTTGAGCGATCCGGATAAGCTCCTGCTGGATACGGCCCGCACGGTGCGCGATGACTTTTTGAGACAAAGCGCCTTCCACGAGATCGAGGCTTACTGTCCGCCTAAGAAGGCGTTCTACATGATGAAGGCCATCTTGACGTTCTACGCGCACTGCCAGTCGCTTCTGGGCAAGATGCCCTACAGCGAGATCTTGAAACTACCGGGCTGGGAGAAGCTCTCGAAGATGAGATATCTCCCCAATGACCACTTCGAGCCCCAGTTCGAGATGCTCCTCAACGAACTCGAAGAAGAGGCGGCTGTAAAGAGCGCCTAAGGAGAGGATAGAGGAGAAGATGGCCACTGAACTCTACGCGAAAGCGCATCGTAAGATCCAAGACATCAAGGGGCCGCTGGTCTTCCTTGAGCCGGTGTCCGACGTAAAGTACGGCGAACGAGTGGTGATCGTCGATAGCCAAGGGCGCCGCAAGAGCGGCCAGGTGCTCGAAGTGGGCGAGCGGGCCATCGTCGTGCAAGTCTTCGAAGGCAGTGACGGCCTCGACCGCAAAGGTACTGCGATCTTCTTCACCGGAGACATCGTCAAGCTGGGCCTCTCCGAGGACATGCTGGGAAGAGTCTTCGACGGCTCGGGCAACCCTCGAGATGGCCTGGGCGAAGTCTATCCCGAAGTCGAGCGGCCCATCACGGGAAGCCCGCTCAACCCAGTCTGCCGCCAGCAGCCCAACCAGTGGATCGAAACGGGAGTCTCCTCCATCGACATCCTCTTTACGCTCGTGAAGGGCCAGAAGCTGCCCATCTGGGGTGGGCCCGGCCTGCCCCTAAACGCTGCCACCATGCAGATCGCCCGCCAAGTCATTCGCCAATCGGGCGAAGAACTAGTCGTCGTCTTTGCCGGCATGGGGATTACTTCAAGAGAATATAATTATTTCTATCGCGAGTTTCAGGACAGCGGGGCGCTCGCCAGCTCCGTACTCTTTCTCAATCTGGCTGACGACGCCACCATCGAGAGAATTCTCACTCCGCGCTTGGCCCTCACCACGGCCGAATACTTCGCCTTTGATAAGGGCCGCGACGTGCTCGTGATTCTCACCGACATGCTCAACTATGCCAATGCGCTGCGCGAGATCAGCTCGGCCCGCGAGGAGATCCCCGGCCGCCGCGGCTACCCCGGCTATCTCTACACCGACCTGGCCACGATCTATGAGCGCGCTGGCATCATCAAGGGCCAGAAGGGCTCCGTAACGCAGATGCCCATCGTCACCATGCCCAACGACGACATCACCCATCCCGTCATTGATCTGACGGGCTATATCACCGAGGGGCAGATCCTGCTGAGTCGCCCGCTGGACCGCGCCGGCTACTATCCGCCCATTGACGTGCTGCCGAGTCTCTCGCGGCTGATGAACTTGGGGATCGGCCGGGAGAAGACCCGCGAGGATCATCGACAACTGGCCGATCAGCTCTACGCGCTCTATGCGCAGGGCAAAGAACTCGAGAAACTCACGGCCATCATCGGGACGGAGGGTCTAGGCGCCACCGAGAAGCAAGTCTTGCGCTTCACCCGGCGCTTTGAGGAGGAGTTCATCAATCAGGGGGACCAGCCGCGCTCGCTCCAGGAGAGCTTAGATCTGGGCTGGGAGCTCTTGGCGGAAGTCCCCCGAACCGAGCTGCGCCGCGTGGAGGACAAATACATCGAAAAATACATGCCCCAGCGCGTGGCCGTGGGCGCGCCCGGAGCCTGATCCTTTATGGCCGAGGCGGAAAGCATCAAGACGACGCGCGATGAGCTTCTGCGCACTCGAGCAGAACTCAAGATCGCCCAGGGCGGCAAGGAGATCCTCGAGAAGAAGAAAGAGGCGCTCCTGGCCCGCTTCCTCCAGATGGTCCGTCAGTACAAGGGCAAGCGCGAGGCCCTGCTGGCGGATCTGAAATATCTCAAAGACACGCTGGCACTCACGCGCGCCCGCGACGGCACCGTCACCGTGAGATCCCTGGCTTTGGCCACCAGCCAGGACGTAGAGCTGGAAATCTCCAAGGACAACGTCATGGGCACCAAGATCTTCGGAATGAAGCACACGGCGTTACGAAGAGACATGCTCTCGCGCGGCTACAATCCGGCCAGCACGAGCAGCCGCATCGAGGCCGTGGCCGCAACCGCAGAACTCCTGCTCGACAAGATGCTGGCGATCGCTCACTTGGAGCACAATATAAAGACCGTCGGGAAAGAAATGGGCGCGCTCAATAGAAAGATCAACGCCCTGGAGGAGACGATCATCCCTCAGCTGCGGCGGAAGCTTCGCTACATCCAAGATGCGCTGGAGCAGAACGAGCGCGAAGAGATTTTTAGATTGAAGATGGTCAAGCGCATTCAGGAGCGCAAGGCCGCTTCTTCCGAGCCGCAACTTATGCCAGAGGCGTAAGCGCACACGGGGCTCTCCGGCTCAGAGATACTTCCCTCAGTGGTATAATCAGGCGTGAGGTGTACGATCTGCTCATGTGGAGATGGCTGATGCGAAAGGCGCTCTTTGGGCTCGGCGCAAGTAGCCTGATCCTATACGCCCTCTGGCCCTGGCTGCCGGGCACGCACGGTGCGCCGACGCGCACGCTTGTCCTCTACGGCTTCAGCATCCTGGACGAGGTCATGAACGAGGGCATCTTCCCCGCCTTCCAAAAGGAGTGGGAGAGGCAGACGGGCGAGAGGATCGAGTTCGTCTCCTCTTTTGCAGGATCAGGCACGATCACCAATCAGATCATCCTCGGCGTGCCGGCCGAAGTGGCCATTCTCTCCCTGGAACTGGATGCCCTCCGTCTAGTCGAGGCCGGCGTGCTGGCGGGCCCGACGTGGCAGAAGCTGCCCCACCAAGGCATCGTCAATCACACCCCCTTCATCCTCTTGGTCCGTCCTGGTAACCCCAAGGCCATCCGTGATTTCGCGGACTTGACTCATCCCGGCGTGGGGGTGGTCCATCCCGATCCGCTCACCTCCGGAGGCGCTCAGTGGGCCATCCTTGCCGAATACGGCTCCGCCTGGCTGAGAAGCGGCGATGAGACCGAGGCCTATACGCAGCTCCTTGGCCTTTGGCGCAATGTGATCGCCCAAGCTTCTTCCGCACGAGCTGCAAGGACCCAATTCGAGAATGGCTTCGGCGATGTGCTCGTAACCTATGAGCAAGAAGCGCTGCGCGACCGCCAGCGGGGCATACTCAACGCCGAGATCGTCTACCCCTATAGCACGATCTCAAGCGAGCACATCGTGGTCCTCATCGAGAAGAACATCGCACCCAAGCAGCAGAGACTCATCCAAGCCTTTGTGGATTTCCTGTGGAGCGAACAGGCCCAAGCCATCTTCGTGGAATACGGCTTTCGCAGCAGGGACGAACGACTGAATACGGCCAACCCGGACTTTGGGGTGATTCCTCAGCCGTTCACCGTAAGCGATCTGGGTGGCTGGCCAAAGGCCAAGCGCCAGATCATCGAGGCCACCTGGAAGGGGCGAGTCCTTCCGGAGCTGGGACGATGAAGCGAAGAGCCCGCGGTTGGCTGCCCATCTCCTTGCTGCTGGCTGTATTGTTCCCGCTGCTCCTCATGCCCTTGGCGGCCATCTATGTGTTTGCCGTAAGCGGCGGCTGGAACGCGTTTATGAGCGCCCTGGCCCGCCCGGATGCTCAATTCGCCCTGCGTTTTTCGCTCTTGATCGCCTTCGCCACAGCCCTCTTCAACGCGGTGCTTGGGACGTTCGCCGCCTATGTGCTGTCGAAATATCGCTTCCGTGGGCGCCAAGCCCTCACCGTCGTCGTGAACCTGCCGGTGGCCATCCCCACTGTGGTCGTGGGCACCTCGCTCTTATTGCTCTGGGGACCCATTGGGTTGCTGGGTCGCTTCCTCGATCCGCTGGGCCTTCAGCCGATGTTCGCGCCCGTCGGCGTCCTACTGGCCCATCTGTTCGTCACCTTCCCCTATATGCTTGGGGCCATCAAGCCCGTGCTCGACGAGCTGGAGATCACCTATGAAGAGGCCGCGTATACCATCGGCGCGAGCCGCTGGCAGACCTTTCGATTTGTGCTGTTGCCTGCGCTCCGCGGGGGGCTCTTCTCCGGCACACTGCTCACCTTTGCCCACTCTTTAGGGGAGTTCGGAGCCACGGTGATGGTGAGCGGAAACTTGAGGCTGCGCACCCAGACGGCTCCTCTCTACATCTTCTCCCAGTTTGAGGCGGGTAACCTCGAAGCGGCCAACGCGGTGGCTGCCGTGTTGGCCACGCTCTCGTTTCTGCTCTTCTTCAGCCTGCTCCGCTTCGCGGGCCGACCCGGCCGAAGGATCGCCTGATGTCCATCGTGCTACGAAATCTGACCAAGCGCTTCGGGAATACCCTGGTGGTCAACGATGTCTGCTTGCAAGTTCTAGATGGAGAGCTCTTTGTCCTATTGGGAGGTAGCGGAAGCGGCAAGAGCACCCTCTTGCGCTTGATTGCGGGTCTCCTTGAGCCGGATGAGGGCCACATTGAACTCGATGGGCAAGATGTTACAGATTGGCCGACGCAGGCGCGTGGGGTGGGCTTCGTCTTTCAGAATTACTCGATCTTCCGCCACATGACAGCGGCGGAGAACATCGAATTTGGCCTGCGCATCCGCCATGTTCCCAAAGAAGAGCGCAAGAAGCGAGTGGAAGAACTCTTGGAGCTGGTGGGACTCACAGGCTTGGGCACGCGCTATGCCGATCAGTTGTCGGGGGGACAGCAGCAGCGCGTGGCGTTGGCTCGCGCCCTGGCGTATCAGCCGGCCGTGCTGCTGCTGGACGAGCCGTTCGGCGCACTGGACGTGAAGATTCGCGCTCAGATGCGCCAAAGTCTAAAGGAGATCCAACGTCGGCTCAAGATCACGACGATTCTCGTGACTCATGATCAAGAGGAAGCCTTTGAATTGGCCGACAGGATCGGGGTCATTGATCGAGGCCGGCTGATCGAAGTTGGCAGCCCCGAGGATCTATATCATCGTCCACAGACGGAATTCGTGGCCGCCTTCCTCGGCAGCGGAAACGTGCTGGTGGGCCGGGCCTTAGACCAAAAGATTCAGCTGGGAGCCGTGACTCTGCCCTTCCCTGCGGACGCGCCGGACCACGATGAGGGCGCGCCGGTGCGGGTCCTCTTCCGGCCCGAAAGCGTCGTGCTCCAGCCAGAGCCCTTTCCCCCCAATAGCGGCCTTCACGTGCTCGGCCAAGGAGAGGTCGTCGAGCGGGTCTTTGTGGGTTCCCTGCAGCGCCTCCGCCTGGAGGTCGAGGGCTTGGGAGGGGTTCGGCCTGTGGCTCCGCCACGCGCCTACGGCCAGCGCACTACGCCCATAGAGGCTGTTCAACCGAGCGAAGCCCAGCCGGTTTGTCTATTCACTCCCGGCCAGAAGCTGTGGATCGGGATCCGACGATACCACATCCTTGAGCCAACCGGCTTGAAGATTCTGATCTGTACAGACGGCTCTCCAGCGGGCGAGGCAGCCGTCGAGTATGGGTGCCTCTTGGCTCAAGCGGCCCGTGGCCCCGCCACGCTGCTGGCTGTAGCCTCCTGCAAAGCGAGCTCTTCCGCCATGCGTGATCATTTGGAAGGGCTGCACCAGCGCTGGCAGGCTCGGCTCCCACGCCTCGAAACCCGCCTGCGCCAAGGAGACTCTACGATCGAGGCGATCTTAAGTGAAGTGGAAGCGGAGCCCTATGAGTTGGTCATTTTGGGTCGCTCTGCGAAGTCGACTGTCGATCTGGATCGGCTGGGCCGGCCCCTGCTGGAGCGGGCTCTTCTTCCGGTCTTGCTCATCGTGGAGCCACGGCCGCTGAAGAAGATCTTGATCTGCACCGCGGCGGGCGAGCCAGGGAAGGCCGCTGTGCGCTTCGGCGGAAGGCTAGCCCGACACATCGGCGCCTTTGTGACCGTGCTACATGTACACCGCTTTCAAGAAACTCCTGAGGAGCGAGCGCGGGTGGAGAGGCACCTGTGCCAAGCCCAGGCCTCGTTGGAGGCTCTGGGCATCACAAGCGCAGTCAAGATCGCAGAAGAGCCTGCGTTGGAGCGCATTCTGCGTGAGGCCCATCTGGGCGACTATGACCTGATTATCCTGGGTGCGCCTTCTCCCAGCATCCGGCCGCCGGTGTCCGGACCGGATCTAGCCACCCAGATCGTCCGGGGCACCACTCGGCCTGTACTCGTGGTCCCCATGGCCGAATGACTCACTGCCCCGGCCGTTGCCGCGCGAGGGTCTTCCGCGTGTGAGCGCCTCCGCGTTGAGCGCCACTTCTGCAATATTGGCCGCGTAATCCTTCACTCGGCCAAAGCTGTCACTCACAATGGCCAGATGAGGATCTTTGAGATCGAGTACTCTTTCATCGAGCCTCTGGATCAGCCTCTCTATGGGGCGCAGAGCCGCCATGGCCCGATGGGCTTGCTCTCCACTGAGATGCAGGAAGGCACCCATAGCCTGAGCCAAGAGCCTCTGCACCTCATCTCGCACGCGGGTGACGCTCCTCTCCAGCTCCGCAGGGAGCCTGCGCTCCTTCTCGATGAGGGCTTGGGCCTCGCAGGCGATCTTGACGGCATGATCTGCCACGCGCTCCAGCTGACGACCCACGGTGTGAATGTTGAAGAAATCCACCCGTGAGATGCCTCGCTCGACCTCCGCCAGGGGCTCCTTGAGGGCCGCATAGAGCTGGCGCGATAAGCGCAAGAAGAATCGATCCACTCGCTCGTCGCGCCGGATGACCCGCCCGGCCTTCTTTAAATCCCCCTCCAGAAGAGCATCCGAGGCTTCCTTGAGCATCTCTTCCGCATTCTCATAGATGTATCCCAGAAGCTGCGGCACGGAGAGCACCTGTGGATCGCGCAGAGTCTGGATCAGGAGCCAGTCATCGGTCTCTTGGAGGATCTCCCCGATGAGGCGCTGGGCCGTGTCTCTCACCACGGCGCGCTGCTCTTCGGAGAGATGACCTGAAACTGCGATGACATCAAAGCCGGCAATATAGAGCGAAATCAGAGCCCGAGCGAGCGCGTCACCGGTCAACGCCTCATCGACTTTAAGCTGCGTGCGGGTGGCAGCGGACTCCGGCTCACGCCGCTGATAGAGATATATGCCCGATCCCACCGGGACCAGCGTGAGGGCATCCCCCTTCTTGAGTTTAAGCCCCTCCACCCAGTCTTTGGGCAGGGTGATCATATACGTGCTGCCTCCAGCGGTTGTCCCTAAGATTCGCTCTTCCTGAGGCCGCCCTCGCTGTTTCAACCCCATCTCCTCCTGTGGCCTCCCAATGGCTATTGAGTTCAATATATATTATAGATTGTCTAGATAGAAGGAGATCTAGAGATTCTCAAACAGGACTGAAATCCGTCCATCTTGACAATTTTGCCGCTCTTGATCGCTGAATTGCTTAGAGATATATTCAGCATAGCAAATATATATCGGAGGTTGATTCGACATGCACAGGCGATTCCTTCTGGTACTGGTCACGGGGTTAGCACTTCTTGGATTGATTGGTGCTCTTTCCCACTCACAGCCCACGGCCCCTCTGGATTCCAGAGACGTCATCGTCGATGGCTCCAGCACGGTGGCCCCCCTCACCCAAGCCGTCGCCGCCGAGTTTGTCAAGCTCCGCCCCGATGTGAAGATCTCCGTGGGCATAAGCGGCACCAGCGGCGGCTTCCGGAGATTTTTGGCCAGAGAAACTGATATAAATGACGCTTCCCGTCCCATCAGACCCTCCGAAATGGAACAAGCCCAGCACAATAATCTGGAGTACATCGAGTCGCTAGTCGCCTTCGATGGACTTACAGTGGCTGTAGCTCGCGACACTCAGATCTTCCAAGACGGCAAACCCTGCATGACCGTGGGAGAGCTGGAGCTCCTCTGGTCTCGTGAGGCTGAGGGTTTTATCACAAACTGGAGCCAGCTGGGCAACCGCTTCATCGATGCCCCCATCACGCTCTCCGGAGCCGCAGAGACTTCAGGAACGTTCGATTTCTTCACTGAGGCCATCAACGAGCGGACCGGAGACACCCGTAGTGACTACTTCGGCACCGAGGAAGATCAGCTCTTGGCCGAGCAGACCGGCCAGAATCCTCTGGCTTTGACGTACTTTGGCTTTGCCTTCTTCATCAACAATCAAGGGCGGGTGCAGGCCGTGGCCATCGATCCGCGCCGCACACTCATCGACACTCCCCAGAGCGTTCTCTCTGAAATCAATGCCCGCCGGGCAGCCAATAGCAAAAGACCCTTGGAAATTAAGGGCGGCAGCTGCCAGGGTGTCCTGCCTAGCCTGGATGCCATCTTGAGCTTTCAGTATCAGCCCCTAAGCCGCCCGCTCTTCCTCTATACCAACACTCAGTCCGCCCGGCGCGCGGCTGTCTCGGCCTTCGTCGACTTCTTCTTGACGGAGGATATCCTCGGAAACGAGGAGTTCATGCAGGACATAGGCTATGTCAATATTCCGGAGGAGCTGCGGGAGGCGGCCCGAGAGTGCTGGCAGAAGCGCGTCACGGGTACGGCCTTCGGCGGTACCGTCTCGGGGCTTACTGGAGAAGAGGTCCGGCAGCTTTATGAGAAGCATTGTGGCCAGTGAGCTGAAAGCCCCCCGCGGGCGCCATCTCAAAGAAGGGCTGATCCAAGGGCTCCTCGCCAGTTGCAGCCTCGTCGCTGTCTTGATCACTGCCATCACCGCCGGGACGTTCATCTTGGGGAGTCTCCCCTTCTTCCAGAGGGTCTCCCTGGGAGAGTTCCTCGGCTCTCTGCGTTGGGCTCCGCTCACCGTGCCTCAGAGCTATGGCGTGCTCGCCCTCATCGCGGATACGCTTGTGATTACGGGCATCGCCCTGGCCGTAGCCCTGCCCTTGGGGCTCTTAAGCGCCGTCTTCTTGAGCGAATATGCTTCAGAGCGAGCCCGACGCCTCCTAAAGCCCTCGCTGGAGCTTCTTGCGGGAATCCCCACGGTAGTCTATGGCTTCTTTGCTCTGCGCTTCGTCACCCCGGCGCTGCAGCAGCTCTTCCCCGGGATCGGCTTCTGGAATGGGCTTTCGGCAGGAGTGGTCATGGGCTTTATGATCCTGCCCCTGGTGGCCTCGCTCAGCGAAGACGTTCTATATGCGGTGCCCCGCTCCTTGAGAGAGGCTGCTTACGCCCTTGGAGCTACGAAATTTGAAGTGATCAGCCGCGTGGTCATCCCAGCGGGTCTTTCGGGCATCGGCGCGGCGTTTATTCTGGCCATGTCGCGGGCGATTGGAGAGACGATGATCGTGGCCCTAGCCACCGGAAGAACTCCCGCTTGGCCGCCGGATCCCACCCAGCCCATGATGGTCCTTACGACGACCATCGTGAACATCGCCACTGGCGACCATGAGGCCACGGCCTTCATCTGGTCGGCATTGTTTGCCATTGGGCTGCTGCTCTTTGTGATCACACTCGTGCTCAACATTGCCAGCTATTTCATCGTGCGCGCTTCCAGGAGCGCTATGAATAGAAGACTTTGGCGTCGCAGCCAAGGCGCGTTGTTTGCTCTTTTGGCAGCTCTGTCACTGGCTCTGGGGCTCATTGTAGTCGCCGTGCTCTTGCGGCAAACTTTGCTAAGCAGCTCGCAGCTAATCGCCATGCGCGCCACAGCCGACGCAGGAGTCTCGCTCTCCTTGCGCAGCCTCCAACTCGAAGTGGGCGGAGATCAGCGCTATTTCCCGTACGTGACGCTGGCTCAAGTGGCCAGAGGCTCGCCGGCCGAGAAGCTCGGGCTGCACCAGGGGGATGCCCTCATCCGTGTGGCCGATCTTCCCGTCCAGAGAGTGTCAGCCGTTTGGGAGGCCGTAGAACGAGCCCCCGGAGGACAGGAGATTAGCTTAAGGATCTCCTGGGTTCCGGCAGTGAAGCAGCTCTTGGGCGAGCTTAGAGCGGAGCCCATCCCCCATGAGATTGGCCGATTTCGCGTAAGACTGGCCAAGGTTGCGGCCGGCTCGCCTGCGGAGCGCGCCGGACTCAAGCCTGAAGACGTGTTGCTGGCAGCCGGAGGTCTGCCCATCACAGGGACGCGCCAAGCCTGGGAGGCCATCGTGATCACCACGCAGATCTCCGGTGGACCTATCTCGCTCAGAGTGGAGCGCGAGGGAAGATTTCTCGATCTGCCGTTAGATGCTTCTCAGCAGGGCGATTTGCCTCTTAAGCGAAATGCACTGAGAGCCCTCTGGGCCTTCGTTTCGAATCTCAACGAGCCACGCTATCCCGAGCAGGCTGGGCTGGCCAGCGCGATCTTGGGCTCGTTCTATGTCATGCTCGTCATGGCTACCGTGGCCTTTCCTCTGGGAATCGGAGCGGCCATCTATCTCGAAGAGTATGCTTCACGCCATGCCCTCTTGGAGATCATTCAGGTGCTCATTGCCAATCTGGCCGGCGTGCCTTCTGTGGTCTATGGCATCATTGGACTGGAGATCTTAGCCCGAGGAGCCGGCTTGGGCCGGAGCATCCTCGCCGGCGGGATCGCCCTGGCTCTTTTGATTCTCCCCGTGATGATCATGGCAACCCGCGAGGCTCTTAGAAGCGTGCCCCCCTGGGTGCGGGAAGCTGCCCTGAGCATGGGGGCCACCCCCTGGCAGGCCGTGCGCCATCACGTCCTCCCTTATGCTCTGCCGGGAATCTTTACGGCCATGATCTTAACCCTCTCGCGGGCCATCGGTGAGGCCGCCCTGCTCATCCTGCTGGGGGCCTTCCTCTATGTGACGTACCTTCCCACAAGCTTAAAAGATAGTTTTACGGTCATCCCGCTTGCGATCTTCGACTGGGCTACCAAGCCCCAGGAGGGTTTTGCGACGATCGCCTCCGCGGCCATCGTCGTGCTCCTTGGAATTTTATTATTGCTCAACATGACGGCCATCGTCCTGCGGAATCGCTTCCAGAGGAGGTGGTAGAATGATCTCACCACGCACAAGGGGGATGGAGGTGGAGACACAGACTCACGAGAAGAACTCGATCCTGCAGACGGAGGCGTTGAGCCTCTGGTACGGCCGGCAGCAGGCCCTCGATCAGATCTCGCTGAGCATCCCCAAAAACAGAGTCACGGCCATCATCGGGCCCAGCGGCTGCGGCAAGAGCACTTTTATTCGAAGCCTCAATCGCCTGAACGATCTCATCCCCTCTGTGAAGATCTCAGGCCGAGTGCTCTTCCACGGCCAAGACATCTACGCCAAAGGCGTAGATCCCGTGGAGGTGCGCCGCCGCATCGGCATGGTCTTTCAAAAGCCCAATCCCTTTCCCAAGTCGATCTATGAGAATCTGGCCTTTGGGCTGCGCATCAACGGCTATAAAGACGATCTGGACGGGCGGGTGGAGCAGGCCTTAAGAAGAGCGGCCCTCTGGGAGGAAGTGAAAGATTTTTTGCATAAAAAGGGCGGGCTCGATCTCTCCGGCGGCCAGCAGCAGAGACTCTGCATCGCCCGCGCGCTGGCTGTGGAGCCCGAAGTGCTCCTCATGGACGAGCCCTGCTCGGCGCTCGATCCCATCGCCACCGCCAAGATTGAAGATCTCATTCAAGAGCTCAAGCGCGACTATACCGTCGTCATCGTGACTCATAACATGCAGCAGGCCGCCCGAGTCTCAGACTACACCGCGTTCTTCTATCTGGGACGACTCATCGAGTTCGCCCCCACGGAGAAGATCTTTGAGAATCCCACGCGCAAAGAGACGGAAGATTACATCACCGGCAAGTTCGGATAGAATAGAAAATCATGGTGCGCGAAAGCTACCAACAGCAACTGGATGGCTTGCTCGAAGCCGTCTCGGACATGGGCCGACGCGTGCTTGAGGGCTTGCATAGGGGCCTTCAAGCCATCCGCGACCACGATCGCGCCCTGGCCGAGAGTCTCGATGCTTGGGACAACACGATCGACCGACTGGCTCTTGATCTCGAGAAGAGGTGCACGGATCTTCTGGCGCTCCAGCAGCCGGTGGCCGGGGACCTCAGACAGATCCTGAGCGCCTTCAAGATCGTGACGGATCTGGAGCGCGTGGCGGATCTCGCGGTCAATTTGGGAGAGTATGCCCTCGTGTCTGAGGCCTTCGTGCTCGTTCCCAAAGAGGAGCTGCTGGCGCTGGGCCACTTTGCCAGTCGGATGCTGGAAGACGGCTTGCAGGCCTTCCGCACGCGGGATGTGGAGAAAGCTCGAGAGATCATCGAGCGAGACGGCGAGATGGATCAGCGCTGCTGGGATCTGCGCACGGAAACGCTTATGGGGATCATGCGCGACGCCTCTCAAGCCCATACCCCAGGACAAGCTCAAGAGATTGCTGCCAACACGATCACGGTCCTCTGGTCGATACGCGATCTGGAGCGCGTGGGAGATCACGCCGTCAACATCTGCGCGCGTACGATCTATTGGCTGACGGCCAACCCTGAGTACATCTAGCTTTCAGACTTCAAGAACCTGCTTCTCCTTCTCCTTCATGAGCTGGTCAATTTTTTCAGTGAACTCGTGGGTGATGTTGTCCATCTCTTTCAGGGCGCGATGGAAGTCGTCCTCGCTCAGCTGCCCATCGGCCTTCTGCTTCTCGAAGAGTTCTTTTAGATGCCGCCGAATGTTGCGGATGGAGACCCGGGCCTCTTCGGCCTTCTGATGGATGATCTTGATCAATTCTCTTCGGCGTTCTTCCGAGGGCTTGGGCACGGCAATCCGGATCATCTCGTTGTCTTTAGCCGGGTTGAACCCCAGATTCGCCTCGAGGATGGCCTTCTCGATGGTCGGGATTTGCGATTTGTCGTAGGGGCGGATGACAATCAAGCTCGCATCCGGTGCGGTGATGTTGGCGATGTGCTTGAGAGGGACTTTCGTGCCGTAATAATCCACGTGCACGTCCTCGACTATCGCCGGGCTGGCACGCCCGGTGCGCAGCTTCTTCAGCTCATCCTCGAAGACCTTTAGGGATTTCTCCATGTGCTGGCGCAGCTCTTGAAGGCTCTTATCGGGCATAAGAGACCACCTCTTGAATGATAGAAATTATAAAGGGCTTTGCCTGGGGATGTCTAGGGGGATAATTTCCGCTATGATCAAAAAGCCATGAAGCGAGTGCTCGCGTTCCTTTCAGATTTTGGCTCGAGCAACCCCTATCCCGCGGCCATGAGGGCTGTGGCGGCCGGCATCACCCCCGCACGCATCATCGATATCACGCATGACATCGGGCCTCGTGATGTGCTGGAAGGCGCGTTTGTTCTCTGGAGTGTGGCCCCCTACTTCCCGGCCAGCACCGTCTTTTGCGCCGTGGTCGATCCGGGGGTGGGTACCGCGCGCCGCGGGCTCATCTTCACCTCCGGCCAAGGGATCTTCGTCGGCCCAGATAACGGTCTATTGATCCCGGCTGTCAAAGCGATCAAGACCACGATGCACGCCTATGAGATCGTCAATCCTCGCTTCTTCCGGCATCCCGTCTCGTCGACCTTCCAAGGACGGGATATCTTCGCGTCCGTGGCCGCCCATCTCTGTAACGGTGTGCCGGCGGCTAAGATCGGCCAGCCCATCTCACAGTGGGTCGAGCCCGACTTGGATTTCCAGGGCGGCCGGTTTTTAGAAGAACAAGGCGCGTTCTATGGACAAGTGGTCTATGTGGATCGCTTCGGAAACGCGATCACGAACATCCCGACGAAGCTCATCAGGGAGCGCGTAGTCTTCGATGACGAGCTTCTGCTCAAGACGGAGCGCCACGAATCGCGCGTTCGATTTAGGAAGAGCTACGGCTTTGCCGATCCGGGCGAACTCTGTCTCGTCCCAGGGAGTCACGATCTTTTGGAGATCGCCTTAAGAGAAGGGAGCGCGCACAAAACCCTTCAGCTTCAAGTGAGAGCTGAGATCACTCTCTATCTGCGATGAGGCGCACAAAATCCCAGGGTCTTAGAATCGACGTTGAGAAGATCTTCACTCGTCATCCCTTTGCGAGAGTAATCCTCGAAAGGCTCACCCAAGCTGGCCATAAAGCGGTCTTAATCGGCGGGATCGTTCGCGACGCCCTGCGCACCCAGCTGGAACGGGCACAAGAGGAGGACTTCGAGCCAAAGGAAGTAGACATCGCGACCTCCGCCATGCCGGAGGAGGTCCAAAAGATCTTCAAGGGCCATCGCATTCACGAAGTCGGAAAGGCTTTCGGCGTGCTCAAGATTGTCAGCCCAGAGGGTAAGCCCTATGAGGTCGCCACGTTTCGCACGGAGGGCGAATACGACGGCCGCTGGCCCACCCGCGTGGAGCTCGTTCGCGATCTCAAGCAAGACGTGCACCGCAGGGATTTTACGATCAACGGGTTGGCCGCCCGTCCGGATGGGCAAGTCATCGACCTCATCGGAGGCGTGGACGATCTGCGCCGGAGGGTCATTCGCACCATTGGCGATCCCAACGAGCGCTTTCGGGAAGACTATTTGAGACTGCTCAGGGCCATCCGCTTCGCCTGCCATCTGGAGGCGAAACTTGCCCCGGAGACGAGCGCGGCCATTCGCACTCATCATCAAGGTTTGTTGCGGATTTCAGCAGAACGCATTCGCGACGAGCTGGTGGCGCTCTTGCGTACGTCTTGCTCTGCACGAGGCATCCAACTGCTCGACGAGCATGGCCTCCTTAATCTGATCCTCCCGGAGCTCCTCTCCTGCAAAGGCGTCCCGCAGCCCGAGCGGTACCACCCTGAAGGGGACGTGTACACCCACACGCTCTTGGCCCTGGAGGTGGCCGATCGCTTCATCAAAGATCCGCTGGTCAAGCTGGCCATCCTGCTCCATGACATCGGGAAACCTCAAGCCCTGAAGATCAATCTTGGGGAGAACGCCGCAGGCCATGATGCAATCGGAGCCGAAATGGCCAAAGAGATCTGCCGCCGGCTGCGCTTGAGCAACTCCGAGATTCGCCTCGTCGAGTATTTAGTGAAAGAGCATCAGCGCATCGGCCACTTCCCCCAGATGGCCAGGGGCAAGCAAGTGAGATTCCTCAAACACGGCGAAGACCCTACGCAGCGCATCGAGAATTTTCCCGGCCGCTTCCCCTATTTTTCCAAGCTCATCCAGCTTATGATCGCAGATTGTCAAGCGAGCGCCATGAGATCTCAAGGCTGGCTGCCGGTGTTGCAGGCCGTGAAGGATCTGCTCCTCCATGTGCAGGAACTCGAGCAATTGACTCAAGCGCGGAAGCTCATCGATGGGCATGATCTTTTGAGGCTGGGCGTTAAGAGAGGGCCCGAGCTCGGCCGGCTCCTCGATGAGCTCTATGAAAAAATCTTCGCCGGGGAGATCCGCAGTCGGACCGAAGCCTTGGCTCAGGCTCGAAAGTTAATGGCCGAACAGAAACAGAGGCCAGTGTGAGTCGCATCACAGATTTCTCATCACTCCAAGGCTATAGTAACACTGGTATCACCTCCTTGGGCTTGGCTCAGGGGTATAGAGCCAAGAGGTTGCTAACCCTCTCACCTCCAAAGGGCGGCTCGCAAGGGCCGCCCTTGCCTTTGATCCTGTCAGATGAAGCTATGCAAGCTGCGCACAAAGTAGTTGATCCCGATCCAAGTGTAAAGCACGAGGAGATACGCGACCACAGAGAGCCAGCTGACTTTTAGGTCACGCCAGCCCCAGCGGAGCCGCGCGTGCAGGTACACGGCATACGCCAGCCAGGCGATGAGCATCGCAGTCTCTTTGGGGTCCCACTCCCAGTAGGCCCCCCAGGCCTGCTTGGCCCAGATGCCGCCGAAGATCACCCCGCCGATCCCATAAAATGGGAACCCCAACGCATTCGCTTTGTAACTCAACTCTTCGAGCCTTTGCAGCAGAGCGGGATCCGTCCCTCGATAGCGCTTCCAGAGCAGCAGCACGCTGGCCCCAAACCCCGTGGTGAAGAGCGCGATGCCTATGAGCATGAAGAGCACGTGGATGACCAGCCAATAGCTCTGCAGCGAGGGCACAACCGGAGCGACCTGGCGAGGGGCGATCGTCGGCAGGGCAGCCAGGGCCAGCATCACAAACGCCATCCCTGTGATGAACACTCCGACGCCCAAGAAGCGATAGCGACGTTCAAGAATGAGGTACGCAAGCGGGATGATCCAGGCCATGAAGGTGAGCGTCTCATAGGTGGTCGTCACGGGCAAGAAGACGGAGATCGCCCAGTGGGAGGCGATTCCCAGCTCCACTGTGCGCCACACCACCCCTACGGTGGCCAGAAGCACGCTGAAACGCGTCATCCACAGCGCCAGCAGTCCCCAGTTGATCTGGCTTGGGCGCGCGAGACTCGCGGTGATTCCTAACGCCTGCGGGCTAGTTCCTTCTCTAGACCCCCCCAACACCGCTCCCAACAGATAGAACAGAAACGCCAGAAAATACCCGAGTGTGCTCAAAAAGAAGAAGAACGTGCTATCGATCATACGTGGAGCTCCTCCTCTTCTCTTACGAAGATGGGTTGCCACTCCAAGCCGGCCTCCCCAATCTTCTCGATGATGGCCTCAAATTCCGCCGTGAAATCGCCCTTGCGGCTGCGCCCGCCCAAGCGCAAGACCCCAGATTCTTCATCGATCTCGACCCAGATCATCTGATGCTTGAAGTAAAGATGCGCGATGAGCATCGCGATCATCAGGACGAAGGCCGCATAGGCCACGGGCAGGCCCGGATCCCAGCTGAGCTCAAGCCCCGTGAACTGCGGAGCGGACATGCCCTCCAGATAGAATCGATACGGATTGTTCAGCATCAGTTGAATCTCGGGCAACTGCGCGAAGGCCCAGGTGCTGAAGAGCAGAGCGCTTTTGCCCTGTGGATACACCTCGAGATAGACCGCGGGGTTGAGCAGCCTCTGGGTCTTGCTATAGGCGATTCCATTGGAGAGCGCGAAATCCGGCAAGAACGCCCCGACCTTGACGGAGATGCCCTGCTCAGGAATCTCGAAACTCTCGTTCACTTTCGCTCGATATTCTCCCAAGTCCGTCCCATCGGCCTGTTGGACCCGTAGCGTCACGCGCGCCCCGCCCAGCCAATCTTCTCCCATCGCCGCTTGATAGATGCTCACCCCTTGATACGTGAAGGGATGGTTGACTTCGGTGATGCCCGTCACAACTGCGCGCCCATCCTCGATGACAGTAAGGCGGGTCTTCCAGTCCATCACGCGATCGGTGTCCGGATAATTCTCGCTCCAGAAGTCGTCCACCCGCACTTGAAAATCCCGGCCCGGCACGGAGAAGACATCGCCCTTGTAGTTGATCTGCACAAAGTCATACCCCAGCGTGTTGGTGAGGATCAAAGCCCCGATGGCCACCAGCAGGCTCACATGAAAGACGTCGATCGAAAAGCGCTCCCAGCGGTGCTTCTCGGCCAGAAGCTGTCCGTTCTCTTCACGAACGCGATATCTCCGGGCTTGTAACAGGCAGCGCACGCGCTCCCTGAGGGCATCTGCCCTCTCAGGCACGAAGGCCAGCTCCTTTTGGCATGGCATGTACGCGAAGGCTTCTTTGGACTTGGGGCGCATCGGCATTCTCACATACTTAAGCGAAGCCCGCAGGCGCTTGATCGTGCAGGCGGATAGATTGAGCACAAAGAGCGCGACAATCGCATACGTGTACCAGCTGCTGAAGATCGTGAAGAAGCCAAGGGATTCCAAAAGCTCAAAGTTGGCTCCTCCATAGCGGCTGAGGAGATCAATGCGCCGATTGAAGTTGAGCTGTGGAACGATCGTGCTGATGAGCCCGATGAGCACGAGGAGCGCGATCATCACAATCGCCAGGCGTATGGATGTGAGGAAGCGATAGATGACCCAACTCACTCCCTGCTGAGCCATGAGCCGGAAGGCCGCTCGCACGCCGCGTCCGAGAAGCACTCCTACGCTAAGAGCCAGCAGAAGCCAGAACAAGCGCGTATACCAGACGCCCGCGAAGAAGAGCGTGGGTGGGAAGAGCTGAGGTTGAGAGAGTGAGACGATCAGCCCGACCAGCCCGAGAGCCAGCAACATGCCAACGACCCACCTCGAAGAGAAGAACGTTCCGATGTCACTGGTGAAGGCTTTCAGCACTTCAGGGCTCTCCTTTCAAGGCGCGGGTCGTCTGGCGAAAGCCCTGCACCATGGTCTCCATGGACATCGGGCCCAGCCAGAAATATGTGATGCCTTACTGCCTAAAGAGCGCTCCATACTTGAGGACGTTCATCGGCCTCTATTCTAGAAGATACCATAGGGCTTAGCCATGATGGTAGTCAGCCCCTTCGAGCTCGGTCCCTTCATCCGTGGCGCCTGCGGCGTACGCGCAAGGCGATCACCCCGATGCCGCCGAGCACGAGCAACAAGCCCACGGCAGCCCAGAGACTCAAGGGTATACCCGCTGAGGGTGCAGGAGCAACGTCCAGCTCAAAATCAGCCACAATGGGTTCTGTCCGACCCGGCAGCCGAATGACAGCTGCCACGCGCCAAGCTCCTGGCCGGCTGAGGAACGCTCCTTCCGCACGGTAAGCCCCTTGACCTTCCGGTGTGAGTATCTGTTGTGCGCCTAGCTCTGTTGAAGGCGGATGGAAGGTCAACTTGATGTCTGCTCCGTCCACAGGGCGATATCCTTCATCCAACACGTAGAGCCTGAAGCGATGCGAGCCAACTGTCAGCCGCACATCGCCTTCTTCACCCTCAGGGATGTCCAGGGCGACTACCTCCAGCGTCAGATTCAGGCCATCAGCCCGCGCTGGAATCGAAAAGTGCGCATCAACTCGCACTGTTGACAGACCGGTGAGCACAGCACTCAGGAGCATCGTGAAGGCTGCTCTTCTGGTCATCCTGCCTCCTGGCTCCTGGCACGTACGCGCGCCAAGCGCATCGCATTGCCCGTGACCGCCAGTGAGGCCCCCATGTCGCCCACCAGCACGGCCAACACCAACGTCACATAGCCGGGAAAGACTCCCAGACCCAGGCTGAGTTTGGTGAGAATCGAGAACCCGATGTTCTGCTGAATCACCCGGCGCGCCTGGCGAGCAAGCTCAATGAGATACGGCAGCTTGCTAAGATCATCCGCCATCAGGGCCACATCGGCCGTCTCCAGGGCCGCGTCTGTTCCGATCGCTCCCATGGCAATTCCCACAGTCGCCGCCGCCAGGGCCGGCGCATCGTTCACCCCATCGCCCACCATCGCGACTTTGCCATATTGTTTAAGCAGTTTTTCGATCTCTGCCACTTTGCCCTCAGGCAGAACTCCTGCGTGATAGTGCTCAATGCCCAGCTGCTCGGATACGGCCTGAGCCGTGCCCGGGTTGTCCCCGGTGATCATCACGACTTCCAGCCCAAGGCGCTTGAGCTTATGCACAGTCCGCTGGGCCTCAGGACGGAGCTGATCCGCTAAGGCGATCAGCCCGATCAGACGCTCCGGCGTGCCCACGAGCACGACCGTCTTGCCCTCAGCTTCTAAGCGCGTAAATTCCGCAGGCACCGAGATCGGAGCTCCATCGGGCGCAAAGAGCTGAAGCGTGCCCACGAGATAGGGCTGCGCGTCCCCGTCCAGCCGTGCCTGGACTCCTTGGCCCGTCAGCGATTTGAAGCCTCTTGCTTCGGGCAGGAGTCGCCCCTCGTGCATGAGTTCAAAGTGCCGCACGATGGCTTGCGCGATCGGATGCTGGCTCTTGCGCTCCAAGGCCGCGGCAATCTTCAAGACCTCCTCCGGCGAGCGGCCGTCTAGGGCAATCACATCCGTGACTTCGAGTTGCCCTGTGGTAAGAGTCCCCGTCTTGTCCAGCACGATGGCTTGAATCTGGCCCAATTCTTCCAAATAGACGCCTCCCTTGACGAGCACGCCATGGCGCGCGGCGCTGGTGATGGCCGAGATGATCGAGACGGGCGTTGAGATCAAAAGAGCACAAGGGCAGGCGATCACCAAGAGCGAAAGAGCACGCACGAACCAGTCCCCAAAAGCCGCCCCCAAGAAGAGCGGCGGGATCGCGGCCACGCCTACGGCTACTACTACCACGCTGGGAGTGTAGTATCGGGCAAAGCGATCCACAAAGCGCTCCGAAGGAGCCTTCTGCGCCTCAGCCTCTTCCACCAAATGAATGATCCGCGCAAGCGTCGTATCTTGCAGGCGCTTCGTCACCCGAATCTCCACATAACCCTCTTGATTGATGGTCCCAGCGTAGACGGGATCTCCCGGCTTCTTCTCCAGGGGGATCGACTCGCCCGTGATCGGAGCTTGATCGACCGCCGAGCGACCCGAAACGACAACACCATCGAGCGCGATGCGTTCTCCTGGCTTGACTATAATAATTTCTCCGATCTCGATCTGCTCGACGGGCACAAGCTCTTCAGCTAGGTCGCGCTTGACGCAGGCTTCATTTGGGGCCAGTTTCATGAGCTCTTGAAGGGAGCGACGTGCGCGATCCACGGAGTATTCTTCCAAGAGCTCTGCCAGAGCGAACAGAAACGCCAAGCTGGCCGCTTCTAAAAACTCTCCGATGGCGACCGCACCCACCACAGCCAGGCTCATGAGGGCGTTTACGCCCACGGAAAACGTGCGTAAGCCCTCTAAGCCCCGGCGGGCGAAGTGATAGGCCCCAAACAACACGGAAGCCAAATACAAGAGCGTGGAGCCCGAAATGGGGTGGCCGAGGAGGAATGCCACCGTTGGGTCGCGGTGGGTGAACGAGATGCCCAGACCCAGCAGCAGGAGCAGGCCCGCGATGGCCGTGGCGATGGCTTCCCGCCTTCTCCAGATCGGCAGGCCCTCTTCCTCCCGCTTATATTCTCTCTGCCCGTCTAGCATGCCAATAAAGCTTCTTGCCAAGGGCAGTCAGTTGTCAGTAACTCTTAAGGTATTTGAGAACTTCCATCAGTTCTTCGATCTTCTCCTCGCCTTTGCCTTCGACGATGGCCTCTGTGACGCAGGCGTGCATGTGCCCCTTCGTGAGTAGGTGCGCGACTTGGGAGAGCGAGGCCTGCACGGCGGCGATCTGTTTTAAAATATCCACGCAATAGCGCTCTTCGGCGATCATCTTCTCGATGGCCTGCACATGCCCGCTGACCGTGCGCATCCTTTCCAATGCTTCGCGTTTGAGCTGCGGCAGATGCACTAGCCCGCCGTGAGGGTTCACTGTCCTCTCCTTTCCTTTCGCATTGCGGCTTCTGTCTAGGAGACGGCCACCGAAGGACGGAATCTCTTGAGCCGTAGGGCATTGGTGACCACGCTTACGCTGGAGAGCCCCATGGCCGCAGCAGCCAGAATGGGACTGAGCAGCCCAAACGCCGCCAGAGGAATGAGAATGACATTGTAGATGAACGCCCAGAAGAGATTCTGCTGGATATTGCGAATCGTGGCGCGGCTGAGGGCTATGGCCGTCACCACGCCGCGCAGATCTCCGCTCACCAGGGTGATGTCTGCCGCCTCGATGGCCACGTCCGTCCCCGTCCCGATGGCGATGCCCACCTCCGCTTGCGCGAGCGCGGGCGCATCGTTGATCCCATCGCCCACCATGGCCACGACCTTCCCCTGATCTTGCAATCTCTTGATCTCTTTTGCCTTCCCCTCGGGAAGAATTTCGGCCAGTACGTGTGAGATGCCTGCTTGTCTGGCAATGGCCTCGGCCGTTCTGCGATGGTCCCCCGTGATCATGACGATGTCGAGTCCCAGCGCTTTGAGAGCTTGGACGGCCTCGCGCGCTTCTTCTTTGAGAGTGTCGGCTACGGCGATCACGCCGACGGCCCGGCCGTCCACCGCCACAAACATGGGCGTCTTGCCCTCGGCCGCAAGCCTCCCGACATGATCGAGCACGCCATCGAGCGAGATGCCTTCCTCCCGCAGGAGAAGCTCGTTGCCCAAAAGCACCTCCCGATGCTCTCCTCTCTCTCTCTTGAGGGAGACTCGAATCCCTCGGCCGGGGATGGCTAGAAACTCTTGGGGCTCATCGAGCGGGAGTCCTCGCTCACGGGCCATCGACACGATGGCCTCGGCCAGCGGATGCTCTGAGCCCTTCTCTGCTGAGGCAGCCAGAGCGAGCACTTCGGCCTCATCGAGGGCATCCAGGGTAATCACATCGGTTACGCGGGGTTTCCCAACCGTGAGCGTGCCCGTCTTATCGAGCACCACGGTGGTGAGCTTGCGGGCGAGCTCCAGGGCCTGGCCGCTTCGGATGAAGATCCCGTGCTCCGCGCCTCTGCCCGTGCCTACCAGAATGCTCGTCGGAGTAGCCAACCCCAAGGCACACGGACAGGCCACGATCAGCACGGCTACGGCACTGAGCAGCCCGTGAACAGGATCTCCCGCCAGAAAAGACCAGCCAAAGAACGCCAGAAGCGCGACAAAAATCACGGCGGGCACAAAGTAGCTGGCTACGACATCCACCAGTTTTGCAATCGGAGGCTTGCTGGCCTGAGCCTCTTCCACCAGTCTTATGATCTGTGCCAGCGCCGTGTCTTTGCCGACTTTGGTGGCTCTCATCTTGAAAGATCCCATCTTGTTGAGGGTTGCACCGATGACCTCTACGCCGGGACCCTTCTCGACGGGCAGCGACTCGCCTGTGATCATCGACTCATCCACGCTGCTTCTTCCCTCGACGACCACTCCATCCACGGGGATCTTCTCGCCGGGACGCACGAGCAGAATATCCCCGACGCGCACCTCTGCCACGGGGATGTCCAACTCGTTGCCATTGCGAAGCACCCGGGCCGTCTGGGGCTGCAATCCCAGGAGTCTCTTAATGGCCGCGGAGGCGCGGCCCTTGGCGCGCGCTTCCAGAAGACGCCCCAAGAGAATGAGCGTGATGATCGCTGCTGCCGTGTCGAAGTAGACGTCTTGGCCCCCGGCCAGGAGAACGCCAAGGCTGTAGAAGTAGGCCGCCGAGGTGCCCACCGCGATGAGCGTGTTCATATCCGTCGTCTCGTTCTTGGCCGCTGCCCAAGCCCCCTGATAGAACTGCCAGCCCGCCCAGAACTGCACCGGAGTGGCCAAGAGGGCTTGGAGCAGAAGCATTATGGGCGAAAGTCCAAGCCACTCGGCATACATCAAGATGAAAATACCTGTAGTGAGAAGAGCTGCGGCGATCAGCCGCCTGCGTAAAATGAGCGCATGCTCATCAGCGCGCTCTTGCGACTCCTCGCGCACGTCGTAGCCCGCTTTGCGCACGGCTTGAACAAGGGCCTGAGGGGTGGCCTGCCCCGGCACAAAGCGAACCGAGGCCTCTTCCAAGGCGAAATTCACAGACGCCTCCACCACGCCGGGGACGCCCTTTAAGGCCTGCTCTACGCGGGCCACACACGAAGCACAGTGCATCCCCTCAATGGGCAAGGTGATCTGCTGCTCCGTCCGCTCCTGATCGTGATGAGAGCGCGTCTTTACAGCCATCTCTTAGGCTTCCTCAGCCTCATAGCCCGCGTCTTTTACGGCTTGAATGAGCCGCTCCGAAGAGACTTGCTCCAAGGTGAGCTGAACGGCCGCGGTCCCCTCACTGAGCGACACCTGAGCTTGGGCCACACCCGGCACGCTCTCCAGAGCCGTCTTGACCGTCTTGACACAGTGCTCACAACTCATGCCCTTCACCCTCAATGTGCGCTGCCTCATTGCGATCCTGGCCTCCTATTCAGGTCTAATCCGACCCCACCCGGGGTGGGGCTAGCCCATCATAAGATCACCCGGGCAGGGTTGTCAAGCGCCCTCAATTCTTCCGTGAAGCTCTTGGGCGTGCCAGTCGAAGGATCTGCCGCTCAAGCCAGCGGCGCAGCCGCGCAAAACCCTCCTCGCGCTCTGGAGCGACCGGCCGGACCAAGATCGCGTACAGGCCCAGTCGCTTGGCCCCTAAAATATCCGTGAAGAGCTGATCTCCTACCATGGCGACGGCTTCCGGAGGAAGGCCCATCCCCTCGAGCATGCGCCGATACCCGCCCAGACGCGGCTTGGCCGCACGGAAGACGACCGGATGCCTATTCAGACTCACCCAGAGCTCCTCTCGCCCGTCTCCTTCATGATTGCTCAGGAACCCGATGCGAAACCCGCGAGCCTCCACGCCCTTTAGCCAGCGACGGACCTCTCCATCCAGCTTGGGAAATCCCCACGGCCCCAACGTGTTGTCCAGATCGAAGATGATCCCTCGAATCCCGCGGGTCCAAAGACCATCGAGATCCAGCTCATAGACGGAATCTCGCTGCTCATCCGGCAAGAGCCACCCAGCCATAGAGGCCCTAGAGCACAGTGCGGATCTCTCCCAACCAGATGTATTTTCGCGCGTTTTCTAAGATGCGCCTCACCTCATCGAGGAAATCGGGCGGAACTAGGATCTTGAAGAAACGACGGCCCTCTTGCGTGATCCAGTCGCGGCGCAGATGCGCCACGCCATCGTAGCCCTTAATGATCACCTCTAAAAAATGCACGTCCTTCTCGTTCATCTCCACGTAAAGATCCACAGTATCCTGGGGAGGACGATGGCCATCCGTCATCTTCGCCTCGCTTTATAGCACGCGTCTCCCTAGCGACAGGGGATGCCCTTCTCCGGCCCCTTCTCGATCCAGGCATCGATGAAGCCGAGCATGCGCTCCTCATCGAAGCTCTCAAGCTTCAAGATCCGCGTCCAGGCCGTGAGCGCAAGGGGCTTGTCCAGCTCGGGATACGGGGCCAGGATGAGCTTGCAGTATTTTGCCTGCTGGCGCAGCCTCTCCACGAAGGACGTGAGCTGAGCGACCAGCTCCTGCGGGGCGTTGGGTCTGTATTGAACGAGCACGCCGCCGTGCTCCAGATTGTGAATCTGAAGCTCATCCGGGATCGGTGCTTTATGGACGCCCCATGGGGCCGAGTTGTCGTAGTGCCAGCCGGATGTGGGGGGCTTGCTGTTGTATGACGGATGTGTCTCGCCGGGCCGGACATGCAGCCGGCCTTGGTCCTCCACGGGCTCGCCCGGCAGCTCATCCTGCTTTACACGGCTACCCTCCAGCTGGCTCATGAGCTCCGCGACCTTCTCCATCCGGAAATCGGGATAGTCCTTCCTGAGCTTCTCCAGCTGCTCTTTGGCTTGGGCCGAGCTGCCCCGTTTGAGGTAAAGCTCCGCTAGCTTCAGCAAGGCGTCTTTACCGTCGTCGGTGAGCGGGCCCTCCCTTCCGACCAGCGCTTGATCCGCCTGAAGGACTTTCTCATAGAGTGGGATCTGCTGCTCGCTGGGCGGGGAAAGCAGAAGAGCAGACTTGTAGTGATCTTTGGCCTGGCCGTACTCCTTCAGGAGAAAGTACGCCTCGCCTAGCCCCCTCTGGGCCTGCCAGGACTCTGGATCGCGCGCCAAAATGGCCTGGTACTGCTCGATGGCACTCTTGGAATTGCCCTGATCCAGATAGAGCTGCGCGAGCCGGAAGCGAGTCTTTGTATCCTGCGGATCGAGCTCCAAGATCTTCTTCGCGACGCTCAGCTTCGCGTCCGTATTGGGGACAAGATCTAAGACGTCGCGATAGCTCGCAAGAGCCTTGTCCGCTTGACCTTGGGCGCGGTAGACGTCACCCAAGCCGATGCGAGCCTCCACGGCATAGGGATCGCGGGCCGTGATATTCTGGAAAGTCTTTTCCGCTTGATCCAGCTGTCCGGCGGCTAGATAGGCCTGGCCGAGTCTGATTTCGATGGCCGTGCGGTTTGTGATTTTAAGCGAGTCGCGATAGGCCGTCTGAGCCTGGCGAAATTCGGCGCGCTCCATATAAACATCGCCCAAGACGGCCAGCACGTCCGCTAGAGGCGGCTCCGTCTCTCCCAGCTCCTGCCTTAGCTGCATGAGAATCTTCTCTGCCTCGGCCAGATTCTCCTCGCGATCGAAGAGGCGCCCTTGGTTAAAGAAGGCTTTAGCCAGCTTCAGGCGAAGATTGCGCTCTTCCCGAGAGCCGGCCGGCACCAGCTCTAAGGCCCTCTTTAAATGCTCGATGGCCGAGGCATACAGCCCGCGGAGGACCTGAATGTCCGCAGCCAGCTCTTGAGCCCGCCAGTATTGAGGATCGATCTCCACAGCCTTCTTGAGTTGCTCATAGGCTTGGTCTTCGTTGTCCTGCTGTTCAATGAGATAGCGGGCATAGTAGAAGCGCAGTTCAGCGCTATTGGGAGCGATCTCCAGCATCTGGGTGAAGGCAGAGGCATCGCGCTTTCCGTAGGTGCTTTTAAGAAAGCTTTGGACGGCCTGCCCTCGGACCTGCTCGATCTGCTGCTCGAGAACCTGACGCTCCTGCTCTGGGGCCTGAGCTCCCAAATCCTTGAACTTCTCCTCCAGCTGGCTGAGCTTCTGGCGATAGAGCTGGCTCTGGTAGTAGCCGATATAGGGATCCGTCACCAGCTCTGGTTGAGCGCCCCCGTACAAAGCTATGGCCTCATCGAAGAGTTGAATCTTCTTGTCTGTGTCGTCTGTGGCTCGGGCGCGCTCCTCCAGGCGATAGGCCGCAAGCAACGGCTCGCGCACTTCGATTTTCGCGGCCTCTGTGGTCTTCTTCACAAAGTCCTCGAAGCGCTTCTCCGTCTCCTCCTGAAGATAAGCCGTGCGAATCTCGTTCTTGAAGTCGTCCGTCCTCCTCCGCTCGAGGAGTTGAATCAAATGGAACCCGAACTGGCTGCGGACCGGCTGCGAGATCTCCCCCTCTTGGAGGGCAAAGGCCGCCTGATCGAACTCGGGCACCATGCGCCCATGGCTGAACCAGCCCAGGTCTCCTCCCTGGTCCTTGTTGGCTAGATCTTCCGAGTATTTCTTCGCCAGCTCCGCGAAATCTGCTCCCGCCAGAAGCTCCGCACGAATCTCAGCGATCTTGCGCGAGGCCGACTGCACCTCCTCCTCGGGGGCGTCCTGAGCCACTTTGATCAGAATGTGTCGCGCGTGGACCTCCTCTAGCTGGGGGAAGGTTCCCTGCTCGCGGGCGCCTTTGAGCCACGCCTCGAAGCGCTGCTCCTCTTGCTCATTAATAAACTCCCCCTTCACTTGCTCCTTGACGTCCTCAAAGCCCCGGATGCGACGATCCGTCACCTTGATGAGATGAAATCCCACATCGGAGCGCACAACCCCGCTCAGCCCGCCCACGTCCGTCGCAAAGGCAGCCTCATCGAATTGCTCGCCATAGCGGCTCTGGCCCTTCTGGAAATAACCGAGGTCTCCACCTACCTCTTTCGTGGCCAAGTCTTCAGAGTATTGCCGAGCCAGCTCTGCAAAATCCGCTCCGGCTTGGAGCTGCCTCTGGATCTGCTCGATCCTCTTCTGGGCCGCAGCCCGTTCCTCCTCAGGCGCCTCGGGCGCCACTCGAATGAGAATGTGACTGGCCTTCACTTCCTCCTTGGCGTACTCGTCCTTGTGGCGCTCGAAGTAGTCTTTCAGTTCCTCTTCGGTGGGCAAAAACGGCCCGAGAATGCGCGTAAAGTAGCGCTGCTTGTTCCGCTCCACGTAGTCCAAGAGCTCTTGATCCTTGGGCTCGATCTGGCCTACGACGAGCTCCTTGAGCTTCTGCTGCTTGAGCTCCTTTTCTGCCTCAGTGCGGAGCTTGTCTTTAAACTCAGAGAGCGTGCCCGTTCTCAAATTGAAGAACTGGCGGAATCGCTCGCGAATCCTCGGGTCCTTGAGGAACTCTAGCAACCGCTCTTCTGTGACCTGATTGGCCCTTAAGAATTGCTCATAACTCTCCCGGAATTTGATGTCGACTTGCGTGCGAGGGATCGAGATGTTCCGCCTATTGGCCTCTTGTTGGAGGAGGGTCGTGCGAATCAACGCATCCGCCGCTTGGGAGCGCAACTGTAGCTGATAATACGCTCCACTGGCTCCTTCGAGTTGTTCATCGAAGTTGCCCCCGATCTGCTGGTACCGCTGACGGTACTGCTGCAGGAGGGATTGATAGCCGAACTCCAGCTCCGAACGGGTGATCTTCTGCCCGTTGACGACAATGGCTACTTCTTCCTCTGGATTCGAGTTGATATTGAAGAGTTGCAGTCCAGGCGTAAAGAAGATGATCCCGCCGATGACGAAGCCAATGATCACGGCCCACAGGGTGAAATTGACCCAGAATTGCTGTATTCGTGGCATGGTACTCCACTCACCTCAGCTCAGTATGATGGCACTCTGCAACGGATCTATGTGGCGCCAGGCCTCTGGACGTGACGGATCGAGTTTAGATCGTGGCATCCTCTCTGTCAAGGTGACTCTCAGGAGGGCTCGGATTGGGGGCAGGCGACTCGATCGCCGACCGGCCGGAGATGGCCTCGGCCAAGGAGGGAGATTCTCGGACCGGAGTCGCCTCCTGGCGCGCGGCAAGCTCCGTCTCCGGGCCCTGCAAGAGATGTCGAGGCTTTACCAGAAAGCGCACGGCCGTGCGCGTCTGGCCCTCGATCTCCACGTCCACGAAGGAGGGGATCGTGACCAGATCAATGCCGCTGGAGGCCAGATATCTTCGGGCGATGGCAATGGCCTTGACCGCCTGATTGATGGCCTTCGGGCCGATCCCTTGAAGTTCAGCTTGGCCTTCTTGGCGGATGGTGTTGGCCAGAGCGCCGGCCGCGGCTGTGGCCTTCGACTGCGCTGAGATCTTGAGCATGCCCATTGGTAAAACCCCTCCTTAGGTGCTTCGAGTATAGCGCAAGAGGGCAGCAGCTACAACTGAACTGTTTCCCGGCCTTATCGAGCGCGCTCGGTGAACTGGACGCTCCGGATCACCTGTACCTTGATCTCACCGGGATAATCGAGCTCTTCTTCAATCGTCCGGGCGATCTCGTAGGAGAGCTTGGCTGCCAGATCGTCGTTGATCTCTTCGGGTTTGACCATGACGCGCACTTCGCGGCCGGCTTGAATGGCATACGCTTCCTCCACGCCCGGGAAGGACTGACAGAGCTCTTCGAGGGCCGTCAGGCGCTGGATGTAGGCCTCAAACGTCTCTTGTCGAGATCCCGGCCGAGCCGCCGAGAGCGTATCGGCTGCTTGAAGGAGCACAGCCAGCACCGTTTGAGGCTCGACCTCCTCATTGTGTGCGGCGATCGCATGCACGATCTCCTCAGACTCATGATAGCGCCAGGCCAGCTCCGCGCTGATGAGCGAGTGGGGCCCCTCGACCTTGTGATCTACGGCCTTTCCGATATCGTGCAACAGCCCGGCGCGCCGGGCGGGCTTGGGGTCCATCCCCAGCTCCGCTGCCAGCGCCCCCGCGATGAAAGCCACCTCCAAGGAGTGCTGCAGTTGGTTCTGGCCATAGCTGGTGCGGAACTTCAAGCGGCCCAAAAGCTTTACCAGCTCTGGATGAATGCCGTCTAAGCCGGCCTCGAAGGCGGCTCGCTCACCCTCCTCTTTGATGCGCTGGGCCACCCGCTCCCTGGCCCGATTCACTTGCTCGCGGATCCGGCTAGGGTGGATCCGCCCGTCTTCGATGAGGTCCTTCATCGCCAGACGCGCGATCTCCCGCCGAATGGGATTAAAACACGAAAGCACCACCGTATCGGGCGTGTCATCCACCAGCACATCTACTCCCGTAAGGGCCTCAAAGGTGCGAATATTGCGCCCATCGCGGCCGATCACGCGCCCTTTGAAATCATTGTCGGGTAGCGGCACGAAACTGACCGTAGAGTGCTCGACCTCATCGGCCGCGTAGCGCTGGATGGCTGTGGCGATGATCTTCCGAGCTTCGCGCTCCGCTGTCTCCTCCACTCGCTCTTTGATCTCTCGAATCTTCTTGGCAAAGAAGTGCTCGGCCTCTTCACTGATCCGCCTCATCAGCTCCTCGCGGGCCTGCTCCTCTGTGAGGCCGGCCAGCTCCTCCAGTCGAGCCCGCTCCCCGGCCAGCAACGCCTCCCCTTGGGAGATCAACTGAGAGATCCTCTCGAGGTCCTCTTGGAGCGCCTTCTCGATCCTCTGGAGCTCAGCCGCCTTCTCCTCCAGCCGTTCCTCGCGACGGAGCACGCGCGCCTCCAGCTGCTCGAGCTTCTCCTCGCGGTGCTTGATCCGGCGCTCCGCTTCTTGTAGGCGTCGCTCCTGCTGTTGGAAGGCTGCCCTCAGTTCCTCCTGCTTCGTCCGCTCCTCTTCCAGCTGCTTCTTCAGACGGCTTTCCGCCTCTTGCCAACGCTGGTGTTGCTCCTGCCAATGGCGCTTAAGTTCTTCCTGCTTGGCCCGCTCTTCTTCGGCGCGACGGAGCTGCTCCACTCGAGCGCGCGCGGCCCGCCAACTGCCTAATCCATATCCCAGGGCCAACGCGCCCAGCCCGGCCAGCACATAATAGATCCACATCCCCATAACACCTCTCCCTCAGTTCAGGCCTGCCTTCAAAGTTCATCTTCGCCCTATTATAGCGCAAGGGGCAGGACTCAACGCGAGCGCGAAGCGAGCGCGCCCACCACGGCAGGCAGAAACGTCAAGCTGAGCAGCGTGATGAACCCAATCCCCATCACGGCCGACAGGCCCAGAATCCGCAACGCGGAGGTCTCCGCCAGCATGAGGCTCCCAAAGCCGATCATCGTCGCTAGGGCGTTGGCCAGAATGGGCAAGGCGGTGGAGGCCGTGGCGCGCTCGATGGAAGAGCCGCCAAAATCCCGATGGCGATGGAGCAAGTAGACACAGTTGTCCACCCCCAGGCCGATGATCAGTGGCGAGATCAAAATATTCACCACATTGAAATCGATCCGCAAAAGCCCCATCACGCCGAGCATCCACAGATACCCCAAGCCCAGCGTGAGGAGTGAAAGCCACGTCGCCCCCGGGATGGGAAAGCGATGGAAGTCGATTCTTAGCACGATCAAGATGATCAAGAGTGCCAGGCCGGTGGACCACCAGAAATCGCGCTGCATGAACTCCTTGAGCGTAGCTTGGATCATGGGCAGCCCGATGAAGTCGCTCCAGACGGCCTGGGCCTCCTCCATGAACTGATCATAGCGGGCACTGTTCCACAACCAATCGGGTCGGACGTGCGCATAGACGATGGCTTTCTTGCGGCCGGTGGCGTCGGTGGTGAAGAATTTCTGGCAGAGAGCGTGCGCGGGCTCTTGGTCACACAGATAGACCATCTGCTCTACTTGTTGTGGGGTGGGTGCCACCCCCAGAATGCTCTTCGCTTGATCGGATACGGCCACGAGCTTCACACGGAGCACCTGAATCTGGTCCTCCAGTCGGGCGGGAACGAGCTCCTCCAGTCGTGCGCGAATCGCGTGGGTGGAGTCAAGCAACGAAGAGAGCTCTGCCGCCAAGACTTGATCGCCCGTCGCGCGAAGGACGTTCTCTTGACCGCTGCTCAAGGACTCCTCAAGGCGGGTCAACGCCGCCAGGATGGCCTCCCGCCGGGCGAACTGCTCCTGGAGCGCCTGGAGTCGCTGGGCCCCTTGGTCTAGTGGGGCGACCAAGTCCAGCTGTCTCAGCGTGGCCAGCCGCTGCTTGATCACATCCATTTCTTGAGGCGCGGGAAACAAGCAATAGTAGGCCGTAGGAGGCTGATCGATGGCTTCGAGCGCATCGAGCTCTTCACAGATTCTGCGCACGACTTCCTCAGAGTTATCCACGAAGAAGAGGAAATAATTCTCCAGATCGGGGACCTGGGGCAGAGCGAAGTTCTGCTCGATGTAGGCGCGCACCCGCTGGCTGGAGAGGTTCGTCGGCCTGAGGGCCTCCGTGATGAAGGCAAACTGCACGCGGCTGGCGGGCCACGCGAGCGCGACCGTGCCGGCTAAAACGAGGCCGATCACGACCAGACGGTGTCGGATCAACACACGGACGGCCCCGCTCAAATTCCACGGTCGCGGGGGCCGAGCGCGCAAGCGCCTTCCCAACACGGTGTGAACGGCCACAATCAGCGCAGGCAAGAGAATCAACGTCAGCACACAAGAGAGGATTACCCCTACGGCCACGATGAACCCCATCTCTGAGAGCCCCTGCGAGCGGGACAGGACCCCAAGCCCAAAGAGCACGAGCGAAGTGGCTGTCGCCGCCACGAACATGGCGCTGCCTTTGGTGATCAAGGTGGCCCGAAGAGCCGGGGCGACCCGCCGAGACTGGTTGCGCTCCTCCAGATAATGACTGATGAACTGAATGCCGTAGTCGATCCCCATGCCCAACACGATCGCCGGCAGGAAGGCCGTCAGCGGATTGAGCCCGCCGAAGGCAATCATGGCCCATGTGACTGTGAAGATGAGCGCCACGAGGATCGGCAACGTCGCCAAGAGCGGGTAGAAGAGGCGCTTCAACACAAGGATAAAAAGCAGGAGCACTCCGATATGCGTGATGATGGCCGTCTTCTCCATGTCTCGGCGGAGGGCCTCATTCGTCTCCGCCGAGAAGACATACGGGCCCTTGAGACCCCAGTCCAGCCCTTGGCCTGGGAGGTCGAGCGAGGCGAGGGCCATCTTTACAAGCTCGGTGACTCGACGATTGTACTCGAAGCTCTTCTGAGCTGACTCGCGCGGCCAGACCTGGACCAACAAGGACCGCTGATCCTTCGACAGATAATACTCCGTCTCGCTGGGCGGCGGAGGAGGGAGCAGGGCACTCTGCCAGGAGGAGAGCAGTTGAGACAGCTCATCGATGCGCCCCTCCGCCTGCTTTAGATCCTGGGGAAGCCGAGAGAGCGTGGCATACACTTGCTCGTTGAGCGCCTTGAGCTCTTCGATCTGCCCGCCCAGCTGCTTTAGCGCCTCCGCCAGGGCCTGCGGGTTGAGCACGGCCAGGCCGCTGATCAGCTGCTCAAGAGCTTCAGAGATCGAGGCATACACGGCATCGAGTTCCGGTAGCTGTCCCGAGCCCTCGACTTCTCTCTTGAGCTCTTGCATCGTCGCAGCGAGGGTCCGCAGGCTCTCCTCGCTTAAGTTGCTCAGGTTGAGGAAGGAGGGCAGATCGGGTTTCTCCTGGCGATAGCTTACCAAAGTGATCTCCTCATTGTTAAGGAGAGTCTGTTGAATCTGTTGCGCGGCCGCGAGCAGCCTGGCAACCCCTTCGCCCGGCGAAGGAGGCGCAGCTCGCAGGGTGAGCAGGATCGTGATGACTTGGGCCTCTTGGAGGGCTTCCTGATGCTGGGTGAATTTCTCTAGGATGGGATCATTGCGGGGGAGCAACTCCTGGACGGAGCTCCGTAGCTTCAGATCCTTCAACGAGTAGAGCGCGAGAATCGCCAGCGCCAGCACGGCGATAGCGACCCACCAGGCATAGTGCCGGGTGAGGCGATATAGGCCGAGCAGCAAGCATTGGCGCATTTAGCCTTCAGTTCACAGCCTCTTTGGAGGATGCGAAGGGCTCTGGGAGCTCCTCAGGGCTGGTCACGTCAATGCTCCAGCCGGTCAACTTTGCGGTCAAGCGAACGTTCTGGCCCCCCTTGCCAATCGCCAAGCTCAGCTCCGAATCCGGGACGACCACGAGGGCTTTCTTGTTCTGCTCGTCCAGCTCAATGCGCAGGACGGAAGCTGGCTCCAAGCTGTTCTTGATGAGCTCACGAACGTCATCGCTCCAGCGGATGATGTCGATCTTCTCACCGGAGAGCTCTTTGACGACCTCACGCACCCGCGAGCCCGAGGCTCCCACGCACGTCCCCACCGGCTCGATCTCGGGGACGAGCGCCCGCACGGCCACTTTGGTGCGGACTCCAGGCTCCCGCGCGATCGCCACGATCTCCACCAGCCCTTTCTCGATCTCGGGCACTTCCAGTTTGAGCAGCTCACGCACAAAGCCGGGATGAGCCCGTGAGACGAGGATCCTGGGGTCTCCCGGCGTCTCTTCGACTCTGTAGAGGTGGGTGCGCAGCACCTGCCCGATGCGATAGTGCTCGCCAGGGATTCGCTCCTGTTCAGCGAGCAGGGCCTCGGCCTGGCCCAGATTGAGCCAGACATCTCGCCCCTCAAACCGATGGACGCTGCCATTGATGATCTCCCCTACGCGCTTGTGATAGCGCTCGAAGATCATCTGCCGCCGCCGCTTGATGATCTCCTGGCGGATGGTCTCCTCGGCGCGGCGAGTGGCGATCCGCCCCAGCTTGGAGAGATCAAACTCGATCTCTTCTCCATCGGCGCGAATGGTGATGTCCCCAGAACTGCGGTCGATCTCCACTTCGACATTGGTCGCCGGGCCGAACTTCTCGCGATAGGCCGCCGCTAGACCCTTCTTGACGGCTTCGTAGAGCTCCTCTCGCTCAATGCCTTCCTCCTTGGCCATCTCTTCCAGCGCTTCTAAGAACTCCACGTTCATCGTCGGATCACGGCTCCTTGTCTCATGGGGCTAGTGTCAAGTGAGGTCGAGATCAGGTGAGAAGCCATCCACAGCCAGCAAGACGCCTAGGGTCTGAATCCATCCGTTGTGAATCCTCATGGCTGGCCCCCATTATACTCGAAATTCTTCTAGAATCAATGTCGATTTGGAGCTTTGCCAGAGACAGCGAAGCCATAGGCAGCCCCCTGGCCTCTCGAGTATATATTATATATAGAGAAGCTCATGAAAGTATTCACAGTGCCTACGGAGGCCGAGGGCCAGCGGCTCGATCGCTGGTTGGCTGTGCATTTAAAGATCTCGCGCAGCCGGATCCAGCAACTCATCCGGCAGGGCTTCGTGACCGTCGATGGCCGGCCCGGCAAGCCCAGCTCTCCACTCGCCGCAGGTGCCCGTGTGGAGGTGCACACTCCCGCGACTGTCTCTCGAGGGCTTGAACCTGAACGACTAGAACTTTCCATACTGTACGAGGACGAGGATCTCGTGGTGGTCGATAAACCCTCTGGCCTAGTCGTCTATCCTGGAGCAGGGAACACCCGTGGCACTCTCCTTCAGGGGTTGCTCCACGGGCGCACGCTGGCCAGCGTTGGGGCTCCGGAGCGGCCCGGTGTGGTCCATCGGCTGGACAAAGAGACCAGCGGCGCCATCGTCTTCGCCAAGAGCGATCTCGCGTACTATGAGCTCATTCGTCAATTCAAAGAGCGTCAAGTCGAGAAGATCTATCTGGCCCTGGTGCACGGGTGGGTGAGAGGGGATCGGGGCATCGTTGAGGCCCCGATCGGACGCGCCAGGCACGAGCGGCGTCGCATGGAGGTGCGCTGTTGGGGAGGTCGGCCCGCCACCACAGAATGGCGCGTGCTGGTGCGCCTGAGAGAGGCCACACTGCTCCTCGTCCGTCCCCAGACGGGCCGCACGCATCAGATCCGGGTCCATCTTACGTCCATCGGGCATCCGATCGTGGGAGATCCCCTCTACGGACGGAAGAATCGAACCCCACCAGCCCCAAGGATGATGCTCCACGCCTGGAAGTTGCGCTTGACTCATCCCCGGACGGGCCAGAGCCTGGAATTCACGGCCCCTCTCCCCGCTCCTTTCCAGCCTTACATGGCAGGGATCTCAGGGCCCGAAGGAAATTGAAGAGATAATCGAGCCCCGCCAGATACGCCAGCGCCACGCCGCCGTAGACGATCTCCGTGTAGTGCGGGATCAGCAGAAACGCACTCAAGAGGCCCAGGGAGAGCCCGAAGGAGGCCACCTTGCCCAGAAGCCTGGGCGGAGGGGCATCCCGCCGCAGCCTCCACCAGAAGAGCCCACCCACGACGATCCCGCCTTGTAAGAGAGCCAAGAGCACAAGCGGCGGCCAGGGAAGCTCTCCCACCCAGACGAGAAGCGCAAAGAGAGTCAAGAAGACCAACTTGTCCACCAGGGGATCGAGGATCCTCCCCAGCTCCGTCACTTCCCGGCGACTGCGGGCCAGCGCCCCATCTGCGAGATCTAAAAGCAACACGACCAAGAGCACGACAAACGCAAGAAGGCGCCATCCGCCCACAAACAAGAAGATCACAGGCGGCAAGAGCCCCAGACGAGCCACTGTAATCCCTGTGGCCAGCGTCCAGCGCATGCTCTACCTGTCAGCTATCAGCTTGGAGCTGATTAGAAGAGCTCCGGGAGCGAGGCGTTCACATAGAACCTCGGCTGGCGCTCTGCCACTCCTTGGGCGATCCCCGCGATCAGCTCAAACGGCATGGAGTATCCCAACGTCAATGAGAGCCTTCCTTCCAGCCCGAAGCCCACGCGAAGATCTTGCAGATTGAGCTGATCGCCAGCCATTCCGGCGTCTACGAAAAGACCCAGCCTCACGTCGTCCAAGAACAGGGGCCAATGACCCATGCCCCTTTCGATGGAGAAGAGCGGGAACTCATACGTCAAGCCGGCGGAGACGGCCTGCTTCCCCCTCATCGCTGCGTCTGGAAAGCCGCGCAGCACAAATCTTCCATACGGCCCACCCAGCTTGAATCTTGCATCCTCGACATCAGAATCCGTCCAGCCAGCGGTGGCTCTAAGCACTAGAGCGTGTCTGGCGATGAGGGGCAAGCGGAAGCTCTCCTGCCAGTCGAGCACCAGCTTCTTGTGCCACCGGCCACTCCCCTCAACATGGGAGAGCTCTCCGCTGACTCTGATCCGCACCGAATCCCCGAAGAGATCCTGCCGCCGGGTCTGAGTGAAGCTATATGACCCGGAGACGATCTGCTTCGCTCCACTCGAGCTGTCTTCTCCCCCTTTGGGCCGTTGTCTTTGGCGCTCATAGCCGACGGAGAGGAACTGCTGACGCGTCGTCGAGAGCGCCAGCGGGATAGAGGCGCGCAAGCCGTAGCGACTCCCTGAGGAAGCCTCGCCGGCAAAGAGCACTACTGGCAGAGACTCATTGTTCTGATATGTGAGCGAGTAGAACGGACGGCTTGCCTGGAAGTCCCACCCCGCAACCACACTATAGCTGTGCTTGAAGAGCGGATCGAAGGCCGCCGTCACCAGGCCTAGGCCTTCGGGCGCCGGAAACGGCAGCCAGAACTTGGGCGCAAGCAGCGGCCAAGGGTTGTAGGGCCGAACGGCATAGGGGGTCGTGGGGTATCCCGCCCAAGTCGGAATCGCCTCTTTAGGAAACTCTACGGATTTCCAGCTCGGGGGATCGTAGGGCAGCTTGTAGATATTGAAGCCCTGGCCGCTGTAGCTCACAAAGGCCATCTGCTGGCCGTCGGGCGAGAGGGTGGGATAGAAGGCGCCGCTCATCATGTTTGTGATCTGGAAGAATTGGCCGTCTTCGAGGCGATAGGCGTAGAGATTATAGACGCGGTTGGGATCGGAGCTGAATAGAATATACTTTCCATCGGGGGACCAAGCGGGATCGGCGTCTTGATTCCTGTCTTGGGTGAGGGGAGTGAGCTCTCCACCGGAGGAGGGCATAAGATAAAGATCCTGGAAGCCGCCACGCCTCCAGAGGGCCAGCGCGATCCTCCCTCCGTCCGGTGAGATCGCGAACGAATGAATCACGCCCGTGTTGTCGGGAAATTCTTTGATGATTTGGGTCTTTTGAGTCTTAAGATCCAAGACGGCCAAGGCGGTGCTCCCGTCCCGCCCGATGTTCTTGGCATAGAAGATCTTCCCGCCGTCAGGGGAGAATTTTGCGTAATAGGCCCGCTCGCCCCGGGTGAGTCGTTCCTCGCGCTTTGTGGCCAGATCGGAGCGATAGAGATCGCTCTGGATGTAGTAGGGGCTCTCGAAGTCGAGCTTGGAATATATTATTGAGCGGCCATCGGGCGACCAGGCGGGATAGGAGCCGGAGGGGAGGATCTCATGATCTTCTTCGCCGTAGGGCGTGATGATCCTCAAGCCGGCGCGGCCGGGCCCCGCGTGAGAATAGACGATCCATTCCCCATCGGGAGACCATGCGGGCTGGCCGCTCAAGAATCCGAGGGTAGTCACCCGGAGTGCCTCGGTGATGCCCTCTCGCCTTAGGGCTTCGATCTCGGGGCTGAATTGCTCCCGCAACCAGGCGCGAAAGCCCCCATACAGCTCATCCGCCGAGAGGCCGAGCGCCTCAGAAGTGACTCGATTGAGATCCTCCCCGAAGCCGAAGAGAGCCAGCAGGTTCAGAGGCCCTCTCGCGTTGGCCTCGTCGAATCTCCGCAGGGCATCCCTGCCGTGCTTCTCTTCAACATAGCGCATGAGCCAGGAGCCATAGTTGTACATAAGCTGGCCCAGGGGAGGCCACTCCGACCGGCTGTAGAAGCCTTTGATCTCGTCAAAGCGCGGGATTTTATTATCTAGCACCATCTGGCGGAGCATCATCCGCGTGCGTGAGTCGTTCAGCCGAGATTCTTTCAAATATTTATATTTCTCATAGACGGCGAGGCCCTCGATGAAGGGGATCGGCTTCATCACGTTGGGCAGCACGGCCTTGCCGAAGATAGCTCTTGCGATCTTGGAGATGCCGCGGGTCTGATCCAGCTCGATGGCGTGGACCAGCTCGTGGAAGATCACCAGGCGCCACCACGAGTCCAGCCGCACGTTGGCCCAGTCTGAGAGGCGATACTGAGATGTGAAAATTCCGACTTGATCTCCAAAGGGGTTGGCGAAGCCGTTGGAGAAGTCGAAGGCGTCTAGCAGGAAGATATCGAGCTTGGCCGGGGCCTGTCCAAACTCCTCTTCGATGATCTTATAAGACTCCTCGGCGATGATGGCCACCTCTTGCGCGGGGCCCAAAAGCCCCTCATGGAAATGGATGCGAAAGTGCTCCGTCTCCAACGTCTGCCACTTAAGCGCCGGATCGATGCTCACTCCGAAGATCTGTCCCGAAGCCGGCAGGCTCATCCCCCACCAGAGCAGACCCAGCACCAGCACCAGCAGAAGCCAGAGACTACGTCCGTACCCCTGCTCTAGCGTTCGCTTGCTTATCGCTGCGCTCACCGTGCATCCCCCTCCCTCTTTTAGAAGCTGAAGTTGAATCGGGTCTGGCCGTCTTGAGCGAAGATCAGCTCTGCTCTGAGGCGAAGCTCATGAACAGAGAACGTAGCAGACATCCCCCAGCTGAAGAGCATCTCAAACTGGGCGCTCTCCTCAGGGATAGCACCACCGGCCTGGAAGAAGAGCACGCCCGCCAGGCGCACCGGAAGCGCCCTGGGCAAGAACCGTGTGAGGAGAGGCGGGCCTGGAAGTTCCATGGAGCTCTCGTGCATAGGGAATGTGCGCTCCAGGGTCACGTTCCAGAACTGATGCCCTTTGAGGGTTTCAGAGATGCCCCTCACGCCCGTGGTGAACTGAAATCCTGCCAGCTGGGCCTCATTGGCGAGGGTCCCCCAGCGGCCGCTCAAGCGAAGATCTCCCAAGCTCAAGCTGAGGGTCCGCGCCATCGACTGAAAGGGCTTGGCAGAAGAAGAGCCTTCCACCAGCATTCCAAAGACCATCTGCGCGGATGTGCTCAAGCGAAGATCGAAGGGCAGCTCAAAGGAATAGGACGTGTCGATGAGCAAATAATTGACGTGCGGCGCTTCGCCTCCTTTTGTCCAGAGGTTACCGGTAAACAGCGAGAAGTGAGCGCGGCCCAAGCTCCAGCCCAGTTCGATTCCCATCTGGCCTTCTCGGCCCAAGATCGCGCTCGTGGGCCAATCGACCAGAGCCACACTGAAATCCCCTAGCCTCTGGCCCAAGAGGGGAAGCTCCAAGCCCGTGACCAGCAGGAGTCCCGCTTTATAGCGGAAGCGGCCGCTCTCCAGGCCATACGCCAGGGCAGCAATGGGCTTCCAGATGCCCAATTGAGTGTCTAGCTCCAGTCCGATCAGCTGCCCATCTAGACCCGTTTGAGTGAAGAACGGCTTGATCGGCATCTGCTGTGCCTCGCTGGCAGGGCACAGCAGGGCCAATAGCGCCCACGCGATCCCGATCATCAGAAGAACCCTTCTCATCACCGCATTCCTCCTTTAGTAGAGGCATTGTAGGAATTCTCTTAAGGTCATGTCAATTCTTTGCCTACCGACTGCCTTCCAGCAGTTTGTACACGACGACGGCTGCGGTGGCTGCCACGTTGAGCGAGCGCGTTACCCCCAGCATCGGCAACTCCACAATCACATCGGCCAGCGCCAGCGCTTCGGGGGTGATGCCGCGCGTCTCATGCCCCAGGATCACAGCGGCTGGCAGCGAGGCCGTGAGCTGCGCGTAAGGGATGCTGCGCGGGTGTTGCTCGACGGCGATGATCTTTCGAGGGAGCTTGCCAGCCTTAAGTTCTTTTATGATAGAGATAGAATCGGGGCGATGCTCCCAGGGCACCCAGTTCTCCGTTCCCACGGCCGATTTGTGAATGCGGGCGTTGGGAGGCATCGGAGTCTCCCCACAGAGATAGAGCTTTTCGGCCGCCACGGCGTCCGCCAGGCGAAAGAGCGCCCCCACGTTGAACGTGTCGAGGATATTATCCAGCACGAAGATGAGGGGTTGACGGGGGATGGCTGCGACTTCCTCGGGGGTCGGCATCCGCTTGCGCAGCTCTCGGGGATAGAGCTTCTTGATGTTCTCCATGGCTTTGAGATTATAGTGGTGCCGTCTCTTACTCCGCTCGAAATGCCGGGTCCCAGCTGGTCCGGCCTAGCTTGACAACTTCCGCATAAATCTGTATCATCCCCCTTGATTAGCAGTCATTGATGGAGAGTGCTAATTCATGGAAGACCGGAAGAAATGGGTGCTCAAGGCGATCGTGGATCATTATATCCGCACGGGTCAGCCTGTCAGCTCCCAGACGCTCTTAGGGGAGTATGGGCTCTCGGTGAGCTCCGCCACGATCCGCAACGACATGATGGATCTGGAGGAGCAAGGGCTCATCCGCAAGGAGTACAGCTCCGCCGGGCGGGTACCCACCGAGAAGGGCTATCGCTTCTTCGTCGATTGGCTCGTGGAGCTCAGCGAGCTCCACCGCCAAGCAGAGCACGCGCTCATCGAGAGTTATCGCTTTCAGCGCCTGGAGATTGGTGAACTCCTGCGCCAGACAGCCTTCCTGCTGGCGAATCTCAGTAGCTACGCCGGCTTTGTGCTCTCCCCGCGTCTGGAGGAGACGCGCCTGGAGTCGATCACGTTCGTCAAGCTCGATGCGCAGAACGTGCTCGTGGTGATCGTCTCAGAGCTTGGGATCATCGACCACGCCGTCATCCGCTCAGCGCTCTCCGAGGCGGAGATCCGAGAGGTCAGCGCTCTGCTCAACGCCACGCTGCGCGGGCGCCGGCTGGACGAAGTCCGGGCTTTTGCCCTGCGCTTTGCCGAAGAGGAAGACTGGTACGACCCTATCGTGAGAGGCGCCTTCTTGCTGTTGAAGAGTGCCCTGGAGCGCCGACTGGAGCGCAGGCTCCATGCCGAAGGGCTCTTTCGACTTCTGCCACGCCTCTTGGAGGAAGGCCAGGATCTCGCCGATGCCTGTGAGATTCTTGCCCTCGTCAGCGATGCCCATCGCTTCGGTCGCTATCTGGAATCGGAGGCGTCTCCTCGAGTCCAGGCGCTCATCGGAAAAGAGAACGCCCTGCGAGATCTGCGCTCTTGCAGTTTGGTCTTCATGGAGTACGGCTTCTCCGGTGTGCTGGGGGTGCTCGGCCCCATCCGCATGGACTACAGCAAGGCCTTCTCGGTCACGACTTATATTGGCAATCGCCTCCAGGCGATTCTGGCGCTCAGCCACCGCGAGGGCGTGCCCACCGTAGAGGGAGGTGCATAATATGACGAAGAAGCACTCAAGGCCGGAGATGAACTCCAATCCGGAGATGACTCAGACGGAGACGGCTCCACAAGAGACGGTCGAACAGCTTCGCAGAGAGCTCCAGGAGAAAGACGAGCAATTGAAGGCCTATATCGACCGATTGAAGCACTTGCAGGCCGACTTTGAGAACTACCAGAAGAGAGTGGCCCGCCAACAGGAGGAATTCGCTCATCTGGTCGAGAATCAGCTCCTGTTGAAGATCCTGCCCATCTATGACAGCTTTGAGCTGGCGTTTCGGGCGTTTCGCAAGAACAACGACAAAGAGTCGTTCATCGAGGGCATGGAGCGCATCTTCGCCCAGTTCCACGAGTTTTTGAAAGCTCAAGACGTCCACCCCATTGAGGCCCTCGGAAGACCGTTTGATCCCGCGCTTCATGAGGCGCTTTTGAGCGTGGAGGCGGATGAGAAGCCCAATCTGGTGCTGGAGGAATTCGAGCGCGGCTACCTGCGCGCCGGGCGGCTCCTGCGCCCCAGCCGCGTCAAGGTGAGCCGAAGAAGAGCCGGTGAAGAGCAAGGAGGGAGGAGCTAATGGCGAAAGAGAAGATCGTGGGAATCGATTTGGGAACGACATTTTCGGCCCTTGCCATCGTCGAAGGCGGCAAGCCGGAGATCATCCCCAACGCGGAGGGGGAGAGAATTACCCCTTCGGTGGTGGCCTTCAGCGAGGATGGGGAGCGCTTAGTGGGCATGCTGGCCCGCCGTCAGGCGGTCACGAATCCGGAGCGCACCATTCTTGAAATTAAGCGCAAGATGGGCACGGATTATCGTGTGCGTATCCAGACCCGGCAGGGCGCGAAAGAATACTCGCCCGAGGAGATCTCGGCCATGATCTTGCAGAAACTCAAGGCCGATGCGGAGGAGCGGCTAGGCCACAAGATCAAGAAGGCCGTGATCACCTGTCCGGCCTATTTTAACAACATGCAGCGTCAAGCCACGAAAGATGCGGGCCGCATCGCGGGCCTGGAGGTCATGAGGGTCTTCAACGAGCCCACGGCGGCAGCGCTGGCCTACGGACTCGACAAGGAGAAAGACCAGACGATCCTCGTCTACGATCTGGGCGGCGGCACCTTCGACATCTCGATCCTCGAAATCGGCGAGGGTGTCTTCGAGGTGGTGGCCACCGGCGGCGACACCCAGCTGGGTGGCAAAGACTTCGACGAGCGGATCATGAATTGGCTCGTCGAAGAATTCAAGCAAGAGACCGGCATCGATCTTAGAAGAGATCTTTCGGCCATGCAGCGACTCAAGGATGCGGCGGAAAACGCCAAGAAGGAGCTCTCCTTCAAGCAGGAGACCCTCATCAGTCTGCCGTACATCACGGCGGATGAGAAAGGGCCGAAGCATCTCGAGCGCAAGCTCACCCGCGCCAAGCTGGAGAGCTTGATCGGAGATCTTCTGGAGCGCACGATCGTACTCGTGCAGCAGACGCTCAAGGATGCGAAGATGACGGAGAAAGACATCGATCAAGTCGTGCTCGTTGGGGGCTCCACTCGCATCCCCAAGGTGCAGCAGCTGATTGAACAACTCGTCCCCGGCAAGATCAACAAAGAGATCAACCCGGATGAAGTCGTGGCACTGGGAGCGGCTCTGCAAGGGGCGGTTCTGGCAGGCGAGATCGATGAGATCGTCCTTCTGGATGTCACGCCTCTTACGCTCTCGATTGAGACCCTGGGCGGAATCGCCACCCCCATCATCGAGAAGAACACCACAATTCCGTGCGAGAAGACGCGGGTCTTCACCACGGCCGATGATGGCCAGACGAGCGTAGACATCCACATCGTGCAGGGGGAGCGCAAGTTGGCCAGGGACAACAAGAGCCTGGGGAGATTCCAGCTCACGGGCATTCCGCCCGCCCCCCGAGGCGTCCCTCAGATCGAAGTCAAGTTCTCTATCGACGCCGACGGCATCCTCAACGTGACGGCGAAGGATCTGGGGACGGGCAAGTCGGCCAGCATTGTGATCAAAGAGTCCTCGCGCCTCAGCGAAGAAGAGATCAAGAGGATGCAGCGCGAGGCCGAGCAGTACGCCGAAGAGGATCGTCGGCGAGTGGAAGAGATCGAGACGCGCAACCAGGCGGATCATCTGGTCTACACCGTCGAGAAGAGCCTGCGCGAGTTCGCAGATAAGCTGAGCGAGGCAACTCGTCGGAAGATCCAGGCCAAGGTCGACTCTCTCAAAGAGCTACTTAGGCGCGAGGCTTCTGCCACAGAGCTCAGGCAGGCGATGGAGGAGCTCCGTCAAGCGTCACTGGAGCTGGGCCAGCAGATCTATCAACGGCAGGCCGAGGCCGCTGGCCAGGCGGGCCGAGACGGCGCGGAGGGAGAAGAGCGCGACTCGGGCGAGTATGTCGAGGCCGAGTACGAGAAGGAAGATGGCAGCAAATAGCTGCGCTGCTGAGCGCTACCCATGGCTAAGAAGGACTACTACGCGACTTTAGGGGTCAGCCGGGAGGCTTCACCGGAGGAGATCAAGAAGGCCTACCGCAGATTGGCGAAGAAGTATCATCCCGATGTGGCCAAAGACGGCGGGAGCGCCGAGAAATTCAAAGAGATCGCCGAGGCCTACGAAGTGCTCTCAGATCCGCAGAAGCGGGCCCAATATGATCGCTTCGGCCATGTGGGGCCGGAGCAAGGCTTCGAGTTTGATCTAAGAGACTTCCGCCGGGCGCGCGAGGCCTTTGAGGAATTCGGCTTCGGCACCGCTTGGGATGATCTCTTCAGCATGTTCTTCGGCGAGGGGATGCGCACCACGGCTCGCGCCCATCAAAGAACTCGGGCCCAGCGAGGCGAAGATCTTGAATACAAGCTTCGGCTGACCCTTGAAGACGCCGCAGGGGGCACGCGCGTCAAGGTCACCGTCCCCCGTTATGTCGCGTGCGATCGCTGTGGCGGAGAGGGGCGCGAGCCGGGCTCTCGAGTGGTCACTTGTCCCTCGTGCCAGGGCCGAGGCCAAGTCGAATCGCGCCGGCGGACGATGCTGGGCAGCTTTGTCAACATCATGACCTGTCGGCGCTGCGAGGGGACCGGAGAGATCTCTGAGACGCTCTGTCAAAAGTGCGATGGGCAAGGGCGGATCTGGGAGCAGAGCCGGATCTCGATCAAAGTGCCGCCGGGGGTGGACACCGACTCGCGCCTGAGGCTGGCAGGCGAGGGCAACGCCGGGCTGTACGGCGGCCCAGCGGGGGATCTATATATCATCGTGGAGATCACGCCGCACGATACTTTCACCCGCCAGGGCGATGATATCTACTGCGAGGTCCCCATCACCTTCGCCCAGGCGGCGTTGGGAGCGAAGATCAAAGTGCCGACGCTCTTCGGCCAGGAAGAACTTTCCATACCGCCAGGGACGCAGTCCGGCGAGATGTTCAAGCTGCCGGGGCTGGGAATTCCTCATCTTAGAGGAGGGGGCCGGGGCGATCAGTACGTGACGGTGAGAGTCGTGACCCCGAAGAACCTCACACAGCGAGGGCGGCAGCTGCTCGAAGAATTAGATCAGGAGTTACGAGAAGCCTAGTTCATCGCTCGTATTGGGCTCATAGAAGATCTTGCATGAGTTTTTCAAGAGCCCTTCGCCGATGACTGATGTGATTTTTCACCTCAGGCCCTAGCTCCGCGAGCGTCTTGTCATAGCCCTCAGGGATGAAGACGGGATCATAGCCGAAGCCCGCTTGTCCCCGAGGCTCCTCTGCAATCTTGCCCTCAAGCATCCCCCGCGAGATCAGCTCCCTTCCATCGGGGAAACGCAAGACAGCCACGCACACGAAGCGAGCTCTTCGATCAGCTACGCCCTTAAGCCCTTGGAGGAGCTTCTGGATGTTTTGGGAGTCTGTGGCCTTCTCGCCCGCAAAGCGCGCACTCCTCACGCCTGGGGCCCCCTGTAGCGCTCTCACTTCCAGTCCGGAGTCTTCGGCCAAAGTGGCCAGCCCCGTCTCTTGCGAGATCTGGCGGGCCTTTTTAAGCGCATTCTCTTCAAAGCTGCGACCGTCCTCTTCTACATCACGAAACGGACAGTCCTGATATGTCAACCATTGAACAGCCGGGAGACCTGCCAATATATCGAGAAATTCTGGGATTTTTTTGTCGTTTTTCGTCCCGAGCAGGATTTTCAACGCGCGCGTCGCTCCACGATCTCCTCCACACCCTGAAGCTTCAGCTCACGGGCGAAGTGACAGGCCGCATAATGCCCCGTCCCCGTCACGTCCATCAGCTCGGGCACCTTGGTCTTGCAGGCCTCCCAGCGGTTCTTGTTGTAATAGGGACAGCGCGGGTGGAAGACGCATCCCGCCGGCGGATTGACGGGGCTGGGCACATCTCCTTCGAGGATGATCCGATCCATCTTCACAGCCGGATCGGGCACAGGAACGGCCGAAAGCAGCGCTTCCGTGTAGGGGTGCTTGGGATTCCGGAAGAGCTCCTCGGTGTCGGCCATCTCCACGATCTTGCCTAAATACATCACGGCAATTCTGTCGCTGATGTGGCGCACCACCGAGAGATCATGCGCGATGAAGAGATACGTCAGCCCGAATTCTTTCTGAAGATCTTCCAACAGATTGAGCACTTGAGCCTGAATCGAGACATCCAGCGCGGAGACCGGCTCGTCGCAGATGATGAGCTGGGGATCGAGGGCGAGCGCACGGGCGATCCCAATGCGCTGCCGCTGGCCGCCGGAAAACTCGTGCGGATAGCGCTTCATGTACGCCGGGTTGAGTCCGACGGCGTCCAAGAGTTCCCTCACGCGGGCCTCGCGCTCCTTGCCGCGGGCCACCCCGTGCACGACCAACGGCTCCCCAATGATGTCTCCAATGGTCATGCGCGGGTTGAGACTCGAATAGGGATCTTGAAAGATGATCTGCATCTGGCGGCGTAGGGGTTTGAGTTGGCTCGGACGGAGCTTGGCGATGTCGACCAGCTGGCCGTCCCAGTGGAAGAGGATCTGGCTGCCCGGATCAGGCTCAATCAAGCGCAAGATGGCCCGCCCGGCCGTCGTCTTGCCGCAGCCGCTCTCGCCCACCAGCCCGAGCGTTTCGCCCTTTTTGATGAAGAAATTGACCCCATCGACCGCCTTCACCCAAGCGACGGTGCGCCGGAAAATCCCCCGCTTGACCGGAAAGTATTTCTTCAGATTCTTCACGTCGAGCAAGAGCTCTTCGTTAGACAAACCCTGTCACCCCTCCTAGTAGAGCCAGCAGGCCACTTTGTGATTGGGCACGACTTCCTTAAGAGGAGGCATCTCCTTACACACATCCATCACATAGGGGCAGCGGGTCTGGAACGGGCATCCCTTGGGAATATTATACGGATCGGGCACCACGCCCTTGATCGGCTTGAGCCTCTCTTTCTTCTTGGTGAGCGCTGGGATGGATTCCATGAGCCCCTGCGTGTACGGATGCTTGGGGTTGTGGAAGATCTCCCAAGCTGGAGCGTGCTCCACCACCTTCCCCAAGTACATGACGACCACGTCATCCGCCGTCTCTGCGATCACCCCTAAGTTGTGGGTGATCATCATGAGTGACATGTGATATTCTCTCTGGAGTTCTTTTATGAGCTCAAGGATCTGAGCCTGGATCGTCACATCCAGGGCCGTGGTGGGCTCATCAGCGATCAAGAGGTGGGGATTGCAGGAGAGAGCCATGGCGATCATGGCGCGCTGTCTCATGCCGCCGGAGAGCTGGTGGGGGTATTCGTCGACGCGCTGTTCTGGCAGCGGAATCCCGACTTGGCGGAGCATCTCGATGGCCAACTCTCGCGCCTCGCGCTTGTTCTTCTTCTGGTGGAGCATGATCGCTTCCATGATCTGATCGCCGATGGTGTAGACGGGATTTAAAGAGGTCATCGGCTCCTGGAAGATCATGGCGATCTCGTTGCCCCGGATGGATCGATATTCTTTCCCTTTGGGGTCGAGCTTAGTAAGATCCACAGCTTGGCCGTTGCGGTGATAGATCACCTGGCCGCCGACGATCTTGCCCGGAGGCATAGGCACCAGCCCCATGATCGAGAGGGCCGTCTGGCTCTTGCCGCAGCCGCTCTCGCCCACCACCCCCAGGGTCTTCTGGCGTTCAATGGCGAACGAGACACCGTCAACGGCCCGTACGATCCCATCTTCCGTGTAGAAATATGTCTTCAGCTCTCTGACTTCAATGAGCGTATCCGCCATGAATCTCCTCACTTAGGGCACGAGCGACAGCGCCAACGCCAGCACCATAAAGAGGCCCGACAGCCAAGCGGTGGCCGTGCGCTTGGGATCGCTCTGCTCTTCGCGCCCGAAGACGGTATGGGTACCTCCTCCTCCAAAGGCCCCGCCCAAGCCCGCGTGCCGGCTCATCTGGATGAGAATGAGACCAATGAGGGCTAGGGCGTCCAGCACAAAGAGCAACAGCAGAAACGTTCGCATCCTGCTCGACCTCGCTTTCGCGCCATTGTAGCAGACGAAGGACCCCTTCTCAAATGGCTCCGCTCAACGCCCGGATAATCTTAAGAGCCAGCTCCGGCCCCTCAGATAGAGCAGGCCGAAGAACAGCCCGCCCAAGTGGCCGATGTTGCTAATGCCCGGCAGAATGTTCGTCATCGAGGCCACAAAGGCGAACGCACCCAAAATGAGCACGGCATACTTCGCTCGAATCGGCACAGGGATGAAGAATAAATATAACGCTTGATTGGGGAAGAGCATCCCGAAAGCTAATAGCAGTCCGTAAATCGCTCCAGAAGCGCCGATGGTAACGCTAAAGCCAGGCTGGTCTGTCAGAAGCGAGATGGCGGTCACGGTGAGTCCCGCTCCGATGCCCGTGAAGAAATAATAACATAAAAAACGCTTCATACCCCAGACCATCTCGAGCGCATGGCCGAAGAGCCACAGCGCCCACATGTTGAAAAGAATGTGCCAGAGACTGCCGTGCAAGAACATATACGTCACCAATTGCCAGAGGATGTCCGGCATCAGAGGAGGCGAGATGAGCCCAAACTTCGCCTCGATCCAGGTGATCCGCCGGACATCAAAGAGATCGAAGAAGCCCGTGCCCCCTTTGGGCTGCTGCAGGATCTGAAGGGCATAGACGATGACGGTGGCCAGGACGAGATACTGAGTGGCGCTGGCCAAGGCGAACATCGAGCGCAGACGATTCATTCCTCCTCCTTCTCCTTTGGGGAGACGATCAAAGTTCCTTCTGCTCGCATGACAAGCACCTGACCGGGTTTGGCCCCCTGGGGCCTCTTCAGATATTTGACCCGGGTGTACGTGACGGGCACTTTTGTCGAGCCGCGTCCTCGGGAATAATACGCTGCCAGCTGAGCGGCGCGCAACAGCACCCGCTCCGGAGGGACCACTCCTTTGCGATCGCTCACGATGAGCACATGGGCTCCCGGACGATCTTTGGCATGGAGCCAGTAGTCCTCCCGATGAGCCTGGCGAATCAATGCGTCGTTCTGCCGCCCGTTTCTTCCCACTAGAATCGCAAAGCCATCCACAGAGTAGCGACGGGGGCCAGACGGCGTCTTGGCTCCCCTTCCAGAAGCTATAGGCAGAGCACCCTCCAGCTCGATCTCTTTTTGCAACTCCTTGAGTTCGTCGAGCGTCTCGGCCTGCTCTAAATACACTTGGCACTCGTGGAGATAACGGAGCTCTCTCTGCAGATCCTCCCGCCGTTCCGTCAATTTTTCAACAGCGCGTTTGAGCTTCTTGTAGCGCTCGTAGTAACGCTGGGCGTTGGCGGCGGGATCGAGCGTAGGATCGAGCGAGATCATCCGCCGGCCCCCTCGAATGAAATCTTCGATCTCCGCTTGGCTCTGGCCCTTCTTAAGCTGCGCCAGATTCGCCATCAGCAGATCCCCCTGCTCTTTGTATTCCTCAAAGCGCTTGGCGTCCTTTAGATCTCCTTCAACTTGGCCAAGAGCCTTCTCAATCCTTCGGATGCGTTGTTTGAGCCGCTGCCCGACTGTTCTAGTAAGCAGCTCGAACGGCTCCTGACGGCGCTCTCGATGATAAGCATCCAGCGCCTCAGAGAGGCTCTTGTAGCTTTGAATCTCAAGATGCGCGTAGCTCTCGAATGGAAAGGGCGTACAATCGATGGGTCTTCCGTCTTCGAGATAGACGCACGGCTGAAAATCTTTCAGGGCGATCCTAGAAAACACTTGCTGGACGGCATCCCAAAGCGCGTCCCACTCTGAGGCACTCAGCGAAGAGATCGAGCTCTTTAACTTAAGTCCTGCACGCAGGGTGATCTCAGCTGCCGTGCGCGGGCCGATTCCCGCTGTTACCCTGAGCAATGCTTTCGTCACATCTTCTTCGGGTCGGACTTGTAGCGCCTTCAGAAGATCATCTTTCGCGATCGCGCGCGGGTCGAGCTTGCCCTGCGAGGCCGGGGGCTCATAGCGAGCGCCTGCAAAAAACTTCCGCTGCCCTGCCGAGCGCTTAAGCGCACCCAAAATCTCTGTGCCCTTAAGCAGAATCACGTTGCTGAAATTCCCCATGAGCTCTGCGCGCAGCGTGTACTCCTCCCCACCTCGCACGACCATAAAATCGGCAAGGCGCTCCAGGCCCTGTTGCGCAATCCCTTGAATCATTCCCCCCTTAAGATGCTTGCGCAGCAACATGCAGAAGGCCGATGGCGCTGATGGATTCTCATACTTCTGCCAAGTGAGATGGACGCGCGCCGAACCTGAGAGCGAGATGAGCAGCTGATGCCTCTGGCCCAAGTAGAGCTGCAACAAGAGCAACTCGGGCAGGGGTTGATAGATCTGCTGGATGAAGCTCTTCTCCAGCTCTTTGAGCTCCGCTATGACAGCGGCGAGCGTGATCCCCTCGAAGTGCATAGCGCCCCATTATAGTGACTTCTTGAGGGACCCTGAAAGAGCTGGCTTAAAAAAATGGAAGTGAAACTCCTCGACTCCCCAAGAGTAGATGTACGTTGAGCAACAGCCGAAAGGGGTGACACAAGATGATGACTCGACTAAGACGCATGAAGATTCTCGCGATGGCGGTGCCTTTGGGAGCACTGCTTATCGTGGGGGCATCCCAGACGGCCAATTTCTCAAAGCGAATGGGGCAGATGGAACTTCCAGCGGATTGCGCTCAACCCAGCAAGATCTTCCGCTTCTCTTTAGATGAAGTGGATGGGGCTTATGTGAGTGCGCTGCGCGTGCGCTTTCTGCCAGAAGCGACACTGGCGCAGCTCCGTTTCAATCCTCAGCCGGAGGAAATGCTCTTCAACCGCGATGGGACGCTGGAGCTCCGCTATGCGACTCGGACGCTCCAGGCTATGGCGGCCGCTCAGCTGGAACTCTGTAGCGCAACTCCGATGCACGAAGTGCGTGAAGCGTATTGGGTCGTGCGTGAGCCAGGCCGTGTGGTAGCAAAGCTGATCGAGGCTGCCCGCATCGATTGGCAATGGCGCGAGAGCGGAACTCAGCCGGTGCCCGGCACACAGGTCGTGATCAAAGAACTATCCTGCACAGGGCAAGCGCTCGTACAGCCGTATCAGCTCATCACGGGCGAAGAGCCGTTGTGCGTAAAAGATCCAGTTGTCCTGGCCAAGCTCCAGAAGGAGCTTCAAGATTTGCAAAGGGAGCAGGCCTCGTTCATCGGCAGGCTCAGGGCACTCCTCTTGGGCGAGCGCGCGTATGAAGGGCGCCTGCTAGCTCTTAACGCGCAGATCGAAAAGCTGTATCTTAAGGCCCCGTATCCCGGCCAAGTGCTCGGCGTCACGTATGATCAGCGTAACGGGCTGGCGTGGATCCGAATCCGCGTGGAGGAGGCAGCCGACCTTAGAGTCTCGCCATGAACAAAAAGCGCAGCATGAGCCAGAGAGTGCCCGCAGCCAGGGAGGCGAGCGCAATGGGAAGCCCCGCGCGCCAGTACGCGCCAAAGCTGATGTGAACCCCACGAGCCGCGGCGATCTCCAGCACGATGAGATTGGCTGCCGAGCCGATGATCGTGAGATTTCCGGCCAGCGTGGAAGCCATAGCCAGAGCCAGCCACGAATCGGGTCCAGCTCCGGCGCGCTCCAGTAGAGGAGCCAAAAGCAGCACGGCGGGCACGTTGCTCACAAGGTTGCTCACGATCACAGTGACGCCTACCAGCGCAAAGAGCGAGCTAATGCTAGAAGACCCGCTGCTCAGCCAAGAGCTACTGAGTCTCATCAGTTGATCCATCCAGCTGGTGGCCTCCAGGCCGCGCATCACGATGAAGAGCCCAGCAAACAGCAGCAACAGCGTCCAGTCGACGTGTTGGAGAGCACGCCGCGGACGGTTGCTGGCGAGCACGAGCAGAAGTGCCGCGCAGCTGATGGCCGCCCACTGTGGAGGCATACCGGTTATGAGCAAGGCCAGAAAGAGCATCATCACGAGAAGCCCGCTCCATAAGAGCCCGCGCTGAATCGATAGCTCGCGATACTCCGGCAGATCTGCCAGAAGATGGGGCAGTTCGCCTTGAAGCTCGCGGCGGAAGAGCAGCCAGAGCCCGGCAAACGTCACAAACAGGCTCAAGAGAGCCGCCGGCCCCAGGGCGAGCGTAAACGGCAGGAATGGCAGATGGCCTCTTACGCTGATGAGCATCTGTTGGGGATTCCCAATGATGGTGGCTACGCTCCCGGCGTTGGCCGCCATAACGAGTCCCAAAAGATACGGCACCGGGTTGAGCTTAAGGCGTTGGGTGAGCCGCACCAGCACCGGCGTGAACATCAGGCAGATCGTGTCATTCATGAAAAGAGCCGAGAGCAGGCCGCTGGAGCTAATCACCAGAGCCAGAAGCCCGCGACGGCTGCGGGCTCGACGTAAGATCCACAGCTCTAGCACTTCAAAGAAGCCAGCAATTTCTAGATGTGCCACCAGGATCATCATGCCAAGCAAGAAGACCAGTGTGTCGATATCGAGAGCTGCATAGGCCTGCTGGGGTGTGAGTACCCCCAAAAGCGCCATGGCCACGGCTCCGATCAAAGCGCCTGCCGCTCGACTGATGTGCACGCGCGGGATCTTTTGAATGGCGATGATCACATACGTAACGATGAAGATGAGCAGGGCCGCCAGCTCTGTCATAGATCTTCAGCCTAAGAGCCCTGCGGGTAGACGGCCTCGAAGGGCTACGGGCGGCTCGACGGTGAGATCGATCACACTGGAGCTCTCTTGAGTCATGGGCTCATCCGTAGCGATGATAAGCTCCACGTGATCCGCGAATTGTTGCCTGATCTCTTCGATGTTTATAAGAGGCGGCTCGCCGCTTCTATTGACGCTGGTGCCCACTAAGGGACGTCCGGCTGTCTGGTAGACAAGACGAAATGAGCGGCTTTTCGGCACGCGCAGGCCAATCTTCCCATCGGGGCTCACGCAGGCCGGCGGAGCCTTGCTAGCTGCTTTTAGCACGACCGTGAAGGGACCGGGCAAGAGCTTTTCGATGAGGAGGCGCTGCCGCTCGGTAAGCTCCGCATGGTGCTCTATCTCCCAGATGCTTCCCAGATGCACGGAGAAGGGGCGCTCCGGCGGACGCCCCTTCAGCTCATAAATCCTCTTGACAGCGCTCGCGCTCTTCGCATCGCAACCCAAGCCGTAGATCGTGTCTGTCGGGAAAATAAAAATCATCCCGTTGACGATGGCATCTCGAATCCTCTCAAGTTCTTTGGGAGCAAACCCGCGCTCGACTTCGAGATGAAGAATAAGAGCCGGCATCTCCCCTCAAGCGATGACGAAGTGAATCACATCGCCGTCTTGAACTTGATACTTTTCGCCTTCGCGCCGCAGTCGCCCCAGTTCCCGCAGCTTGGCCATCGAGCCGTGCGTCCGTAGCTCCTCTGCCGTCGTCACTTCGGCTTGCACGAAGCGCTTTTCAAAGTCACTGTGGATCTTTCCGCTGGCTTGGCGGGCCCCTGTCCCTTGGGTGACCGTCCACGCCCGCACCTCGGGCCCATCAACGGTATAGAACGTCACCAGATGCAACAGCTCATAGCCCGCGCGCACGAGCTTTTTGAGACCCGATTCCTCCACGCCCCACTCTTTCAGATAGGCCTCGCGCTCTTCCAGCGATTCCGCCGTCTCAGTGATCTCCATCTCCAGTTTTCCATAGATGACGACTACCGCTCCGCCCCGCTGCACAGCCAGTGCTTTCACCACATCGACGTATTTCCCATCCTCTCCCACGTTGGCGACGTAGAGCACCGGCTTGAGCGTAAGAGGGCTGAGTTCTTTGAGCTTGGCCCGCTCATCTTCGCTTAAGGAGAGCTGTCGAAGGGGCTGCCCACGGCCTATGGCTTCCACAAGCGTCTGATAAAACGGCAGCTCTGCCCGTGCGGCCTTGTCCCCCAGCCGCACTTGAGACTGCAAGCTTTTCACTTTCTTCTCCAGCATCTCCAGATCTTTCAGCATGAGCTCCGTCTCGATGAGCTCGATGTCCCGCCGCGGGTCGATCGTGCCTTCCGGATGGACGACGTTCGGATCTTCAAAGCAGCGCACAACGTGGACGATGGCATCGACGCTGCGAATCTCAGCCAAAAATTGATTGCCTAAGCCCTCGCCCCGATGGGCTCCGCGCACAAGCCCGGCAATGTCTATAAACTCCAGCGTCGTGGGGACTTTGCGCTTCTGCGGGAAGAGTTCCGCGAGTCTCTCTAGGCGCTCATCGGGCACGGCCACGACTCCTACTTGAGGATCGATGGTGCTAAAGGGGAAGCTGGCGACTTTGGCGCCCGCGTCTGTAAGCGCATTAAACAGGGTCGATTTGCCCGCATTGGGAAAGCCTACCAGTCCACACTTAAAGCCCATATGTTAGGCTTTACGGAGCGCTTGTTTGGCAAGCTCCACGACTTGTCGGGGCGTGTGGGCCACGGGAATCCCCCTCTCAGCGAGGGCCTGCACCTTGGTTTCGGCCGTACCGGAAGAGCCCGTGATGATCGCCCCGGCGTGGCCCATTCTTTTGCCCGGCGGAGCAGAGAAGCCGGCAATATAGGCCACCACGGGTTTGCTCATCTCGCGAGCGATAAATTCAGCAGCCTCTTCTTCATCGTTGCCTCCAATTTCGCCCACCAGCACCACAAGCTTTGTCTCGGGATCTCTCTCAAATAGCTCTAAAATATCAATGAAAGAGCTGCCGATGACGGGGTCGCCGCCGATGCCCACGGCCGTCGTCTGGCCCAGCCCGGCTTTCGTCAATTGATCCACGATCTCGTAGGTGAGAGTCCCACTGCGCGAGACGACTCCCACAGGCCCTCTCTGGAAGATCTGGCCCGGCATGATCCCCATTTTGGACTTTCCCGCGGAGAGCAGACCCGGACAGTTGGGGCCTATGAGACGCACTCCGCGATACTGCAGAATCTCGTAAGTGGCGAGCATATGATGCAAGGGGATGCCCTCAGTGATGCAGACGATGAGTGGAATTTTCTCCGCGGCCGCCTCGAGGATCGCGTCGCTGGCAAAGCGGGCCGGCACGAAGATGACCGTCGCATCAATGCTGTGTCTTCCCACAGCCTCAGCCACCGTGTCGTAGATGGGCACGCCGTCGAAGGAAGTTCCGCCTTTGCCCGGCGTGACACCCGCTACGACCCTCGTGCCGTATTCGATCATGCGCTGGGTGTGGAAGGACCCCTCGCTTCCCGTGATCCCTTGCACTAAGACTCGGGTGTGTTCATCGATCAAGATACTCATCGAAAGGTCCTCCTGTCCGCGCCATGAGTATAGTGTTAAGGGCGCGCTATAATCAAGCCGCCATGAGATCCATCACGCTCCTGCCTTGCGCCGTGGGGATTCTGCTCGCGCTGACGGCTTGCCAGATCACGGCTTCGCGTCCCGCTTCAGGCCCCCTTAGCGAGAGCGTGGCCGTCTATTTCAACAACCCACTGGCCGGACTTCCGGAGATGGAGGATTTCGCCACGCAAGGGGGCGGCCTCGATCAAGTGCTCATCGAGCTCATCGAGCAAGCCAGATCGTCTTTGGACATCGCGATGTATCATCTGACGATGCCCGCTCTTCTGGACGCTCTGCAACGCGCCTGCGCCCGCCGCGTGACGATCCGCTTGGTTCTGGAAGCCGAGCAATCCCGCCCTCAAACACTCCCCCATTGCGTCCAGCTCAAGCTCGATGAGAATGAGCGCCTGATGCATCACAAGTTCATGATCGTCGATCAAAGAACAGTCTGGACAGGCTCGACCAACTGGACGGAGACGGGCGTCTATTTCGATGCCAACAACGCCGTCATCATTCAGAGCTCTTTGGTCGCGCAAGACTACCGCGCGGAGTTCGAAGAGATGTTTTCCCATAGACGCTACGGCCCCACCAAGCAAGACACGAACGAAGAGCGCCTTCGCGTAAGCGACGTCTCCATCGAGATCTATTTCTCTCCCAGCGATCGGCCCAGAGAGCGCTTGATCGAGCTGATAAAAAACGCGCGCCAATCGATTCGTCTGGCCCTCTATGACTTGACGGATCAGGAGCTGTACGAAGCACTCTTAGAGGCCCAAAACCGCGGCGTGCGCCTCGAAGCCATCTGGGATCTTCTAAGCCAAGATAGGTGCTTCTTCTCTAGAGTGGACGATCTTCTAAAGCAGGGCATCGGCGTCGTAGAGGCCGGTCCCGGCCTCTTGCACCATAAATATGCCATCATAGACGATCGCATTGTGATTACGGGCTCTGCGAACTGGTCCAAGAGCGCCCTGGAGCGCAATGACGAGAATTTTCTAATTGTGCATGACGAGGGCATCGCCCAGCGCTATCGCGAGAATTTTCAAATGCTCCTAAGCGATGCCCGGGCCTACGAGATCTCGGCTTCTTCGCCTCCGCGCGTTGAGATCCGTCACTTTGGGGTAGCCCGCGATGCGGCGCTCATTCAGTGGAGGCCCCGCGCCCTGGGCTCCGTAGAGCGCTATGAGATCTGCCGGTTGCGCGATCCTAAGAGCCGAGCGTGCGAGCGTTCTTCTGAGCTGCCTGGCTGGAGCTGGTATTTCATCGATCGCCCAGTCATCCCAGGGCCAGAGTATTTCTATCGAGTGCGCAGCCGAGCCCTCCATCAGTGGACAGAGTACTCCAATGCGTATCGCGCTCGCATTCCCGAAGGGATTCCCATCTTGACGGCTGAAGAAGCAGAGCGCGAACTCAAGCGCTATTTGAACCAGAGGGTCACCGTCCGCTTTCGCGTGGTCAATCCACCGCGGCCCACGGGGCGCGACGGCCACATCTATCTGAACTCCGGCGAAGACTACAAGACGGATTTTACGGCCTTCATCCCCGCCTGCGCGCTGGAGCGCTTTACGGGCAGCGGCTTAGATCTCTTTGGGCTTCAGGGCCGACTGATCGAAGTCACCGGGGAGCTTACGGAGTACAACGGCCCGGAGATCTTTGTGACCGGTCCGTGGCAGATTCAGATTGCAGAATGAAAACGGCGGCCCTGGGGGAGGGGCCGCCGGGGATTAGGGTGGAGGGTAGTAGATTGGCCTAGGGCTTTCGACTCGCATCCACCCCTTAGCTGCTCTTCCGGAGGCTGAGAAGAGCTTCTATATTATAAACCCGGCTTCGAAGATCCTGACACTCGCGCGAAGCGTCTCCTCCATGCGTTTGGATTGCAACGCTCGAGATGATCATCTATGCTTCGGGTTGGCAGATGATGATCAGCCCACGCGATCTCCAACTCTTGCTAGAGCAGCTGGGACGCTACCCACGCGGCCTCCGCGCTGTGGAACGATACTGCCCTGCGGGCCATCCTCAGGTGATCCGAGTCTACCCGCTCATCGATGAAGAGCCCTTCCCGACGCTCTTCTGGTTGAGCTGCCCAGTTCTTGTCCGCCAGATCTCACGCCTCGAGCATGAGGGCTGGATCGAAAAGCTCGAGCGACTCATCCAGCAAGACCAGAACCTGCGCGCGCGGTATCACGAGAACCATCGGGCATATATTGAAGAACGCTGGGCACAGCTTACCGCGCGCGACCGGCGCTGGATCTTCGAGCGGGGCCTAGCACCCCTCTTTCGAGAGCGCGGGATCGGAGGACTCCAGGACTGGGATCGGGTCAAGTGCCTGCACATGCACTACGCCCATCACCGCGCGCGCAAGAACGTGCTGGGCGAATGGATGGAGAAACACTTCGAGTTGAAAGAGTGTTCTGGGTGATCATCTCTCATCTTGCAATAGCTCTTCGATGCGCCGGGCCTGCTGCTCCAACGGATCGATCTCAAAGACGAGCTCAGGGGTATGTCTTAAATGCAGGCGCTTGGCCAGCTCGCTTCTGAAGAAGCCTCGATGCTCTTTCAGCACCGCGATGGCCTCCTCTTCCGAGGCCGTAAGCGAAGCGACGCCCACAAAGACGGTAGCATGACGCAGGTCGCTTGAGAGTCGCACGTCCATCACGGTGACGAGCTCCAGCCGAGGATCGCGCGTCTCATATTGAAGAATCTCGCTCAGGCGCCGCTTGATCTCCTCGCGAATCTTCTCGCGAATTTTCCGATTCATCAGAAGATCTCGCTCTGATAGTCCTCGACGAGGACTTCGGGGTGGCGCTCAAGGAAGCTCACCAGGCGATGGAGGACTCGCTGGTTGAGTCGGCCGTCATTGGATACGAGCGCCGCCCCCAAGACGGCCGAGCGATGATCGTCCAGATGATCGACCTCGGCAATGGAGACGTTGAACTCTTGCTTGACGCGGGCCAGCAGGCTCTTAAGCAGGCGGCGCTTGTCCTTAAGAGAGAGCGTCTGAGACAGACGAAGCGTAATCCGTACAACCCCAACCCGCATGGGACATCGCGACTCATCTAGAGGGTATCGACCCGGCGCAGCGTGAAGATCTCCAGCCGATCCCCGACTTTCACATCCTCAAACCCCTCGATCTTGATGCCACATTCTTTGTCTTTGGGCACTTCCCGGACGTCCTGATCGAAGCGCTTAAGGCTCTGGAGCTTCCCCTGGAAGATCGGGGATCCATTGCGCATCACGCGTACTTGAGCATGGCGCAGGACTACCCCATCTCTCACGTAGCAGCCAGCGACGGTGCCCACCTTGGGGATCTTGAAGACGCCCCTCACCTCGGCCTCGCCGATCTTGAGCTCTTTGAACTCCGGCTCCACCAGGCCCTTGAGTGCCTTCCTCACATCCTCCGTGAGCTGATAGATGATGTCATACGTGCGCACGGTCACCTGCTCCCCTTCGGCAACCTCTTTGGCCTTGGGATCAAGCTCGACGCGGAAGCCGAGCACGCTCACCTCATCTTCTGAGGAGGCCGCCAAGAGCACATCGCTCTCGTTGATGGTCCCCACACCGGCGAAGAGTATCTCGATTTTGAGGTCGTCGGTCTGGAGCTGCTGGAGTTCGTTAGTAGCGGCCTCGAGCGAGCCGAGGGTATCGGCCTTAAGGATCAGTCGCAGAACACCCTTCTGAGCAGCGGCACGAGCTAGAACGTCTTCCCACGTAAGATGGGCCCGCTGGAGTCGCGCGCGACGTTCTTGCTCCTGGCGCTCCTCGACGATCTTTTTGGCTTGGGCCGGGCTGTCCACCACTTCCAGAGGGATGCCCAACGGCGGGACATGGGAGAGGCCCAGAATCAGAACGGGCAAGCCGGCACTGGCCTCGGTGATGCGCTGGCCCCGGTCGTTGAGGAGTGCCCGCACGCGGCCCCACGCCGTGCCGGCCACCACGACATCTCGCTCTCGCAGCGTCCCGTCTCGGAGGATGGCTGTGGCCACCGGGCCTCGCGTGGGATCGAGATGGCTTTCGATGATGATGCCCTGAGCCGGGCGCTTGGGGTCGGCCCGCAGCTCTTCCAGCTCGGCCACCAGCAGGATCATCTCTAATAGCTCATCGAGCCCTTGGCCCGTGAGGGCCGAGACAGGGACGGTGATCGTCTCTCCTCCCCAGTCTTCCGGGGTGAGTCCTTCTTCGGCCAGCTGGGCCTTCACGCGCTTTAGGTCCACGCCAGGCTTGTCGATCTTGTTGATGGCCACAAGGATAGGGACGCCTGCCGCGCGCGCGTGGGCGATGGCCTCGCGGGTCTGCTCCATCACTCCATCGTCCGCCGCCACGACCAGAATGGCCATATCTGTGGCCTGGGCCCCGCGAGCGCGCATGCCGGTGAACGCCCGATGGCCCGGCGTGTCGATGAACGTGATCTTCTTGCCCTGATATTCGACTTGATAAGCCCCGATGGATTGAGTGATGCCTCCGGCTTCCCCTTGGGCCACGTGGGTCTTTCGAATCTGGTCGAGAAGAGTTGTCTTGCCGTGATCGACGTGGCCGAGCACGGCCACCACCGGCGGGCGCGGCTGACCTGTGGGTTTGACCTTCGGCTTCGCAGGAGCCTGCACCGTCTCTTCTTGGGGAGCTGCCTTTGGAGGGGCGATCACGCTGACGGCTGCGGGGGCCGCGTCTTCCCGTTTGGGCGGGGCTTCTCTTACTAGGGGGGCGGTAGCTTGAGGCGGGGCTGGCTCAGCTTGGCCGCGCCGTTCATAGTACTTTCGAAATTTCTCGTACTCATCTTCTTCCAGGACGCTGAAGTTGCTCGGCTTCTCAATCCCTAACCCTTTGAGAATCTCCATCAACTCTTTGCTGCTCTTAAATCCCAGCTCCTTGGCCAACTTTACGATCTGTCTACTTGCCATACGTCCTTTCCGCTTCAGCGCCCCGCGCTGAGAAGATTGGGATGAATGCCAGCTACAGCCTACCAACTGGGCGGGGGCTTGTCAAACGGCTCGCGCGAGTGGATCGCGCTCTCTATAATGCGGATCATGCAGCCACTCAGCTGGAGAGGGCAGATCCACAAGACGGTGCTGCTCCTGGGGGCCGTGAGCCTTCTGAATGACTTGAGCGGCGAGATCGTCATGGCGGTGCTGCCGCTGTTTATCGCCCAATTGGGCGGTGGCGGGCTCATCATCGGACTCATCGGAGGCTTAGAAGAGGCGGCCAAGAGCCTGCTCAGTGCCTTCTCCGGGCTCTGGTCAGACCGGGCCCGCACTCGCAAGGGCTTTGTCTTCGCCGGCTATGGCTTCACGTCGCTCATGAGGCTGCTTATGGGATTCTCCACCACATGGCTGCATCTCTTGTTCCTGCGCATGTTAGATCGAGTGGGCAAGGGGATTCGAACGCCCGCGCGCGATGCCCTCATCGCCGATGCCGTGCCGACAGCCACCCGAGGGATCAACTTCGGATTCCATCGCATGATGGACACCAGCGGAGCTGTCCTGGGCTCCCTCTGCGCTCTTCTTCTATTTTGGGTCTTCGCACTCGATCTACGCTCCATCGTGATCGTAGGAGGAATCATTGCCCTAAGCTCGCTCATTCCTCTGGCCTTTGTTCAGGAGAACTCTCCCTCAGGCCATCGGCACGCCGGGCCGTGGTGGGGTCAGCTCACGTCACTATCGCGTACGTTTCGGCGCGCTCTTCTGGCGATGACCCTCTTTGCGCTGGCCAACTTCAGCTACATGTTCTTCTTGCTCAAGGTACACGTCGCCTTCGCTCCGCCGGGCACCGAGCCGTCGAAGCTCTCACTGGGGCTGCCGATCGCCATGTATGTGCTCTTTAACACCGTCTACGCGCTCTTGGCGGCGCCAGCCGGTCGCCTCTCGGATCGATGGGGTCGGCGTTGGGTGCTCATCACAGGCTATCTCCTGTTCAGCATGACGGCTCTGGGATTCGCCTGGACGCGCGATCTTTGGCCATTTATCGGGCTATTTGTGCTCTATGGAGCGGCCTATGCCCTGATCGAGAGCAATCAGCGGGCGTTCGCCGCGGATCTGGCTGAGCCGCTCACTCGGGGGACCGCTCTGGGTCTTTTCCACATGAGCCTGGGAGTTGGGGCTTTGGCGGGCGGCTTAGTCGCAGGAGCGCTCTGGCAGACGATCGACCCAGCGATGGCCTTCATCTATGGGAGTGTGCTGGCCCTACTGGCTGCCCTAGCGCTGTCTGTTGACTTTCGCCCTGCAAACACAGTTCGGATTTGATAGACTGTAAGAGAGAGCTTATGGGACTGACATATATTCAAATCGCGATAGCGAATCCGGCGAGGCCCAGTAGATCCATGAAGCTGCGCTTTCTGGTAGACTCAGGCGCAGTCTACTCCGTGGTCCCCAAGAGCGCGTTGACGGAGTTGGGCATCAAACCCCATTCCAAGCAGCAGTTCACTCTCGCCAACGGCGATACGATTGAGCGGGAGCTGGGCGATGCGCTCTTTGAGTATGGCGGGCGGCGAGGCGCTTCACCCGTGATCTTCGGGGAGCCCGGAGACAGCCATCTTCTGGGCATGGTCACCCTGGAGGCCTTAGGGCTCATGCTCGACCCGCTGCGACGCGAGCTTAGGCCGCTACCCATGACCTTAGCTATGGCCAAGATGAGATTGCAATACATGCCCAAATGGCTGCGCAAGCGCAAGAGGAAGCTGGCAGCCAAGAGGCGTCACAGGCGACGGATGCTCCGCAAGCTCGGCCGTTAAGCGCCGGCTTTCAGTCGAGCGCGCCGTAGATGTCGGAATATTTCTCGCGGATGTAGGTCAGATAGCTCTGCGCTTGGAGTTCTTTGCCTGTGGCTCGTTGGAGCAGTTCCATGGGCGTAAATTTTCTGCCGTGGCGATGGATCTTCTGCCTCAGCCATCCTAAAAGCTCAGCAAATTGGCCTGATGCGATTTGCTCCGGCAACGAGGGGATGTCTTTTACGGCCTGCTCGAATAGCTGCGCGCTCATCAGATTCCCGAGCGAATACGTTGGGAAATATCCCAGATATGCCTGCGACCAGTGGATGTCCTGCAGCACGCCCTGGGCATCATTGGGCGGCACAAGGCCTAAATACTCTTCCATCTTGGCGTTCCAGATCTCCGGGAGATCGCGCACTTTGACTCGCCCCTCCAGCAGGGCGTTCTCCAGCTCAAAGCGCAGCATGATATGCAGATTGTACGTCACTTCGTCGGCTTCGACGCGGATGAGGGAGGGCTCGACACGATTGATCGCCTGATAGAAGCGCTCCAGGCTCACGTTCTTAAGCTGCGCGGGGAAGAGCTTCTTTAAGCGCGGGTAGTAGTGACTCCCGAAGAGGCGGCTTCGGCCCACCAGATTCTCCCACAAGCGCGATTGCGACTCGTGCACGCCGAGGGAGGCTCCATCCGCCAGAGGAGTCCGATCCAGTTGGGGATCGAGGCCTTGGTGATAGAGCCCGTGGCCACACTCGTGGAGCGTGCCGAAGAGGGCCGTGGGCAGATAGTTCTTCTGGATGCGCGTAGTCAGCCGCACGTCATGGACGGAGAAGGCCGTCGTAAAGGGGTGGGCCGAGAGATCTTGGCGGCCCCTCTTCAGATCGAAGCCAAAATCCCTGATGACTTCGAGCCCGAAGTTCCATTGGGCCTGCTCATCGTACTCTTTGCGCAAGAACGAGTCATCGGGCTTCTCGCGCTCGGAGATGGCGCGCACGATCGGCACAAGCTCCGCTTTCAAATCCGCGAAGATCTTCTCGACGTGGGCCGTCTTCATGTCGGGCTCATAGTCATCCAGCAGCGCATCGTAGATGCGATCTTCGTAGCCGTAGGCTTCGGCCTTCTGGAGGCTGAGATCGACGATCTTCTCCATATACGGCTGGAATTTGACGAAATTGGCTGTGTCTTTGGCCTCCTTCCAAGCCTGTCGCCCGAGCGCAGCCGTTCGGGCGATCTCGGCGACAAGCTCACTCGGCAGCTTTCTCGCTTTCTCGTAATCGCGCTTGGTCACCCGTACCAGGCTCGCCTCCAAGGAGTCATACGGCAGCGAGCGGACTTGCGGTTCCAGGGCTTCCAAGAGATCTCCGATCTCATCTGAGATGAAAAACTCATGCGCCAGTTTGCCCAAAGTCGCGATCTGTTCGGCTCTGGCCGCCGCAGCTCCCGGCGGCATGTACGTCTCCTGATCCCAGCCCAAGACCGCCGCGGCGCTGCCAAGATCGCTGACTCTAGCCAGAAGTTCTCTTAATTTGCGAAATTTATCTTCCATAGGCTCATCCCTCTCACGGGTGATGTTGAACTTACAGCATAGCCGCAAGATCCGAGAAGAGCAAATGGCGTGCCTGCGACTGAGAGCTCGCATTGTGCGCTCCTCTATGCTATACTGACGCACGTTTCGAGGAGGCGGCACTGTGGGACTCACACTGGCCGAGAAGATTCTCTCCATGAGATTGGGCTATGACGTCCGGGCCGGAGACATCGCGCTCTGTGAGGTCGACATGGCCATAGTCCAAGACGGCACGGGCACGCTCACTTTCGATGTCATCCGGCAGCTGATGGGCCGGGATTTTTTAAAATATCCCGAGCGCGCCCTGATCGTGTTGGATCATTTGGGTCCTCCGGGCCGCCCGGAATACGCGACCATGCATGGGCGCCTCAGAAAATTCGCGCAGGAGACCGGATGTCTTCTCGCTGAAGTGGGCGAAGGCATCAGCCATATTCTGCTTTCAGAGCGCTATGTCAAGCCGGGAGATGTCGTCGTGGGGGCCGACTCTCACACGAGCACGGCCGCCGGGATGTGCGCGTTTGCCACCGGCATGGGCTCGACGGACACGGCGATCGCCATGGCGCTGGGCAAGCAGTGGTTCCGGGTTCCCGAGACGATCCGCTTTGAGCTTCATGGGAAGCTCCCCCAGGGTGTCTATGCCAAAGATATCATTCTGCAGATCATAAGACTCATCGGCGAGGACGGCGCCGCTTATAAGGCCATGGAGTACGGCGGCCCTGCGATCAAAGAGCTCTCCATGGACGCGCGCTTTACTATTACGAGCATGGCTCAGGAGTGTGGAGCCAAGCTGGGTCTTTTCCCATCGGACAAAGAGACAAAGCGCTGGTTGAAGCTTCACGGCCGCGAGGCTCACTGGCAGCCCATCGAGCCCGACCCGGATGCCTCCTATGAGCGCGTCTATGAGATTGACGTCTCCAAGCTGGAGCCTTTGGTCTCCGAGCCTCATACGCCGGGCAACGTTAAGCCCATCAGCGAGGTGGCCCAAAAGAGAGTAAAAGTCCACCAGGTCTTCTTGGGCACGTGCACGAATGGGCGGCTGGAAGATCTCAAAGTGGCCGCGGAGATCGTCAGGGGCAGACAAGTAGCTGAAGACTTGCGCTTTTTAGTCTATCCCGGCTCGCGCTGGATCTATCGCCAGGCGCTCAAGAAGGGGATCATCCGGAAGCTAGAGGAAGCCGGGGCGATCATTGCGCACGCCGCCTGCGGGCCGTGTCCCGGGATGCAATTTGGCTTGCTCTCCGACGGAGAGGTCTGCGTGGCCACGCAGAACCGCAATTTCAAGGGTCGCTTGGGCAATCCCAATTCTTTCATCTATCTGACCTCGCCAGCCACGGCCGCAGCCACGGCCATCGAGGGCGTTATCGCCGATCCCAGGCCCTATCTCAAGAACGGCACAGAGTAGGCATAGAGGAGGCACGAGCATGATCATCCGAGGCAGAGCCTGGAAGTTTGGAGATTATGTCTCTACAGATCTCATCGCCCCGGGGCGCTATGCCAATCTCCGGGATAATCTCAATGAATTCGTCAAGCATGTGCTCGAGGATGCCGACCCAAAGTTCGCTCCAGCGGCATTAGAGCGCAAAGAAGCGTACATCGTCGTGGCAGGGCGCAATTTCGGGCAGGGCTCGTCGCGGGAGCACGCGGCCCGGCTTATTAAACTTTCGGGCGTGCCCATAGTGCTTGCGAAATCCTTCGCGCGCATCTTCTATCGTAATTGTTTCAACATCGGGCTTCCGGCGCTCACCACAGACACCGACAAGATCGATCACGGAGACGAGCTGGAGATCGATCTGGAGCAGGGCGTAATTCACAACAAGACGAAGGGCACTCAGCTGCCGGCCGGGCGCATCCCTCCAATCATGATGCAGATTCTGAGTGAAGGCGGGATCATCGAATATATCAAGAGGCACGGGGATCTGGTGTTTGAGAAGAGCTAAGCGGCCAGAACTACCAGCTGGCCCGATCATCAGCTCTGGATATAGAGTGCAATTTGCTTTAGGTATTCTTCTAGATCTCCTAGGTCTTCCTTGATAACCTTGTAGACTTTAGCATCATCCACCTGCCAATAGAGATGGACGATCAAGTTGCGAAAGCGAGCCATTCGCTTGAGACGACCCGCAAGGTCACTGGAGATAACCCTCAGTTCTTCAAGGACCGCAAAGCAGTCGGCATAGTCTTTGGGGGCGCGGCCTCCTTGAGTGCTCGCAATGTGGTTACAGATGTCGATGGCCGCTTCCGTAGCTTTCACTAGAAGATATTTCGCCCTCGATCCAGCTCAGCCATGGGCAAACTCCTCCAGATATTTATCGATGATCGGCAGAAAGTCAAAATACTCATCCCACGTGCGCTCCACAAACTGACTTGAGAGGCGTTCGTCTCTTGTGAAGAGCAGCTGACCTCGGTAGACGTTATAGCGAAACGCCAGAGGAGCGCCATTGAGCACGCGCACATCGAGGGGGTAATCCACCAAAGGAGCCAGCTCTTCGATGAGATCTAGCTGATAATCCAGCTGTCGCTCAGGAGAAATGCTCTTCTCACCCAGAAAGACGGCAATGTCGATATCTCGGAACGCCCCTTCCCAAAACGAGCCGTATAGGAACGCAAAGAGCACCTCAGGCTTGGCTTGGAGTGCCTGACGCAGTCTCTGTGCAACTTGCTTCTTCTCGGCCTTGGGGATCGCAAATTGCCGGGACTTATCGGCCTGCATAGTTTGATCGCCTTCCCTCATTATGGCATTCTAGCATTCGGCGCGAAGTTCGGCTAAAATTTTCTCGTCATGCCCAAAGCAAGAGTCGTCTGGAATCGCGGCCTGCAATTTGTGGGGCTCTCTGGAAGCAATCACGCCGTCGTCGCCGATACGTCGCCCGACGTGGGCGGCTTCAGCTCCGCTCCCACTCCCACAGAGCTTGTCCTCATCGCCCAAGGCGCCTGCACCGGCATGGACGTCATCTCCATTTTGAATAAAAAACGCGTAGTGTTCGACGACTTCGAGATCGAAGTCGAAGGCGAGATCGAGCCGGGGCCCCCAAAACACCTCAAGAAGATTCATCTGATCTACAAGATCTGGGGCCGAGAGATCCCCGAGGATGCCCTGAAACGATCGATTGAGCTCTCGCTCGCAAAGTATTGCACCGTGGCCAACTCTCTCCGTGTCGAGATCAGCTACGAGTATCGCATCAATCCCGAGAGTTAGTCAGGGAATCTCCCTCGCACTTCAAGCACATCCAGCTCGGTCACTTGCGCTCTTGCCCTCAGTAGCTCGGCCAAGCTCGGACGCGTCCGCCCCTCGTCTCCCGAGATCAGCTCTTTGACGTAGAGTCCCCCTTCGCAGATGAGTTCGATTAGTGCCTCGCGTGGCCCGATGAGTCTTCCCTCGATGGAGAGGACCCGGCGGGTGCGCACGAGATCTGCGCGCCGATGGCTCACCCTCCGCGGAGTCCGCTGCTCGATCACTCCAACGAGCTTTTTGAGGGCGCTCTGTAGCTCTTCTTCTTTAAGATCGCGCTCGAAGACCACCTGAGCCCGATAAGATTTTTCAGCCTCCAGCCGCTTGATCTCTTCGACGGCGCGACTCTCCACGAAACGAAGTCCCTCCACTTCGACTTTGCCTTGGGCCCGCCCGTTGATGGCCCTCTCCAGCTCTGACAGATTGAGGCTTCTCTTGCGAGGCTTAGAGATCTCCAGCACGAAGGGCCGCCCACTCCCGAGCATGAGGGCATCGATGTCCTCGCGGCCTGCCCCATGAAACGCATGGCCCTCCCCTTGGGAGGCCTCAAGCAGGGGCCCGGCAATCAGCTCCTCGACGCTTTCAGAGTACATCTTGCCCGTATAGCGGCAGCGCGGACAGCCTCGGCCATGGCATTGGCGGCAGGGCCACTTGGTCTGGGGGATGCCGCGAATGAGCTTGCGATAGCGCCCATAAACGAAGAACGAGTGGACTTGCATTTGAAGTTCTTCTCGCTCGAGATCGATGAGAAATACGATCTCGGGCTTGTGAAAATCGACTTGGATCCTTCGGCCGCAGCCGGCCAAAATCCCCCCGAAACGCTTGCCCACTTCGCGATTGAATTCTCGCCGGAGAGGCTCTGCCTGCTCCTGACTGATTTGATGCCTCCCCCAAAGCGCCCGTTCGGCCTCCTCAATCTCAGAAGGAACGCGCGCGCCCATCAAATACGTCTGGAACTCATAGCCCTTGGCGCACTCGATGGCCCGCTTGACCCAGCTATCGATCGATTGAAAAATCTCCCGACAGATCGCGCAGCTCTCGGGCTCTTGGAAGGCGTCTCTTTGCCACATGGCCAGCACAACACGCAGGGCCCGTCCGCGCTCTCTGTTGCTCAGCCCACAGCCCAGCCGGGCAAAACACCGCCCCAAGCAGCGATCGCAGAGCACTTCGCTCTTTAAGATGGCAGCTGCCTTCTCGATCAGCTCCATTAGAAAATCCCTTGCGTCATTATAGCGCTTTTCGTTATGCTGCCAGGCGAAGAGCATGAAGCGACGAATTTTAGCGCTCGATCTCGGAGAGAAGCGCATGGGGCTGGCAATCAGCGACGAGACCCAAACGATTGCCCGCGGCTTGGATAGGCATATTCGCCGCTCATTGACGGAAGATCTCGAATATCTAAAAAGTATCGTACAAGCTGAAGAAATCGAAAGGATCGTGATCGGACTGCCTGTGAACATGGACGGCTCACTCGGCCCGAAAGCCCAAGAGATTCTCGAGTTCCGGCGCCACCTCGCCGAAGCTCTCCCGATCCCCGTGGAACTCTGCGATGAGCGACTCACGACGGCGGAAGCCGAACGGGTGCTCCTCGAAGCGGATCTCAGCCGCAGGAAGCGCAAAGAACTACGCGATATGCTCTCCGCTGTTCTCATCCTGCAGGGCTATCTCGACCGCCGGCGGCGTTAGTCCATCTTGAATTTGATTCTCCTCTAGCCCTTGGCCCAGGAGATGCCAATCCCTCCACGGACTTGACGCCGACGCCCAGGAGGCCCTACTCTGTTCCCGGCCCTGGAGCAGCGCCCTATAGGGGGAGAATCAATTATGATGTCTTCTGGAGGGGCGGCGGCCATCAACCGCCGGCAGTTTCTCAAGGTCTTGGGGGCAGGGCTCGGCACGCTGGCACTCTCCCCGGCGCTAGCCCAAGGCTCAGCCCCTCCCATCAGAGTGGGTCTTCTTGTTCCTCTTATCTTGAATTTCCAGGTGGGTGTTTCGGCCCAGCGGGGCGCGCAGATCGCCCGCGACGAGATCAACGCCA
>JBBIOR010000004.1:0-13961 GCA_037443265.1 Candidatus Fraserbacteria bacterium | reverse complement strand
TGAGTACTGGAACGACACCCAGGGCAAAACGATTTCGCACATCTACGCCGATGCGGCCACTGGCGCGACCGCGATCACCGAGAGAACTCTGCCGTTCTTCCAAGCCTACACCCAGCGCTTCACCACACCGCCTAGACAGCCCCTCTTTACGGCCTATTTGGCTCTCCTTGGGGCTCGGCGTGCTGGCCACCCACGGCCCTGGTGGCCGCCGGCCTCTACCGGAGCGTGATCCATCGCGTCCAGCACTCGCCGATCCTCACACTCCTTGTGTCATTGGCCATCACGTGGATCTTGCAGGAGCTGGTCGCCATCGCTTTCGGACTGCACGCAAAGAGCCTGCCGCCGCCGGTCTCCGGAGAGACCCGACTCTTGGGCGTGCGCGTCCAGAACGTCCAGCTGGCGGCCTTTCTCGTCTCTTGGCTGGCTCTGGGGGCCTTCTGGCTGTTGATCGCCTGCACCCGCTTTGGCAAGGCGGTGCGCGCGACCGCCATGAGCCGGACCGGTGCGGCTCTGGTGGGCATCAACCCAGATCACATCTACACGCTCACGTGGGCGATCTCGGGCGCCTCGGCGGGACTGGCCGGAATCTTCTTCTCCTATCCTGGAGGGATGGATCCCCGCATGTGGATTGACCCCCTCATCATCTCGTTGGCCATCGTCATCTTGGGCGGCCTGGGAAGCTTGGCCGGCGCGCTGCTGGCAGCCTATCTCGTAGGTCTTGTGGAGACCATCACCTCCTTTGCGCCTCAGCTCTCCCTCCCGCTGGGTCCGGCGTGGGTGGGAGTGCCCTCCTTGGCACTTACGGTGCTCATTCTCATCTTGTCTTGCGCCCTCAGGGGCTTTTGGGGAGGCCAGCCCCATGAGGAAACCACGCATGAAGCGATCTACGGCAGCACATCTCGTGTTTATTTCGATCGTGATGCTCTTGGCCCTGCTACCGGCCCTGGGGCTACTCCCTGAGGCGATGTATTCGAGACTCATCTTCGCCCATTTCTTTGCGATCTTTGCCATGAGCTGGGACCTCCTGGGCGGATACGCGGGACAAATCAATTTGGGACAGGCGTTCTTCATTGGAGTGGCCGCCTATGTCAGCGGGCTCACCAGCGTCCATCTGGGCTGGCCTCCGACGCTGACGATCCCGATGGGGACGGCCGCGGCCATTCTGGCCGGCCTCTTGATCGGGATTCCCGCCATCCGCTTGCGCGGGCCGTATCTCGCGCTGGTAAGGCCCAAGTCAAGCTCATCACGTACTACTACTCCTTGGGGCTGATGGCCATGATTGGAATTGTGCTCTGGCGTTTCTGATCAGTGCCGGAGCCGCCTATGTGCATCTGCCTGTGCTGGCCGTCCTGCAGCCGGGTGGTCTCGATGGGGTACTCAGTCTAGATTTATCGCTGATGATCATTGTCGCGTGCGTGGTGGGCGGGCTTGGGACAATCGTAGGGCCGCTCCTGGGAGCAGTTTTTCTCAAGCTCAGCCAGCAATTCTTGAGCGAGCTGACCATCCAGGTGGGAGCGCTGAGGTTTCTCGAGGGCCAGGGGTGGATCACCCTTCTGTTTTTGATTCTGCTCGTGATTTTTGTGCTCTTTGTGCCTAGAGGGCTTCTTTCGCTCCCCCTTAGCGATTGAATCGATTCATCACGGCCGCGATATCTTGCTGGAAGAAGCAGTCGATGGCTTCGGCCGCACGAGTTAAAAGAGGAGCGAGCTTTTCTTCCTCTTCAGGTGTGAATTGGCCCAAGACATACTCCGTGAGATCTTCCAGGGCTGAGCTTGTCTCCGTAGCAATGCCCAATCTCAGGCGAGGGATCCCTTCTGTGCCTAAGGCGGCGATGATCGACTCCATGCCGTGGTGACCTCCGGAGCTGCCGCGGGCACGGGCGCGCATCGTCCCCAACGGCAGAGCATGATCGTCATAGACGATCAAGATCTGAGAAGGAGCCAGCCTAAAACGCGCTACTAGCTCGCGCACGGCTAGGCCACTTCGGTTCATATACGTCATCGGCTTAGCCACTAGAACATCATCCACGCGATAGAGCAGCACCGTAGAGCTCTCCAGCTTGAGGGGCTTCTCTGCTTGTAGTTCGAGAAAGCGATCTATGGCGAGGAAGCCCAAATTGTGGCGCGTGCGCGCATATTGCGCTCCGGGATTTCCTAGCCCGACCGCGGCCTTGCGGATTCGCCTCGGCATGAATGGTGGCTAGTACCCAGGCCTCGCTATGGCTTGCTCTTCTCCTTCTTGAGCTCTTTAGGGGCCGCCGGCTTGCTCCCTTTGCCAGGCTGCTCAGCACCTGCTGGCTCGGGTGCAGCACCCTCTGCAGAAGAAGCCCCTTCAGGCACAGCGCCCTCCTCAGCCACAACCGCCTCGACGGGGGCCAACTCCTCCAGCTTGCGCGGTGCCAGAATCGTCACCAGAACAGCCTCCGGCGGTGTCAGCAGCTGGACGCCCTCAGGAAGCTTCAGCTCCCGAGCGTGAAGCGCCTGGCCGATGTCTAGCTCTGTGATGTCGAGCTCGATCAAGGCAGGAATCTGCGCGCTCCGGCCTCGGACGAGCACCACCTCGCGGACCTGCTCGACGATGCCGCCGCTCTTGCGGCCCTTGGCCTCGCCGCGCAGCCGGATCGGCACTTCCATGCGGATCGGCCGCTCCGCCGGCGGCCGATAGAGATCCACATGAATCACCCGATCCGTGAGCAGATCATACTGAATCTCTCGGATGAACGTATCGAATCTCTCTCCGCCCATCACAAGCGAGATCCGGGAGCTACGAGTGACCTTGGCCAGCAGGCTCTCTAACTCAGGGCGGGAGAAGCTGATGAGTCGGTGGAAGCCACCGGCTCCGTAGACGACACCGGGCACCCGCCCCTGGCGCCTGAGCTCCCTGGGATTCTTCTCTTGACGCACCTCGGCTTTCAACTCAAACATGAAGAAGGTCCCTCCCCAGCGATGGCCCCATGATAGCAGAGGCCCGGCGGCATTTCTAGACTAGAAATGAGGGAAGAGCTGGCTGACGGACTTCTCCTGGTGGATGCGCTCGATGATCTCGGCAAAGAGTCTTCCGACGGAGATCCCCCTGATCTTCGGGCTGGCCGGCGGCGGAATGGTGTTGGTCACGATGACGCCCTTGAGGGGAGAACGCTCGATCTTGCGGACGGCGTCTGCGGCGAAGACGCCATGAGAGAAGGCGGCATAGATCTCGCGTGCGCCGCTCTCGAGCAAGAGTTCCACGGCCGCCAGCACCGTACCCCCCGTGGCGATGATGTCATCGATGATGATGGCCCGCTTTTCCTCCACTTCGCCGATGACATGGCGGGCCGCCACTTCGCCGGTCTTTTCGCTCAGGCGGGTCTTTTCCACAATCGCGTACGGGAGATTAAGACGCTCCGCCACGAGGCTGGCTCGCTTGGCGGCACCCACATCCGGAGCCACGATCACGGCATCCTCCGCCAGCCCTTCCTGGGCGAAATAATGGGCAAAGATCGGGTCGCTCCTCAAATTATCCACGGGGATGTCAAAAAAACCCTGGATCTGCCCGGCGGGCAGATCCAGGGTGAGCAGACGGTTGGCCCCGGCCGCTTCCAAAAAATTGGCCATGAGCTTGGCACTGATAGGCACCCTCCCAATGAACTTGCGATCCTGCCGAGCATACCCGTAGTAGGGGATGACGGCCGTGATCCGCCAGGCCGAGGCCCGCCGCAAGGCATCGATGATCAAAAAGAGCTCCATATAGTGCTCGTTCACCGGCGGAGACGTCGACTGAATCACGAAGATGTCCTCCCCGCGCACCGTCTCTTTGATGTGCACGTTGATCTCGCCGTCGGGGAAACGCCCTACTTCGACGTCACAGAGCGGAACGCCCAAACAGGCACTGATCTCTTGAGCCAGAGCGGGATTGGAGTTCCCAGCGATGAGTTTTATGCCCATCTTCGACCTCCTCGGACGCCTCCACCATAGAGGATCTTTTCCTTAAGAGTCAAATCACTCATAGCGCAGGGCCTCCACAGGGCTGAGCCGGGCCGCCCGATGCGCGGGAAGAAGCCCCGCCAGCATGCCCAGCCCCATCGAGAAGAGGAGCGCGAACGCCACCAGCGAGAAGCTGATGGTCGGCGTAAAGGGCTGAGCCTCCGAAGCTTGAGCGATGAGCGCGGCTAAACTCAAGGCCAGGGCAGATCCCAAGATCGCCCCGACCCCGCCTCCCAGAAGACCCAGAAGCCCAGCCTCCAGCAGAAATAACACCCAGATTTGGCTCCGACGTGCACCTAGCGACATGAGAATCCCAATCTCGCGCCTCCTCTCCAAGACGGCCATATACATCGTGTTCATGAGCCCAAGGCCCCCTACCAACAGGGCCACCGCGGCAATGGCCGTAAGGGCCGCCCGGAGCACCTCCAGACCCCCCTGAATGATTTGATTCAGACGCCGGGACGACTGGACGTTGAAACTTCCCATCGGGCGTAGGGCCTCCTGAAGCGATGCGGAAAGCACCTCCACGTCATAGCCCGGCTGGGCGACGACCCAAGCCAAGGTCACCAGATCTCTCCGCCCCACAAGCTCCCAGAGCGTAGGGAGCGACATCAAGATCGCACCTTCAATGCTCGTCTCTCCTGTGGGAAGAAGCACGCCGCTTATGCGAAACGCCCGATTCGCAATGCTCACGACATCTCCGACGTTCAATTTTAGATCCCGTGCGGCCTCTTGCGTGAGCAAGACTGAGCCCTCCTCGGGTAGCTGCCCCGCAGCGAGCTCAAAGCGCTCAAAAAAACGCTCCGCTAGCGGGAACATCTCCGAAGAGAGCCCCACAACAGCGAGAAAGCCTTGCATCTTGGACGTCACGATAGGAAGTGTCTGCCGCAGGAGCGCTCCGGCTTGGGCCACCCCAGGCACAGAATGGATTCTTTCTAGATCAAAAGAGACGGCTGGCGCGGGTGCCGCTCCCTGGGGCATCGCTGGAAGAATCAGCACGAGATCGTGCCCCAATCGCTCAAACTGGCGCTCCAAGGCGCGCTGCACCCCTCCCGTCAGCCCCAGAAGCCCCACCACCGCCGTCATGCCGATGGCTATTCCCAAGACCGTCAAGAGCGATCTCAGCGGCCGGCGCACGAGGTTCCGGGCTGCCAGGCCAAGCAGATCGATGCTCAGTCGAAAAGAGCTGCCCTCAGTCACGACGCTCGAACTCGATCAGCTTCAGTTGAAAGAGCACTCCAAATCGCCTAGCATCTCGGTCCATCAAGGGTTGTAGCGAGGTGCAAAGCTCGAGCGAGCTGGCCTGGCTCCCCAGAGCCTTTTCTTCTTCCAGCTGAATGAAGGGTGGAAAGGGGGCCGTGGGGTCTTCCGTGATGGCAAGCAGCGTGCGTCTCTGAGGCTTCTTGGGATCCGTGAGCAGGCCGCACAGAACAGAGAGGCCAGCGATCGTCTCGCGCGCCGCCGTATCAAAACGCGCTCCTCCCGGTAGGATGAATGAGAGGTGGGGACCAAGGCTCTTTCTATTCTCCAGCAGGGTGCGGACGGCCTCGTCTTGAATGATCAGCTGTGCCTGAGCCACTCCGCTGGTCACCCCTATGGGAAGGTCCTCGCGGCGGGCCGTGACTTGATTCGTCGTGGTCACCGTGAGCATCTCTTGCGAAGCCGGCTCGACTTGCCAACTCAACACGATGGGATTTCTAAGATCGGAGGTCATGATCTGATAAACTGCCCTTGTGAACCCACCGGGATACGTCTGGAAGTAATCTCCCGTCTGAGCCAAGACCCAAAGTCCAAAAGCGCCGCCGAGGACTACAGTCGCCTTCAGTCCTGCCGGCCAGTGAGCCATGAGCCATTCACCCAGAGCCCATGATAGCTGGGGGGCTTAGGGGACGCAATATAGCTTTCGCTGTTTCTCGCCAGGCTCGAAATCGGCCAATGTAACCCAGACCACAGACACAGTAGGGACTGCCCGCTAGAATGGAGGCTGTCCCTCTACTCTAATTCCTCTCACCACCGCAAGTGGAGGACGACAGCCCCCGCCTAGGGCGGGGGCTTTTCATTAGGGCGAGCCTGACGAGCCACAGCAAAGCTATACTTCTCCTCGAGAAACCGGAAGACTTCCCTGTCGAGCATATCGGGCTGATCCAGCCGGCGCATCTCGAGGTTCTCCATGTTATGGAAGTCCTCCAGAGCCTGGAGGGTGGCCCCGTTGAGAGCGCCTGTGACGCGGCCGCGATAGTAGCCCAGCGCCCGCAGCATCTTCTGGACAGCTCTTATTTCATGGCGGCCCAACTTAAGAGTCTCCACGGTCCTGCCAAAGTAGAGCTGCTGCAGGCGGAGCAACCGGGCCAGCTCTTCAATGGGCTGCGGATGATCGTCCACTCTGAGATCTATGAGGCGATCGGTGAAGCCCCCATAGCCGCCCTTCTCCTTGACCACAAGAAGGGCCGCCGACTGCTGGCCGCGCTTATCGCCTCCGGCCTGCTGGCCGGCTCTTAAAGCCGCGATGAGCCGCGCGGCCAGCGCTCCCGGAGTCTTCTCAAACGCCTCAGCCATGGCCGAAACGACCTCTTCCCCTGCCAAGATGTTGCCTTGGCAGGCGTAGCCCGGTCCTGTGAGATGTCCGGCCCAGTCGTAGCACTCTCGGCCGGTGAAAGCCGCAGCTTCCCCCTGGGAATCGACGATCCCCACTTGCCGATGCTGCCGGTCTTCATCGTCCGAGATCAGTCGCTCCAGGGCTTCCTCGGCGCTTAGGCCGGAGCATAGCAGTTCCAGCCCCCGGGGGCCATAGCTTGTGTTCGCATGGGCTTGGGTAGCAATGGCCCCCGTCTTGGCCCGCGCCCAAGGCACAACCGGCCCTACGGCCAAGAACTTCGACTGGACGGCCACCCCCCACTCCTCGGAGGCCAGATCGCAGGCGACGATGGAGAACGTCATCAGAGATTCTTCGCCTGCTCGATTAGCTTCTGCATCTCCGCCTTGGCCATGGGAGGCAGGCTATTGAGAAACTCAGCAGAGAGCTCCGTGAACTTTCCCACGATCAGCAGACCCACCTGGCCGGCCGCCTCATGGGGGGAGCAGAAATAAGCGTAAGTCCCCGGCGGAGCATCGGCCGGGAAGGTAAAGGCGAACTCATCGCCCACCTTGCTGAGCAGCTTGGAGTCCCAAGAGGGTCCACCCGCGGGGATGCCCTGGGCCTTGCCGTTCGCCGTCGAGTATGCCGTGGCACTGTGGGGGCAGCCGCTCTTGCAGACCCAGCGGACTGTGTCTCCCGGGTTGACCTTCACCACCGGCGGGTCAAAGGCAAATTTCCCATCCGCGGTGAGGACCAGCTGGACCTCAACGACACCGGAGGGCGGCGGGGGTGCTTGTACTGTGATCGTGAGGTTCTTCTTCGCGGTGGCGTTGTCGTTGTCTGTGACCGTGAGCGTCACCGTGTACGTCTTCGCCTCAGGGTATTCATGAGTGACTTTCACACCGGAGCCCTTCTGGCCGTCGCCGAAGTCCCACTCGTATTTGGTGATCTGGCCGTCCGGATCACGGGAGGCGCTGGCGTCCAACTCGACCTTGAGCGGAGCCGGACCCTGGGTGGGCGTGGCCTTGGCCTCCGCCACAGGCGGCGCGTTCTGAACCGTGATCTTAATGCTAACTTCCTTGCTCTTGGCGTTCTTGTCGTCGATAGCCACGACCTTTACGGTGTATGGGCCCGGCTTCTCATATTGATAACTCACTTTGGCCTCCGGGCCCTCTTTCTTGCCCTTGCCGTCTCCGAAGTCCCAGGAGTACTTGAGCTGCTTGCCCTGGGCCAGGTCCTTGTCCTCACCCTTGACTTCGAACTGGACGTTCTTGCCCGTGACGGTCGCTCCGTCCTTTGGGTTGACGAAGGTGACGGTGGGCGGTTGGTTGCCCGCACATCCGGCCAGGATGAAGCCCAAAAGTGCCAATACTCCAACGACAGCGAATAACTTCTTCATAATTCCGTTACCCCTCCCTGTTGTATTTGGATTCATTCGGTTCCGATTTCAACTTTGACGACAGTCCACAGTGCGTCTGCTCAGTTCAGTTGCGAGTCCGTTCTTCCTCCGGCCATCCCTCCTTTCCCACCAGGGGCAGGAAGCTGCAATGGCAGAGTGCGCGCTCGCTGAGGGTCTCACCGCGCCGTCGGATCAAAAGAAGCGTCTGCACTCGGCGATCTCCGACGGGAAGGACGAGCCTTCCCCCGTCGCCTAGTTGTCGAATGAGTGAAGGTGGCACCTTAGGAACCGCGCCGGTCGCGATGATGGCCTCATAGGGCGCGAACTCCTCCCAACCTAGGGTGCCATCTCCCAGCTTGAAGTGGACATTAAGATATCCTGCCGCCTCCAGGCGCTCGCGCGCCTTCTCCAAGAGCACGCGAGACCGCTCTATAGTATAAACCCCGCCAGCCAGCTCGGCAAGAATCGCCGTCTGATAGCCGGAGCCCGTGCCGATTTCGAGAACCCGCGCCTGCGGCTTTAGCTCCAAAGCTTCTGTCATGAGCGCTACGATGTAGGGCTGGGAGATCGTCTGGCCATCCTCGATGGGCAGGGGATGGTCAGCGTAAGCCTGATCCCAGTACTGCTCGCTCACGAAGCGATGTCGGGGGATTCGGGCCATGGCTGCGAGCACACGCTCAGCGCGGATGCCCTGCCCGCGCAGGCGCTCGACCATGAGCTGGCGATCCTTCTGGGGAGAGCCACTGAAATCCTCGCTATCTCCTGGCGGATCATAAGCCATCTTGATCGTATTGTAGTGCAAATCGAGGGGATTGCTCAAGTGAGGGACTCAAGGCCAGCCCGATGAAAATATGGCGGGTCGTCTTAGGCGGATAGAGTTCGCCCTGTAGACCCCGGCGAATGACTTCCTCTTTCGACACAGGGATCTCCGGTCGCCGGGGCAGGACCCGCACCTGGGGCGAGCGATAATCCACTAAGAGGCAGGGGACCTGCTTAAAGCCGAGCGCCTTATACGCGGCATGGCGATGGTGGCCGTCTAGGATCACGAGCGTCTCTCGATCCACGATGATCGGGTCTTTCAGGCTCCCCTTCACCTTGAGCTCAGAGATCAAGTTCTCCAGGATGGCCGGATCCGTAGCCTCATGGGGCCGGAGTCGATCGACGAGAAGCGGCTTAAGGGTCACCCCTGCTCCTCCCTCAGCCTAAGCTTGTATTCCCTGCGACGCTTGGCTTCGTTGTAGCGCTGCTTCTCTTCAGGCGTCTCCGGAATGACGGGCGGAACGGGCGTGGGCCGGCCGTGCTCATCCAAGGCCACGAAGGTCAGATAGCCATGGGTAGTGGGCTTGCGCTCCCCCGTGATGGGATTTTCAGATTCGATCCAGACGCCGACCTCCATGGAGGTGCGGCCGGTATAATGCACAGCGGAGCGGATGATGGCGAGCTCACCGACGCGGATGGGCGACAAAAAACTCAAATTATCAATGGATGCGGTGACCACAGGTTTGCGCGCGTGGCGCATGGCGGCCACGGCCGCGGCCATGTCCATCCAGGCCACGACCGTCCCACCGAAGGCGATCCCTAAAGGGTTCGCATCCCCAGGCCGCACCACCTGGACCATCTCCACCCACGACTCTCGAACGGGCTTGCCTTTGGGCTCGGCCATCAGAAGGGAGATCTTACGACAATCCGACCCAAAGCGCAAGGCCCTCCGATCCAGTTCGTTATGGGCAATCACGATGGAGTGATCCGCATGGAGCACCACGGGGCCCAGGCTGATCTTCGGAAGACTTGAGAGTAGAGCCTCTTCTTCAGGAGTAAAATTTTGATGATCGCTCAAGAGGAACGCCACCGGCTCTTCGATGCTGACTGTGCGCATGTCTCGACCGCGTTCGTCGAGCACATAGCACGGGACACCCTGGGTGTTGAGTTCTCTTAAGACGTCCCGCAGGCCCTGCCGGCAGACCCGCAGGCCGGGAGTGCTTTGGGTGCGTCCTTCTTGGAGGGCTTGGAGCGCATGCTGAATGAGCGCACCGGTGCTCCGCTCGTCGGGATTGAGCCTCCTAAGAGAAGTCCCCTCAACGTGCAGAGTGATTTGATCGCGCAACACCAGATAGACCTCGACGTCTTTTCGGATGCCGTGGGAGAGACAGAAGGCGGCCGTAACGCAGCGGCAGAGGATATCCAGACGGCCAGCGCTGCCCGGCAGATCATCGAGAGTGAATTCGGGCGTGATCGCGGCCGTATGACCCAAAATGACAAAAATACGCTGAGTCCCCTCCATCATCCCCGCCAGTAGCTCCGGGTGAGCAGCACGATCACTGGGAATATTTCCAGACGCCCAATCCACATGAGAAGCGTGAGAAGCATTTTGGAAGTGTCAGGCAACGGGGCATAGGAAGCCATGGGTCCCACGACCCCAAATCCGGGGCCCACGTTCCCCAGGGTGGCGGCCACGGCACTGACGGCATCCAGCACAGCCAGGGGCTGCCCCTGGATGCCCCCCACCCGCTCCACGTCCAGCATGAGCAGGATGCTCCCCAAGGCGAAGATCGTCACATAAAGAATCGCGAAGATCATGATTCCGCTCAGGGCCTCCTCGCTGATCACTCGGGACCCCAAGCGGATCGGGATGACGGCCTGGGGATGAAGAATGCGCCGGATCTCGCGCCCCATCAGCTTGAAGATGAGCAGCGTTCTCACCAGCTTAATCGAGCCGGAGGTGCTGCCGGCACTGCCTCCCAAGAACATGAGCGCCAAAAGAAGCAGCTTCGCGGTCGAATCCCAATCATTGAAGTCCGCGTTGGCATAGCCGGTGGTGGTCATGAGGCTAGCCACTTGAAAAGCGCTCTGCCTTAGGGTCTCTTCCAGGGTGGTCGCACTGCGGGAGCCCAGAAGGAGCACGAAGGCGAGCAGTATCGTCATGGAGGCAAAGACAGCTACATAGAAGCGGAACTCCTCATCGTGGGCCAAGAGGGAGCCGAAGCGCAGCCGGCTCTTAAATCCGCGATAGAGCAGGGCGAAGTTTATGCCACCCAGCAACATGAAAATTATAACGACCCATTGGGTCAGCGCAGAGAAAGTCTGAAGACTCTCGGAGCGAGTGCCAAATCCTCCGGTGGAGAGAGTCGTAAACGTGTGAGTTACGGCTTCGTAGAAGGAGACGCCCGTGGAGAGCAGCAGCAAGATCTCAGCCGCGCTCAGGCCAGCATAGACCTTCCAGAGCGCTCGGGCGGTCTCGCGGATATGCGGGGTGAGTCGCTCAACTTCCAGGCCAGGCACTTCGGCTTCCAGCAGCTGGCGGCCTCCCACGGCCAGTCGGGGCAGAATGGCAATCGCCAGGACGATGATGCCCATGCCCCCCAGCCACTGCGAGAGCGCCCGCCAGAACAGAAGAGACCTGGGCTGTGATTCGATCCCTTCGAGCACCGTGGCCCCCGTGGTGGTAAAGCCGCTCATCGACTCGAAGAAGGCGCCCACTGGCGAGAGGGCGTTCAGCGATAGATACGGCAGGCTGCCCACGGCGGCCACCGCCAGCCAGCCCACAGCCACCACCAAGAAGGCCTCGCGCAGCCCGATCTCCTCACTGTGACGCGTCAGCAGCCCAAGGAGCATCCCTAGCACAGAGGTCACGCCCAAGGAGAGCACCCAGGGCCACGGCGGCTCGCCATAGAGCAACGCCACCACCAGCGGCAACAGGAACGCCAACCCGATCCATTGAAGAAGCACCGCGATGAGATGAAACGACGATGGTAGATCGACGACAAGCTTCATAGCATCCGCTCGATCTCGGGCGCCACTTCCTTGGTGCTGAAGATGATGACTCGATCCCCCGCCAGGAGCGCATCGTCTCCGCGAGGGATGATGACTTGCTTCCTCCGTACTACGCCTCCTACGATCGCACCCTTGGGAAGGGGTGCTTGTTTCAGAGGAACACCGATCAGCGGACTTTTGGGCGAGACCGTCGTCTCAAGCACCTCAGCCCGCTCCCCTTCCAGAATGGAGATCCCGGCCCCTCTGCTCTTGGTGAAGCGAATGATCTCTTCGGCGATCACTTTTCTGGCGCTCACGGCCACGTCCACGCCCACTCTCTCAAAGACTTTGATGTAGTGCGTGTTGGCCACGCCCGCGATGACTTTCTTCACCCCCAGGCTCTTAAGCAGCAGGGCCGAAAGCAAATTCTTCTCATCTTTGTCCATCACACAGGCTCCCGCTTCGCACTCGCCGATCCGCTCGCTCTCCAGAAACTCAAGATCGACGCCGCTGCTTTGAAAGACTTGGCTTCTGGTAAGATGCTCGGCCAGCCAGCGGCTGCGCTGCGGGTCAGCTTCGATGATCTTGGGCCGCAGGCCCTGCCGTTCCAGGGTGAGAGCCAGGCGATAGCCGATGCGGCCTCCGCCGATGATCACGATGTTCTGAGGAGGCGCTTGCCCACTGGCCCGCCGGTTGAGCTGGGCCACAGCCTCGGGCGTCCCGATGCTCACCATCAGATCCCCGTCCTGGACCTCATCTTCTCCGCCGGGGATGATGACTCGTCCGCCGCGGATGAGGCTGACAATCATGGAGGCCGCAGGCAGCTCCAGCTCCTTGATGGGCCGGCTGGCCCAAGAGGAGCCCTTATCGATGAGAAGCTCGGCCATGAGGATGCGGCCTTCCGCAAAGGTGTGGATCTCGCGGGCTGCCGGCACCCCGATGAGCTGAGCCATCAGCTCTGAGGTGAGCAGCTCACTGCAGACCATGAAATCGACTCCCAGGCGGCCCCTCTCCCAGGTCTCGATGTATTCCGTGTCGTGGACGCGCGCAATGGTGAAAGCCGCGCCCAGCTGCTTGCTGCCGGCACAGGCCACGATGTTGACCTCATCAATGTTCGTGCAGGCGATCACGAGATGGGCCCCCCTGGCGCCGGCCTCCTCGAGCACCCGCAAGCTGGCCCCATTCCCCTCAATAGCCATGACGTCATACTCCGAGAGGAGCTCCAGTTGGTGCTTATCGCGCTCAATGACCACTACGTCGTGGTCCTCTTGCAGGGCCTGGGCGATGCTCTGGCCCACCTGACCCGCCCCGATCACCACCACTTTCATTTTCAACCACTTCCGTTTGAATGGGCCATTGTAAAGAGAACCCTCCACGCACGTCAACGTCCTTGGAGTTTGACAACCCTTATCCGGCCGGGCTATTCTCCTTGAGAGTAGCATGGATTTCTTAGAGAAGTTGCTCCATGTGGCTAAAGAGCATAGGAGCTGGCTCTGCGTGGGCCTGGACCCGGACCTCGAAAAGATCCCATCATTTCTGAAAGAACGCTCCATCCCAGAGGCCGTGCTCGAATTCAATCGCCAAATCATCGAGGCGACGCGGGATCTCGTCTGCGCCTACAAGCCCAACAGCGCCTTCTATGAGGTGCTGGGTCCGCGCGGCTGGGAGATTCTCCAACAGACCCGAGCGCTGATTCCGCGAGCGATCCCCGTGATTCTCGATGCCAAGCGCGGGGATATTCCCAACACTTCGCGCAAATACGCTCAATCTGCCTTCGAGATCTACGGGTTTGACGCGGTGACCGTAAGCCCCTATATGGGCTTCGACTCCATCGAGCCTTTTCTCGATTATCGCGATCGTGGGGTGTTTCTGCTCTGTCGCACATCCAATCCGGGAGCACGGGATTTTCAGGATCTCGATTGTGAGGGCCGCCCGCTCTATGAGCGCGTGGCCGAGAGGGCCAAGAGCTGGAGCAAGCACTACCCGGGGCAGATCGCGTTGGTTGTGGGAGCGACGCATCCCGAGGAGCTGTGCCGGGTCAGAGCGATCGTGGGTGAAGAGTTTTTCATCCTGGTGCCGGGGGTGGGGGCACAGAGGGGGGATCTGGCTGCGGCGATGCGGGCGGCGGCCAATGAGCAGGGCGAGAGGGCGATCATCAGCGTCTCGCGGAGCGTGCTTTATGCCTCAGCCGGAGAAGATTTTGCCGAGGCCGCGCGCCGGCAAGCCCAGAAGCTGCGGGACGAAATCAAGAAAGACGCACGAGCATGAATGGGCT
>JBBIOR010000003.1:94118-101143 GCA_037443265.1 Candidatus Fraserbacteria bacterium | reverse complement strand
TTTCACTTGCGGGATTTTCTGTTAGCATAAAACAGCCAAAATGTCAAGGGGGGGGGTAAGGAGTGATGAACCATCAAACAGATGGCTCAATAACGCCTTAGAAACACGCGATTCCCCTGATCTGTAATTGGGATTACGGCAGCACGATCAGATAGCCGACCATGGGCCCCTGGTGCTCACGATCCGGATGATCCAAACAGAGGATCTCAAAAGTGCCGGCTTTATCAGCTACAAAGCTCACCGTGGTGATCCGGCCACGCAGGATGTCGGCTCTCACCCCAAAGGCCTCAATGGCCAGCGTGTGCCGCTCGCCCTTTACGCCATAGATCTTGAGCGTGACGCGGGCGCCTTGCTTTACTATGAGCATGGCCGGGTCCCAGCGATAGACTTCGATCTCTTGGGTACCGTCTGCACTCTTCCACGACCATTCGCCCGTGACCAGCTGGAACTCCTGCGCCGCCGGCTGGACTCTCACTGGAAGCTGAACTTGATCCTGAAGCAAGAAGATCCCCAGCACGAGCGTGACGGCCAGGGCAATCACTACTTCAACGCGCATCATCTTCCCCCCCGCCCCCCTTTGCAACTGCGGAGGGCGTCACGAAGTGTAGCAGAAGAAGGAGGCTTCACTCAAGGCAAGATAAGGAGCGTCTTGGGCTCGGCTGCGAGCCTCTGCGGCGGCTCCAAGTTCAAAATGCCCCAGACTCGATACGTACCCGGCGGGATGGGGCGGCCCTCATGGTCCACCTGGGCCCACTCGGCCAGAAACTCGAGCTCTTGAGATGGAGAAAGCTTCTGGAGCTGAAGAATCTGTTGAATCGCCTGCCCGCGGGACCAGCGCCAAATCTCTACCCCATCGGCGTTGATCACGCGAAAGTCGTGGGCCGGCCGGCCTCCTAGGGTCAGCGAAATGGGACGATCGCTCGTGTTCTTCAGTTTGAGCTTCAGCGGGACAATCTCTCCCAGGCGCGCTTGGGATGGCACTTCCAGCCAGAGGGCCAAAGGCTGCGCCCCAGCCTCCTTGCCCTTCTGGACACATCCGCCGAAGTCGAAAAGCAGCATCAGCAATGCCCCGATCAGCCAGAGACGGTACCCAGCCAGAGGCCAAGGACCCAGGACCCGATGAGAGCACTCAGTCTGAAGCACTCAGCAACTGAAGCCTACGGCGCAGTTCGTGAGCGGCCCGAGCTCGTCTGTGCGCTGCACGTTCGCTATTGGGCTGTAGACGAAACTCGTCCCAGCTTGATTGCCACCCCAGAGAATACCGTAGAGCAACACATCGTTCGTCTGCGAAGAGTTTGTGATACGGAAGACGGGCGATCCGCTGTCTCCGGCCCCAACCCCCGCCGATACGAAATCTTGACAGAGCTGAACGATCCTTGAGCCCAACACCCCCGTGTTGACACAGGTGTCCGTCACTTGGCCCTGGGTCCAGCCCGTGGTTCGACCCACTTTGTTGACCGTCTCGCCCTTGAGCGCGGCGGACTCGCCCACGATGCGGAAGCTGCCTGCAATCGTCAAAGAGCCGGTGTTGGCGCCGTCCGTGCGGGCCAGCAGCCCAGGGTCTGTGATGACAGCAGGATCATGCTGGGCGAAGGCGCTGTCGCTGTAGCGGCAGAGTTTGCCGCGGAGCGAGCGTGGACACTTGTCTTTCGTGTACAGCGGGTCGGCAATCTCCGTGCCGATGAACGTGTCAGCCGCTTCCAGGGGCTGCCAATAGGGCGTATTCTCAACTCCGCCTTGAGTCTCGGTGCAGTGCGAATTGATCACAAAACCCGAGATGCTCGAGCGGATCGCGTTAAAGCCTAAAGTGCACAGGAAGCCCGGAAAGTTGATCTGAAGTCCTCCCACCAGCGGGCGGACTTTGTCACGGAGGGTGAGCATCGGGACGATCGGCTCCGCTTCTACGATGAGCACGGCCTCCTTGGGAATGCCCAAGCTCGCCAGCTGTTGTTCTACAGCGCTTGCAAGAGCCAACTGCTCCACACCCACTTTGAGTCGATTCTGCCCCTCGTCAATGTCTGTAAGGAGCACGCCCTCAAGATCGAGCAAGGAGATGAGGCGATCATGCCAGTTCTTAAGCTGCGCAAAGCCATACTGTCCTTGGAGGACTTGAATGCCGCCAGCCGGGATGCGCTCGCGGCCGAAGACGGCCACGATGGCCCGCTCGGCCGCCACTTTTTGCCCTGGGTTTAGCAAATAGACGAAGAGAATGTCTCCCTCGATGAACATCCCTCCGAAGGCAGGCACCCGGCTGGCGACTTCCGCGAACAACTCATCCAGAGAGCTCTTGCCTTGACCCGCCGCCTGCACCTGCAGTACCTCCGGCCCGTTGCCTCGATCTCCCACCTTGTCCAGGACAGGCTGAAGGGCACATCCACTGAGGAGCACCACGAACGCCATGACGACCCCAAAGGCCATAACCCTTCTGAGCATAGGCACCACTCCCCCTTATGGAAGAGATCCTAAGGCATAAGGGAGAGGGCGTCAAGGGCATTTCACTACCCCGCTTGACTTGAACAATAGATCCTTTACACTGGCAGCGATGAAGATCTTGATCGCACCGGCGGCCTTTAAGGGCAGCTTGAGCCCGGAAGAGGCCGCACAGGCCATGGGCGAAGGCGTGGCGAGAGCTCTCCCTGAGGCTGAAATTGTAAGACTTCCGCTGGCGGACGGCGGCGACGGAACGCTCCACGTCTTTGAGTGCGCAGAGTTCGTGAGAGTATTCCAAGCACGAGTTGAAGATCCGCTGGGGCGTCCTATCGAAGCCCCCTTTGGTCTACTAAGCGATGGGGAGACGGCCGTCATCGAGACGGCCTGTGCTTCGGGCCTAAGGCTGCTTAAGCCCGAGGAGCTTGATCCCCTGCGGACGAGCACCTACGGCACAGGGCAGCTCATTCGGGCCGCCATCGATCGAGGTACCCACAAGATTCTCATCGGGCTGGGCGGCAGCGCCACGGTCGACGGCGGCGCCGGCATGGCCCAAGCCCTGGGCGTTCGCTTGCGGGATCGGCGTGGCCGAGATCTTCCTGCCGGCGGCGGAGCGCTCGCTGAACTGGCCCATATTGATCTATCTCCACGAGATCCCAGAGTAGCTCAAATGGGAGTCATCGCGCTCTGCGACGTAGAGAGCCCGCTGCTCGGCCCGCAGGGAGCGCGCCTCTACATGGCCCAGAAGGGAGCTACATCTGAACAGATTGAGCAGCTTGAAAGGAATCTTGCTCACTTTGCTTTGAAGATCCGCGAGGAGCTAGACAAAGACGTGGCGAGCCTGCCAGGCGCCGGGGCCGCCGGTGGATTGGGAGCTGGGCTTGCCGCGTTTTTAGATGCAAAACTCGTCTCGGGAGCCCAGTTCATCCTCGATTTTGTGGGCTTCGAGCGCCTTCTCAAAGAGTGCGATCTGGTCCTCACGGGCGAGGGGCGTGTTGATGAACAGACGGCTCAGGGCAAGCTCATAATCAAAATAGCGGCGTGGGCGAAGAAGCATCAAAAGCCCTGTATCGTCTTGGCCGGATCTGTGAAAGGAGATACAAGCGCCCTCTACGAGTCGGGCGTCACTCGAATCTTCTCGCTGGTATCAGATTCCACCCGCGAGAGGGAAGCGATGAGAGATGCCCAGGGACGGCTCCGACTCCTGGCGCAAGAGACGATGACCCAAATCCTTCTAGCATGAAAGTCTTCGTGTCGCAGCGGATCTTTCCGGAAGCGCTCGATCTCTTGAAGAACGCAGGCCTGCAAGTAGAGATTCACGACGCTACGCGTCCGCTCCTTCAATCTGAACTCAACCGAAAGACGCGGGCGAAGATCACATCTATGTTCTTCAAGTGATACTGCACATGGAAGAGCTGATCCAGCTCCTCTGGACTAAGACACGAGCGAATCCGTTTGTCTTCTGCAAGAACGTCTTTGAGAGGTCGTCCGCTTCTTTCACACTCCAGGGCTTTAGCCCGCAGAAGCTCATGGGCTTCCAGTCGCGACATCCCTCTATCGATCAACTTCAAGAGCACCGCCTGAGAGAAGACCATCCCGCGACTCAGCTCTAGATTCTCCTTCATGCGATCCGCATTCACTATCAGATGGGCCATCACTTCCGTCATCTTGCGGAGCATATAGTGCAGCGCCAAAAAACTGTCAGGGATGATCACGCGCTCCACGGATGAACGCGAGAGATCTTGCTCGTGCCAGACGGCCATATTCTCGAGCGCCGCCAGCGCGTTGGCTCTCACGAGGCGGGCCAAGCCGCAGATCGTCTCGCTCGTGGAAGGGTTCTGCTTGTGCGGCATCGAGGATGAGCCGTGAGGCGTGCCCTCGCGCACTTCGGCGATCTCCGTGCGATGGAGATTTCTAATCTCCACGGCCATCTTCTCCAGCGTGCCCGCCACAATCGCCAGAGTGGTCAAGAGCTGGGCGTGGCGATCCCGCTGGAGCGCTTGATTTGAAACCCAAGCGGGCTTTAGGGAAAGCTTCGCACAGACTCTTTGCTCGACTTCGGGATCGACGTTGGCGTACGTGCCCACGGAGCCCGAGATCTTCCCAACGGAGACGGCCTCCTGAGCTGCCATAAGTCTTTGGAGATCGCGCTTAAGCTCTGCGTACCATAAGAGCAGCTTCAGCCCAAACGTGATGGGCTCCGCGTGCATGCCATGGGTGCGCCCCACCATGAGCGTGTGCTTGTGCTCGAGGGCCCGCCGCTTGAGCACTTCCAACAACCGATTCATTTCGCTCTTGAGGATCTCAATCGCTTGGGACATCGCAAGCGAAAGCGCCGTATCGACGACATCATATGAAGTGAGGCCCCGGTGGATATACTTGCCCTCGGGGCCGACCATCTCTTCGAGCGAGCGCACAAAGGCCAGAACGTCATGGCCGATCTCCTCCTCGATCTCTTTGGCTCTTTGGATGTCCAAACGCGCTTTCTCGCGGATCGTCCTTGCTGTCTCTGGGGGGATCTGGCCCAGCTGCGCCAGGGCATCGACGACGGCCAGCTCGACTTCTAGCCAACGCTGGTATTTCGCTTCCTCCGTCCAGAGCTCTCGCATGGGGGAGAGCGAATAGCGCTCGATCATAGCGCCTCACTGTAGTCGAAATATCCCTGATACACAAGATCGGGCCCCATCATCGACACCGAGCAATCTTTCAAGCGAATGGCGTCTTTAAGGCGCTCGATGCCCTCGCCCCCGATGGGCGTGGGCGCATCCTTTCCGCCTATGATTTTGGGAGCGATCACGAGCAGGAGCTTATCGATCAAGTGCTCCACAAGAAACGCGGAGGCCACCGTCGGGCCTCCTTCAATCAATAGACTGTCAAGCTGGGAGTCGCCCAATTGTCTCAAAAGCGCTCTAAGGTCCACTCGGCCCTCTGGGTTGGCGGGCAGTCGCCAGATCTCGATCTTGTCGCTGATCTGCTGGAGCTGACGTTCTTTTTCTTCCGGCATCGCGCACGTGGCGATGACCGTGGGAGCTTCACTCGGCACGCGCAAGATCCGAGCATCTAAGGGAATCCTCCCGCGCGAGTCGAGCACGATTCTAATGGGATCACGCCCCTCTACGTTTCGGACTGTAAGCTTTGGATCGTCCCGGAGCACAGTTCCAATTCCGGCGAGCACAGCCGCATAACGGACCCGCAGTCGATGAGACAGCCGGAGCGACTCCTCGGAAGAGATCCAGCGAGAGTCCCCGGTGCGGGTGGCGCTCTTCCCATCGGCCGTCATGGCCATTTTGAGGAGCACAAAGGGCAACCCTGTTGTGGCATACTTGGCGCGGATCTCATTCAGTTGCTGAGCCTCTTTGGCCAAGACTCCTTCAATCACCTCGATGCCCGCTCTTTTGAGTTCCTCGATGCCGCGCCCGGCCACTTGAGGCGTGGGATCGCGGGTAGCCACGATCACTCTCTGGATGCCGGCGGCGATGATCTGATCCACGCACGCTGGAGTGCGTTTGCCCGGATACGAGACACACGGCTCCCAGTTGACGTAGAGCTCGGCGCCTCGGGCGGCTTCGCCCGCCTGCTTAAGAGCCAGAGCCTCCGCATGAGGACCCCCATAGTAGGGATGATAGGCTTCCGCTCTCACTCGGTTCTCTTTGACGATGACAGCACCCACAAGTGGATTGGGATTGACGCGGCCCATGCCCCGCTCGGCCAGCTCCAGGGCTCGACGCATAAAGCGCTCCATCACAAAAGGAGCATAGGTCAAACGCCAAGAGGCTTCAAGCCCCAGGCTCAGTTTTCAGAGACGCGCTCTTTTAGGCTGTCGAGCGCCGCCCGCTTGGACAGTTGCTCAGGGTCAGTGATGGCAATCTGAAATCGCTGCTTGGCGATCAAGCCCTCTTCCTCAAAGCGATTGAGGATCATCGTGACATTCTCTCGCGTGCCTCCGACCAGCTCCGCCAGCTCCTGATGGGTGATCTTGAGTTCGATCTCCCAGCGGCCATGCCTCTTTCGCCCGTATTTGTTCATCAGCTGGAGCAGCATGCGAGCCAGGCGCGTCTCCAGATCCTTAAAGACCAGCTCTTTCAGCCGTTGCTGAGTTTCGCTCATGCGCTGCAAAAGAAGCTCCAGCAGCTGGACCAGAAGATCCGGATGGCTCTTGGCCCGAGCGAGCAGCTGCTCCCGCTCGATGGCCCAACATGCCGTCTCCTCCAAGGCCTCGGCGTTGGTCTGCCGCAGCTCCTCGCCCACCAGGGCCATCTCGCCAAAGAGGCTGCCTTCCCCCAGGATCGCCAGAGTGAGCTTCTTGCCACTTTCATCCAGATGATAGAGCTTCACCCGGCCCCGTTGGATGACATAGGCCACGGTATCCTGCTGGTAGGGGCTGTAGATCAGATCTCCCTCGCGAAAGCTCACCACCGGACAGAAGGCGGCCAATTCTTCTTCCAGCTCCCGAATGGGGGTGCTCCCACCATTCTCCATACCTGCCTCCCTTTTCACTCAGCTTGCATCCCATTTATAGCACCAATTCTACCCCATTTCTGTGATCCGGGTAACCGTAAAATCCCGATTGCGTCGGATCTTTGTGATCTCCATCACCG
>JBBIOR010000003.1:16601-94018 GCA_037443265.1 Candidatus Fraserbacteria bacterium | reverse complement strand
ATCCGGGTAACCGTAAAATCCCGATTGCGTCGGATCTTTGTGATCTCCATCACCGGCTGTGGTGCTCCATCCGGCCTCGCCCTGGAACGCTGAGAGTTGGGCACTAGGAGGGGGTGGCGTAAGTTTGGATAGAGAGCTTTCAGACCAGGAGGTCGAACGGGTGAATACGCTCAAGGGGGAGTCGCCAATCTGGGAGCACGTGCAAGCTGGCCAAGGGCAGATCGATGGTCCGGGCGCTGGAACAGACCTCACTCCTGCGCATCGACGGGCGACCCTTAGCCCACAAGCTGAAAGAACGCCAAGGAGGAAGCCTACGCTGGAAGAGACTCCTAGGCTGTGGGGATCAGCTCATCTTGCTCGGCTAGATGGCCCGCGGGCTTGCAGGGACTCTTTGAGTTCTTCGATTTCGCTGCGAAAGAGTGGGGCCTCCTTGAGCAGCTCCATGACCTTACGATAGGCATGCATCACGGTGGTGTGATCCCGCTGGCCGAAGGCTCTTCCAATGGTGGGAAATGAACTATTCGTCAATTCCCTGGAAAGGTAGATCGCCACATGACGGGCCTGGGCAATTCTCTTATCGCGCCTTTCTCCTTCGAGCTGCTCCACAGTCACCTCGTAGCGGCGGGCGACTTCGGCCTTGATCGTCTCGATATCTAAAGGCAGCTCGCTTGGTGGCTCCTCAGGCAGGATGGCGTCCACCAGCTCCGCCGTGAGCCTCTGGCCCTGAAGCTCCGCGTAGGCGGTGGCCCGGATGAGCGCTCCTTCCAGCGCGCGCACGCTGGAGGTGACCCGTTTGGCAATCAGCGATAAGAGATCATCCTCGATGTCGAGTCCGCTCTCCTTGGCCTTAGCTCTTAGAATCGCCAGCCGCGTCTCAAAATTCGGCGGCTGGATGTCCGCGACCAGGCCCCAGCGGAAGCGGGAGACCAGCCGCTCTTGCATTTGGGAGAGCTCCTCAGGAGGCCGGTCGCTGGAAAGCACAATCTGCTTGCGATGCTCATAGAGCTCGTTGAAGGTGTGGAAGAGCTCCTCTTGGGTGCCCTCTTTGTCCTTGAGGAAATGCACATCGTCGATGAGGAGTAGATCGACCCCTCGATACGTGCGGCGGAAGCGGTCGGTGCGGTTCTCGCGGATGGCGTGCACCAGCTCAATGGCAAATCGTTCCGATGTGATGTAGATGACACGCAGCCAGGGCTGGGTTTTTAAGATCTCATTGCCGATGGCGTGTAAGAGATGCGTCTTGCCCAGTCCGACTTTCCCATAGAGAAAGAGCGGGTTATAGGCTTTGCCTGGGGATTCGGCCACCGCCTGGCAGGCCGAACAGGCCAGCAGGTTCCCGTCCCCTCGGATGAAGCGCTCAAACGTGTACTCTGTCTTGAGAGCCGACAGATCTCGTTCGCTGTCGATGCGTGCGACGGTCATGATCGCTCCTTTGAGGAGTGTGTCACCCTACCGTGCCCCCTTTTGCCCTCTTCCGATCGAGGATGGTGGGCTTGAAAGAGCGCCCGCAAGTGGTGTACGGTCCCGGCTCGTCTTTCAAGTGGGCCCAGGATAACAAGGGAGGGGGAGGGATGTCAATAGGGGGGTCGCGCTCGCTGGGGGGACAGAAGGCCGATGGGAAAAGCGTTTTCGGTTGGGGAGCAAAAACGCGATGGGATGGGATTGGGCAAAGCCCCAAATCGCAGCCGGAGGAGATCGGCTCTCTGTCCTGTGTGAGCCATGAAGTGAGCTTCTAGGGAAGTTCGTCACCGATGGAAGATAAGGGGAATGGGTGCCCAGGGACGGACTCGAACCGTCGACACCAGGATTTTCAGTCCTGTGCTCTACCAGCTGAGCTACCTGGGCAGGCTCCGCTTGAGATTTATGGGCGGGGATGACGGGATTTGAACCCGCGCTCTCTGCCTTGACAGGGCAGCGTGTTAGGCCGCTACACTACACCCCCGTGGCGGGCTCATTCTATCACATCGCGCAAAGGGCTTGCAAGGGGGTGGGCGCACCAGGATTTGAACCTGGGACCTTCCGCGTGTAAGGCGGACGCTCTGCCGCTGAGCTATGCGCCCCGGTCGATTCGGACTTCTATTCTAGCGGCCTGACTTGGACGCCGCCATCCGGGCGCGTGGCCTTGACCGCATCAGCTCCAGCTGCTATTATAGTAGTTGCTTTCTGGCTGAAGCACATGCGCCATATCATCCAACAGAGCCACTCACTAATTAAGAGGGGGTGAGGACGATGGAGCCCCTCATTGAATCGAAAGAGAATGGGCCGAATCTCATCAAAGGGCCGCTGAAGTTCGTTGACGCCCAGGGCAAGGAGCAGCTCATCGACAAGCCCTGGGTGGCGCTCTGTCGCTGCGGCGGCTCGCAGAACAAGCCCCTCTGCGACGGGACGCACAGCAAGGCCGGCTTTAAGGCCCCCGGCACCAAATTCTACAAGCCATGATGGGGTGTGCTCTCACCCCCGCAATCCCATCCCTGTTTGGAGCCGGAAGTGAAGCCCCTTCCGGCTCCGGCAGGCTCTCTTTCAATATCTCCAGAGGGCTCCGAGGCTATCGTGTGGGAGGAGTGCCTCCGCCGCGGGCCGGCGTACGATCTCCAGCTCCGCTCCATAGCGGCGGCATAGCACCGGCAATACCGCACGAAGCGAGGTTTCCTTAAGCTGTGGGGAGGAGCAGTTCGGGCACTGCACCTGCCCCTTCTCAAAGATATACCCACAAGCGGCGCACTCATTCAAGGTCGCTTCCGCACGACGATAGACGATGACGCACTCCACTCGACCCTCTTGCAGAGCCCGCAGCGTCGCCGCCAGCCCCACCCCGGCCCGATCGCTCGTGGAAGCTCGCCGCAAGAGTTCTTCGACAATGCGCTCCTCCCTCCCCCGCTCGTGGGCCTGGATCAGCTTCAAACTCTCTTCGAGAATCTCCGCCGGTGTGGACTCCAAAGACAAGGAACCCTGGGCGATCACCCGATGGGCCTCAGCCCCCAACGCTTGTAGAAAGCGCTCGCGCACGGCCTTGGGGCCTCCCAGCACCACTTCCTCCGCCTGGTGGAGTTCCCTGAGCTGGCGCAGGACTGCTGAGGCTTCCTTCCAGAAGCGCTCGGTCTGGACTTTGACGCGCTCGGCATACGCATCCCGCTCATTGCCGCCTCGCACGGACCCGCGGACTACACCTCCGCGGAGCTGAGACGGCCCAGAGAGCTCCTTGCGCCTCCAGCCGGTTGTGTCCAGCTCCAGCGCCCGATCATCTACTTCATGGATCTCATTCATGGCCACGATGAAGAAGCGCAGCTGTTCCGAATCGGCTAACACCACGCCGTAAGGGCGATACTCCTCCAAGAGCCACTCGATCTGGGTGAGCTGCGGCCTGCCCCAGTGGACTTCATTCTCCACGGGGACCCTAAGATCATAGCTCCTCTGCACGCCATTCCCAACAAAGGCCACCCAGGATTTGCCCTGAGGCCGAAGCTCTCTCACTTGGACACTCAACCGCTCCGAGGCCTCACGAAATCTCTTCTGCTCGCGAGCATCAACCTTCCCCTCCAGAGCCTTGAGCGCGTCTTTCAGCCAGATGCGATACGATCCCTTCGGATCCTGAGCTGGATCCGTGTGGAGATAGACGCTCAAGACGGGATTCTCCTCTAGTCCAAAGAGTTCTTCTAAATCACGGCGCGAGAACACAAGAATGCTCCTTTCTGGTCTGGGACGGCTTCCGCCCGGTCAATGGCCGCTGTGGCACTCCGCAGGGCCATGATAGAGGGTTTCGCGCCCAGCTGCAAGCGGGATGAGTAGGCATTTCGAGGCTTGCAACCCCAGCAAACGGCCCGTTACAATGCGCCTATATGCTCATCTTGATTCGCTTCTCCGGCGAGATCAGCACCAAGGCTAAGCGCACCCGCCTGCGCTTCTTAGATCGCTTGGCCCGCAACATCGCGGACGCCCTCGAAGGGCTTTCTTTTGAGCTCAAGCGGGACTGGAGCCGCTTCTTTGTGGAAACATCCAGCCCCGCGGCCTTGGAGGTGTTGCCGCGCGTCTTTGGCATTCAATCCATCTCGGCGGTGGAGCGGTACCCCGGCGGACAGCTGCCAGAGATCGTCCGGGCCGGCCAAAAGCTCTTCCAAGAGCGCGTGCAGGGCAGGCGCTTTGCCGTGCGGGCGCGACGTACCGGAGCAAAAACCCAGGGCTTCAGTGCTCAGGAGATCGAGCGCCAGCTGGGAGCGGCGCTCCTTCCTCAGGCCCTGAAGGTCGATCTCGAGGACCCGGAAGTGACGGTGCATGTCGAGGTGCGAGATGGGCAGGCGTATTTCTTCACAGAGCAAGTGGCCGGGCCGGGTGGGTTGCCCTTGGGAGTCGAGGGGCGTGCCGTGGTACTGATCTCCGGAGGCTTTGATTCGGCCGTGGCCGCCTGGCTCATGCTCAAGCGCGGAGTCGCCCTCGATTATCTCTTCTGCAATCTGGGAGGTGTGGCCCACCAGCAGGGCGTCCTACACGTGTTGAAAATCCTCTCTGATCAATGGAGCTACGGCGATCGGCCCCGGCTGCACGCCATCGACTTCCAGCCCCTGATGAAAGAGCTGCAAGAGAGGACCCAGCCCCGCTACTGGCAGATCCTTCTTAAACGACTCATGTATCGGGCGGCCGAACAAGTGGCCCAAGAGACTCATAGCTTGGGCATCGTCACCGGAGAAGCCATAGGCCAAGTCTCTTCTCAGACGCTTCAAAATCTCCACGTCATCTCGCAAGTGGCGCGGCTGCCTGTCCTGAGGCCCCTTCTAGGCTACAACAAAGAAGAGATCATTGCCCAGGCGCGCCGAATCGGCACGTATGAGCTCTCCGCAGCCGTGGCTGAATATTGTGCGATCGTGGCCCGCCATCCGGCCACTCGCGCCTCGCTCAAGGCCGTCTTAGCGGAAGAAGAGAGGCTAGATCTTGGGATGCTCGAGCAAGCCGTGGCCCATCGAAGCGTCTTCGATTTGAGGACCCTTAAGGCTCAAGCGTTCTCCTCACCAGGGATTGAGATCGAAGAGATCCCCCAAGGAGCGGTGGTCCTCGATCTGCGCTCGCCCGCCTCCTATCGCACGTGGCATTATCCGGGCGCCCTTTCTCTCGACTTCTTCAAAGCTCTTGAAGACTATCGCACGCTGGATCGAACTCGCACATATGTGCTCTACTGTGAACTGGGGCTCAAGAGTGCGCATCTGGCGGAGCTCATGAGAAAGGCGGGCTATCGGGCGTTCCATTTCAAGGGCGGACTGAAGAACCTGATGCGCTACGCGGTGGAGAAAGATCTCGTGCCTCCCGAACTGCTACCCACTTCGGCTCTTTTTGAGTGAAACGAGGGGCCTCTTTTGCGGGTAAGTAGAGTCGGCCGCGCCGCGGTCTAGCTCTACGAAAGACCTCATCCATCGACACGTAGCGCTCCCAAGACCGCGCGCGGCTTTTTTATGTGCTCAGCCGCCGGCGAATCTCCTGCGCCGCGCGGAACGGCCCACTCTTCCCCTGAAAGATCTCTTCAATTTGCTTATTTAGCCATGCTTGCCCGCGCTCATCCCAAAGTTCTCTTTTCAGTTCCTCCTCGACGACCCTCTGAATAAACGCTTGCAGTCGAGCCTGCCTGCGCTTTTTCAGCCCTTCCTCCCCCAAGAACTCTCGATGACGATCGAGTGCCTCTTTCAGCAGATCGAGCCCCTCTCCCCGGGAGGCCACGGTCTTGAGGATGGGCGGAATCCACACACCGGACGCTCCCCCCGGCCCCGGTCGCAGGGCCAGATGGAGTGCCTGCACGGCCAGATCCGCTTCCCCTTGATCGGCTTTGTTCACCACAAAGACATCGGCAATCTCCATCAACCCCGCCTTCAGGGCTTGAATGGCATCCCCCGATTGGGGCACAACGACCAAGACGATCGTGTCGGCCGCCTCTAGAATATCTACTTCGACTTGGCCGACGCCGATCGTCTCCAAGAGAATGAGCTCGTAGCCCGCCGCCTCTAATAACCAGGCGGCCTCGTGGGCGACCTCCGAGAGCCCCCCCAGGCTCCCCCGCGTCGCTAAGCTTCGAATGAAGACTCCCTCGTCATCCCGCAGAGAGTGCATGCGAACGCGATCCCCCAACACGGCCCCCCCGGAGAAGGGACTCGTCGGATCACAGGCCAGAATCCCAACTCGTCGTCCCTCTTGACGGAAGAGTGGAACGAGCCTATCGACCAGAGTGCTCTTGCCTGCCCCCGGTGGCCCAGTGATGCCCAGACGATACGCCCGACCCGTGTGAGGATGGATCTCGTCAATGATCCTTTCCCAACCGGGCTCGCGGTCTTCTATCCAGCTGATCAGGCGAGCGAGAGCTCTGGGGTTACCATGCAGTAGCTCTTCTATCAGAGGGCGCGCCGGAGCCGCTCGGGTCATCCGCTCACCCCAGCTCCTACTCACTCTTACTCTTACTGTTCTGTTACTGTTGAGGCTGCGGCGGACGAGTCCGGGTATCGATATGCACCACGTCCCCGCAGACGAGGACTTCATTGCCCGCCGGGATCTCAAACGCGCGCACGGCCTCATCCACAAGCGTCACGCGCACGAGACTCTTCTCGCCACTGACGTTCGTGTAGACCACACAGCCTTCGCGCAGCTGCCGCTGCCAATCGTCGGGCTCCACAAACTCTAGCCACTTAAACTTTAGAGCCAATAGCTCCCCCGGCGTAGCTAAAAGCTCAAGGGTCACGGGCACGACCAGCGGGCTATTTATGGCCCCCTCGGCTTGGAGGGTGATCCGGCCCTCATGCGTCCCGGCAGACAGCCCAGCCAGCGAGACTGAGACTTCGATCTCGGCAGGGGCTGTCCCTTCTGAGGCACTCAAAAGAATCCATGGGACGGAGGCTTCTGCCCGCCACGAGAGCGTCCCCTCCCCTGAGCTGGTGAGGCTCATCGTCTGGGAAGGAGGATCGCCCTCTCCGACTGTGGCCTGAAACTTTAAGCTGAGAGGCTCGACCTCGAGGCGCAGGGCTTCCAGCACGGTGAAAGTCACACGGCCACTCTCGGCCACCCCCGCAGGGGTCGTCACGGAAAACGTGCGCGCTCCGGGAGGGGCATCGGCCGCAATCGTGAGGGTGATCGGCAGCGCCGTATTCGAGCCGCCTGTGCCAAGGACGGCTGTAACTCCTGCGCCGCTGAAGCTGACGCTGGTGGCTCCGCTCAGGTTCGTCCCGGAGATTGTGGCTTGGATGGTGCTCCCCTGCCGCCCGCTGGAGGGGGAAATGCCCGTGATCGTGGGCGCACGGGCGGGAGGCTGGCCCAGGAAGAGAATGCCCGCCCCGTAGCGATTGTCTTTGCCAGCATCTCCCAGGTCCTCCGCCCCTCTTTCAAGGAACTGCTGGATCTGCTCCGGGGTGTACTCGGGGAAGGCCTGCTTGACGAGGGCGGCCGCTCCAGCTGCGTGCGGGGCGGCCGCGGAGGTCCCGGTGAAGCCCGGGTTCTGGCTTGAGCTATCACCGGTCCAGCGGCCATAGCTGCTGGTGGAGACGTGGGAGGGGGCCGTGAGATCCGGCTTGATGCGACCATCCCGCGTGGGCCCTTGGCTAGAGTAGACGAGCAGCTTCCCATCGGGACACAGGCTGCGGGAGCATCGCCCAGAATGATGGACGGCTCCTACGGTAATCACATTGGGCGAAATGGACGGCTCGGTGATGAAGACGCTCCCCTCAGGCTTGAGGTACTCGATCCTAGAGCAGGGGCAGCCGATGAGCATGGAGGAGCGGGCATCAGGTGCACTGGAGCGCTTCTTGCGGATCGCCAGATGATACTTCACGATCTCGCCCACGCGGCTCACCTCAAAGTCCTCACTGGCAAAAGTCTCCTTGATGGGGACTCCGGGCCTCCAGACCCAATCGCTGATCTGGCCCTGCTCTCCGCTCCAGGGGGCCAGGGGCTTTCCGTCCTCGCGCAGCACGATCACCTCATAATCATCGGAGGCCCCGGTGCAGGGCGCATCCCAAGCGAACAGCACATCGACGATCGAAGTTGCCACGCGTCGGCCATCGGGATATTGAAATTCAACCAGGCGCACATCCAGCGTGTTGCCCTCGTCGCTGCCACTAAAATTGAGCAGGTTGTTCCCTTCGGGATCGGACCAGTCCCCTTGCCAGTGGACGTCCGCCTCGTTGCCGGAAGCCGTCACCCAGGTGACCCCACTCTGTCGGGCCTTTTTGAATTGGGGTTCGAACATCCCACCGTCGCTTCTGAAACAGCCTGAGAAGATGCCCAAAGACGTGTTGATCACATCGACCCTCTCCGCGATCAGCCAATCGATGGCGCGACGAAACTCAAGATCCGTGCTGAACATCACAAGATAGAGCTGGGCTTCCGGGGCAATGTCATGGACGATCTCGGCCGTCGCCGTGCCGTGGACTTGCCCACTACGGGAGATATCGGGGTTGTACATCAGCCCATCGCTTCTGAAGGAGCGCGCCACCACTCGCTCGCGCGGCGGAAGCTCCCGGCCTAAGAGGCGCTCATAGTCTCGGAACCCACCGGGATCTATGAGCCCCACTTTGACCCCTCGGCCGGTCCAGCCCGCCTGCTGCCAGGAGGGGGTACCCACGACCAGAGCGCCTTCACTGACGATGGGGCCTTGATCCATCATCGGAGATACCGGCAGCCGGACGTACTCGACTCCCGGCATCTGGCGCAGAGTCAGAAGTTCCTGGGTGGGGATGAAGGCCTGAATCCAGCTCTCATAGGTGAGCTCCACCTCTGCCCCAAGACCCTGCAGCTGCTCGAGAAGCTTAAGGCCGTCTGCCTGCGGGGACATCTCAATGATGACTCGGACTCGATCCCCACCGGCCTTGAGGGCCAGCAGCCGATCCACCATCTGAGCATGAGGGAACTCCTGGGGCGACAGAGGGCCCTTCGGCATGAGCTCTTGCAAGGTTCTGACCCCGGTCCCGGAGCCGGGTTGTGCCTCTGCCTCTGCCCCCGCCCACACCCCAAGGAGCACTAGCAGGCTGACCCCAAAGATCCCGATCCTCCGACCTCCTATGCTATTCATGGCTCCTCCTTTGGCCGATCTCACAGTCTCGCCCACGAGCTGCCATTCTACCCCGGAGCACGGCAGAAGTTCTGTAAGCTCGCAGACGGTCGTGTCCATAATCTCCCATTGTAACTGAAAGGGAGACTGGGCTGACAATCGCTTAAGCTTTTCAACAAGCCTTAGCGGGCTACCGGTCGAAAGTGCTCGATGTCCGTGATGCGGCCCTGGCGCTGGCCTTTGGGTAGAAACACCGCTTCGACTTCCAAGCCCACTCTCACATCTTCAGGGGAGAGACCCCCCAGCTTGTGCAAGAAGCCCGTCCCCTTCCCAAGCTCGATGATGGCGAAAATCTGAGGCTCTTTCAGCGGGTGTCCGGCCTTAGAAAGCCGCGCCACCGTAAAGCTCTTGACTCTTCCGCGCAGTCCGACATCCACAAGAGAATCCTCACCCAGCTCGGCGAAGCATCTTTCACAATAGACCCGTGGTGGCACATACGTGATCTGGCAGGATGCACAGCGGGCTCCAAGGATCATTCCCTGATCGCGCAGCGCCATAAAAAATCTCTCGCCCGCCAACCCCGCCGTGTAGCAGAAATGATCGACCTCCATGTCGCCCAGCCAGTGCTTGGGCTCCGTCGTCTTTTGGAGCTTCTCGGTGAATGTCATGCAGATCACCCTCGCTTGCGGCGCGCTAGGCATCCCGCCGCGGACGGAAGTATTTTATGTCTGTGATCGCACCCACCCGCTCGCCCTCCGGCTTCCAGACGGGCTCGACCGGCATCCCGATGTGAATCTCATCGGCCGTCACTTCTCCAAAATAGTGCATGATCCCGCAGTGGGGCGGTGCGCCATCAAAGGCCAGCACACCCACGAAGATGGGATCCTGGATGCGATTGGCATCCGTGTCTATATATGAAATCGAGAAGGTCTCGATGACCCCAGTGCCGGGAAGCTCCACCCACCCGTCCGTGCTTCTGAAGCACCTCTCGCAGAACATCCTGGGGGGCACGAGCACCCTGCGGCATCTTTTACACCCGCGCCCGAGGATCTTCCCCTGCTTGAGCCCTTCTAAAAAATGACTCATCGCCACGCCAGCTGCCCAGGCGTATTGGGCCTTGGGCCGGGCAATCACGTGCGGGACCTGCTTCATCTGCTCGGCCGTAAGCGGCCTGCCCCTGGGTTTTTCAATCATTTACGAATGCCTCCTTAGCACGATCACGCTGCTGAATTGCATCAAGTCTCCCCACGCCTGTGCCACGCCCACGGCCGGGTCACCCGGCACTTGGCGCGGCCCGGCCTGACCCGATAGCTGCCAGAAGAGCTCTCCGACTTTGATGCCGAGCGTGGCCGCAATGGGATTGCCCACCCCCAAGAGCCCCCCGCTGGGACAGACGGGCAACTCCCCATCGCGCTGAGTTTTGCCCTCGCGGGTCAGGATCGCGGCCTCCCCAGGCTCCGCTAAGCCTAAGGCCTCCAGGTGCTGCAGCTCTTTATAATCAAAGGGATCGTAGGGCTCCGCGAGGTCTATCTCTTCTTTGGGGTTTTTAATGCCGGCCATCTCGTAGGCCATCTTCGCGGCTTTGGCCACAAATTTGGGGAAGGCCAGATCGCGATTCGTCCACATAGTGGAATCGATGCACCAGCCCACGCCCGCGATCCAGACGGGCTCATCGACCAGATCATAGGCCACATCTTCACTCACCAGCACGACGGCGGAAGCCCCATCCGAGGGTGGGCTAATATCTAGACGACGCACGGGCAGCGCCATGGGCTCCGAATTGAGCACATCCTCGAGCGTGATGTCCGGATCGGCCAGCTGAGCGCACGGGTGCCCCACGGCGTTCCTCTTGTTCTTGACGGCCACCAGTGCGATGTCCTCATAGCGCACGTTGTATTTGTGCATGTAGCGCTGCATCTCCATGGAAAAGATCCAGACGAGATTGGGCTTAAGGGGCCTGTCCAAAATGGGATCCCAGATGTGGGCGAAGGCACTCTGGGCGTGCGGCTGACAGCTGCTCATCTTCTCTTCGCAGATGACGAGCACCCTCTCAAACAGGCCGGAGGCCACGTGCCACCAGCCCGCGATGGGCGCAAACACCGCCGTGCCTCCTCCTGTGAAGACCCTCATATAGGGCTTGTGCACTCCGCCTGCGCCGTCGAGCAGCCACTCGCCCTTCTTGTGAACTCCGTCGAAGGCATCCGGGGCCGAGCCCACAATCACCGCGTCGATGTCATGCAGCGACAGGCCGGCCTGATCGAGGGCCATCTTGGCTGCTTCAAAGCTCATCTCCTTGCCCGTCTCCAGAAGGCGCCGAGAAAAAAGCGTCATCCCCGCGCCCACAATGGCCACATCTTTGCGTCTCTTGCTCAGATCCATGGTCAATCCCTCCGTGAGAAGACGGCCACGGCTCCCGTCCCGTGGGGCACGCCCCGCCAGGATTGGGCCACGCCCACCCGGGCGTCTTTGATCTGCCGGGTTCCAGCCTCCCCCCGTAGCTGTAAGACGATCTCCAGGGCCCGCGCCAGCCCCGAGGCCTCCAGCAAATGCCCGCAGCCCAAGGAGCCCCCGCTTCTGTTCACAGCCATCTCGCCCTCGGGACCGAAAGCCCCTTCCCTCATCCGGGGCCCGGCCTCGCCGGGACGCGCCAGTCCCAAAGCTTCCAGATGTTGAAGAGCTTTAAACGCGAATTGATCATCGACCTCCGCGAGGTCTATCTCTCTTCTGGGGTTTTGGATGCCGGCCATCTCGTAGGCCCTCTGAGCCGCCCTCTGGGCATACTCGGCATAGGGGCTGCGCGCGGCGATCCACGGAGACTCTGAGGACCAACCAATCCCTTCGAGATAGACGGGGCAGCCCCTCAAGCGTCGGGCGATCTCGCCCCCCGCCAGCACGAAGACGATCGAGCCGTCCGCCCGCGGCGCGATCTCCAATCTCTTTAAGGGATCAAAAGCGTAGCCTGAGCCCATGACGTCATCTATCTCCAGCTGGGCCTCAAATTCAGCCACGGGGTTGAAGAACGCAGCTCTCTTGTGCTGCACGACGACCGCGGCGCACTGCTCTTCTGTGGTGCCTGTGGCTTCGAGATATGCCCGCATCTCCAGGCCCGCTACATAATAGGGATGAACATCGCCCGATAGCGGCGCCTCATAGATGGGATCAAAAGCCAGCTGCACGACGTCCTCGTAGGTGAGAAGCTCTGAGATCTTGCTGTGGGCCTCGACCACGACGATGTCAAAGAGCCCAGTCTTGATTTGCATATACGCGTTAGCCAGGCCCAAGAGCCCATCGCCCGTCACCGTGTGCATAGGCCGGAGCACCGCACCCAATTGATCGGGCGTAAATTCATCGAAGATCGAAAAGCCCTCCCAGAAATCTTCGGCACAGGTGATGAAGCTATCTACGTCTTTACGCGGATCTATGCCCGCGTCTTGATAGGCTTTTTGAGCTGCTTCGAACATCAGCTCCTTCCAATTGACTTCGGGCGTGAGACTGTTGAAGCTCGTATAGCCAACCCCGATGACGGCGACATCCCGTTTGCTCATGGAGTGCTCCTTTCATCTCATCTCTCAATCAGGTCTCGGCCGAAGCGCTGGGAACAGAATCACATCGCGAATGGAGGCCGAGTCTGTAAAGAGCATGGTGAGTCTGTCGATGCCGATGCCCAGCCCACCGGTGGGCGGCATGCCGTACTCCATCGCCATCAAGAAATCTTCATCGAGGACTTGGGCTTCTTCGTCTCCCTTGCGGCGTCGCTCTTCTTGCTGCAAGAAGCGCTCACGCTGTTCGATGGGGTCATTGAGCTCCGAGAAGGCGTTGCCCAACTCCAGGCCCCCGATGAAGACCTCGAAGCGCTCGACCAGCTGATCTGACTTCCTCTTGGCCAGAGGGGAGATCTCCACGGGATAGTCGATCACAAACGTGGGGTGGATGAGCTTGGGCTCGACGTACTCACTCAAAAGCTCATCCACGAGCTGGCCCCAGGTGGGTTTTTCATCCACATGAAGCTTCTTCTGGGCGATGACTCTTCTTAAGCCCTCAAGTGTTGGGTGCTCTCCGATGTCAATGCCGGTGTGTTGCTGGATGGCCTCACGAAGCGTCATCCTGGGCCAGGGGGGAGTCAGGTCGATCTCATGGCCCTGATAGACGAGCTGGGTCTTCTCCAGCTCCCCTGCGATGAAGAGAATCAGCTGTTCGGTCAGGGCCATCATGTCGTTGTAGTCTGCATAGGCTTGATAGCACTCCATCATGGTGAATTCCGGATTGTGTTGGGAGGAGACCCCTTCATTGCGAAAGTCTCTGCCGATCTCGTAGACCTTCTCGAAGCCGCCAATGATGAGTCTCTTCAAATAGAGCTCATTGGAGATCCTCAAATAGAAAGTCCTCTTGAGCTCGTTGTGGAAGGTCGTAAAAGGCCGGGCGAAGGCCCCGCCGTACAGCGGCTGCAAGATGGGTGTCTCCACTTCCAGAAAGCCTTGCTCATCTAAAAATCTTCTCATGGCCGTGATGAGTTTCGTGCGGGTGAGAAACGTCTGACGGGACTCTTCATTGGCGATGAGATCGAGATACCGCTGGCGATAGCGGGTTTCGAGATCTACTAGGCCATGCCATTTCTCAGGCAGAGAGCGCAGCGCTTTCGCCAAAATCTGAAAATCCTCGACATGGACGGAGAGTTCGCCGCGCTTGGTGCGGAAGATCCTTCCCGAGACGCCTAGAAGATCTCCAATCTCCAGATCTGTGAAGATTTTATATTTAGATCCCAAAAGATCTCGGGTTGCGTGGAGCTGGAGGCGGTCGCTCTGGTCACGCAGATCATAAAAAGCAGCGCCGCCCATGACTCGGCGAGCCACAATCCGTCCGGCCACGCGAACGCGCGTCTGAGTCTCTGCTCCGGCTGCCAGAGCTTGGAATTGCTGATGAAGCTGCGCGGCCTGGTGGGTGCGCGCGTACTTGGGGGGATAGGGATCAATCCCGCGGGCTTTTAGCTCCGCCCGTTTTCTTAAGCGCTCCCCTCGCAGCCTCTCGGACATTTATCCCCTCTGGATGCCGACGATCTTGTAGCGCACTCTGCCGGCAGGGGTCTCCATCTCGATCACTTCGCCTCTCTTATGCCCCACCAAGAGCTTCCCCAGAGGCGAGGCCACAGAGATCTTGTTGGCCTCCAGATCCACCTCGGCCTGGCTCACCAGATGGAAGGTCACCTGCTCGTTCTTCTTGAGGTCTTTGAGGATGACGCGGGTGCCGATGCCTACGGTCTTCGTGCTGATGGCGGCCTCATCGACGATCTTAGCTCGATCTAACAGCTCTTCCAGCCGGCGGACCTCCGCCTCGTAGAACTCTTTCTCGGCCTGGATGTCAAGAAATTCTTTGTTCTCCCTAAGCTCACCCCCGTGCTCCTTGGCGACCTTCAGCCGCTTGGGGATCTCCTCATGGAGAATACGACGGTACTCCTCGAGCTCCTTCTTCTTGAGCTCGTACCCCTCTTTGGTCAAGATGATCTCTTCCAGGTCCTCCATGCGTTCTCCTTCTGCCCCGATAGCCCTCCCATATTCGCTATGCCCAGTGGCGAAGAAGGCCGAGGGGTAACCCTTCCGGGCTGATCTTTCGAAATGGATTGAAGCGCCCAGAGTATAGCAGAGGCCCCTCAGAGGTGCAAGAGGGTGGGCGCATCAGTCGGGCGCTTTGAGGGAGACGACCAGACCCTCTAAGCTCTCTTCGAGAGCCTCATGATCCAGGGCCACCGCAGGCGGCTTGGGTTGGACGACGATATCCAACCCCGTAAGCTCGTCCTTGCGCGTGCGAAACCACTCGCGGATCCAGCGCTTCAGGCGGTTCCTCACCACGGCCTTGCCCATCTTCTTCGACACCGAAAGCCCCAGCCGCGGAGTGGACTCGCCCTCCCTGGGGAGCACGTAGAGGCGAAAGTGCTCGTTCTTGATGAGCTTTCCCCCTTGATAGACCCTCTGAAAATCTGAGCCCTTCGTGAGTCGGTGGGTCTTCCGGAAGCCATAGGGCTGCGATTTCCGCATGACTTTCATCTTGGGGCATCTGTCCGCGGATGGCAAGGGGCTTGCCGGGAGCAGCTCCTGCGGCTACAATGCCCAAGGGATGTGCCATGCTTGACTTAAAAGCCATCCGCGCGCAACCCCAGCAGATCGAGCAGAAGCTCAAGATGCGCGACCCCTCCTTGAGCCTGGCCCCCCTTCTTAAGCTGGATGCGCGCCGCCGCCACTTGATCCAAGAGGTAGAGGCTCTCAAATATCAGCGCAACCAAGCTTCTGAGCAGATCGCGCGCCTTAAAGCCGCCAAGCGAGCAGAGCAGGCCCAGGAGCTCATCCTCGAGATGCGTGCGATGGCCGAGCGCATCAAAGCCCTAGACGTCCAGCTGGGCACGATCGAAGAAGAACTCCACCAGCTGCTCTCCCATCTGCCCAACCTGCCGCACGAATCTGTGCCCATCAGCTACGACAAGGGCGCGAAAGTCATCCTAAAAGAGCACAAAGAGAGGCCCGAGTTTGATTTCCCCTGCAAGACCCACATCGAGCTGGGAAAGACCCTCGATTTATTCGATTTTGAGCGCGCGGCCAGGATCGCCGGGGCGCGCTTTGCGCTCTACAAGGGCCTGGGAGCCAAACTGGAGATGGCGCTGGTGCAATTCATGTTCAAATATCAGATCGAAGAGAACGGCTATACGCCCATCTGGCCGCCCTTTCTGGGCAACCCCACGACGTTCTATACGTCATCGCATCTGCCCAAATTCAAAGACGAGCAATACTTCATGGAGCGGGACGAGCTGTATCTCAACCCCACGGCGGAAGTGATGCTGTGCAATCTCCATCGGGATGAGATCTTGGAAGCAGAGCAGCTTCCCCTCAAGTACTGCGCGTATACGGCCTGTTTCCGTCGGGAGGCCGGAGCGGCGGGTGAGGAGGAGCGCGGGCTCATTCGCCTCCATCAATTCAACAAAGTCGAGCTTTTCAAATTTACGAGGCCGGAAGACTCTTACGCCGAACTCGACAAGATGGTCGAGGACGCAGAGGATATCTTGAAAGCGCTCGATTTACACTACCGCTTGGCGCTTCTGCCCACGGGGGATTTGGGGTTTGCCGCCGCCAAGACGATTGACATTGAGGTCTGGTTGCCCGGCCAGGGGCGCTACTACGAAGTCTCCTCCTGTAGCAACTGTGAAGACTTTCAAGCCAGACGCGGGAACATTCGCTATAGGCCATCGCCCAAAGCCAAGCCCGAATTCGTCCACACGCTCAACGGGAGCGGCCTGGCGACTTCCCGCTTGATGATCGCTCTCTTAGAGAACAATCAACGACCCGACGGCTCCGTGATCATTCCGGAAGCCCTAAGAGATTATATGGGCCTAGAGGTGATTCGGCCATGACGCTTCTGCTCTTGCTGAGTGTTCTGGTTCTTTGGACTCAGGCGGCCCCGGCTGAGCCCGGGCCGCTGCCCGATCTTGTTCCCACGCGCCTGGAGATGGCCCCACCGCAAGCCCAGCCGGGGGTTGCTGTGCGCTTCGAGGCCACGGTGGTCAACCGCGGCGAGGCGGATGCCGCAGCCTTCTGGGTGCTCCTGCAGCTCGATGACAAGCCGCTCTTCTCCCGCTTTGTGCTCGAGCTGCCCGCCAGGGGGCAGATCACCCTCGAAGCCCCATGGGTGGTCACCCCTGGACGACATACCGTGCGCCTCCTGGTAGACCATCCCCCGCGGATCACCGAAGCCGATGAGAACAATAACACTTTGGCCCTAGAGCTGAACTTCGGGGCAGATCTGCAAATCTTGCGGTTGAGCCTTGAGCCAGAGTTTCCCAAACCCGGCGAGCTCACCCGGCTTAAGGCCCTCATTCGCAACGGTGGTGTTCAAGCGGTTCCTGGAGGCAACTTTGCCGTGCAGTTCTTCGCCGGACGCCGATTGCTCGCCACACAGTTTCTGCCGGGAGGCCTCCCCAGCGGAGAGGAGCGCACGGCCGAAATCAACTGGCTCGCCCAAGCGGGCGAAATAGCCCTGCGCGTGGTCGTAGATCCCTTCCAAAGCGTGTCCGAAGCCGATGAGGCGAACAACATCCTCGTTCGCACTCTAAATGTGTCTTCTCAGGAGCCCACGGGGGCGGATCTTAAGGTCCAAGCCCTCGTATTGGAGCCTCAGGCAGCCGAGCCGGGTCAGACCGTCCGCTTGAAGGCCACCATCGTCAACGCCGGCCGCGGACCGGCTGTGGGCTTCCAGGTGGCCTTTCAAGCCGATGGCCAGACGCTGCAGCTTATAAGCGTGCCTCCTTTGGCCGCTGGCGCGACCATTGAGCTCCAAACCAGCTGGCAGGCACAGAGCGGGGAGCACTGGCTGCGCGTCAAAGCCGATGTGGCCGCCATCATCCCCGAACCAGACGAAGAAGACAACGCGGCAGCTCTGCGGGTAGATATTGGCCCACCGCTGAACAATTGTGGCCAATTTGCCCTCCTCCAGCTGGAAGAGGGCGCCCTGCCGGTGCTCATGGACTTGACAGGCCTGAGCCCGAAGGAGCTTATGGAGTCCTTCCTGCCGCAGATGAAAAGCATCATGGAGCAGCAGTATCAGGGGGTCAATATCCGCTTCACGCTCGTATCGCCTAGGGGAGCCAAGGCGACCATCGTGTTTAAGCCGGAGAGTCGCGGGGCGATCTTGGGGGTTGCCCCGCTTTTCGTGCGCTTTGGACAGGCTCAAGTCTTCTTGGGAGGCTTCCTCAGGCTGCGGGGGGTGCCGCTCGCTCAATTACTGCTAGCCTTGGCCACGGTGGCCTCTCATGAGCTGGGGCATCTTCTGGGATTGGGGCACACTTCCCAGAACGATCCGCGGGACATCATGTCGGCCCAAGTGGAAGTCATACCGCCCAACGTGCTCCCTAGCTTCCGCCCGGAGAGCCTAGCGCAGCTAAAGAGGCTTCTGCCCCTCAGTTGCCCCTAGCTTAAGGCCGAAGAAGAGCAGAGGCCCAGCAGTATCGTTAAAAAACGTTAAATGACGTGAGCGGAAGAGGACGAAAACCCTCTTCAGAAGGGCCCAACGCCGATGCGGCGCTTGACCTCTTGGAGGGTCTGCTGGGCGATCCGGCTCGCCCGCTGGGCCCCCAGCTTAAGGGCCGCGCGCGCATCGCTCTCTCGAAGCTTCTTGCGCCGCGCGCGAATGGGCCCAAGCGCCTCCATCAGATGCTCAAAGAGCGCCCTTTTTAATGATTCATACTGGAGCGTGCCCCGATCGTACTCGGATCTGAATTTCTCATAAGTGTCCGCTGGGGCAGAGAGCTTGAGCAACTGAAAGAGATTGGCCACGCCGGGGCTCATCTCCACCCCGCGAGGACCCGGGTCTGTGACAGCTGTTTTAATCTTCTCCCAGATGGAGTCCTCCGGCTCCGTCAGGCGAATGACGTGCTTCTCCCCGTAGCTCTTGCTCATTTTCTTCAAAGGATCCGCCGGGGACATGATCCGAGGAGCTTCGCTTAAGATGCCCTCCGGCTCAGGAAAGTAGGGGCCAAAGCGGCTGTTGAAGCGCCGGGCGATACGCCGCGTGAGCTCCAAGTGCTGCAGCTGATCCGCCCCTACGGGCACTTTTGCGCCGTGATAGATGAGAATGTCCGCCGCCTGCAGGGCGGGATAATCAAAGAGTCCGACGCTCACGAACTCTTGAGATTTCTCGGCTTCCTCGCGGCATTCTTTGAATTGCGTCATGCGCATTAGATCCCCAAAACTCGCAAGATTATTGAAAATCCAGCAGAGCTCCGTATGCTCTGGAATCTGAGATTGCACAAACAGCACGGAACGCTCCGGATCGATCCCGCAGGCTAGAAGACCTAGCGCCATCTCCAGCGTGTTGCGCTGAAGCTCCTCCGGCTCCCAATCGATCGTAATCGCGTGATAATCCGCAATAAAATAGAAGCACTCGTAGCGCTCTTGCAATTTGAGCGCATTGGCGATCGTGCCGAAATAGTTCCCGAGATGGAGTTCCCCGGTGGGCTTGAAACCAGAGACCACCCGCGCGCGCGTCCTTTGCGTCATCGTCATAATGATTAGAGTATCCGCAAGGCTTTTGCATTGCAACATCGCCCATCAAGTCGCTATAATCGCCTCACATCACATGAACCCCTCGGAGCCGGGTCTATGAAGATCCTGCTGAAAGATTTCACGGCCATCACCTTGGGAGAGCCTCCGGTGCGTGAGCACCTCTCCATCGCGATCGAGGACGGCGTGATCTCCAAGCTCATGGACGATCCCCCATCGCTTTGCGAGAAGGACTTCGATCGGGTGATCTCCGGAAAGGATCAGCTGGTCATCCCTGGCTTCATCAATGCCCACACGCATCTGGCCATGGTGCTGATGCGCGGCTACGCGGATGACCTTCCGCTCAGGCGCTGGCTTGCGGAAGAGATCTGGCCACTGGAGGCCCAACTCACAGACGAGGACGTCTATTGGGCCTCCCTTCTGGGCATTGCGGAGATGATCCGCTCGGGCACGACGTGTTTTGCCGATATGTATTTCCACATGGACGTCGTGGCGCAGGCCGTGAAAGAGAGCGGAATACGGGCGCTTCTGGCCTATGGGATCATCGCTCCGGAGCTGGGTGATAAATTAGCGCAAGAACTGCGCGTCACGGAAGAGTTCGTCGAGCGCCATCACGGTACGGCCGAGGGGCGCATCCGAACGGCTGTGGCCCCTCATGCGCCCTACACCTGCCATCCCGCGGTGTGGCAGCGCGCGATCGAGCTGGCTCAGCAACACCAACTCATCATTCACACGCACCTTTCGGAGACGAGGGGCGAAGTGCAGGAGGCCCTTCAGAGATGGGGCAAGACGCCCGTGGCGTATCTAGAGAGTCTGGGTGTGTTTGAGGCTCCGGTGCTGGCGGCCCATTGTGTGCATCTGGCCGATGGCGACATTCGCCTTCTGGCCGAGCATGACGTGAACGTCGTTCACAATCCGACGAGCAACCTCAAACTGGCCTCGGGCGTGGCCCCGGTCAAAAGACTCTTAGATTCAGGGGTGAACGTGGCGCTTGGGACGGACGGAGCGTCTTCCAACAACAATCTGGATCTATTGGAAGAGATTCGCTTGGCAGCCCTCCTCCAGAAGGGTATACTAGAGGAGGCCAGCGCGCTTGCGGCCCCTGAGGCCCTCAAACTCGGGACCGAGCGCGGGGCTTGGGCTTTAGGCTGGAACGAGATTGGGCGCATTGAAGTGGGCAAGCGAGCGGATCTTGCGATTCTCGATATGGGACGGCCTCACTGGGTGCCCCAGTATGAGGTCATCTCGAACCTCGTCTATTCGGCCCAAGCGGCGGACGTGAGAACCGTCATCATCGATGGGAGGATCGTCATGGAGGATCATGAGATCCAGACGTTCGATGAGGAAGCCGCCAAAGCCCACGTCTATGCCTTTCAGAAGCGACATGGGAGGAGAAGATAATGGCTCTTTTGAAGCAAGAGAAGGCCGAGATCATGCGAGCGTATCGCCGAACAGAGCAGGACACGGGGTCCCCTGAGGTCCAGATCGCCGTGCTGACGAAAGAGATCGAAAGGCTCACGGAGCACCTAAAGACCCACCAGCATGATTTCCATTCGCAGCGGGGGCTCATGCAGAAGGTCGGCCGGCGCAAGCGCTTGATGGCGTATCTTAGGCGCAAGGACCCCACGCGCTACCAACAATTGATTGAACAGCTCGGGATTCGCGGCTAGGTCACCCTCAGAAACGGAGTGAGGTAGTGAAGATGGGAGATCTTTCGATCGTTCGACACAGCGATGGCCCCTTTACGCTGGAGACGGGCCGGATCGCCCGCCAGTCTGATGGGGCTGTGGTAGTGACCTTCGGCGAGACGATGATCCTCGCCACCGTCAATCGCTCTGAAGCCGAAGAAGAACTGGATTACTTCCCGCTCACGGTCGATTACGAAGAGCGATTCTACGCGGGAGGCAAGATCCCCGGAGGGTTTTTCAAGCGGGAGGGCAAGCCCTCGGATGCGGCCGTGCTCCATGCGCGCATGATCGATCGGCCGATCCGCCCGCTCTTCCCCGACGGCTATAGAGAGACGGTCCATGTGGTCGTGACCGTGCTCTCCGCCGACAAAGATCATCCGCCCGAGATTGCAGGGCTTTTGGGGGCCTCCGCGGCCCTCCTGATCAGCTCGGTGCCCTTCTTGGGTCCGGTGGCGGGCGTGCGGGTCGGACTCCTCGACGATGGGTTCGTCCTCAATCCGACGTTCGAGCAGCTCGAGAAGAGCTCCATGGACATTGTAGTGGCCGGAACTGAACAGGCGGTCACCATGGTCGAGGGCGAGATGAAGGAGATTCCGGAGGAGCGGGTGCTTGAGGCCATCAAGATCGCCCATGAGGAGATCCGGCACCTGGTGCGCCTGCAGAGGGAATTCATGGCGAAGATCCCCAGTCCCAAGCCCAAGATTCAGGTCTCCCCGGCCGAAGGACTCGATGAGCTCAAAGCCGAGCTCGCGGCCCTGATCGGGGATCGCTTTGAAGAACTCTGGGGCCCGCTGAGGAAGCTGGAGCGCGAGGCGCGGGCAGAGGCCATCTGTGAAGAGGCCATCGAGAAGCTTCTCGCCAGAAGACTGGAGCAGAACCCAGAGATGAAGGAGTCCGAGCTGGCCTCTCTCCGAAAGACGCTCTTAGCGCTCTTCAAAGAGCTGCTCAAAGAGCATGTCCGCAAGGAGACTCTTAGGCGCAAGATTCGCATGGATGGCCGCAAGGCCGATGAGCTGCGCCCGGTCGCCTGCGAAGTGGGCGTGCTTCCCAGAGTACATGGCTCGGCGCTCTTTACCCGCGGTGAGACTCAGAGCTTGGGGACGTGCACCTTAGGCACCACCCGCCAAGATGAACAGATCATTGATCTTATGCTGGAAGAGGGCCGAAAGCGCTTCATGCTGCACTACAACTTCCCGCCCTACAGCGTGGGCGAGCCCGGTCGGATGGGCCCGCCGAAGCGCCGCGAGATCGGCCACGGGCACCTGGCGGAGACGGCCCTCCAGCCTGTGCTGCCCAGCGAAGAGGAGTTCCCATATATCATCCGAGTGGTATCTGAGATCGTCGAGTCGAACGGATCAAGCTCGATGGCCTCGGTGTGCAGCGGGACGCTGGCCCTGATGGACGCGGGCGTGCCCATCAAAAAGCCGGTGGCGGGCATCGCCATGGGCCTCATTGAAGAGGCCGGCGAGGCTGTAATTCTCACGGACATCGCCGGCTTCGAGGACGGCTTTGGCGATATGGACTTCAAGGTGGCTGGCACGCGCGATGGATTAACAGCCTTCCAGCTGGATGTGAAGACGAGCGGCCTCTCGGAAGAGCTTATGGCTCAAGCCATGGCCCAGGCCCGCCGGGCCCGCCTGGAGATTCTAAAGATCATGGAACAGACGCTGCCGGCGCCTCGGCCGCAGCTGTCTAAGTACGCGCCATTGCTTGAAATTATCAAGATCAGCCCGGAGAAGATCGGCGCGGTCATCGGCCCCGGAGGTAAGACCATCCGTAAGATCCTCAATGAGACGGGCACCGAGATCGACATCGAAGACGACGGCACGGTGAAGATCTCCGGCGAGAACGCCGAGGCCGTCAAAGCCGCGCGCACTCAAATTGAAGAACTCGCTAAAGAGATCCAAGTCGGCGATCACTACCGCGGCAAAGTCGTCCGAATTGAGCGCTTCGGGGCCTTTGTGGAGATCAAGCCCGGAGTCTTGGGCCTCATCCACGTCTCCGATCTGTCGGATAAATACGTCAAGCGCGTGGAAGATGTCGTCAAGCTCGGAGACGAGATCGAAGTCGAAGTCACAGAACTCGACCCGATGGGCCGGGTGAACCTCAAGCGCCACATCGAGAAGAAGCCCATCCAAGTGGGCCAGCGCTACTTTGGGAGAGTGAAGGGCATCGCCGACTATGGGGCCTTCGTGGAGTTCAACGAAGGAGAGTCGGGGCTGATCCACATCTCGGCCCTCTCGGACCGAGGGCGCGTCCAGCGCGTCGAGGACGTGGTCAAAGTCGGAGATCCTGTGACGGTGGAGTTGATCCGCATTGATGAAAAGGGTCGCTATGCGCTCAAGCTCATCAAAGTCGGCCCGGGCGAAGAGCCATCGAACGGCCGAAAGAAATGAGATGATCGAGCTGTACCCCAGCTGCTACGAGTTCAGGCTCTCGAATGAGGTGAAGGTGCTCTTTGAGCCCCGCCCGGGCCGTCCGCTCTCTTTGGGCATCTGGGTGAGGCTGGGCAGCCGAGACGAGCCCGCTTCCCAGGCGGGCATCTGCCATCTCCTCGAACACATGGTCTTCAAAGGCACGACTCATCGCACGGCATTCCAAATCTCGGAAGAGATCGATGCCATCGGCGGCTTTATCAACGCGATGACTTCCAAAGAGTACACGGCCTATTATGTCGATGTGCTGCCGCAGCATCTGGAGAGCGCGCTCGATGTGCTGGCGGATTTGATAAAAAATCCGCTCTTTAAGTCGGAGGATCTCACCAAGGAGAAAGGGGTCATCCTCGAAGAGATCCGCATGCAGGAGGACACGCCCCAAGAGAAGATTTTTGAATTATTCACGCAACATCTCTGGGACTCTCAGCATCCCTTGGCCCGTCCGATTGCCGGCACGGAAGAGACAGTCAGCCGACTCTCTCGGGAAGATCTGCTGGAGCACTTTGCCCTCTATGATGCGCGCCACCTCTTCTTAGCCGCGGTGGGAGAGGTCTCCGCCGAGGACCTCTTGCGCGTAGCGGAGGCCAAGCTGGGAGAGATTGAAAGTGCGGAGTGCTCAGAGCCGCCGCGCTCCTCTCCGAAGAAGAAGGGCGGCTTCCATCTAGAAGAACGTCGAGATCTGCAACAGGCCCACATCTGCCTGGGAACCGTTGGGATAGCCAAGACGGACCCTCGTCGCTACGCCTTAGAGATTTTAAACACGGTGCTGGGCGGCGGGATGAGTTCAAGGCTCTTCAAGAGAATCCGCGAAGAGCTGGGTCTCGCCTATGTCGTCTTCAGCAGCCCCAGCTACTTCAGCGATAGCGGACTCTTTACGATCTACCTGGGCACAGAGCCGAAGAACGCCGCGCAGGCGCTTGAGATCTGTCGGGAAGAGCTCGAGCGACTCCAAGAAGAACTCGTGCCCGAGGAGACGATCCAGCTGGCCAAGGAGAAACTCAAGGGCAACCTGCTCTTGGGGCTGGAGAGCAGCCATGCGCGCATGAATCGCCTGGGGATCTCTGAAATCTACAACATACACATGCCCCTGGAGGATGTGATCGCCCACCTGGAGATGGTGACTCCGGAGGACGTGCGCACAGTAGCTCAGGAGCTCTTTGGGAAGAATTCGTTTACGCTCACCGTCATTGGGCCGGAGAGGCAGCTGAAGTCGCTGGATAAAGCCCTGTCATGAGGGTTCTCCATACGGCGGACACGCACCTTGGGGCCTGCCAGTACGGGCTCGAAGAGCGCCGCACAGATTTTGCGCGGGCCTTTCGAGGGGCCATGGAGATCGCGCTGGCCGAAAGAGTCGATGCCGTGGTGCACTCCGGAGATCTCTTCGATGATCGCTTCCCCACGGCCGAAGATCTGCACGATACCCTTCAGGTGCTCTTCCAGCTGAAAGAGGCCAGGATTCCGTTTCTAGGCGTTGTAGGCAATCACGAGCAGCGCCGCGGTGTCCAATGGCTCGATCTCTTTGCGCAGCTGGGACTGGCCGTGCACCTCCATCAAGAGCCCTATGAGCTGGGAGGCATTCGCTTCTATGGGATGGACTATGCAGGCCGCCGCGTAGTGAAGCCTCCTCGCCTTAAGGGGGGAGTGCTCGTCTGCCACCAGCTGCTCGATCGTGTGGGGAACGGCGAACTCCGCTTTGAAGATCTACGGAAGAGTGGGGCACAGTATGTGCTCTTGGGGGATTATCACGAGCATCAGCTCTGGCGCGAGGGAGAGCTGCTCGTCACGTATCCGGGGAGCACGGAGCGCTGGAATCTCGATGAGCGCGAGCCGCGGGGCGTGAGCCTGATCGATCTTGAGACGGGTCGCCTAGATCGCCGTGAGCTTCCCACCAGAAAGTTTCTCTACATCAGCGCAGATGAAGATCCGATCAGGAGTATTGACGCGCATCGCGAGCAGCTAAAGGGGGCTGTCGTCTGCGTGTATCTGGGGCGCGATGGGCTGAGCATCCCAGAGATTGAGGAGCACGCGCGCTCGCGAGGAGCGCTGGCCGTGCGCCTCATCGACCGCCGAGAGGCACAAGAGGAGCAGCGAATTGACGTACAGCTCGAATTTGGAAACCTGGATGCGCTCATCTCCGAGCGGCTGGCCCAGAGGAACTGCTCAAAGACGCTTCTGGAGATCGATGCGATCATTCGTGATCCGAAGATCGCCGACTCCAACGTGGATGCTTTCGTGACGCGCTTGCTGGAAGCTAAGCCTTAATTCAAAATTCAATTGCCCTCCCCGGCTCGTTCCACTATACTCCTCTTAGAGATCATGCCCAAGAAGAAGGAACCGAGCCTGCTCGATTTATTCACCCAAGCCGAGAGAGACGTGGAGGGAGAGGAGCGAGACCTTCCACGCCTAAGCCGGCCTCTAAAGAAGAGACTTGCTCCGCCCGCCTCTCAAGCTCCAGCCATGCGGCTGGACTCTCTCGAGATCAAGAATCTTTGGTGCTACGAGCAGGCTGAGATCGCGTTCGATGACGGCATCACGGTGATTGCCGGCCCCAACGGCAGCGGGAAATCTTCGCTCCTGGAGAGCATCTTTTTCGCTCTGTACGGCAGCAAGGCTGGCCCAGCCATGGATCGCTCGCTGGCCGACATCTTGCGCCTCGGGGCCGAGGCGGGCTCCGTCCAGCTGAAGTTCCGCTACGGCTCAAATCAGTACACAGCTCAGATGGCCCTGCGTTGCCGCGGTGATTCTGTCGTGAGCGAAAGGGAAGACTGTCGCTTGCTGCGGGATGATGGGACTGAATGGGTCGGGGTCGAGAACGCCGCTTCTGCCGTCGAAGAGCTCTTCGGCATGAACCGCGATGACTTTACGAATTGCCTCTACGTGCGCCAGGGCGAAATCGATCGTTTGATTCGTGCTGGAGAAGAAGAGCGCCGGCGGATGATCGATCGCTTATTGAGATTAGAGAAGCTCGATCGCTATGCCCAACGCGCACGCGAAGGGGCCCGACGGGCCCTCAATCGCCGATTCGATGGGCTCAGCCACCGCTATCAGGATCTCAAGCGAGCGATTGAGGTTCTCCAAGCTGAGAATCTCGACAAACGACGCCTGGAGATTGAAGAAAAGATCCAAGAAAAACAGTCAGAATTAAAGAATCTCGAAAAGAAGATCTCCGAGGCTGAGAGATTACAGCACGGCTTGCGCGAGAGGCTCCAGCGCCTGGAAGAACTCACCCGCGAGGTCGAAGAACGCCAAAGAGAGCTCTCTCAAAAGGAGAAACAGCTCAAGCAACACGAGACCAGGGAGCAGCAACTGGGTGCTGAACTAGAAGCTCTCAAGCAGCGCTACAAGCAGCTCGAAACTCAACTGGGCAAGGGATTGACCCAACTGAACCTGCCCAAAGAGCAAATCACTCGCTCATTCAACGACGCGGGCCGCTGGGAGGAGATCGAAGTTCTCCCGCAAGAGCTCTCTCAGACGAAGAGCCGGCAAGAGGCTCTATATATTCAGATCCAAGAGCGACAGACTCAAATCACTCAACAACTCGAAAAGCTGGCCACAGAGCGAGAATCGCTTCTCAAGAACATCGTGCAGGCAGAGGCGCAAGAGCAGAATCTCCGACGCGAGCTGGAGGAGATGTGCTCTCTCGCCCAGCAGGGCAGATGCCCCCTCTGCCAACAGCCCGTGCGTGCAGAGACCTTCCGGCCGACTCTCAAAGAAAAAGAGATGGCCATCCAGAAGCTGGCCTTAGAGATCAAAACTGGGCGCGCGAGGCTGGAGGCCTTGGAGGCTCAAATCCATACGCTCAAGCAGGAGGGAGAGAGATCCATCCAGAAGCTGGATGATGAATTTAAGGCCCTCGAAGCCCGACGCCACAAGCTCGAAGAACTCAAAGAACAAGCCCTAAGGCTCCTTCAAATCAAAGAGCAGGGGCTGGAGAAGAGAAGCGGACGGAAGTCGATCGTGGAGGACATGGAAGCGCTTCGGGATGAGATCGCCCGCCTCAAGGCCAAGATCGCCGAACTAGAGCAGAGGCTAGGCGATGCTCCGCAGCTTCAAGAGAGATCACAGCAGGTGCAAGAGATCCTACAGCAGCTTCTGGCTCAAAAGGGAGAACGGGAAAGGGAACGGGAAAGCCTGCTTTCAGAGCGCGGTCGGATTGAGGAGCAACTCGAACAACTGAAGAGATTCCAACAGGCGCAAGCCGAGACGGAGGAGGAACTCAAAAAGATCGAACAGCTCCAAGCAGAATTAGAGCAGCTTCGCGAGTTTTACGAGACGATCAAGAAGGACTTGCGCAAGCGGAACATCAGGGCCATTGAACTATATTTCAATCAGCTCTTTGGGCTCATGGACTCTGGAGCCAGCTATCGCGGGGTGCGCATTACGGAGGACTACGAGATCTTCGTGGAACTCAAAAACGGCAGTACGATCCGTCCGGAATTGCTTTCCGGCGGCGAGCGGGCGCTCATCAACATCGCGCTCCGCTCCGCGATCCACCAAGTGCTCTCGCAGGCGGCAAGTCGTATGCCACTCATCCTCGATGAGCCCACGATCTATCTGGATCGCGACCGGGTGAATCGCCTGCAATTTCTACTCGAAGAGCTTGGCAGGCGCATCGGCCAAGTGATCGTCGTCTCCCATGAAGTGGGACTTGTGGAAGGGGCGGATCATGAATATCGCACGGAGAAGACAGCCGACAACACGAGTCGGGTCTATCGAGTGAGATGAGATGCTCTCAAATGAGGCCAAGCAAACGCTACGCGCTCAGCTGAAGTTCTTCGGCGAACAGGTCTGGCGTCTGAGCCCCGATCATCGCGAGGAAGCCCGCCGGCTCTTCGAAGAGCTCCAACTTAGCGGAGCCATCGAAGCCCTGACTCCATTAGAACATCGCCACGAGAGCCTCTTAGAGCTGGCCGCACGCAAGCTGAACCACTACGAGCCGGTGTACGCTCTCGACGGCGGAAGCACACGGCTGAAATATCTCGAGAACGGCACCGTGCTCTGTGCCTATCAGGCCCTGCTTGCCAGCGACCCTGAGGTGCGCTTCAAAGAGCTGCCCTTGGAAGCCTTTCGCTCGCTCTCGCTGGTCTCCCATTCGCAAAGGACGGATCTGGGAGGAGCCCGATCGGAGCAATCGCGGGATGAGTACATACATTTCTGGCGGATTCACATCTTGCGGCGCTATCTGGAACATGAGGTCGAGCGGGTCATCACGGGTCTGGCCCGCTGGGCTGCCGAGTCCTATCACGCCCTGCGCATGCTGGGAGAGCTCCAGCCCTCGCAAGGGCTCTTCATCTTGGACGGGAATCTCTATCCCATCGGGCTTTATTACTATTTTGCCGGCGATGAGGCCGATTCTCTTTGGAGCTCTGAGACGCGCTGGACGGAGTGGCCACCGGCCATCGAGATCCTAGCCCAGCCCCTCCGAGTCGTGGAGGAGTTTGCGCAACGTGGACTTGCGCTCGTGAGCCTCAACAAGAACCCTGGAACGTCGTGGCTCATTGAGTTCACGCTAGATCGCGCCTCTCAGAACTGGTCGAGCGACGCGCAATTCATAAAAGCCGTCTTGAGCGATACTCCTAAAGATGCGCTGGGATTTACCAACTGGTTCGTCCAGCAGGAGTACTCGCTCCCCGAGCGGCAAGGGGAAGCCCCTGTCGGCTTTGACATCTTCAAGCGCTTAAAGTCATTTGATCTAAAGCTTGCTGCTCGGGCTTATCATGTCTGTTTCTTTTATGTTTATGATCCGCGGGTGAAGGCGGTCTTGAAGATAGAGGCACCGCGAATCATCTTTGAGAGGCATGACCCAGAGCAGTTGCGCGCGAAGATCCTTTCAGAGATCGCGCGGGGCAAGGGGGTTCCCCCGGCGATTCGCAAGGCGGACAGCCGGGCGCGCATCACAGACGAGGAGAGCCTGAGCTTGATCCGCGCCTGCGGCCTCGAACTCGATTTGAGTTATAATCAGAGCCGGGGAGAGCTGATTTAGCTTGTGGAGACGCGATGACAAAATCTGAAGAATTTGATCTGGAACGAGCGTTGCAGCAGCTACGGATCTCCTCACAGCCGGAAGTTAAGCCGCTCAAGCCCGAGGAGATCGGACGCGTGGCCATCTCCGAAGAGCTCTTCATCAGCACTACAGAGCACTGTGTTGAAGTCTACATCCCCGAAGAGAAGCGTAATGACATCGCCGTCGGCCAGTATGTCGTCATCCCCTTAGGCTACCGCGACGAAAAATTCTTCGCGTATATCAAAAAACTCTCGTATCGCAAGCGCGATGCCCTTGATGACATGAGTGAAGTCCACGTGCTCATCAGCGCCGACGAAGTGGGCGAAGGAGAATACATCCAACTGGCCCAGCTGGAGCCCCTCTCTATGATCAGTCCCACCGGAAGAGCCACGGAAGTGCGCTATCTGCCAAAGCCTAATGCCATCGTGCGCCGCGTGACCAGCAAAGAGGAGGTCGTGCTGGGACTGGATCTGCCTGAAGACGGACTCTTCCTGGGCTATGTGGCCGTAAACGGCGAGCCCATCACGCTTAGGGGCGGCTTCAAGATCCCGTACTATCTGATAAATTCTGCTGAGAAGACGGGCGATCCGCTCATCTTCACGCACGTGCTGATCGCGGGCATGAGCGGGCGAGGCAAGACCCACACCGCAAAGAATTTCCTGAGGCAGATCGTGGACTCAGAGTACACTCTAGAGCGCCGAGGCGGAGAACGCCGCAAGCCCTGTATAGTGATCATAGATCCGGAGAACGAATATTGGGGCCTGCGCGATGATAATCCCCACATCGCCAGCGTCCCCAAAGAGGAGTTGAACAATCTCGTGGGTGTCGGCGGCAAACTAGGAGGTGTAGGCAAGAAGCTCACGGTCTTTTCGGCCGTCGAAGCCGGCTGTTCTTATCACGGCTGCGATGCCCACACAGACTTTACCATTCCCTTTGAGCTTGTGAGGGACTTCCCGTATCTCATCGCCGGAGGAGAACTCAACGAGGCCCAATACGCAGCTCTGGAGCGGCTCATCCGAGATTTCTTTAGAGACTCTACAGAGAAGAGCTATAAGGCCTTCAAGCGCTTCCTCGAAGACGACGGGCGCATGCGGCCCTATCTGGAGAGCGGCTTCATTCACGAGGCCACGCTAGGAGCCATCCGCCGCCGGGTGCTTCTCCCCCAATTTGCCCACATCTTCGACCAGGGCGCTAACCCCATTACGCAACTTTATGAGAGCATCTTCGATGAAGATCGAGTGAGCGTCTTTCCCACCAATCACTTGAGTGCGGAGGGCGAGCGCGTGGTGGTGCTCACCGTCATGTCGATGATCGCCGATGCCAAGACGAAAGCCATCGAGACCCCTTGGGGCCGGCGCCTCGCAAAATACCCCGTCATATTAGCCGTGGACGAGGCCCATAGCTATCTCACTCAAGAAAAGACGCAGCAGGATCGCCTCATCGTCGAAAAGTTTGTCACAGCCGCCAAGCAGGGGCGCAAGAATAGATTAGGGCTTGTGCTCATCACCCAGAACCCTCAAGATGTCAATGAAGCGGTGCTCTCGCAGATCAGCACCAGGGTTCTCTTGGGCATGGAGCAGGGGATGGCCGAGCGGGCCGGAGCCCCTAAGCACTATCAAAAAGCATTGCCATACTTTGAGAAGGGCCGGATGATCGTGCACTCGCCCGACAACAGCCGTCCGCTGGAGATTCGCGGGCTCGACTTCTGCGTGGTCAAGCACTGAAGATGCCCAAAGAGCTGGCGGTGGGAATAGATATCGGCAGCACGCGCACCCGCCTGGGACTCTGCGATAGGCCAGGGAATCTCTTTGAGCGTCGGGAGTTGCCCACGCCGCCGGAGCCACAAGTCCTGCTGGTGAAGCTCAATCAAGAGCTGCGGGCCTGCTGTACTGCCCAAGGGGTCAAATGGCAAGATCTTTTGGGTGTGGGCTGCGCACTGGCCGGAACTGTGGACACAAGCCGGGGCGTAGTGGGGAGAGCACCCAATCTGCCCCACTGGCAGGGCTTTTCGTTGCTTAACGAGCTAAAGAGGGTGCTCGCGCTCCCCGTAGTTGTAGACAATGATGCCAACGCGGCCGCTTGGGGTATTGCACGCTTCGAGGCTCCAGAGCTTAAGCATCTCATCTATGTGACCATCAGCACGGGCATAGGAGGCGGCATTGTTATAGACAAGAAGATCCATCGTGGCCGAAGTGGCAATGCCGGGGAAGTGGGGCACATGATCTTGCAGTCTGAGGGCCCCTTGTGCCAGTGTGGCAAGCGGGGCTGCTGGGAGGCTCTAAGCTCGGGGACGGCCATCGCCCGTAGAGCCAGAGAGCGCTTGCATCTTCAGAATGCTTCAGCCGAAGAAGTCTTCAAGCGCGCTGCTCAGGGAGAGCGCGCAAGCCAAAAGATCGTAGAAGAGGCAGCCTTCTATCTGGGGATCGGACTGGCCAATCTGTCTGAAATTTTCGATCCCGAGGCGATCTTTCTGGGAGGCGGAGTCATGCAGTCTTGGAATCAATTGCAGGAGAAGACGCTTCAGGCATTTCGAGAATATTCTCGCTGGGAGACGCCTATTCGTCTCACGAGACTTGGCGATGATGTGGGACTGCTGGGCGCTGCGGCCCTCGTGCTCTGAGTCTGAGCGCCGCTCAGCAGTCCGCCAGAAATTGCATGATGAGCTGATTGAACTCCTCCGGCTTCTCCCGGGGAGTCCAATGCCCGCCGTCAGAAAAGACGTACAATCGCGAATCTTTTATTCTCTCATGAGCCCTTCGGGCATAGCAAACGGGCACGATTCGATCCCGCCCGCCGTGGACGATCAGCGTGGGCACGTTCAGAAGAGAGAGTTGATCCGTCAAGTTCGTATGCACGCCGTCCCAAAAGAGCTCGCTCCTCGCCCAGCAGGCAAAAGCCTTCCGGATTCCCTCTTTGCGGGCCTGCTCATAAATCTCATTCAACAACTCCTCCGAGATGGCCTCGGGGTTCGAGGCTACCCAGCGCAGGCTCCACTGCACGAGAGTGCGACTTTTGACCAGCAGCCTCAAGAGCGGCTCACTCAGGAACGATAAGCGCGTGAGAATATAGGAGAGCTTGTGCCACGGGGCCTTATCTTGGAAGCCGTAGCTGTTCACCAAGACGAGCTTCTCGACCCGGCCAGGAAATTGAAGCGCAAAGCTCAGCGAGATGGCTCCGCCCATGGACAGCCCGACTAGACTGACCCTCTCAAGAGAGAGGGCATCCAGAAGACGCCCCAGAAAGCCCACAAAATATTGCGTTGTATATTGAATCTTTGGCTCATCGCTCTGGCCGTAGCCGGGCCAATCGGGTGCATACACCCGAAAGCGCTGCGCCAGCGGCCCCATGGCCTGCCCCCACGAAAGACGGGCACAGTCGACGCTGCCGCCGTGTAATAGCACCACCGGAGGTCCCTTTTCGCCCGCGGCCAGATAATGGACGCGCAGGCCCTCCAGATTGAGCCAGCGATCTTCGCTCATCTAAAAGCTTCTGCGGGCGATGTAGGCCGCAAGATCTGCCGTGCGACAGGCATAGCCCCACTCGTTATCATACCAGGCCAGAACTTTTGCGAGATTTCCGCCGATGACCAGCGTTGAGAGCCCGTCCACGATGGCCGAGTGCGGATTGCCCTTAAGATCCAGCGAGACCAGGGGCTCCTCGCTATAGGCGAGTATCCCATTGAGCTTCTCCTTAGCAGCCTCACGGAAGGCCCGATTGATCTCCTCAGCTGTGGTGTTCTCCTCCAGTTCCGCGACGAAGTCTGTGATAGAGACGGTGGGTGTTGGCACACGCAAAGCGATGCCGGTAAAGCGTCCCTTCAGCTCGGGGATCACGAGTTCGACGGCCTTGGCAGCTCCCGTGGTCGTGGGAATGATATTAAGAGCGGCCGCGCGCGCCCTTCGGAGATCTTTATGGGCCAGATCCAGAAGGCGCTGATCGTTGGTGTAGCTGTGCACCGTCGTCATGACTCCGCGCCGAATCCCAAAGCTCTTATGCAGCACCCAGGCGAGCGGAGCCAGCGAGTTCGTGGTGCAGCTGGCATTGCTCACCACATGATGCTTGTTGGGATCATAGCTCTCTTCGTTTACGCCCAAGACGATGGTGAGATCTTCGTTCTTGGCCGGGGCAGAAATGATCACTTTTTGAGCGCCGGCCTCCAGATGGGCTTTCGCCTTGGTGGCGTCCGTGAAACGCCCGGTGGATTCGATCACGATCTGAGCCTCGACCTCTTGCCAAGGGATCTGGGCCGGCTCAGGCTCAGAGAAGACGCGAATCTCATGCCCATCCACGATCAGTGCGTCATCGTGGGCTTCGACTGTGCCTGGGTAGCGCCCATAGTTGGAATCATATTTGAAAAGATGAGCGTTTGTTCTAGTATCTGTAAGATCATTGATCGCGGCAACCTCCAGCTCTTCTGGATGATTTTGGAGGATTGCGCGCAGGACCTGTCGCCCAATCCGGCCAAAGCCGTTGATGGCTACTCGCACGGCCATGTCTTCTCCTTTCTCATTTCTGGAGGAATTTGCGATGCTCAAACCAGGGGAGGGCCCGCGCGGCATGGGCATTGGCCCGCAGGAGATTATAGACGCCCTGCGTGTGCAGCCACTCTTCCATCTTATCGTAATTGGGATAGTAGGCCAAAGAGCCCTTCCAAAGGGTCCGCCCACACAAGAAGCCGCTTGAGCCGGCCTCCACCGCCAGATCCAGTTGCATCAGAAATTCTTCGATGTCGACGCCCGCGCTCAGGATCACCCAAGGCACGCCCGAGGCTTCGTTCAATTGAGCACAAAAATCTCGAACCTCTTTCAATGTGTAGACGGAAGGGCGCTCTTTCCCATCGAACGCCCCCTGAGAGAATTCGCGGGCCCATTTGAGGTCCGCCGGGAACTCCAGCTTCAAAAGATCTACTCGATAGTGAGGCTGGCTGAACTCCTGGGCACTGCGAATGACCAGCTCGGGCTTTTGACGGGCGAATTCTGCGCTGTCTGGACCAGACCCCTCCAGAGGATAAATCACGATCTCCAACAGGAAGGGCATGTCAAAAGAGGCGCACTCTTCGCCCACGCACTGCACGAGCTGCTGCTGATGGAGGCGAACGTCTCTGGAAGCCTCTGGATGGTAGTAGATGAGCAGCTTGACAGCATCCGCTCCGGCGCGCTGGGCCTTCTCTACGGACCAGTTCTCCAGTAGGCGCGATCTGCGCCCCTTCCCCTTAGCTCTCTCATAGCTCGTCCCTTCAGAGGCCAGCAAGAGTCCGCACCGAGGCGGCCAATGCTCCAGCGAAGCCGGATAGCCATACTCCGGATCTGTAAGCACCGCGGTCGCGTGGGGTGCCAGCACCTTTGTGATGAGCCGCTTCACCTCTGTCAACGCCTCCGGGGGGATCTGATTGGGCGGTCGGTTCACGGCTTGAGAGAGCGCGCGGCGTAAAGAGCCCCGCTGATCGACGGCCAGCATCTTGAAGCGCCCCTGCTCGTCTGTAAGCGACTTCAGGCGCCGCCACTTCCCGGCAGATAGTTGCACGACCCTGTGCTCCTCTCTTACCCCTACCCCGCTAGAGTATGAGCGAGCTTAAGCAGACTCAACTCCAGCTCTTTCGCCTTGTCGAGGCACGCTGCCAAGGGGACGCTTACGATCTGGCCGCGCTGAAGGGCGATCATCGTGCCGCTCTCACCCTGCTTGAGGTGCTCAATCGCGGCCGCACCCAGGCGCGTGGCCAGCACCCGATCAAACGCCGTAGGAGCTCCGCCCCGCTGGACGTGCCCTAAGACCGTCACCCGCACCTCGAGCCCGGTCTCCTCCCTGAGATAGGCCCCAATGTGCTCGGCCACAGATTGAAACGGCCGAAGCGCAAGCTTATCACGGATTCCCTCGGAGGCGACGATGAAGGAGTGTCGTTTGCCCGCTTGATAGCCCTTGAGCACCTGCTGCACGACTCTCTTCAAATCCAAGGGCACTTCCGGGATGAGGATCGCCTCGGCCCCTCCGGCCAACCCGGCCATCAGAGCGAGATAGCCACAGTGGCGCCCCATGGTCTCGATGACGAAGGTGCGCTCGTGGGACGTGGCGGTGTCTCTGAGTTTGTTGATCGCTTCCGTCACGGTGTTGAGCGCCGTGTCCACGCCGATGGCCATGTCCGTGCCCCAGATGTCGTTGTCGATGCTGGCCGGGATGCCGATGGTGGGAACACCCTGCTCGGCGAGCACCTTAGCCGCGCGCAGCGATCCATCGCCACCGATGATCACGAGCCCATCCAGGCGATATTGTTGAAGGCTCTCTAGGGCACGCCTCTGGCCCGCGGGAGTCTTGAATTCTTCTGCGCGGGCCGTGCCCAAGATCGTCCCGCCCCGCTGCAGGATGCCGCCCACCTCCCGTGAGCTTAAGGGAATCAAGTCGCACTCCATCAACCCCTTGAGCCCACGTCTTACGCCCCAGACCTCCAGGCCAAGCATAATCCCCTGCCGTGTGACGGCCCGGATCGCTGCGTTCATCCCGGGAGAGTCTCCACCGCTGGTCACGATCCCAATGCGTCTCATGGCCTCTCCTGGAGCGCCGCTCTTATCAGGGCGCCGAGGTCCACCTGGACTTGATACGGCTCCATCGGAATCCCCAGATCTTCCGGCCGTTAAACGTTTGCGCAAACGATTTCTTAAGCACCCGTATGCTACAACGGTTCCCAGACTTTGTCAAGAGGTTCTCTGAGGATTCCCTTGACAGAGAGGGCGGTTTCGACCTACAATATAGGGCCCATGCGAAGGTCACACACGCCCACGATCAAGGATGTGGCCAAGCAAGCCAAGGTCTCAGTGACCACAGTCTCCCATGTCATCAACGGCACCCGCTTTGTCAGCGAAAAGCTGCGCCAACGCGTAGCCAGGGCCATCGAGCAGTTGGGCTACCGCCCCAACTTCGTGGGCCGCAGCCTGCGGATCGGCCGAAGCCACTCTATTGCTCTGCTCATCTCAAATATCATCAATCCCTTCTTTCCTCAAGTGGCCCGCGGCGTCAAGGACAAGGCGTTCGAGCGGGGCTATAGCGTCGTCTTCTGCGGCACGGACGAGGACCCCCAAGAAGAGGCCCAATATCTCGATCTGCTCTTCTCCAGGCGCATGGATGGGCTGATTGTGGCCCCCACGCGGGAGGGCGGAAGAAACCTGCGCCCTCTCGTGGAGCAGCGCCTCCCCTTGGTGATCATCGATCGCCGCGTGGATCTGCCGGTGGATCAAGTCTATTCCGATAACATCCGCGGGGCCTATCTAGCGACCCAACATCTGATCGAGCTGGGCCATCGTAGAATCGGCATCCTCTTGGGGCCCTCGAGGATCAGCAGCATCGCCGACCGTCTGGCCGGATACGAGCAGGCCCTGAAAGACCACAAGATTAGCCTCGAGGAGGGTCTGATGGCCGAGGGAGGCTTACGGATCGAGGACGGTTACCAAGCGGCCGGAAAGCTCCTAAAGCAAGGAGTCTCAGCCATCTTCAGCACCAACAGCCTGATGACCTTAGGCCTCCTGCACCGCCTCAGGGATGAAGACCGAAGGTGCCCGGAAGAGATCTCGGTAGTGGGCTTCGACGATCCCGATTGGGCGGTGGCCTTTGCTCCTCAGCTGACGGTGGTGGCCCAGCAACCCTATCAGATGGGAGATATAGCGGCCCGCCTCCTCTTCGAGAGGATCGAACGGCCCAACAAAAGACCCCGCAGGATCATTCTGGACACGACCCTGGTCGTGCGACAATCGACCGCTCCCCTAAGAAAGTAGGAGCTCAGGTTAGGCGATCCGCGAGCACCCGAAGATAATCCCTGAGCTGGCGCGGAATGAGAAAATTCTGCTTCACATGCTTGTATCCCGTCTGGCCCAGGCGCTCGCCCACTTTCGGGTGTTCCAGCAGATATTCCAAGCGATCGGCCAGCTCCTCGACGGAGTTGGCCAGCAAGCCGGTCAGTCCATCGAGGATCTGGAGCTTGATGCCCCCCGCCGCCGAGGCCACCACAGGCTTCTTCTTCCAGAGAGCTTCTGCGACGACGAGCCCAAAGCCCTCTCGAATCGATTTTTGAAGGACGATATCCGCTCCCCGTTGCAAGGCGTTGATCTCGTGATGAGACGTAGGTGGGCGCTCGAGGATGAAGATATCGGGGTCACGGGCGGCCCGAGCTCTCACTTCGGCGAGCACTTCCGCCCCCTCGGGATCATCATCCGCCCCGCCCCCGGCCAGCACCAGACACGTCTTCTGCAGAAGCCGCGTCCGGCGCTTGAAGATCTGATACGCTTGAATGACCCCCACGGGATCTTTGAAGCGATCGAAGCGGGATACCTGCAAGAAGACCTTCCGATCGCGCGGGATGCCCAGCTGACATAAGACGCGCTCGATCTCTTCAGAAGATAATGCGCAGTTCTTCTCGCTTAGAGGGTCGATCGCCGGCGGGATGATGTGCTGCGGAATGGGAAGGTTCTGCGCAAACTCCGCCATGGAGAAGATGGCCCCCTCGTACTGCTCCACATAGGGAGAGAGCATCTCCCAGACGCTCTTCTCCGGGCGCGACAGCCAGACCTTGGGGATGGAGCGCGATAGATCCACATGGCAGCGCCAGATCCAGATTGAATCTTTGGCCCGCTGCTCCACCAGGGCTAATGGCTGATAGTCATGCACGAAGACCACATCCGCCGACAGGTCCAGCCGCCGGGCGTTCTCTTGGGTGACGCGCCGATACAGCTCAAACATCTCGGAAGTGACATGCGCCGGCAAGCCTTGAAGCGCATTATGAAACATCTTGGTCACCTTGAAAAACTCCGAGGGGCCTTCGATGACCTGCCAGCTGGTCTTCAGTCCCAGGTCGTTGAAGAGCGGGATGAGGCTACTGAGAAGCTCAGCCACTCCGCCTCCTTGGCGGGTGGAGTTGATGTGGGTGACGGTCAGACCCTGGAGGCGTTTCCCCAGCCGGGCTGCCTCATCCAAGATCTCGGGGTCAACGATCCCTTCGTAATCTGAAAGCCTTCTAATAGCGTTCACTTGCGCTTGCATGGACGAGCCATCTTCCTCCCTTACTCCTTATTTATTTATTATGATACAGAGTGCCCAGGCTCTTTGGAGGCTTATCCTTGGGGCTCCGCTTAGGGTTGAGGTGCACGGCCTGCTGGTCCCTGAGATAGATGGTCCGGACCGGGAAGGGGATCTCAATCCCTTCCTGTTTGAGCCGTTTGAAGATCCGCTTGTGAATCTCTCCCCACACGGCAAATTGCGCGTCGAAGTTCTCTACTCTCAGGATCACCAGAAAATTGAGCGAGAAATCTCCGAACGATTGGAAGCGCACAATGGGCTCAAAATCTCTTATGAAGCCGGGCAAGGCGCGAATCATCTTCAGGGCCTCATCTTTGAGGACCCGCTCGACCTGCTCGGGATCGGAGTCGTAGCTGACCCCCACGGGGATGACGATGTTGACAGGGTCATCGGGTAGATTGTAGTTCGTGACGATGCTTTGAGCCAGCCTGGCGTTAGGGATGATGATCAGATGATTTGGAGGAGCGCGCAGCGTGGTGTTTCTCCATCCGATGTCGGCGACATAGCCCTCCTCACCGGAGTCGAGCTTGATGCGCTGGCCGGGCTGGATCTGCCGCGCCAGCAAGATATGCAACCCGGCAAAGAGATTGGAGAGAGTGTCTTGCAGAGCTAAAGCTACGGCCAGGCCTCCAATGCCCAAAGCCGTAAGCAAAGGCGTAATATTGATGCCCAAGGTGCTTAAGATGATGAGCACGCCCATGAGGATCACGGCGAGTTGCGTGAGGGTCTGGGTCAGGCCCGTCATGGGCAGAGCTTTTTCTGCAGGGAGAGCTTTCAAAAAGCGCTGAATAAAGGCCACCAGAAGACGCGCGGCCACCAAAGTCAAAGACAAAATCAAAAGAGCCACCAGAAGCTTATCGATCAACTCTCTGAGCCCTGCAGGGATTTCCACCATCGGCAGGGTGATCAGCGCTGCGAGGAGGAGAAGCCACAAGAGCGAAGGCAGCTTGGTGATCTCGATGATAAGGTCATCCAGCGGCGTGGCGCTTCTTTGGGCCCAACCCATGAGCCCACGATAGAGCACGGCCCGCACAAGATATCCAGCCACAAGCATGGCGAAGAAGAGGCCCAGTGGCACAAGCCAGGCGGCCAACTCTGAAAGTTGAGCCATCGCGTTCTACCCACCTCTTCCCGTCACAGGATTGTCACAGAACCGAATGTGCTTTGCAACTTCTACCCTTTGATGGAGCCGGCCAAGAGGCCGCGCACGAAGTGACGCTGCAGCGCGAAGAAGACGCTCACCGGCAGGATCATAGAGATGAACGCGCCTGCCGTGAGCAGGTGCCAGTCCTGTCCGCGGGAGCCCACCAGTTGGGCCAGCTGCCAGGTGATCGGGGCCACGTCTTGCTTTCCTCCGACGTAGATGAGGGCTACCAAGAGGTCATTCCACACCCACAAGAACTGGAAGATCACGATGGAGGCCAAGGCAGGCACGCTTAAAGGGAGCGCGATCCTCCAGAAGGCCGTCCAATACGAGGCCCCGTCGATGAAGGCCGACTCGAAGAGCTCTTTGGGCAAGGCCCCTAAGAAATTGCGCAGAAGATAGATCATCAGGGGCAGGCCGTAGCCTGCATGGGCCAGCCACAGTCCCAAGAATGATCCGGATAATCCCATCCAGTTGTAGACCCTCAAAATGGGGATGAACGTCATCTGTAGCGGAATGACGATGAGAGCAATCACGAGGATGAGCAATAGCTGCCGCCCAGGGAAGGTCATCCAGGCGAAGGCATACGCCGCAAAGGCCGCGATGCTTAAGGGGATCAAGGTCGACGGGATGGTGATGATGAGACTGTTCACAAAGGAGCGATCCAGTCCCTGCTTGGTCAGCACCTCTAGATAGTTTTGGGCGGTGAACTTCGTCCACTCCGCTGGGTGCAGAAGCACATTCCACCAGCCGGAACTTAAGATCTCAGGGTAGGGCCGGAACGACGTCACCAAGAGCCCCAAGGTGGGGATGAGCCAGAGAGCCACAATGAGAAGCACCGTCACATGCAAGGGGATTCTGCCCATGCACTTCCTCAGCCTTCCGTAGGCGCTCATCGCACGGCCTCCTGCTCCAGAAATCTGCGAATGTTGATCACGATGAACGGCAGCACGGCCAGAAAGATGACCACGGCGATGGCGCTGGCAAAGCCGTATCTCTGAAAGAGATACATCTCTTTGTACATGGCGTTGGCCAGCACCTCCGTGCCAAAATTCCCGTTCGTCATCACGTAGACGATGTCGAAGACCTTTAGAGTGAAGACGGTCATGGTGGTGGCCACCACCACGATGGTGGAGCGCAGGGTAGGCAGAATGACATGCCAGAAGACCTGCCACTCGTTGGCCCCATCTGTGCGGGCGGCATCCAAAAGATCCCGATCGATGCCCTTATAGGCGGCGGAAAGAATGACCAGGCAATAGCCCGTCCAGATCCAGATGAAGACGGCCATCAGGGCCAGATTGTTGATCCAGGGGCTCTGGGTGAGCCACGCGATGGGATCGGAGCCCCAAGCCACGCGGGCCGCGTTTAAAACGCCAATTTGGGGATAGATCTCGGGACGAAAGGCATAGACGAATTTCCAGATGACCCCGGCCCCCACAAATGAGATGGCCATGGGCATGAATATTAGAGATTTGGCGAAGGACTCATAGCGCACCCGATCGAGGAGCACGGCCAGCAGCAATCCCAAGCCGACAGCCACAGCCGTGACAATGAGGAACCAGAGGGCGTTGTTGCGCAAAGCTATAAGAGTATCCTGCTGGAGGAAGATGCGAACATAGTTTTCCAGTCCGACGAACTGGCCTGGAGCTCGCAAGCTGCTTAACTTAAAAAAGCTATTATAGAGGGTCTCAATCGCCGGATACACCAGATAGAAGCTCAAGATGAGCAGGGCAGGAGCGATATACAGCCAGGGGATGAGCCCGCGGGTCTTCATCGCGAATCGCTCTCTTTCTATCTATCAAGAGAGGAAGGAGTGGGCAAGCCGTACCCCACTCCTTCCTCGTCTTTGATGGGTGAGAGCCTCGCGTTATGGGCAGGCCCCCGGCTCCACCACGTTGTTGGTCGCTGCGCCGCGGGTGTACGCTCTGTCGGCTGCGGCCTCCAGGCGCCTTAGGACGCTGCAGACGTCCGCGCCGCCGACGTAGTCGAGCACCGCCGTCCAGAACTCGCCGGAGCCCACCGCTGCGGGCATCAGATCAGATCCGTCGAAGCGGAAGGCTGCTGCCGTAAAGAGCAGCTGGGCGGCCCGTTCGGCGATCGGGTTCGCCAAGACGGAGACGTTGACTCGGGTGTTAATCGGTAGCTTCTTGAGCGTGCCGACCCAGATCTCTTGGGCTTCGGCAGAGGCCAAGAACTTAATGAGCTCTCGGGCCTGAGGGGTGTTGCGAAAGACGCTAATTAAGTCTCCAGCGCCCAGCAAGGGATTGCCGAACTGCGGGTCGATGGGCGGGAAGAGGAAGATGTTGAAGTCCACCCTCGGCTGCAACCCAGGGTTGGCGCTCAGAATGAAGCTCTGAATGAAGGTCGCTTGGCGGTGAAGATAGCAGCCCGGCGGGCTGGTGAAGAGCCCATTGGGCGATTCGCCGAAGTTGGTGCTCAAGGCTCCCTGTGGTCCGCCCAGCACGAACTTTGGGTTGCGGGCGATCTGGCCGAAGAGCTCGAAGGCGTACTTCACCCGCGCGTCCGTCCAGGGGATGTCGTGGTTGACCCACTGGTCGTAGGCCTCAGGCCCGGCGGTCCGCAGCATAATGTCCTCGACCCAGTCCGTGCCGGGCCACCCAGAGGCTGCTCCGCTCTCCAAGCCGATGCACCAGGCGGTCTGGCCACGGGCGGCCAGCCCTTCCGTGAAGGCCATCAGCTGATCCCAGCTTGGAAGGCCCGCATTAGGACCCAATTGCTTCGTGTTGTACCACACCAGGCTCTTAAGATCCGCGGAGAGGAAGACACCGTAGAGCGTCCCGTCCACGGAGCCCAGATCCACAAAGGCCTTGGGGTGATCCGCCACGATCGCCGGGTCGAGCGCCACGAGCGCACCCTGGCGGACGAACTCCGCCATCTGCCCCGGGTTGGGCAGGGCGGCCACGTCGGGTGGATTGCCCGCCGCCACCCGGCTGACCAGCACCGAGGGCAGATCCCTGCCAGCACTGTTTACCACTGCGTCTATGCCCGTATTCTGCTCAAAGCGGGCGATGACTTGATTGAAGGCATCCAGCTCCCCGCCGGACCAGACAACGACGATCTCGACCTGCCCTCCCTGGGCAGCCGTCACCGCATTCGAAGATGTGAACAAGAACAACGCGCCTACCGTCATGGCCGCAATGAGCAGGAACAGTAAACTCCGCTTGAACATTTTTATCCCTCCTGTATTATTATATATTTAGCGATGGACTTGATTTCATCTCCCACCCCCTATGAGGCTAGGGATCTTTGGCTGGCAAGAGAGAAGATCATAACGGTAGGTCAAGCGGGCAGGTGGCCTTGAAGGTGTACAGCTTATTTGCACCGATTCTCGCCTCCTTTGTGTCTTGCGCTGGGTGATCTTGGCAGTAGCACATTACGGCAAGAGCAGTATAATCGATTTAAGAGTGGGTTGTCAAGAGCTTGAGCTATGGAGATGTTGGAGGTCCGCGTAGACACGTTCACACGGCGCCGGGTGTTGATAGTCCACGGCCGGGGAGCTCGCCCCTCGGATTGGCCCGCCCACGAGCCTCTCTTAAGCGAAGAGGACTGCCCCTTCTGCCCGGGCCATGAGAAGGAGACCCCGGCGGAGACATGGGCCCTCCGGGAGGGTCCGCCCAACAGCCCCAGCTGGCAGATCCGCGCCATCCCCAATAAATACCCCATCAGCGACGCCCATGAGCTCATCATCGAGACCCCAGCCCATGGGAAGGACCTTCCCGCTCTACCCCAAGATCACGTCCAGCAAGTGATATCTGCGTACAAGACGCGCCTGGAGGCCCTCGCCCAGCAGGGGCGTTGGCGCTATCTGGCCCTCTTTAAGAACTACGGCCGAGCTGCCGGAGCGACGCGCGCCCACCCCCACGCCCAGCTCGTGGGATTCCCACTCATCCCTCCTCTGATCCGAGAAGAGCTTCAAATGGCTGAGCGATCCTATCGCCCGCGGCGCCGCTGCCCCTATTGCGAGATGATCGAGCGCGAACTGGCCCTCAAAGAGCGCGTCATCGATGTGGATGGATACTTTCTCGTCTGGTCCCCCTATGCCGCGCGCGTCCCTTTTGAGTGCTGGGTCTTGCCCCGAAGACACGCCCATGACTTTCTCATGATCTCTGCGGAAGAGCTCAGCTCGCTGGCCTGCCTGCTCCCACGCACCCTGGCTCGACTCGCCCACGCGCTCCGCTCCACAGCGTACAATTACTATCTCCATACGGCGCCGTTGCCGCCCTCCGGGCGCAAGAAGCCCGCTCCCACGCTGGAGTACAGCTATCACTGGCACTTTGAGATCTTGCCCCGTCTGGGCCAGCTGGCAGGGCTGGAGTGGGGCACGGGCTTCTATGTCAATTCCGTCCCGCCCGAGGAGGCCGCGCAGCGCTTGAGGCTTCTTCGCTCATCTTGACAGAAGAGGCCTTTTATGCTAGCTTACTCCGTAATCGATTACGAAAGGGGATGGATGAGTGAACCTCCAGCCTCACAAGCTCCCTTCTCGCCCACAAATCGATTGAACCGAAGGAGGTACAAAAATGTACAGGAAGTGGCTCATCTTGGGACTGGCCGGGCTTCTGGTATTGGGGCTGGGCACCGCCTCTTCTAGCCAGCAGCCCACGAGCATCACCCTGGTCGGCTTCAGCGGGGACACCCCCGTAGTGCAGGCGCTTCTTACGGAGCTACAGCGGATAGGCAAGCTGCCTGCAGGTGTGAACGTCGTCTGGCAGCCCGAGGCCGTGGACATGCGCCAGCGGGTCCTAAATGATCTGGCGGCCGGAGGAGCAGCTCTGGCGGACATCTACTACATCGATGTCTTCTGGGCTCCGGAGGTGGCAGCGACCGGAAGGCTCCAGTCTCTTAACGACTTCATCGCGCGGTCCACGGACCTAGGGCCGAACTTGCGGGATAAATGGCTGGAGCCCCTGGTGGACGCCTTCGAATTCGATGGGCAAATTTATGCCATCGCCAAGGACTTCAACAGCTTAGTGATCTGGTACAACAAGGATGCCTTCCGGCGAGCCGGCGTGGCTTTCCCCAGCAACACCGACACCTGGTTCGACTTCTTGCAGAAGGCGCAGGCAGTAAATCGAGCCGCCCCTGCAGGCACGGCCGCGATCAACCTCAACCCGGACCCGGTAAGATTCCTGCCTTTTGCCTTCGCGAATGGGATGCCCTTCATGCTCGGGCTCTGCGCCCCCTTCGCGACGGAGGAAGCCATCACGGCAGCTGAGTTCTTCAGCATCCCTAATCGCTTTGGCTTTGGCAAGACCTCGGCGGACGTGGGAGCCGGCTGGCCGGGGGCGGCCTTCACGGCCGAGAAGGGCTTCATCGTCAACGAGGGCGGCTGGATGCTCGGCCCCATCCTCAACGAGAACCCCACCCTCGACTTCGGCGCGGCCTTCCTGCCGCTGACCCCAGACGGCAAGAGGGCCAACTACCTCTTCACCGTAGGCTACGGCATCCCCGCAGGCTTACCCTCAGCGCGAGCTCAGACGGCCTTCCAGGTGGTCGAGGCCCTGGTGAGCAAGGAGGCCAATCTCTTCGTGCTGGAGCGGCTGGCCATCCCGCCGCGCAAGGAGCTTCTGGCCGATCCCAAATCTCCCCTGGCCAACCCGCAGAACCCCTTCCAAGCGGGCGCGCGCGTGGTCTTTGAGGCCACCGGCCAGCCGGGCACACGCCCCTTCACCTTCGGCGCGGTCGGTGGGCCGGCCTACCTCGACACCCTGGGCGCCGCCCTGACGAAGATCTTCAACAAGGAGGCCACCGTCCGAGCGGCCATGGAGGAGGCCGCCTTAAACCTCAACAAGCTCCTGGTCGATAAGGGGCTCGTCCCAAGAGGCGTCTGTCCCGGCACGTAAAGATCAAGAAGAGGAGAAGGAGTGGGGGGCCGGCTTGTCCGCCGGCTCCTCTGCTCTTACACTCTTTGCATGCGCACCCGCGAGGAGCTGGGCTGGGCCTTCCTGTTCCTGCTGCCCCTGCTTTGGACCTTGGTTGTGGCCTTCGGATACGCCTTCATCCGCGCCGTATACTTCAGCTTCACCGAATATGATCTCTTCAAGCCCCCCAGCTGGGTGGGGCTAAAGAACTTCAACCACCTCCTCGAAGACAGCCGCTTCCTGCTGGCCCTCTCCCACACGCTTGTATTCTCCGCCATAGTCACGAGCGTCCAGACGATTCTGGCGCTGCTTTTGGCCGTGGTGGTCAATCAGAAGCTGCGCGGGATCACGCTTTTCCGCGCTGGCTACTACGTGCCCAGCATAAGCTCCAGCGTCGTGGTTACGCTGATCTTCGCCTGGTTGGTCCATCGGCGCGGGGTGGCCAACTTCCTGCTTACGGCGCTGCAGCAATATGCTCTCTATCTGCTCGTCTTTGCGGGTGCGGTCGCCCTCTTGCACCTCCTCCAGCTTCTTTGGGAGCGGTGGCGCTGGAAGGCGCCGACTCGGTTCTTCGATCCCCTCCTGCTGCTCACCAGCCTGCTGGGGGCAGCCTTGGTGACCATAGGGCTCCACCAGCTGGGGGTGCTTAGGCCGCGGGCGGTGCCGCCTATGGAGATCGCTTGGGTGAGCACCGAGCGGACGTTCTTGGGTGTGCCCCTGCCCCTCTGGTCGATCATGGCTCTCAACATCTGGACGACGATTCCAACGTTCATGGTCATCTTCCTCGCCGGCCTGCAGGACGTCCCCAAGGAGCTCTACGAAGCGGCGGAGCTGGACGGGGCCGGATCCTGGCAGAAGCTCTGGTACGTCACCGTACCAGCCCTGCGACCCGTGCTCTTTCTGGTGATCACCCTGGGGCTGATTGGCACCCTCCAGATGTTCGATCAGGTGGCCGTGCTGGCCGGACTGGCCCCCCTGGACAGCATCATCACGCTCGCTTACTACATCTACTGGAACATGTTTGGGGGCGGGGGCCTGCCACGGGTAGGAATGGCCTCAGCCGCGGCCCTCTTCCTGGCGCTCCTCACCCTGGCGGTAGTGCTCTTGCAGCGCCGATTCGGTATCTCGGAGAAGGGCGTGTTATGAGCAGCAGAGAGAAGCCGGTAGGGGTGCCCTTCCGTAGCCGGATCTATCTTGTGAGTGCGGCCTGGGTGAGGAGGCGGCGACGCACACGCCTGCTGCTCATATACGCCCTGCTGAGTGCCTTGGCGCTCGTGATGATCGGCCCGCTACTATATGCCTTCCTCTCCTCGTTTCGCGAGGACGCGCTCACCTGGCCGCCGGAGTTCTATCCCCAGAAGTTCCGGCCGCACAACTGGGTGGGGGCCTGGCAGCTGGGGCGCCAGGGCAGTGGAGATGGCTGGCTGGGCGGCTTCTCCGCCGGCCGCACCGTGCGCTTCACACTCGTCTTCCGCACGGCCTCTTATGCTGCCAACAACCGCGCCCCAGAGGAAGCCCCCACGGTGATGCTCCTGCCCCCGGCCGCCGGCATGACCACCGATCCGCGGCCGGACATCCAGGCCTCCGTCGCCCTACTGGAGGAGCGGAGCAGCATTCAGGAGCGCGTCTACGAGGTCCGGCTCAGCCACGCCGGGCGGCTCTTCCACGACCGCGTCCGCCTGGCCGTCCGAGTCCCCGCCGGCTGGCAGCTGGCAGGGGCCACCCTCTGGCCGGCTCTAATCAGCCCCCGCGTCTCCGAGACGGTCCTCACCTGGCAGGACATCACCCCTGGGGTGCTCGGCTACCTCTTCGAGAACTATCTAAGAGTCTGGACGGCCTACCGCGGTCCGGGGGATAAGCCCCTCTTCGCCCGCTGGGTGACCAACTCCTTCTTCCTCGCCGCCCTCAGGGTGATCCTGACGCTGGCTCTGGCGAGCCTGGCCGGATATGCCCTGGCCCGCCTGCGCTTCCCCGGCCGCAACCTCTTGTTTTTGTCCTCCATCTTCACCATGATGGTGCCCGGCCAGGTGACGATGATCTCCAACTTCCTCTTGCTGCGCGATGGGCTCTTTGGCATCTCCCGACTCTTTGGGACCGAGACGCTCATTAACACTTACGCCGGGGTCTTCCTGCCGGGCTTGGTAGGCATCTCCGCCGTCTTTCTGCTCAAGCAGTTCTTCGAGTCCATTCCGCGCGAGCTGGAAGAGGCAGCGCGCATAGACGGGGCGAGCACCTTCCAGATCTATGCCCGCATCGTCTTGCCCTTGTCGCTGCCGGCCTTCGGGGCTCTGGCGATCCTCACCTTCCACGGCGCCTGGAACGAGCTCTTCTGGCCGCTGATCGTGCTGCGCAGTCAGGAGATGTTCACCCTGCCCATAGGCCTGATGAATCTTTTGCAGTACTACGGCGCGCAGGCCGGCACCAACTGGAATCTCATCTTGGCCGGGGCGGTTATGGCCGCCATCCCCGTGCTGGTCGTCTTCCTCATCTTCCAGCGCTACTTCATCGAGGGGATCAAACTCACCGGTATCCGGGGTTGAAGAGGAGGCTGTGCGCGATGACTCGTCGAAATTTTCTATATGGGCTGGGCCTGACGGCCGCGGCCGCCTGGATGTCTCGCAAAGGAGGCTCCCTCTCGCAGCCAGAACAAAGGCACCTGACGCAGAGGCTGTCGCTCGGACGGCTCCACTGGGAAAGGATGAGCGATCCGAAGACCCTCTTCTTCCTAGGGGGGCCCAAGCTTTATGAAGTCGCCGAGATGGGCGGAGATTCTTCGCCTATCGGCTGGCACATCCCGGGGGAGATGGGAGGCGTCTGGGCCCATCCCCTCAAGTTCCTGGACGGCTTCTCCTTTGAGGTCGAGGAGGATCAGGAAGTCTGGGCGCTTCTCGACGCGCTCTCGTTTGAGCACGACTTCCTGCGGGCCAGGTGGCAGTTCGAGCGGCGCGCTCTTCGCATCACCAAAGAGGAGGCCGTCTTCGAAGAAGAGCCCGCACTCTTTTTGAAGATCATGCTAGAGAACCTGAGCCCGCGGCCCAGGAGGCTTACGCTGCGCTGGCGGCTGGCTGTAGATCTTAGGCCGGCGTGGCGCTCGCAGCTGCCCGACGGCAAAGACGAGCTGCTCTTACGAGAGGGGCTCTTGTTGGCCCACCCGCTGGGCAGCACGCGCGAGCGCTTCGGCCTAGCTGCCGGAGCCGAGCTTCTGCCGCAGCGCGCCCACATCGAGGAAGCTCTGGGCACGCTCGAATATGACCTCACACTGGAGTCGCATGGGACAAAGACCCTGCGCTTCCTCATCCTGGCCGCCCATGAGGGCGCCTCGGAGTCCGCCGCAGAAGGCTTCTCCGCCCTTCTGCCTGTGGCCGAAGAGCGCCTCGCCGCAAGGCGCAAGACCTTCGAGGAATACGTCTTCGGCGGAGTACAATTCCACTCTTCCGAAGGCCTCTGGCCAGAGGCCTTCTGGTGCGCCAAGGCCAATCTGAAAGCGCTCGTCGCCCATCCCCCCACCCTGGGAAGATATTTATTTGCCGGAGTTCCCGAGTACGTCCAGCTCTTCGGGAACGATCTCTGTTATTCCGTGCCGGGTCTTATGGCCGTGGGGCTGTGGCCGGAGGCCCGCGACGCCCTGCTCCTTCTGGCCCGCTTCGTCCGGCAGCAGCGCGGACGCGTGCCTCATGAGATCTCCACCGGCGGCTGGATCGTCCATCCAGGCAACGCCAACGAGACGGCCCAGTTTGTGATGGCCTGCTTCGAGTACTTCCGCTGGAGCAAAGATCGCACCTTTCTCGAAGAGATCTATCCCCTCTTGCAGCAGGGGATCTTCGAGTTCTTGCTGGGGCTTTGGGACGCCGATGGGGATCTCTATCCCGAGGGGGAGGGGATGGTCGAGCGAGCGGGCATGGGCCCGGAGAAGTTGGACGTCACCTGCTATCTCTATCGAGCCCTCTTGGATCTAGCTGAGATGGCCGAGGCCTTAGCTCGCCCGCCCCAAGAGATCGCCCGGGCTCAAGAGCTGGCCCAGCGGCTGCGAGCGGGCCTGGGCCGCGACTGGTGGCTCGAAGAGGAAGGGCTCTTTGCCGACTCGCTTTTAATAGATAATACGCCGCGGCTTTCGGGCCATTGGACGGTGGCCGTGCCCATGGAGGTAGGCATCGCGGACCCGGAGAAGGGCCGGCGGGCGCTCGCTCGCATCGAGCAAGAGTGGCTCAGCCCGTGGGGCTTAGTGCACACCCGAGGAGGGGATGAGCGGGTCTGGACTCTGCCCACCGGAATTTTGGCCCTCGCGGAGTTCAACTACGGAAGAGTGGAGATGGGCCTGCGCCTCTTGCGCAACATAAGTGCGACGCTCCGGCAGGGGCTGCTCGGGGCTTATTCAGAACTCATCCCCGACGGCGGAGACCTGATGCAGCTCTGGTCTGGCGCGATATTCGTGCGTGGGCTCATCGAGGGGCTGTGGGGCCTTCGGCCGAGCGCGCATCCCGATCGCCTGCGGCTGGCCCCCCAGCTACCGCCGTCGTGGACCCATATGGGCCTTGAAGGACTTAGAATCGGAACTCACCAGCTCTCTTTGAGCCTGAGGAGGAGCGGGTTGACTCTTTTGCTAGGCCTCTCCCATCTGGAAGGGCCCGGACCCCTCATCGTGGAGCTTTCGGAGGGGGAGATCGTGCTGGAGCCCTCTGAGAGCCGAGAGCTTCCGCTGGCGGGTTGAAGGAGGGAATCAAGGGCTCTATAATACGCCCCAATCGTAATCGCTTCCACAGGGGGCTCATGCACATGCAGAGGCTGACGATTGTGGAGATCGCGGAGTTAGCCGGGGTATCCACGGCCACCGTCTCGCGGGTGCTCAACGGCAAAAGGGACGTGAACGAGCAGACCCGCCGCCGAATCCAACAGATCATCGAGCGCTATGGCTTCACTCCGCACGCGCTGGCCCGCTCGCTGAGCCTCAAGAAGACGAACAACCTGGGCGTGATCATCCCCCATACGGCCGATTATCTCTTCTCTTCGCCGTACTTTGCGGAGCTGATCCGCGGCATGGGAGAATATGCCAATAGGCGCAGCTATCGCCTGATCCTCTCCACTACTAGTGAGGAGCGCTCCTCCTCCGAGGTGTACCACGGGCTGCTCTACGGGGCCGTCGATGGGCTACTCGTGCTGGATGTGCGGGTAGGCGACGAGCGGGTCCTCTGGCTTAAGGAGGCCGGGATCCCCTTCGCTCTGGTGGGCCAAGACCCCAAGGCACCCTCGGTCAGCTTCGTCGATTCGGACAACGAGAGCGGAGCCTATCAAGCCACGAAGTATCTTATTGAGCTGGGCCATGAGGAGATCTTCCTGGTGAATGGGCCCCAGGAGCACTGGGTCTCGCAGAGCCGCGAGCAGGGCTTCCGGCGGGCCCTTAAGGAGGCGGGCCTTTCCCCGGCCGGGATCGTCTACGGCCCGTTCACGGTCGAAGCGGGCTTTGCCTCAGCCCAAGAGATCCTCAAGCGGGCAGGGAGCGACTTCGGCCTGCTGGCCGCCAGCGACCTGCAGGCCTTTGGGGCCAGCTGTGCGCTCAAGCAGCTGGGGCTCGAGGTCGGACGAGAAGCCTCAATAATAGGCTTCGACGATGTCCCATGGGCACAGTACTTCGACCCGCCCCTGACCACAGTCCGCCAGCCCATCTTCCAGATCGGGCAGGAGGCGGCCCGGGCCCTCATCGGGCAGGTGGAGTCTCCCGACTCCGAGCCCATCCGCAGCGTCCTGCCCACCCAGCTGATCGTACGCCAAAGCACCCGAAGCCCCGATGGATAGCCTCCAGCGTGGCAGCCTCTTTGCCGTCTTCACCCCCCAGGGTGATCTGGACGGGACGAGCTCTTCTGGCAGCGGACTCTACTTCTGGGACACCCGCGTTCTGTTCATCCTGCGGGTGCGCCTGCGCCATCACCCGATAGTCATAGTGAGCAGACGGCCGGAAGAGGGCAAGCTCGTCTACGAGGGGGTGGCATCCCCCGACGGTGGGCTCTTTTTACGCAAGGAGCTGGCCCTTGGAGCGCGTGAGCTGAGGGTCTCTCTGCTCGTGGAGAATCGCGCTGGGCGACCGCTTTCGGACGAGTTGGAGGTGGAACTTGGGGCTTCCTTCGAGGACGTCTTCGAAGTGCGGGGGATAGAGCCTCTAAGGCGGGTGATCACCCAGGAGAGGCTCGAGGGGGGTCTCCTCTTCCGTTATGAGGGGCAAGACGGCATCCGGCGCGAGGTCCGGCTCCGCTTTAGTCCCGGCCTGCGCATCCAAGGCGACGAAAGGGGCTGCTGTCTCGTCTTGCCGATGGCCCTTGAGCCGGGGGAGAGGTTGCCGTTGCTCCTCGAGGCCACAGTCGAGTTTGAGCCGCGCCGCCCAGTGAAAACCCTCGAGCTCCTCCAAGAGGAGCAGGACCCAGAGCCGCTCCCCTGGCGGCTGCCGCCCGTAAGAGAGCCCCGGCTGGCCCAGCTGATCGAGCAGGCCCGGCGGGATTTGGAATCGCTGATGTGGCACTTCAAGCCGGGGCCGATCGCTTCCGCGGGCCGGCCCTGGTTTGTGGCCCTCTTTGGCCGCGATAGCCTCATCACGGCCCTGGAGATCCTGCCCTTCCTGCCGGAACTGGCCCGCGGAACTCTGGCGATCTTGGGCCGGCTGCAAGCCACCCAGGACGATCCCACCCGCGACGCCGAAGCGGGCAAGATCCCCCATGAGCTTAGGGTGGGCGAGCTGGCCAACCTGGGAAGAGTCCCCTTCGATCCCTACTACGGCAGCGTCGATACCACCCCCCTGTTCGTCTTCCTCCTCGGGCAATACTTAAAAGAGTCCGGCGATTGGGCCTTCCTTAAGCTCATGGAGCAGAAGCTGGCTTTGGCCTTAGGCTGGATAGAGCGGACGCTGCGCGAAGGGGAGGGCTTCATCTACTATCAGAGAAGAGCCGAAGGGGGCCTGGAGAATCAGGGTTGGAAGGACTCCCGCGATGCCATCTGCTTCCAAGACGGTCGCCCGATCTGCGGCCGACCCGTAGCCCTAGTAGAGGTCCAGGGGTACGCCTATGCGGCACTCGTGGAGGGGGCCCGGCTGAAGAGGCGGCTGGGAGACGAAAGGGAAGCCGAGCGGCTCGAGCGGGAAGCCACCAGGCTTAAGCGCCGGTTCAATCAAGCCTTCTGGCTTAAGGAAGAGGGCTATTTCGCTCTGGCCTTGGCCAGAGGGCCCCAGGGACCGGAGCCCGTGGATGCGATCACCTCCAACCCGGGTCACGGGCTGCTGACGGGCATCATCGCCGAGGAGAAGATCGCCTCCGTGGTGCAGAGGTTGCTCTCCCCGGAGCTCTTCAGCGGCTATGGGGTCCGGACGATGTCCACCTCTTGCCTGGCCTACGATCCCAAGAGCTATCATAACGGCAGCATCTGGCCGCATGACAACGCCTTGATCCTGCTGGGGCTCCTTAAGTGGGGCTTCCGCAGGGAGGCCCGAAGGATCGCCGAGGGCTTATTGGAGGCGGCCAGCGCGTTCCATGGGCAGCTTCCGGAGCTCTTCGCCGGCTTCCCTCGGCAGGCGGGGAGAGGCCCCATCCCCTATGAAGGGGCTTGTAGGCCTCAAGCCTGGGCCGCCGGAGGCGGCTTCGTCCTGGCGAGGGTCCTCTTGACGGAATGGGGCTAAACGCATATATTGCTCTGGAGGAGCCATGGCCAAGGTTGTGCTCAAGGACGTCACCAAGCGCTTCGGGGATCTTTTGGCTGTCGATCGCGTCAGTCTTGAGATCGAAGATGGAGAGCTTATTGTGCTCGTGGGGCCCTCCGGCTGCGGCAAGACCACCATCTTGCGCATGGTCGCCGGCCTGGAAGAGGTCACCTCCGGCGAGATCTGGATTGACGGCACGCTCGTGAACGACGTAGCCCCCAAGGATCGAGATATCGCGATGGTCTTCCAGAATTATGCCCTCTATCCCCACATGAACGTCTATGACAACATCGCCTTCGGGCTCAGGCTTCGAGGCGTGCCCCGTCGGGAGATTGATCGGCGGGTCAGAAGAGCCGCGGAGCTACTGGGAATCGCGGATAAATTACAGAACAAGCCGAAGGAGCTCTCCGGAGGCCAGAGGCAGAGGGTGGCCGTCGGACGAGCCATAGTCCGCGAGCCCAAAGTCTTTCTATTTGACGAGCCGCTCTCCAATCTCGATGCCAAATTGCGCGTGCACATGCGCGCGGAACTGCAAGAGCTCCACCGGAAGCTCAAGACCACTACCATCTACGTCACCCATGATCAAGTCGAGGCCATGACGCTCGGCCAGCGGGTGGCCGTGCTCCATCACGGCGTGCTCCAGCAGGTCGATACCCCTCAGAGGCTCTATGATCATCCGGCCAATGTGTTCGTGGCCGGCTTCATCGGCAGCCCAGCGATGAATTTCTTAGAGGCCAGACTCGTCGAGGACGACCGCGGCCTACGGGCCGAAGGCGAGGGCTTTCAGATTGAGATCCCCTCCGAGCGGGCGGCTCAACTCTCCGATCACATCGGGCGCGCGGTCATCGTGGGCATCCGACCTGAGCACCTTCAGGCACAGCCACCTGATGCCAAGCCCTCCCCTCGCCTCACCCTGACGGTTAGGGTCATTGAGCCCCTGGGCTCAGAGCTGATCGTCTATGGCAATCTGGGCAGCTTTGAGCTTGTGGCCAGACTCAACCCCGGCCTGGAGATCTCTGTGGGAGAGGAGCTGCCCCTGGTGGTCAACGCCGAGAAAGTGCAGCTCTTTGACCGGCAGAGCGAGCGCGCCCTGCTCGTAGCCCCAGAAGAGATCCGACCCGAAAGAGTCGCTGAAGCGTAGAGCCCTACGAGCGCCGGCGCACGAGCAGTCGTCCGTTCTCCACCCGCTCGACGATGACTTCTGCTCCGGAAGAAATGGGCTGACCGTCCACAGGAAGAGCCCACCAGTACTCGCCCTTGACCAGCACCCGGCCTTTGGGGTTCAAATCATCCTTGACGATCCCTAGGGCCCCAATCATGCCCTCCAGGCCTGTGACCGGCACGCGCCTCTGGGCCAAGAGCCCCTTGCTGAGGAAGAAGAGGAAGAGCCCCGTCACCGCCCCCACCGTCACCAGAATGTTCCAGACCGACAGCTGCCATGCGGGATCGGGAATCTCAAAGAGCGTGAAGGAGCCCACTAAGAGCGAAACGACTCCCCCGGTCGTCAGGATGCCGTGAGTCGGCGTGAAGATATCTAGGATCATGAGCAGGACGCCAAAGAAGATGAGGGCCAGCCCCACAAGATTGACGGGGAGGACTTGTAATCCCAAGAACGCCAGAAGAAGTGAGATGCCTCCGATGATGAACCCGAGCCCGATCGTGGGGCTCAAAAACTCATAGATGAGGCCATAGATCCCAATGAGCAGAAGAATATACACGAGATTGGGATCGGCCAGATAGTTGAGGAGCTGCTCGCGCCAGCTCATGGGCATGTTCAAGACAGGCAAGCCCTCGGTGGTGAGCGTCCGGCCATCCTGGAGCGCATAGCCGTTGAGCTTTTCAAGGAGTTCTTCCCTGCTGTCCGCCACCAGATCGATGATCTTCTTATTGAGAGCCTCTTCCCAGCCAGCGGTCACACTGGAGCGGACAGCTTGTTCGGCCCAGTCGGGATCGCGGCCACGGACTTTGGCGATCTCCCGCGCCCACTCGGCCGTAAAATTCGTCACCTTCTCCGTGACGGCATCTCCGCTCCCCTGTGAGGGCTCTTGCTGGTCTTTGCTCTGCTCCCCTGGGGGGCGCTCCTTGCTGGGGGCTGAGCCGTCAATATTTACAGGGTGGGCCGCTCCGATGGTGGCTCCGCGGGCCATCGCGGCCACATGGGCCGACATCGTGATGAACGTCCCGGCGGAGGCCGCCCAGGCACCCGCCGGACCGACCCAGACTACAATGGGCACCCTCGCATTGAGAATGGCATCCACGATGTCTTTGGTAGAGGAGACGAGTCCTCCGGGCGTATCCAGCTGGATGATCACCAGAGAGGCCCCCTCCTGTTGGGCACGCTGAATGTGACTGATCAAATAATCTTTGGTGATGGGATTGATGCTGGCCTTGACACTGAGAAGATGTATGGGTCCTGGGGAGGTTTGACTCTGACTGAGATGGGCAGTGCTTAAGACCAAAGTAAATCCCACAGCTAGTATGGGAACCCAACTCAGTGTCTTCATCGCAGTATCCTTCTCACGTCCGACATCTGGTGGAGGTGGCGGGACAGCGGTTCCAATCCTTTCGGACTGGGCTGGACTATGCCTTCATCCCTCCTGGGATGCGGGGCGTCTTAGCACGTTGACGTGCTCCTAGTACCCACCCAGCTTGAGCTTCGGCGGGCCTATAAGTCTCTACAGGGCCGGCCTGAGGTTAGCCCTCTTCCGACCCCTCGGCGTTGCCATTGCCTTGTGGGCAAGCAGGTTTCGCCGATGTGAGCCCCGTGTTCACCTGAGCATTACTGCCCAGGGCGACCTTCGGAGTTATGGCAAGGACAGCTGCTATGAATCTCTCCCGTTCAGCCAGAAGCTCGGGGGAGTATTTGCCGTTTCTAGGCGTCAAGGCTTTGTATCTTTCTATCACCAGCTCAGCGCGTAACCTCTTGTAGGTTCGGAGGTACGGCGCGATTTGCTGAAGTAGCTCTAGAGCTTGTGCGTTGGCTATGGAAACCGACAGCTGCCTATTAGCTCCTTTATGTATGTGGGTCAAGGTGATAGTACCTTCGCCGTCCACAAGCCCAGCTAAATAGGCTGCCTCAGCTTGAGATAACGCCTTGACGACCCTTACTGCCATAACGCAGTTGATCGAACCCGCGTCCGGAGATGCCTCCGATCGGCTTCTACAGGCATAGTCTCGTGCTCTGTTTTGAGACGCTAAGCTCCCACGAGACAGGATCTGGGCGTCCGAGCCCTCTAGGTGTCACTCCACTCCGGAGGGCGCAGAGTAGAGCCAGCCCGCATCATCGACGTTCGTCCTGAGCCCTGCAGGCGGAAGCTCAAGCGAACGGCTCCTTCGTTAGTTTAGCGAAGGAGCAGCGTAAGCAAATTCGTTGGCACTTATCGTGCTTTGCCGCCTGATTAAGGAGTGAGCGGCCAACTCCACCTGCGGCCTGCCCTTCGGCATCCCCGTCGAATCCATTCACCCCCAATTGTCAAAGAACGCAAGGCTATTATAGCACTTCCCGCTCTGGATGCAAGCCGAACTTAAGAGAGGGCATTTGTCCCCTCCGTCGCTTTGTGCTAGGATGCTCGTCGGGACGCGGCAGGCAGGGGCCAAGGAGCCACAGCATGGGAGTCAGGGCTCCGGAGGACCGAAGACCCAAAGAGCACCCAAGCGTTGCTGTCAGGCAGAAAAGCAAAGCCGGGGAGAGAGGCGTAAGCCGGGTTCTGTTCCCTGATGAAGGGCGAGGGCCATCTATCTGAGCGGCCTACCCACAGGCTCGGGCGGGCCACCCTCAAGCGCCTGCCTATTTGGCCTTGCTCCGGCCGGGGGGCTGCCAGCCACGGCCCTCTCGCGAGGACCGGCGGTGGGCTCTTACCCCACCCTTTCACCCTTGCCTGTGCGCTTCGGGCCTGTCGGCTGAAGTACACGTCGGCGGTCTGGTCTCTGTGGCCTTACCCAGGGATCGCTCCCTCTCGGCTTCTCACCGAGCGGCCTGCCCTGTGGAGCCCGGACTTTCCTCAGAAGCTTTGACGCTTCCGCGGCCCTCTACCTCTCTCCCCGTCGGATGCGGAGATACCCACATCGCGCACAATAGTATACCCGCTCGCGCCTCCGGCTACGAGCCCAACGGCCGGGCCCGAAAGCCCAGGCAGAACGCCGGCTCAGCCTCCCCCCGCACTCGGGGCAGAGCCAGACGAGAGCGAACCAGATCAAGCCTGCAATCATCCCCACTCCGCCTGCTCCTGCCAGCAGGTACCAGAAGAGCGGAGAGCCCGCAGAAGGACCCGCTCTGGGCGGAAGTTCCTCAGACGCTTTGGGAGGGGCAAACCACCCTCGCAGCGACTCAATGGAATGCACAACAGCCTGTCCCACCCGCCGCTCTTTGAGGAGCCGCTCCAGAGAGCTCCGATACTCCCCAGTGGAGGAGTAGTCCAACTGTGAGGCCAGATCCGGCGTGAGCTTCCACCAGAGAGCCCACTGGTCTGCCTCCCTCACGAACACGATGAGGATCGTTCGCTCAGGCGCAAGCTTCCACGCCTGCCAGATCCTCTCTGCCAGCTGCGCAGGATCGCTGAAGGGATCAAGAAGAGTGATCAGCAAAAACACCTTCACGCCTTGGGTCTTCAGCTCATCGATGCTGCGTTGGAGTTGCTGGCGGCTCTCTTGTCCCAGGATGCCCGCGTAGTCGTTGAGCTCCCCTATCGGCTGGGGGAGCGGAGGCTCTTCGGCTGCCAGACCCTTAAAGAGCCCGAAGCAGATCATTCCCCCAATGACCCAGAATGCCCTACGGGACATCACAGGCTGAGAGCTACTAATATAGAATGCGCAAGCAGTTCTCGCAGGTCACGAGGTCTAACCCCTCGCGGACGCGCTCGATGGTGGTCTCGCTCAAGTTAAGCTTGCAACCGTTGCAGCGCCCGTCGCGCACAGCGACCAGGGGGTCTTCATATTCGGCACGGAGACGCTCGTAGCGCTCCAGAAGGGCCGCATCGACGTGCTGGGCCAGCTCCCGGCGCTTGGCTTGCTCCTCCTCGATCTTCCGACGCTGCTCTTCCGACTGCTGATTCACTTCGGCGACTTCCTCGGCCATGCGGCTCTTCCACTGGGCAAAGGCCGCCTCGCGCTCGGCCATCTTGGCCCTCTCCTGCTCGACTCGTTCTAAGAGCGGAATGGCCTCCTCTTCCAGCTGCTCCATGCGCTGACGGCTGTGCTGGACTTTCTCGCGCAGCGCCTCCATCTCCTTGAAGCTGAGGAGGCCTTCCTCCAGCTGGTGCTCGTATTTGCGAATCTGGACATCCAGATCATCGACTTCCGCTGTCTTCTCCCAGCTGAGGCGTTGGAGCTCAGCCAATCGCCTCCGCTCTTCGGCTAAGATCTGCTCTTCTGCGTCCAGAGTGGCTTGCAGCTGCTGGCGCTGTTCGAAGAGTCGCTGGAGTTGGTCCTGCAAAGTCCTAAGGCGTTTGTCTTGCGCTTGAAGAGCTAAGAGGGCTTCCAGTTCCTTCTTCATCTCTTGAGCTATTGTAGTGGACCTGGCGCGTGAGCACAAGGACTGCTGCTTGACCTGGGGGCTAGGACAGGGTAGTATTAAAGAGCTTGGGCCCGTAGCTCAGTTGGGAGAGCGCTTGAATGGCATTCAAGAGGTCAGGGGTTCAAGTCCCCTCGGGTCCACCAGGGTTCATTTCAGAATCACGAGCTTGCCCATCTTTTGGGTCCTGCGTCCCTCCTGCGAGAACTCCGCCACGTAAACGTAGATCCCGTTGGCCAACGTGGGCAAGGAGCGACGAAGTGCCTGCCACGCCGTTCCCGGCAGCTGGGCAATGGGCGTTCCTTGAAGATCAAAGAGCTGAATCCTTTCAGCCCTTGCTAACTCCGAAGGCTCCGTACGATCTGCCACGGCCAGAAGCCGTCTCTGCGTAGCCCAGGCATCCATTACCCTAAAGAAGAGTTCATCGCTGATTTGATGGGCAATCCACTCGTCCACGGCGGCGAAGAACTCAGAGTCATCGAGCACGCCGTTGCCGTTGGCGTCGAATCGCGTCACTCTCTCACGTGAAGTGCCCGAGATGGCCGCGCGAACCGCTCGATAGGCGTCCACTCGAGGATAGACTTCATCCGTCGCCGGGTCGAACGCTCTGGCTGCGGTGCTTCGGAGTTTACTGAGGATTTGCCGCTCCGAGAGCCATGGATCTGCCTCGAGCAGGAGGGCAATTATGCCACTCACGAGGGGAGCGGCAGCCGAGGTACCTCCAAAGTTGCGGGCGGAAGGCGTGCTGATCACGGTCCCCGGTGCCACCAGAGACAAATAATCCGCGACGTTCGAGTAACACGCCACTTGATCCACAGCCGCCTGATCCCGACAGAAGACTTGATCTGTGTCAAACTCGACCGGACCCGCCAGATCATACGTCGCCCCTACAGAGATCACTTCAGGCAGACACGCCGGGTAGCGCAGAGCACCCTTCATCCCGTCGTTGCCGGCCGCCGCCACAAAGATGACGCCCAGGCGAGAGAGCTGCCGGATGGCCCGAGCCAACGCGTCATCCACCCAGGCGCACGGCTGACGGAAGAGATTCTCTCCCACAGCGAAGCTCAGATTGACCACGCGAATCGGGCGCTCTCTCAACATCTGCGTCAAACACCTTGTGAGATCCCCTTCTTTCGTGGTTGAAAAGTCCAGCTTGCAAAACGAGAGTCGAGCCCCTGGGGCGACCGCCCTCACCGCTTCAGCCACCGCTTGCCCATGGACAAGGCCCTCCTCGTTGATCGTCCAGTCATCGATGATAAGGACATCCACACCGGAGCCCGTGATGCCCAACTGCTGATGGACTCGATCCACGCCGATGAGGGGAAGGCTCTGTGCCAGCTGCGCCCGGACGGACTCCCACGCCCACACTCCCTGCGCAGGGACCGGGGTCCACGCCATGAGCACCAGCAGAAGAATCCAGCCTCTTTGAAGCGCCATGGCTCCTTTTTATCTCGAACGGAGACACACAGCAAGCGGTAGGGTCACCTAAGCGAATCCCACGTGACCCTTGCATCCCCGCAGGATTCGCGTTAACGTTAAGTCTCGAGGTGAGACCATGGCCGGGCGCAAGCAGCCCCACGAGGGATCGTTTGAGCCGAAGAGATTCGAGACCCAGATCCGGGCCCGCGCCCTCTTAGCTGAGATCCTCGCGCGTACGTCCCAGAGCGATCCCCGCCTAGAGCTACTAGAGCTTCTGGATTATCAGCTTGGGGTCGATGAACAGCAGCTACAAGAGGCCCGACAGGCCATCGCCCAATTTGAAGAGGTCTATAGAAAACTCACTGCTCCGGCGAACCGCATCGGCACGTATCTGGGCTCTCCAGCCGAGGGCATCGCCTATCTGGCCGTAGGCGATGCGGAATACTACTGCAACGTGGACCCCAAGCTCGACCCCAAGGCTCTGAAGATCGGCACCCGCGTGAAGGTCAATGAGGCTTTTACGGTCATTGGCGATCTGGGCTATCACCCCGAGGGTCCCATTGTCAAAGTCTCAGAGATCCTGCCCGATGGGCGACTGAGGGTCTCGAGCGATGGGCATCTGGCGGGGCGGATCATCCTGCGCTCGTCGGATCTGGAGAAGATCACCCTCAAGCCCGGAGATGAGGTCCGCCTGGAGCCCTCGTTGCGCGTGGCGCTCGAACACTTCCAAAAGTCCGAAGTGCGGGGCTATTATTTGGAGAAGATTCCGGAGATCGCTTGGGACCAGATCGGCGGCCAGGAGGAAGCGATCCGGCTCATTCGGGACACGATCGAGCGGCCGCTGCTCTATCCCGAGCTCTATGAGAGATTTGACAAGAAGCAGCTGAAGGGTATCTTGCTTTACGGACCGCCGGGGTGCGGCAAGACGCTCATCGCCAAAGCCACGGCCTATAATCTCACGCAGGCCTATAGGGAGCGCGTCGGCAAAGATGTGCGCGAGTATTTCATGTTCATCAACGGGCCGCAATTGTTGAACATGTGGCTGGGCGAGACCGAGCGCATGGTGCGCGAGATCTTCGCCGCGGCCCGTGAGCGGGCCAAAGAGGGCCATCTCGTGTTTGTGTTCATCGACGAAGCGGACTCTTTGCTCCGCGTGCGCAGCAGCGGAAGATATCTCAACATTGCCAACACGGTTGTGCCTCAGTTCGCCGCGGAGATGGATGGCCTGGTGGGTCTGGAGAACGTCATCGTCATGCTCACCTCCAACCGCCCGGATTACATCGATCCGGCCATCTTAAGACCGGAGCGCATCGATAGAAAAGTGAAGATCGGCCGGCCGGATCGCCGGGCCTCGGCGGATATATTCAGAATCTATCTGAACGAGCGTATCCCCCTCGATCCCGACTGGATAAGGGAGCACGATGGGGATGTGAAGGCCTCCCGCGACGAGCTGGTGGAGCAGGCCGCAGACTACCTCTTCCGCCGTGGCCCTGAGACGGCGTTTCTGGAAGTGGTGCTAAAGAGTGGCCGACGCGAGACGCTCTACTGGAGCGATCTGGTGAGCGGCGCGCTCATCATGTCCGCCGTAGAGCGCGCCAAAGATTTCGCGATCCAGCGCAGCATCGAGCGGGCTAGCAAGCACGAGGGCATCCGCCCCCAAGACCTGAAAGAGGCGATCCGACTCGAATATAAAGAAAATGAGATATTCCCCAAGACGGACTATCTGGAAGACTGGCTGAAACTCATCGACTACGACCCAGAGGAAGTCGTGGAGGTCCGTCCGATTCGGGCTGATAGCCGAAGACTCTCCACGGATTCCGTGGTATGATGACGTTGCGCTCATGGATCGCCTGCTCGGGTTAGAGACGGAATACGGCCTGTATATCGAGGGCGTGGATATAGGGGATCTCACTTCGGAGGCCCGAGCGCTTGTGAGTTTTCTTCCGGCGGGGCCTCGCTGGGACTATCGTGACGAGAGCCCCTTGCAAGATCTGCGCGGCTTCCGCGCTCCTCGCCTAAGAACCAACCCCAAAGACGATCGCTATGAAAGGATCTCTCACGCTCCCAGGCCGCGCACCGCTCACGAAGAGCACGTGGATCGCGTGCTCCCAAACGGCGCTCGGCTCTATCACGATCACGGCCATCCAGAGTACAGCACACCGGAGTGCCACAGCTTGAAAGATCTCATCGCCCAGGATCGGGCCGGGGAGCGCATCGTATGGGCCTGCGCCAAGCGCTATGAGCAGCGCACGGGGCGGGCCGTGTCCGTCTATAAAAATAACACGGACTACCACGGCATGAGCTACGGCTGCCATGAGAATTATCTGGTGCCGCGCGTGATTCCCCTGGAGCAGTTGGTGAACGGGATTCTGCCCTTTCTCGTCACGCGTATTCTCTATGCCGGAGCCGGCAAGGTAGGCACCGACCCGCAAGCCGCGGGAGAGCGGGTCATCTATCAGCTCTCACAGCGCGCGGACTTTTTCGATGAGATCTTGGGCATAGATACGCTCCATCACAGGCCGCTCATCAACACCCGCGATGAGCCCCACGCGGATCGCCATAAGTGGCGTCGCCTGCACGTCATCTGTGGAGATGCGAATTTGAGCGAGTATGCCACGGCTCTCAAGATGGGCACGACCGCTCTGGTGCTGGCCACTCTCGAAGCCGGTTACGGCCCACCCGTCGAACTCAAGGATCCGGTGCGGGCGATAAAGCAGATCTCTCACGATCAAGATCGACACTGGCTGGTCGAACAGATCTCTGGCAGGACGATTCCGGCCATCGACATCCAACGGGCCTATCTACGGGCGGCCCAAGAGCTCTTCGCCGGTCGGGATGAGGAGACAGACTGGGTGCTTCGCGAGTGGGAGAGCGTGCTGGATGATCTTGAGGCCGATCCGCGGCGGCTCAAGGACCGCCTCGACTGGGTGGCCAAGCGCGAACTTTTGGAATCTTTCATTGAGAGCGAAGGGGCCCCGGTGAAGGGCGATCTCGATCTCTTATGCAGCCTCGAACTGGAATATCACAATCTCGATCCGGAGCGTGGACTCTCCCGGGCGCTGGAAAGAGCAGGAGCCCTGCGACGCTGGACTCACGAGGCGGAGATCGAGGAGGCCATGCGAAGAGCACCCCAGGATACGCGAGCCTTCCTGCGCGGGCTGTGCGTGCAGCGCTTCGAGGTGCGATCCGCCAGCTGGAGCCGAGTGATGGTGACTCACCGGAACAGAACTGTAGAGCTCGACCTGAAGAATCTCGTGGGCGGAACGCTCGAGGTCCCCTATGATGCGACGCTGGAAGACTTGATACAATGGGTGGCAGACTCCGAACGACGCCTGAGGAGGTGAACGGAATGCCCGAGCGCAAGACCCGGCCGGTCACGGACGATCCCTGGACGAAGCCCCATGAGGACGAAGAGAGCCATCCGCGCGCGCCTGAGGTGGAGAGGCCCAACACGCGCGAGCTGCTCGAGCGAATGAAGCGCGTAGACCCCAGACAGGCCCGTCGCTATCGCCAGCGCAGCGGAGAGTGAACCCCATGGGCCCGGAACACGATGGGACTTGGGGGGATTTCTCGCGTCTGCTCCAGCGCGCGGGGATTCCTCTGCCGCTGGCAAGACAGACCCTCGCCTGGGGGCAGGAAGCGGAAAGGGCCTCAGCCGCTTGGGGCACCACCGTCATCGCGCTCAAATTCAGCGAGGGAGTCCTCAACGTGGCCGATCGGCGGGCCACCTCAGCGGGGGGCATCCTCTACGACGAGGCCGAGAAGATCCTCAAACTGGATGATTACACACTCATTGCCGTAGCCGGCTCCTACGCTCCAGCGGCGGAAGCGGCCCGTTTCCTGAGGCACTCGTTCAAATACTACGCCCGCAGCCAGCTTCAGGAGATGAGCCTAGAGGGAAAGCTCGCGGAAGTCTCTCGAGTGCTGGCTCAGAGCCTCCCCGGCGCGCTGCAGGGCTTGGGGGGATTTTTGCCCATCGTGAGCGCCTATGATCGCACGGCCACTCAGGGACGAATCTTCTTCTATGACATGCTGGGCGCGCGCTTCGAGAGCCGAGAATATGGAGCGGCCGGCTCGGGCGCGGAGAAGATCCGCGGCACGTTCGAGTATATTGCCCGAACCCGCGGGCCCTTCCATGAGATGCCTTTGGAGGAGGTGCTCAAAGAATCGCTGCTCTTGCTGGACATCGCGGCCAGCTTAGATCCGGCCACGGCCGGCTTGATTGGGCCACCCCCGCTGGCGAAGACCATCACCGCCCAAGGAGTGATAGACATCCCGGAAGAGAAGCTGCGGAGCCTCCAGCGCCAGCTCCGCCGAGAATAATATAATATAATATAATATGGCCTACACGCCCTACGACTGGCAGCAGACACTCCGACAGAAAGCCGACTACGTCGAAGATCGCCTCCGCGGAGGCAGCCCGGTGGTCGGGATCAGCTGCGATGTGGGGGTCCTGCTGCTCAGCACACGGCGTACCCAGCGCAAGATCTTCGAGATCTACGATCGCTTGGCCTTCGCGGGCTTAGGAAATCCTTCGGATTTGGAAGCCGTCCGGCAACTGGCCGTGGACTTCGCCCACGCCGAAGGGTATCAGCGCAGCCCCGAGGACGTCTCCATTCAACGGGTCCTAAGCTTTGCCATCAGCCCGGTGCTCAAGCGCTCGTTTGCCGATCCGTTTCGCACACCCCTGGTCCTGAAGGGCTTGTTCGCTCAGGTGGGCGATCGCCCGGAAGATGATCTGTTCTTTAGGCTCAACTATGATGGGGAATTCATGCTCCATCGCCAGCAGGCAGCCATCGCCGGCACAGAATTCGCCGAGCGGCAGATGGAGCGCGCTTTTTTAGAGACCAAGCGCAAGACCATCAAGCTGGATGCGGGCCTCGAAAGGGCTCTCTCCGCCTGGGCCATCGGACAGTGGGCTCTTAAGGCGGAGGGTGAGGGAGCAGAGAAGCTTCCGACCCGCCAGCAGATCCAGCAAATCCTCACAGAGTCGCTCAAGGAAGGCATGGAGATAGAAGCTGCGGTGCTGGAGCGCGATCCTTCTCGAGAACGGAGGCTTCGACTCTTAAACCAGGAGGAACTCGAACCTTTCCTCCTATAAGAAGGATGACTCTGTTGAACAGAATTGTCGGCATCGAGACGGAGTTCGGCTGTCTGGTGCGCGACTCCGCGCTCTGCGACCCTGAGGAGGTCGTCGAGCGCGTCAAAGAGCAAGCGTTCCGCGGCCGTCGCTGGGGCTTAATAGATAGACATGCGCGCGACGCCTTCTTCGAGCCCGCCGAGGCCGGAGGTTTTTTGATCAACGGCGGCCGCCTCTACATCGACGTGGTCGGCAGCCACTTAGAATATGCCACCCCCGAGTGCCGCTCCCTTCGGGAGCTAGTGGCTTATGAGAAGGCGGGCCAGCGACTCATCCTTCAAATCTTGCGAGAGCTAGATTGGACAGAGCGGGTCAGCTTCCACAACAACAACATCGATCACTACGGCGGCCATACGTTCGGGTGCCACGAGAACTACTCGCTCAATCCCGAAACGCACCCGTATGGGAGGGATCTGGCCCCGCTTATTCCCTTCTTGGTGACGCGGCAGATCTTCGCCGGAGCAGGCCGGGTAGGCGGACACCGACTCACCAGCGATCCCGGCCGCATGATCCGAGCTCTGAGCCGCCATCGGGTCGATTACGCCTTCACCGATCAGATCTACGGCGTGGAGCCTGACCCTACCGTAGATTTTCAGCTCTCCCAGCGGGCAGATCATATTCTCTATGTCGCCTCCGGGCGCGTCCGCTTCAGCCGGGCGCTGATCAACCCCAAGTGGGACAGCTTCCAGGACACCTCGCACGCTCCGCGTCTCCACATCCTCTTTGGGGAGTCCAATATGTCGGAGTATGCCACGTTCCTGAAGGTGGGCACAACGGCTCTCGTGCTCGACGCCATCGAAGAGCACGCCTCCCCACAAGATTTAGAATTGGCCAGGCCTATCCCTACCCTCAAGGAGATCTCGCGCGATCCCACCTGGCGCTGGATCGTTCGATTAGAAGACGGCCGGACCATCCGAGCCGTAGACGTCCAGCGGCACTATCTGGAAAGCGCCCAACGCTTCCGGGACCGGGATGAGGAGACGGATCTCATTCTAGACGAGTGGGAGGCCACCCTCGACGCCTTGGAGCGGAACCCCATGACCCTGGTAGATCGTCTGGATTGGGTGGCCAAGAGAGGGCTGCTGGATCTCTATCGCCAAGCCGAAGGACTCAACTGGAATGACCCCATGCTCCATAGTCTGGATCTCGAGTATCATAACATCAATCCCGACCAGGGCCTCTACTATGCCCTAGCGGAGGCCGGTGAGGTCCGCCACTTGATCGAGGACTCCGACATCGAAAAGGCCCTCCATGAGGGCCCCACCGAGACCCGAGGCCAGGCCCGCGCCCAAGTCGTCCAGGCGCTGCGCTCCCTGCCCATAAGCGACTATCTCATCGAGTGGGACGGGGTCACCGTTGGGGCCAAGCGCTCCCTCATCTTCGATGATCCCTTCGACTCCTACCACCGTCAAGTGCGACGCTTCCTCCAAGAGCTGAAAGCGGGCTTCTAACCCCCTTTCGCGCCCTGAGAGACCCCCTTGACAGCTGGGTAGAAAGAGTATATAATGCCACTTAGAAGCTAAAGTTATATATGCTTAATTTTCTACCAAGTGGCAAGGTAGAAGGTCGACCATGAACGCGATGGCAAAAGATGTCGAGGCCTACAAGACGATCAAGGTGCCGCTCTGGGTGTATGAGAACGCCAAAGAGGTCGAGCTGGCCTTGATCAAGAAGGGCATTGATAAGATCCCTTCGGAGATCTTGGAGCCCCAGAGCTGTCCCATCTGCAAATCCAAACTGGAGCCGTTTAAGACGGAGAAGGAGAACGAGTACCTTCGCTGCATCCATTGTGGGTACACCCAGCAGCGGTTTGCAGGCAAGGAGAGATTTGGTGAGGGCATTGTGCTGGGCACGGCGATCGGGATGGGGTTGATCTTCTTCTTGAACGCCTTGTTTGGCAACGGCAAGAGTGCTCAGGGTACCCAATGAAGGGGCCGGGGCCCCTTCGGTGGTGAGAGGGGAATTCGTAGGTCAAACGGCGAGGCCCCGGCCCCTTCGATTCCCATTGTATCGTGTCTATTTGCGGCATTCCAGGCCGCGGCCCTATAATGCCCCCTGAGCTGGGATGAGCCTCTATCTCTTCACCGGCGATGCATGGCTACGAGAGCGCGCCATTGCGCAACTGAAGCGCAAGCTGCGCGCCCAAAGCCAAAGGCCATGGATCGAGGCCCGCTTCGACGGCGAAGCCCTCCCGATTGAGCAGTTTGTCGAGTCGCTCCAAAGCTCGCCGCTCTTTCGTGAGAACGTGCTCGTCCATGTGAAACGTGTGGATAAGCTGCGCGATCCTGAAGCCCTCCTCCCCTACTTGGAGCGACCCCTGCCCCCAGAGCGGTGCATCATCCTCGAAGGGGAGAGGCTGGACAGACGGGGCAAGCTCCCTCAGCTCGTCTTGAGGCTGGGGGAGGTCCACGACCATCCGCCTCCCGACCGCCGCCAGCTCCCATCTCTGGTCCATGAGCTGCTTGAGGAACGTGGGCTGAGGCTCTCCCCTCAGGGCCTGCGGCATCTACTCGAAAGCGTCGAGGAGGATCTCTTTCGCCTGGAGAGCGAAGTGGAAAAGCTGTCTCTTTACTTGGGGCGTGGTGAGGTCTCACCCGCGGATCTGGATGGAATACTCTTCCACGATCGAGGAGGGGACGTCTTCAGGTGCTTGGATGCCCTCATCGAGCGCCGCCTGGAGGCCCTTAGCCTCTTGAGGGCGCTATGGGAGCGTGGGGCAGAGCCCAATAAGGTCTTCTTCCTTTTGGCCTCGCAGGTGCGAGCGCTCTTGCGAGTGCGCTCTCTTATGGCGGAGGGCCTCTCGGCCCACGAGATCGCCCAGCGTACCGGGGACTACCCCTGGCTGGTGGCCAAGCGGATCAAGACGGCCCAGCGCCTCACCCCTCAAGAGCTCAGGGCCTTCCTCCAGCGTCTGCACCAGGAGGATCTTCAGATTAAGCGCGGAGCACGCCATCCGGAGGAGGCCGTCTGGGCCTTGGCCTTGAAGTGGGTCTTCTCTAGGAGCGAGTCTTGGCAGGCTTCCTGATGGCTTCGGCCTGGCCGAGGAGCTTGCCCCCCCACCGCCGGCCGCGCCAGAGGAGCAAGAGCGGGCTGGCCACAAAAATAGACGAGTAGGTTCCCGTGAGAATCCCGATCATCAGGGCAAAGGCGAAGTCGCGCAGTACTTCCCCCCCCAAGACGAAGATCGCCACCACGACCAGAAGAGTCGTCAGCGACGTGATGATCGTCCGGCTCAGCACTTGATTGATCGAGTCATTGAGGAGCTGCTCCAGAGGTGCCCGCTGGCGCTTTTTGAGATTCTCGCGGATCCGATCGAAGACCACGACCGTGTCCGTCAGCGAATAGCCCGCGATGGTGAGGATAGCCGTCATGATGAGCAGCGTAATCTCCGTCGGCCAGAGGAAGTTCTTCAGCCAGACGAGCCCCAACACGGCCAGCACATCATGAAACGTGGCGATCGTCGCTGCGATCCCGAACTTGAAATCGAAGCGAACCCAAATATAGACGACGATGCCGATCAAGGCGTAAAGAATGGCCCAGATGGCCTTCTGGCGTAGTTCTTCCCCGATGGCCGGTCCGATGGAGGTACTGCTGGAGCCTTCGGCCAGGGGCGCGTTGTTGGGGAAACCCTCTTGGAAGAGCTGCTTGATCCGATCGCTGAGAAGGACGGCCTCCCCTTCGACGGTGGCCTCTTTGACGCGGATGATGAGCCGGAACTTTCCGGCTTCGCGGGAGTCTGTGATCTGGGGGTTGGCAAAGCCGTTTTGGATGAGGAGTGCCCGCGCCTCCTCCAAGGGGATACGTTCTTTAAACTCGAGGGTGACCGCTGTGCCCCCGGTGAACTCGATGCCCAGATTGGCCCCTCCGCTAACGAAGACTTGATAGGCCGCAAAAAGCCCCAAAAGCACGAGTACGCCTGAGATGGCAAAAGCCAAGAAGCGCTTGCCCATGAAGTCGATCTTCGTGTCCCTTAACAGACTGATAAAGCGAGGGGGTTGGTGATCGCTCGCGGCCTTCTCTGGAGATCTTTTCATATGCTGAGCCTCCTCGGCTCGCGCTCCTTGATGAGCTCAAAGGCCGTGCGCGTGCCCACCAGGGCCGTAAAGAGATTGATGATGAGACCTACGCTGAGCGTAGTGGCAAAGCCCTTGATCGGGCCGGTCCCAAACGTGAAGAGAATGAGAGCCGTAATGAGCGTAGTCACGTGCGAGTCGACAATGGTGAGCAGCGCCCGCTCGTAGCCGAAGTCGATCGCCGCTCTCACCGTCTTTCCAGAGCGTAGTTCCTCTCGGACGCGCTCGAAGATCAAGACGTTCGAGTCTAGGCCCATGCCCATGGTGAGAATAAGCCCCGCAATGCCGGGGAGCGTCCAGGTGGCGTCGAGGAGCATCATCGCGGCCACCAGCATCAAGAGATTGAGCAAGATCGTGAGATCTGCGATGAGGCCCGCTAGGCGGTAGTAGAAGAGCATAAAAAGCAGCACGAGGATGCCGGCCAGCACGGTGGCTGTAAGCCCCTGACGGATGGAATCCGCCCCCAGCGAGGGCCCGATCTCGTCCTGAAAGATCGTCCGGACGGGGACGGGCAAATTGCCCGAGCGCAACACAATGGCCAAATCGGAGGCTTCTGGCAGGCTGGGCAGGCCCGTGATCTGGGTGCCATCTTTGATGTTCCGCCACCCCTGACGGGCAGCCGTGATGATGCTATTGGGCTCCTCCGGCCCGGTGATCGTCGGTGCGCTCTCCACCCGATCATCGAGGATGATCGCCAGTCGATCTCCTCCCTTGAGGGTCCCATCGGTGAGCATCCGGGCGAAGTCTTGAGCTCCTTTGTCTGTGAACGTGAGGACGACCACATAGGGCCCTGGGGTTCCGAGGGGGGCCGGCGCGGCACGAGCGCTTTCAATCGCGTTGCCTGTAAGAAGCGGGATCTCCGGCACCAGATACGGGATGCCCGTCCGGTCGCGCACGACTTCCTGGTCGAGATTGGGGGAGAGCTCCTCATCGGGGCTGGTCCCGGCCTGAATCACTCTCTTCAACTCCAAGAACCCCCGCCGCTCGATCAGATCTCGAACCTGCTCCGCCTGGCTGCAGGGAGGGAGTGGCGGACAAGGGATCTCCACCCAGATGCGATCCGGCCCTGCCTGCGTCACGGCGGTTTCAGCCAAGCCAGTCGCGTTCACACGAAATCGGATCGTATCCACCGCTTGAGTGACCGCTCGGGCCTGCTCCGCGGCAGGAAGCTTGTTCAGCTCCGCCGGATCCGCCTGGAGCAGGAGCATCACCCCACCCCGCAGATCCAACCCCAGGATGGGCTTTTCAAAATAGAGCACGATCAAAGACCCGACGAGCGCCAGCGCGATCAGGCCCACGCGCACCCAGCGCATGACTTCTTGGCTCATGCCTGCTCCCTTTCGATGACGCTGTCCTTGACGAGTTTGAGGGTCACGTTGTCTTCAACCTCCAGCCAGACTCGATCTCTGTCAACTTTTTTAATCACCCCACAGATGCCGCCCATGGTGATCACTTTATCTCCCCGTTTTAAGCTCTCGATGAGTTCCTTGTGCTGCTGGCGCCTCTTGCGTTCGGGCCGAATGAGTAGAAAATAGAAGATGGCCACCATCAGCGCCAAAAAGATCAACGTGGTAACGATGTCGTACATTTGAGCTCGCCTTTCCCCCCTGCGAGTAGTTCATCCATTATACTCAGCAATCGGAAGGCCGCCAAGCGGAGCGCTAGCTCACTTTGGAAGTGACGATCCCGATCTGCCTCTGATATTTGCCCTTCTTGTCGGCGTAGGAGACCTCACACTCTTCCGGAGCCTCAAGGAAGATCATCTGCGCGATGCCTTCATTGGCATAGAGCTTGGCGGGCAAGGGGGAAGTGTTAGAGATCTCGATGACAAGCTGCCCCTCCCACTCCGGCTCTGCGGGAGTTATGTTCACGATGATGCCGCAACGCGCGTATGTGCTCTTGCCCAGACACAGTGCCAGCACGTTGCGCGGAATTCTGAAATATTCCACGGAGCGGCCCAGGGCGAAGGAACTGGGCGGGATGATGCAAAACTCCCCTTTGTGATCGACGAAGGAGCCGGGATCGAAGTTCTTAGGATCTACAACGATGGGCTTGCCCTCGGCGATCAAGCGGGTGTTGACGCTGCTGAAGATCTTAAACTCATCGGCCACGCGGATGTCGTAGCCATAGCTGGAGAGCCCATAAGAGATCACCCCCTGGCTGATCTGCCTCTCGACAAAAGGCTCGATCATCTTGTGTTTGAGGGCCATCTCCCGAATCCAACGATCGTTCTTGAGCATACTTCCCCCCTTTGATTCTCATGGGATCATGCGGCCGAGGAGGAGAGTCCCCAAGCCCAGGAGCAACAAGAAGCCGCAGATGTCCGTAAACGTCGTCAGCCAGATGGCGCTGGCCAGCGCCGGGTCCTGCCCCAGCCGCTTTAACGCCAAAGGTATCAAGCTACCCATGATGCCGGCAATGAGCACGTTGCCCACCATGGCCACAAACACGATCAAGGCCAGCCACGGATTCTGCGTGAGCAAAAGAGCCAAAGCGGCCGTAAAGACTCCGGCCAGCACCCCGTGAATGAGCCCGAAAGCAAGCTCTTTGCGCACGATCCGCCATAGATCTCCCAGCGCGACCTCGCCCACAGCCAGGCCGCGCACCACCAGAGTCGTCACTTGAGTGCCGGTGTTCCCGCCGTGGCCGGCGATCACGGGCATGAAGGCGGCCAGAATGGCCACGGCGCTGATCGTCTCCGCAAACGGGGCCACCACCAGCGCCGTGAGGAACGCCGTGATGAGATTGACCAACAGCCAGGGGATACGGCGCTTTAGAGCCGCCCTCAGCGGGCTGAGCACGCTCTCCTCCTTAGGTAGGCCCACCAGCCGGTGCATGTCCTCGGTCGTCTCCTGGCGGATCACGTCAAGGACATCGTCGACGGTGACGATGCCCAACAGGTGATTCGCCCGATCGATCACGGGCAGCGCCAGGAAGTTATATCGATCGAAGAGGCTGGCGACCTCTTCCGCATCGGTGTCGGCAGTGACGGCCACGACCTGGCGATGCATGATCTCTGCGATCGTTTTTTTAGGGTGGCTCATGATGAGATCGCGCATGGAGAGCACACCCAAGAGCCTTCGCTCGCGATCGACGACGTAGGCGTAGTAGATCGTCTCGGCCTCGCTGGCAGCCCGCCGCAGCACGGCGATGGCCTCCTCCACGGTGAGATCTTGGACGAGGGCCACGACTTGGGGAGACATGAGGCCGCCAGCGGTATCAGGCGGATAGGAGATCAGCTCCTCGAGAATCTTCGCTTCGGGAGGCTCCATCTCACGCAGGAGCTCCTCCCGCTCCGCTTGGGGGAGCTCTTCCATGATGTCCACGGCGGAGTCGGGAGCCATCTCTTCGAGAATCTCCACGGCCTCCCGGCGCTCGAGACGAGCCAGTAGCTCAGAGGAGATCTCCGGCGTCATGTGCCGCAAGACTTCCCCGGCCACCTCAGCCGGCAACCCCTCGAGTATCTGGAGGGCCTCTTCTAGGGGCTTCTTCTGAAGCCCTTCCGCCAAGCGGACGATCTCAGGCTCCGTATACTGCTCCTGGAAAGAGCGCATCGATTCCCCCCCCTTCTGGGCTTGCACCCGTAAGCGGGATATTTTAAACTCTTCGAGGAGGAGATCAAAATGGCAGGCCATTCGAAATGGGCCAATATCAAATATCGCAAGGAGAGACAGGACGCTCTCAAGGGGAAGCTCTTTTCGAAGCTCTCCAAGGAGATCACCATTGCGGCCCGGAATGGTCCTGATCCGGCAAAGAACGCGACTTTGGCCGACGTGATTGAGAGGGCCCGCGCGGCGAATATGCCCAAGGAGAACATAGAGCGGGCGATCAAGCGCGCCACCGGCGAACTGCCCGGCATGCAGTATGAAGAGATCATCTATGAGGGCTATGGGCCCTATGGCGTGGCGGTCATGGTCCGCGTGGTCACGGACAACAAGAACCGAGCCGTCTCCCAGATCCGCAAGACGTTTGAGGAGTTTGGAGGCAGCCTCCAAGGCTCGGTGGCCTGGCTCTTCGACCGGCGCGGAGTGATCACGGTAAAGCCCGCTGCCGGCCAAGAGAGCGAGCAGTTGCTGATGAAGGCCATCGACTTGGGCGCCGAAGACATGGAGGAGAGCCCAGAGGAGATTCAAATTTACTGTGCGCCCGCTAAGCTCTCCGCTGTCAAGCGCGGCCTGGAGGAGAGCGGGATCACGATCGAGCGCGCTCAAGTCACCCTCGTGCCCAAGATGACGGTGTCGCTCTCGGGCCATGAGGCTGAGAAAATCATAAAATTCATTGAGCGCCTGGACGATCAAGAGGACGTCCAGGAAGTCTTCGCCAACTTCGACGTGCCGGAGGAACTGCTCGCCCAAGTCGGCTGATCTCCGTTTTGCCTTCGCTCTTCTCATAATATTATAATCGCGCGGGTGATGCGCGAGAGGCCAAGGAGGATTCTGCATGAGAGTGCAAGCGTGTGCCGCTCTATTCATCGTGGCCGGTCTTGGGATGGGACTGCTGATGGGGTTTTCAGATCCAGCCACGGCCATCCCTCTTGAGATAGGCGTGAAAGTTCCCTTAGCTGGCTTGGCGTCCGTGGGCGTGATGGATCAACTGCGATTGGAGGCGGCGGCGGCCATTCCCGGCTTCAGTGCGCCTCTGGTGGATTTTGAGGGGAGGCTGGCGGCCAAGCTCTACCCAGGCAGCGTAGAGCTCAACGGTCTAACAGGGAGGCCCTTTGTGGGAGGAGGCGCGCTCTTTCTGTATGCCGTAGGCGAGGTGATCCCCGGCTTGGTGGGCCTAGCCGGCGTGGAGTACCCTTCGCCGCAGCTTCCCATCACCCTCATCTTGGAGGGCAGCGGTGCGCTGCTCATGAGCGGGAGCGCTCCTACGCTCGTCTTCCAGCTGAGCCTCGGGGCCCGCTACGCGCTGGCCCCCTAAGCCCGAAGCCTTGACAGGAGGGCCAACAGCCTCTATAATCCCGATTAGCAATCTCAAGATGAGACTGCTAACGAGGGGCTAGAACTAGACTAGAATAGAAATAGAAGATGATTCGCTTCGATAAGATGACGGAGAAGGCTCAAGAGCTCTTCCGCGATGCGGCGGAATTGCTTGAGAGATTCAAGCACAATCAGCTCGATGTGGAGCATCTTTTTTATGCCCTCGCTGAGAAGGAGGGCGTGGGCCGCGAGCTCCTCCAAGAGATTGGCCTTCCTCTGCCCGGCTTGCTCAAAGACCTTCAAATCCTGCTGGAGCGAAAGCCGCAGATCTCGACCACCGTGGGGCAACAGATCTATCTCACCCCCAGGCTCGATAGCTTAGTCAAGTCGGCGGAGATGGAAGCCGAGCGCTTGAGAGACGAGTTCATCGGCGTGGAGCATCTTCTGATTGCCATCAGCCGCGACACGAACGCCCAGCTTCGCCGCGTGCTCGACAAGTACGGGCTCACCCCCGAGGCCATCTATGCCGCGCTCCAGAAAGTCAGAGGCGCCCAGCGGGTGACAGATCGTGAGGCCGAGAGCCGCTACCAGATTCTAGAACGCTACAGCGTCAATCTCACGCAGCTGGCCCGCACCGGCAAGCTCGACCCCGTCATAGGCCGAGGCCGGGAGATCCGACGTGTGGCACAGATTCTCTCTCGACGGAAGAAGAACAACCCGGTGCTCATCGGAGATCCCGGTGTGGGCAAGACGGCCATCGTCGAGGGCCTAGCCCAGCGGATCGTCAAAGGAGACGTGCCCGAGACCCTTAAGGAGAAAGAGATCATCCAGTTGGATCTGGCCGCGATGGTGGCGGGCTCGAAGTTCAGAGGCGAGTTCGAAGAGCGCTTGAAGGCAGCCATGAACGAGATCGAAGCGGCCAAGGGGCGCTTCATCGTCTTCATCGATGAGATCCACACGATCGTAGGAGCAGGCGGAGCCGAGGGAGCCATCGACGCTTCGAATATCTTAAAGCCCGCGCTGGCCCGCGGGACTTTTCAAGTCATAGGAGCCACCACGCTCGACGAGTATCGCGAGTACATCGAGACGGACCCGGCCCTGGAGCGCCGCTTCCAGAAAGTCCTCATCGAAGAACCCTCCCTGGAGGAGACGCTGGAGATCTTAAAGGGGCTGCGGCCCAAATTTGAGCAGCACCATCAGCTCAAGATCACGGACGAGGCCCTAAGAGCGGCCGCTCTTCTTGCGCAGCGCTACATCACAGATCGCTTCCTGCCCGATAAGGCCGTAGATTTGATGGACGAGGCGGCCTCGAAGATCCGGATCGACAAGACGTTTGCGCCCCAGCTGGAAGAGCTTAATGTCCGCATCCGCGCCCTAGAGGAAGAGCGGGAGGGGGTCCCCCAACGGGAAAGGACTCGCCTGGACGAGAAACTCGAACAGCTGCGAGCGGAACGGGAGCGCCTAAAGAAGGAGTGGGAGGAGAAGCGCCGGAGAACGGAAGTCACGGCCGAAGACATTGCGGAAGTCGTCTCGCTCTGGACGGGCATCCCTGTCGAGAGAATGTTTGTGGAAGAGCGCCGAAAACTCGCCCATCTGGAAGAGGAACTGCACCAGCGCGTCGTCGATCAAGAGGAGGCGGTGCGGGCCATATCTGCTGCTGTGCGGCGCGCGCGCGCGGGGCTCAAAGACCCCAAGCGCCCCATCGGGAGCTTCTTGTTCTTGGGGCCCACGGGCGTGGGTAAGACCGAGCTCTCCAAGGCGCTAGCCTGGGTGCTCTTCAACGACGAGAATGCCCTCTTGAGAATCGATATGAGCGAGTACATGGAGAAGCACTCTGTCGCCCGGCTGATTGGAGCCCCGCCAGGCTACGTGGGCTATGAGGAAGGCGGCCAGCTCACGGAGGCCGTGCGTCGAAGACCCTATCGCGTCATTCTCTTCGATGAGATCGAGAAGGCTCATCGTGAGGTGTTCAACACGCTCCTGCAGGTGCTCGATGAAGGCCGGCTGACGGACGGTCAGGGCCGCACCGTGGATTTTAAGAACACGCTCATTCTGATGACGAGCAATTTGGGCAGCGAACACTTCGGCCACGATCATAGGATCGGGTTCGCAGCCAACGGGGAAGCCGAGCAGCGTCCCGCCAAGAAAGCCCTGCCCTTTGAACAGGTGCGCGCCCAGGTGCTCGACGAAGTGCGGAGGTTCTTCCGACCGGAGTTCATCAACAGACTCGATGGGATCATCGTCTTCCGGCCTCTGGCCCAAGAGCACATTCGCCAGATCGTCGATCTCAAGCTGGCGGAGTTGCACAGGCGGCTTGAGGAGCAGGACATCGAGCTGGTGGTCTCCGACGAGGCGAAAGAACTATTGGCCGAGAAGGGCTATGACCCGTTATACGGTGCTCGGCCACTGGTGCGTGTCATTCGTGAAGAGCTGGAGAACGAGCTGGCGAATCGCATCGTGGGCGGCGAGCTGGCCGAGGGCGATTCTGTGCAGGTTGACGTAGAAGGCGAAAGGCTCATCCTCCGCGTGGCCCCTCAGCCTGTCGAAGCGAAGGAGTCCTAAAGCTGCCTGTCCCAATGATGCAAAAACGCCACGATGGACTTGACGGCTCCGTCGTAGCCTTCCACTTTGCCGTTGCCTTCCCAGACGATGTACTCGTCGGGGCTATGAGCCCGGCCGCCATGCCCCAAGACCCCCATCGTGAAGGGGATCTTCAGCACTTCCGTGAAGAGATAGAACGGCGCGCTGCCGCCGATTCTGGGCCAAATCTCAGGCTCATGCCCGAGATCCCGACAGGCTCGAATCACAGACTGGACAACAGGAGCTTTGAAATCCGTCTGAGCCCAGCCGTAGGCATCCATCGCCCGAATTTGAATATCTCGATAGCCGTGCCCATCGAGATGAGCCCGCACCAGCTTGAGCATCTTCTCCGGCTTCTGATGCGGAACCAAGCGTATGTCCATCTTTACAGTCACTTTATGAGGCAAAACGGTCTTCGAGCCAGGCCCCGTGTAACCACCCCAGATCCCATCGATGTTGAGCGTCGTCCCATAGAGATACGTCCGAAGCAGCTTTTCTTTATCACTCTCGTCCACGCTGAAGCGCGAGACTCTATTCACCTCTTTGATGGGGCGAGCATCGAACGTCTCAACGAGTTTTTCGATGAGTGCCTTCTCCTCGAGCGAAGGCTCTGAGACATCATCATAAAAGCCCTCGATCGTGATGTGATTTCCCGTCTCGTCCGTCATGAGGGCAGCTCGCCCTCGACGGCGCGCATCGCTTCGATGGCGTGCAAGAAGGCCATCAACGGGCCTTTGCTGTTGACGGCGCCGCGGTTGACGAGCGCCGTCACTTGGCCCGACGGCAGCTTCATAGGGACAAGCTCTGCACCCATGGGATCGTGTGTCCAGCCGGGCTCATCAAAAGGC
>JBBIOR010000003.1:14615-16501 GCA_037443265.1 Candidatus Fraserbacteria bacterium | reverse complement strand
AGGGACAAGCTCTGCACCCATGGGATCGTGTGTCCAGCCGGGCTCATCAAAAGGCTGCGTGTCGTACATGAGATAGGCCATGAGCGTCTTAGGCGCTCCTGCATGGTATTGGCCGTAGACCACGGGATGGCCTGGGGTGGGCACGACCTGAACGCTCTGACACCCCAGGCGCCTAAGAAACTGAGCGACAAGTTGAGCGCATCTTTCTACGCCGATATTTTGGGGGCTGACGCTCGGCTGCTGAAGCAGCTTTTTGAGATCCTTCAGATGAGCGCTCTTGCGACGGTCGATCTCTTGGTAGATTTTGGGAAGTTGCATCCGGACCTCCTTGTCTGATTAGACTAGAGATGATAGCACATGACCCATCGCGAGCGCATGGAAGCAGCCATTCGAGGCGAGCAGCCCGATCGTGTCCCCATCGCCCTCTGGCGACATTTTCCGATGAAAGACCAGACCGCCGAGGGCCTCGCTCAAGCCACCATCGAGTTCCAGAAGAGATTCAATTTCGATCTTGTGAAAGTGACTCCCGCCTCCGGCTACCCTGCCGAGGCCTGGGGCGCGAAGCTTCGGCCCGCCCACAACGCGGAGGGCACCCGCGCGTATCTCTTCCGCCCTGTGCAACGCCCCCAGGACTGGCATCATTTAACGGCTCTTGAGGTAACAGCAGGCGTCTTCGGGCGCGAGCTTCGCGCTCTTGAGCTCATTCGCCAGGGCGTGGGCGAGGATGTCCACGTCTTGCAGACGATCTTCAGTCCGCTCACGAGCGCCCAACAGCTCTCGGGAGAGCTCGTGTTTGAGCATCTGCGGAAGTATCCTGATGATCTGAAGGCTGGCCTGCGCACCATAACTGAAACGACTGCGCGCTTCGCGATCGCGTGCCTGGAGCGCGGCGCCGATGGGATCTTCTTCGCCACCCAGCTAGCCAGCCATGATCTCTTAAGCAACGAGGAATATCGCGAGTTCGGCGTGGAGTTCGATATTCCCATTCTAGAGTGCGTGCGCGGTCGGGCCAAGCTCTTGCTGCTACATCTGCACGGCACGAGCCCGATGTTCGGGCTCGTGAGCCTCTATCCCGTGCAGGTCGTCAACTGGCACGATCGGGAGACCAGACCATCGCTGGCAGAAGGCCAGCGGCTCTTCCGCAGAGGAGCCGTGCTCGGCGGACTCCATCGGTCAAATACACTGCTAACCGGCACGCCTGAAGACGTTCAGGCCCAAGTGCGGGATGCCCTGGAGCAGACGGGCGGGGTGCGCGTGATCATCGGCGCAGGCTGCGTTACCCTCACCACTACACCCGAGGCCAATCTCCGCGCCGCGCGTGAGGCGGTCGAATGGGCCATATCATGAGATTGAGATCCTGCCCAGACTCTGCTATTTTAGTGGCCGAAGGCGGGCCACGAGAAAGGAGTCTGCGTCTTTGCTATGAAATTCAGATATGTCCTGCTTGTCCTCTTGTGCTCGATGGCGATGGCTCTTATCAGCGCTTGTCTGCATACGAAGGTCCCACCCCCTCTGCCGGGGAAGGCCGTGCTCCAGGTCTGGCGCGAGGTGCCCGCCCAGGTCTTCGTAGGCGAGACGTTCACCGTGCGGCTTACCATCCGGGTCGAGCGGACCTTGCCGGCCGTCTTGGTGAAAGAACTCTTCCCCGGCCTCACTCTAGTAGACGCCGGGTCAGGCTTCACGATCGCTCAAGAGGATACCCTCAAGGGCGTGATCCTCGAGCCCTCCGCCGGCACCACTAAGACCTTCAGCTATCGCGTTCGCTGCCCGAAGCCCATGCCCTACACGATTGTGGGAGAAGTCAGCACAAAGGGTCTAGATCCAGTCGTCACTATCTCTACGCTCACGTGCGCCGAGCGCAAGTAGCGCACTGCTCTACGGCAGGG
>JBBIOR010000003.1:8836-14515 GCA_037443265.1 Candidatus Fraserbacteria bacterium | reverse complement strand
GACGAGATAGAGTCCCCCTCCGGCCGCTGGATCTGCTTCATAGTAGTAGAGAAAGATCAAGCTCCCATTGGTTTGAACGAGAGGGTTGTGGCTGCGAAATTCTCTGTAGGCATAGAAATTCCAAGGAGACTCTTTTCCCACCAGGGGACGGACCTCCCAAGAGAGACCGTTTTGGCGCACCACAACGCTTGGGATTGTGGATGGGACTTGGCCGGAAACCAAAGCCCAGGGTCCGATTGAGGCCAGCATAGACAGAAAGATGAACCACGCAGACGATCCCACTAGCCACCTAGCCATGGCCAACCTCCTTCAGGCATACCCAGCCCCCTTTTTAGACCTCGCCTCGTCACCTCCGCTCCGTCCCGTTCGTCTCTCAGCCGGGCCCTGCTGGCGCGCGCAGGCTAAGAGAGAGGACCGCAGGCCACACTAAGAGCGCCCTCCGAGAGGCATCTTATAAGACCCCAAGCATGGCCTGCGGCTTGTCCCTCCACTCTTTTCCCCTCTCCCCTTAAGCAGGAAAGAGCGCTTGACCAGTGGGCAGCCCCCCGACTCCTGAGCAAAAAACCCACGGAGAATGTAAGGAGGTGGGCCCGTGGGAAAAACTCTGGGAGCTCGGAGGACCGAAGACCCAAAGAGCGCCCAAGCTGGCCAAGCGTTTCCTGCCTGCAAGGAGGTTGGGAGAAGAAGACCCTGCCCGTGCGTCGTGGATAACACACCCTAGCCCATCTACAGACGATGTACAATGCCCCTCACCTTCGGCAGCCCAGCTGCCATAGGAACCTTCCTTTAGGCCTGTGGCTTTGCGCTCCCAGCTTTCGCTGGGTTTGCCTTTATCGGGTTCGGATACGGGCGTAATGTTAGCACACGCTATAGGGCCCTGTCAAGTCCCCCCGGGTCCTCTAGTCTTTCCCTAAGGGAGGGGAGTCTGCTAGGATAGTGGCGATGAAAGAGCGTCAAGTTCTGAGATTTTTAGCCAAAAAACTCCCCACTGTGGGGGATGATGGCGCTGTCATCCCTTTAGGGAAGACTCAGCTGGTACTGACCACGGACATGCTCTGGAGAGGAGCGGATCTGCCCGAGGGCGCTACCGCTCATGCGATCGGGTGGCGGGCTGTGGCTGTGACGCTCAGCGACATCGCCGCGATGGGGGCCAAGCCCCTGGGCGTCGTCTTGGCCTTGGGGGCTCCAGAGTTTGAGCGCCGTTTTCTGGAGGGATTGTTGCAAGGTGCGCTCGACTGCTGCCAGAGTGTGCAGGCCCCCTATGTGGGCGGGGATCTCTCGCGCCATGCGGAGCTGACGCTCGTGAGTTCCGCTCTGGGAGAGGCGCGCCGGCCCGTCAGGCGTAGTGGCGCTCGGCCCGGAGATCTCGTGGGTATCACCGGAGGACTGGGAGCAACAGCCGTGGCCTTGAAGCTCTTCGAGCGGGGAGAGCTTAAGCGAGCCAACGAGCTATTTGAGTTCGTCCCCCGGGTGGCGGAAGGGTTCGCCTTGGCTCCCTATGCCACGAGCATGATGGACATCAGCGATGGGCTGGCGCGCTCATTGTATCAGCTGGCTGAGGCGAGCCATGTGGGCTTTCGCGTACGCTATCGCGATCTACCCCTTCGCCCTGAAGCGAATGAACTCGCCCAAAGCCCGCAAGAACTCCGGGAGATAGCGCTCTACACCGGCGAGGACTTCGAGCTACTCTTCACGATCCCGCCGCCACGCCTCAAAGAGGCCACGAGGGCCACTCGGTTCACGATCATTGGGGAGGTCGTTCCAAAGGGCGTCTGGATCGAAGAGAACGGAAGAGTTTGCAAGCTGGAAGATCGCGGATATGAACACTGACTCCACCCCTTGACAAGACAGAATATCCTATGATATAATCATTGCGCGATTATAAAAATGGAAGACGTCATAGATGACCTGCTCGGCCCAAGCGGCAGCCCTCCAATGGCTTTGCGTCTGCCTCCTTCGGGTCCGGATGACCAACGCCGTTGGTTTCCCTCCCCCTGCTCGTGGACGAGTCGCTAGCCCTCGCCCACGGAACGGGCCGAGCAGGTCATCGCTCCAAGCGCGGAGCGATGAACTGCAAAAATTCTGACCGCGTCTTGGCGTCTTTCCGGAACGATCCCTTCATGGCGCTGGTGACCATCCATGCCTCCCGCTTCTCCACCCCGCGCATGGCCAGGCAAAGATGCATCCCCTCGACGACCACGCCTAGACCCAGGGGCTGGATCGCCCCTTCCAAGAAGCGGGCGATCTCCTCCGTCATGCGCTCCTGGAGCTGCAATCTCTTGGCGAATGCGTCCACCACACGCGGGATCTTGCTCGCCCCCATCACTCGACCCTTGGGGATGTAGCCCACATGCACATGGCCGAAGAACGGGACGAGGTGGTGCTCGCACAAGCTGTAGAACTCAATGTCCTTAAGGACGACCATCGAGTCATAATCGACCGTGAAGATCGCATCTCCCACAATCTCTTGCAAATTGACGCGATAGCCCTGCGTGAGTTCCTCATAGAGCTCCACGACACGTCCAGGGGTCTCGCGCAGGCCCTCGCGCTTGGGGTCTTCTCCCAGCCAGAGGAGCCACTCACGCACCCGCTCCTCCATGATGGCAGTTGAGCTCTTATATTTCACCCATGGGTCCTCTCCTGTGGGCTGTCAACCCTTGATGTTGCAGACGGGGACCATCTTGGCGACTCTTATGCCGATGCCCACTTCATGCGAGACCCTCACGACTTCGTCGAGGTCTTTGTAGGCTCCGGGGGCCTCCTCAGCGATGGTCGCCTTGCTCTGGCCGCGCACATAGATCCCGCGCTCTTTGAGCTGACGCACGATCTCGTCCGCCCGCCATTGCTTCGTGGCCTTCGTCCGCGAAAGCACTCTTCCCGCTCCGTGGGCCGTGCTGCCGAAGGTGAGATCGAGCGCCGTCTGCGTGCCGCATAGCACATAAGATCCTGTGCCCATCGAGCCAGGGATGATCACCGGCTGGCCTACGTCCTGATAGACCCTGGGTAGTTCCGGCCGCCCCGCAGGAAACGCCCGCGTTGCCCCCTTGCGATGCACGTAGACCTCGCGCTCCCCTCCGTTGATCTTGTGCACCTCTTTTTTGCCGATGTTGTGTGCCACGTCGTAGAAGAGATGCATCCCAAGCTCCCGCCAGCTCGTGCGGAAGATTTTTTCAAAGCACTCCCGCGCGCGGTGCATGATGAGCTGCCGATTGCACCAGGCGTAGTTGATCGCGCAGTTCATGGCCTTATAATAATCTTGGGCCGCGGCGCTTCTGGCCGGAGCGCAGGCTAGCTCACGATCCGGCAAGCTCTCGATGAAAGCCCGATGCTCCTGCCCTACTCTTCTTAGATAATCTGTGCAGATCTGGTGCCCATAGCCGCGCGACCCACAATGAATCATGAGGACGATCTGATCTTTAAAGAGCCCGTATCTTTGGGCGATCTCCTCATGGAAGATCTCAGAGACCCTCTGGACTTCCAAAAAATGATTGCCGGAGCCCAAAGAGCCTAGCTGTTCTCGGCCGCGCGCTTTGGCCTCGGCCGAGACACACGAGGGATCGGCCCCGGGCCGGAAGCCCTCATCTTCACAATGGGCCAGATCTTCTTCCACACCATAGCCTTTCTGGACGGCCCACTTCACGCCTAGACGGGCCACCTCATCCAACTCCCGCTCCGAGAGTCTGCCCACGAGGCTCCCCTTGCCGATGCCCGTTGGAATTTGAGCGAAGAGCACATCGACGAGCTGCTGCTCTCTGCCTTTGAAGTCATTATATTCCAAGTTTGTCTTACATATTCTAACACCACAGTTGATATCATATCCGATGGCCCCGGGCGAGATGACGCCCTCCTCCGCATCGAGGGCGGCCACTCCGCCCACCGGGAAGCCGTAGCCCTGGTGGGCGTCGGGCAGGGCGATGGCGTACTTGTGAATGCCTGGAAGATGGGCCGCGTTCTTGAGCTGTTGAAGGGTGGCGTCTTGTTTGATCTTCTCCAGGAGCTGTTCGCTCGCAAAGACACGCGCAGGCACCCACATCCCCCCCTCCTGGGGGATCTCCCAGATGTGCTCGCTAATCTTTCTAAGCTCGATCTCACCCATGTCCATCCTCTCGAGTTCTCTATTATACAGAGATAAGCGCCTCACACCCAATGCGGTTGATCTCGGTTTTCAGAGGAGCTATGATAAAAAGACCCTATGCCTGCGAATCTCACACCGGAGTATCTCGAAGCGGAGCAACGCTACCGACGGGCCTCGACCGTGGAGGAGAAGATCCAGGCCCTCAATGACATGCTGAGGCTCGTTCCCAAGCACAAGGGGACCGAGCGGCTGCGGGTGGATCTCAAAAAGCGCCTGAGCAAGCTCCAGCAAGAGGCCCAGAAGAAACCCAAAGCCACTCGGGCCCAGACCTGGGAGCACATCGACAAAGAGGGCGCGGGTCAGATTGCCCTCGCCGGACTTCCTAACAGCGGCAAATCGACCCTGCTGGCTACGGTCACCAACGCCCAGCCCGAGATTGCCGACTATCCGTTCTCGACCTTCCGCCCGACCGTGGGCATGATGCCGTTTGAAGATGTTCAAATTCAGCTGATTGATCTTCCGCCGCTTTCGCAGTTCACGGAGCCCTGGGTCTTCACTCTCATCCGCCAGGCGGATGCGGTGGCTCTCACGACGGATCTCAGCCAGCCCGACCCCGCTTCGGACGTCATAGAGGCGCTGGAGATCCTAGCAAAAACACGCATTCATCTTGTGGGTACGCAGGGCTGGCCATCGAGCGACTCTTCCGGCCCTGGGCTGAGGAAGAGAGCCCTTCTCATAGGCACAAAACTGGACGCTCCCTCCGGGCTAGAGGCCTTCCAGAGGCTGCAAGAGCTCTATGGTGAAGAGTATGGGCTCGTGGCCGTTTCGGCACACCATCGTCAAGGGCTCGAGGAGCTGGGCCGCGCTCTCTTTCAGATCTTGGAGATCGTGCGTATCTATACAAAGAAGCCCGGCCGGCCCCCCTCGAAAGAAGCCCCATATGTGCTGCCTAAGGGGAGCACCGTGTTAGAAGTCGCGAAGGCGATCCACCACGAGCTAGCACATAAACTTCAATATGCCCGGATCTGGGGCTCAGCGGAGTTCCCCGGCCAGCGCGTGGAGCGCGATCACGTGGTCCGCGATGGGGACATCATCGAGCTCCATGCCTAAAGATCCATGGTGGCCCGCATGAGCTTTGTAATGAACTCCACGAAGCCAGTAGCCACCACCCGCACTTCTGTTGTGGCCAGCTCCGGCAGGATCACCCTCAGCAGGCGATAAGCGCCCGGCTCGAGAGTCTGCAGGCTCTGGCGGAAGACCACTTGTGATCCCCGATAGATGAGCACCGTGGCCATATGGATCTGAAAGGGGCCTTGATTCATCACGGCAATCAGGCCTGATCTGCCCACCTGCGGCATCACCACGAGGCTGCGGTTCAAGATCTCGCCTTGTAGCTCCAACAAGAAGCGGCGCAGCTCCGCCAGCTGCGCCTCCCGCCTCTGGGCCTCCAGGAACTGACCATGAGTGCGCATCCTCAGGGCTTCCTGTTTGAAGCGCTCGATCCAGGCTATGAGGTCCGGGAGGAGCTCTCGCCGCTGACTGCCGAAGGCAAAGTCCCGAAGCTGCTCTGGAGAAGGCAAATCCGGCCCCATGGGCAGCATGGG
>JBBIOR010000003.1:0-8736 GCA_037443265.1 Candidatus Fraserbacteria bacterium | reverse complement strand
CAAAGTCCCGAAGCTGCTCTGGAGAAGGCAAATCCGGCCCCATGGGCAGCATGGGCAGAACGCCCATTTGAGGAGCTCTTCCGGAACGGATCAGCTCCTCGAAGCTCCCCAGCAGTCCAGCCTGAGCGCGCAGCAACGCCTCAAAGCCACCCAGCAACGGGAAGAGCATTCTGGGGGACAAGGAGTGGACTTCAGAGAGGCAGCGTAGCAGCCCCTCCAAGCTCTGCAGAAGACCTGCTTGATGTTCCAAAAGACCCGCAAAGCGCTCGGCAAGCCCAATGGGCAGCATGGGATGACGCTGGATGAGGGCTTCGAAGCTCACAAGCAGCTTGACTTGTCCGTGGAGGAGTTTTCCAAAGCTAGCCACGAGGGGAAGATGCGGAGGCATGCCTGGAGTGCAAGCGAATGGCTGCGTGAGATCCTCATAGCTTTCGAGCAGCTTCACCTGGCGGTGTAGCAGATCTTCATAGCCCTTAAGAAGCTCCACCGGGGGGATCTTAAATGGCCCAAGAAGCGACTCGAAGCTGTGGAGCAGCATCGCTTGCCGTCCGAGGAGATCTTCGAAGCTAGCCACCAGCTGAGCCGCTGGAAGAGGCGGTGGTTGTGCCGAAGCCGATGTAGTCCAGCTAAGCGCCAAAAAGAACCAGAACAGAATAGCCATGGCTTTTCGTGTCCGCATAGTGCCTCCTTGGCGTCTTTATGTTCCTAAGAAGAGATTGTAAGCCAAGCCCTGCGCCTAGGACAACTCAAGCCGGAGAGCGCACCGATCCCCGATAGAAGGGGAGTTTTATGATCTCAGCAGGCTTCCGCTGGCCGCGGATCTCCACTGCGATCGCCTGGCCTAGGGGAGGGCACTCACCGACCCTCAAAAAGCCCATGCCCAGAAATTCCCTCAGCGTAGGAGATTTCATTCCGCTGGTCACATGGCCCGCTTCTTCCCCAGCGAGATGGAGCAGATATCCCGGGCGTGGGACGCCCGGCTCGCGCATGCGAAAACCCACCAGGCGCTTGCGAACCCCCTCACCCCGCTTCTGTCTGAGTAGCACATCCTTGCCTATGTAGGGCACAGGCTTGTCCTTCACCGTCCAAGCGAGCCCGGCTTCCACAGGCGTAGTCTGCTCATCTAGTTCGTGGCCATAGAGTGGGTATCCCACTTCGAATCTGAGTGTATCCCGAGCCCCTAGGCCAATGGGGGGCACATCCGCTTTGATGAGGTCCTTCCACAGCTGGACGATGACTTCAGGAGAGCCATAGATCTCAAATCCGTCCTCGCCGGTGTAGCCAGTGCGCGAGATGAGCACGGGTCTTTTATAGAGCTCTGTTTCCGCGGAATAGAAATACGGGATGCGGGAGAGCTCCAGCTCCACGTGGCGTTGTAGGGTCTCCTCAGCCTTAGGCCCTTGGATGGCCAGCTGACTGTAGGAGCTGCTGGCATTCTGAACTTCGACTTGGGGAAACCGCTCCGCTTGTCTCTTAATCCAGCGAAAATCCTTCTCGGTAGTGGAGGCGTTCACCACGAGAAAGTATCGATCCGGAAGGCGATAGACTAAGAGATCATCGAGGGTGCCACCTTGCTCATTACAGAGCTGCGTATAGAGGGCCTGGTCGACCTGGAGCTTAGCCACGTCGTTGGGGACGAGATATTGCACGAGATCTAGGGCTTGGGCTCCGCGGATCTCGATCTGGCCCATGTGGCTGACGTCGAAGATCCCCGCGCTCTCTCTGACGGCGCGGTGCTCTGCGAGGATGCTCGTGTACTGTAGGGGCATCTCCCAGCCGCCGAATTCGACCATCTTGGCTCCGAGCTTGCGGTGGAGCTCATAGAGAGGGGTTCGCTTTAGATTCATGCCGATCGTACCTCGTGGCTCATTGTACGCCCTCTGGCGCGCGAGGAGCAAACGAACCCGCCTCTTGACTTCAGGGGCAACGATATTATATTATTAAAAGAGTTTATGGAGGTGAAGGCCATGGTGGCTCTTGTGGGTATGGTCTTCCTGTTGATTCAGCCGATGACATCGGCAGCTGCCTTGACTCAGACTCCCTCGGTGGTGATCAATGAGGTCGCCTGGATGGGCACCCAAGCCGATCCCAACGATGAGTGGATGGAACTCTATAACACGACCCATCAGCCCATCAACCTCGCTGGCTGGAAGCTGGAGGCGGCGGATGGCACACCCAGTTTTACCTTCAACTTGAAGGACTGCCGCGATCTCATCATCCCCGCTAGAGGGTTCTTGCTGTTGGAAAGAACTGATGATGCCACGGTAAGCGACATTGCTGCCGCTTGCATTTATAGGGGCGCTTTAGAAGACGGAGGCGAGGAGCTCCTCTTGAAAGATGCCACCGCAGCGATCATAGACACAGTTAACGATGATGGGGATGCAACTACTGAGGACGGTGGAGGCTGGCCCGCAGGTGATAAGAATACTCGCGCCACCATGGAGCGCATCGATCCCCTTGCCCCCGACAGCGACGCCAACTGGTGCACCAACGATGGCAACATCCGCAATGGCAAGGATGCCAAGGGAAATTTCGTCAATGGCACGCCCAAAGCCCCCAATTCCTGCACTCCCCAAAAAGGCGATGCCAACGGAGACGGAAAGATCAACGTGATCGACGCCCGCCTCTGCCTGCGGGCCGCCCTTAATCTGATCTCTCTTAGCCGCCTGCAGCGCTTCACCTGCGATCTCGATCAGGACGGCCAGCTCACAGAGCTCGATGCCCAGCGCATCGCTGAGATCTCTTTGGGGCTTGTTGGCAGTGCCTCCGGCCCGGCCAGCCTAGGGCCCTTCTTCGCCGGCATGTGGGCCCTCGGCAGCATGACCCTACTCCTGCTGCGAAAAAGGATCAAGGGTGGGCTGGCTCTGAGGAGCTTGTTGATTATAGGGCTGATGGGCCTTCTGAGCGGCTGTGGACCCCTGGCCGAAGCAGGCCCAGCACTGCTGGCTGAACTAGAGGGGTCAGAGATGCTCATCTTGGCGCAGCAGATGCCGGACGGCGGCCTGGCCGCTCTCGAAGCCCGCTCCGGCGGACTCCGCTTCAACCCTGCCGCCATGACTCTCAGGGGGATCGAGCCGCAGGAGGGCTGGAGACTCCTCGCCGCCAGAATAGACAACGGCCATGGCGAGGTACGCTTTGCGGCAGTCAACCCCACAGAGGGCGCAGAGAACGGACCGGTGCTCCGCTTGCTCATCCAGCTGGCCGCCGGCTCCAGCGAAGTACGCTGGGACCCTCAAGCCCTCACCCTTGGCAGCGCCCTGGACCGCGCGATCGCGCCGGATCTTGTCCGGACGATCGTCCTTCTGCTGCCGGATGAAGATTAAATCTCCTCGCGTTTGGGCTCGCGGGTCATCAGCTCCGAAAGCTTTTCCAGAGGGCTGGCGCCCTCATAGAGCACTTCCCAGACGGCTTGGGTGATGGGCAGCTCAATCCCTCGCACGCGCGCGAAGCTATAAATGGCCCGCACGGCGTAGACTCCCTCGGCTACCATCCCCATGCCAGCCAGAATCTCTTGGAGCGTCTCTCCTCGGCCAATCCGCTCGCCCACCAGGCGATTGCGGCTCTTCTTTGACATGCAGGTGACTACGAGATCTCCCAAGCCTGCCAAGCCGAAAAACGTCTCCTTGCGAGCGCCCAACGCCACACCCAAGCGGGTCATCTCCACCAGCCCTCGGGCAATGAGCGCTCCCTTGGCGTTGTCCCCATAGCCCAAGCCGTCAGAGATGCCTGCCGCTATGGCGATCACGTTCTTGAGAGCCCCGCCCAGCTCCACTCCCAAAAGATCATCGCTCGTGTAGATGCGAAAGCGCTCCGTCATAAGAGCCCGCTGGAGACTTCCGGCCAGAGCCAAATCCCGGCCCGCCAGCACCACGGTCGTCGGAAAATCCCGCGCCACTTCCTCGGCGAAGCTCGGGCCAGAGAGCGCAAAGATCCTCGCATGGCACAGCTCTTCCGAGAGCACCTGAGACATCGTGCGCAGACTCTTACTCGATTCGTCGTATTCGATGCCCTTCGTCAGGCTCACCCAAAGGGCTTGCTTGACCCGCTCCGCCAGCGCTTCATGTAAGCGTCGCGCCAGATCTCGGCAGACGAACGAGGGTACGGCGACAAAATACGCATCGCGCGCGTCCAGATCTTTGAGGCGAGCACTCACAGAAAAGTGCTCCTGCGGAAGCGTCACACCCGGCAAGTATCGCAAGTTCTCGCGCTTTTCCTCGATCTGTTGGGCCAGATGGGGATCGCGCGCCCAAAGCGTCACCCGATGCCCTCGGCGCGCGAGCAGTCGGGCTAGGGCTGTGCCCCAGCTCCCCGCGCCGATCACGGCGACATTGAGACTTCCATCCGGCATGGAGCTATTTCCCCATCGAAGGGAGTGTGATCTGGCAGGGACAGAGCTGGCCTTTGATGGAAGGCGATTGCAGCCACTCTACGGCCGTCGCGATGTCGTTGCGCTCCATACGAGCCATAAGCTGGGCCAGCAGAGGTTCGGTCTGCTCAACCAGCTTCTCGATCAGAGGCGGGATCAACACGAGCTCCGGATCATCCTCTCCGGCCCCGGCTTCCTGGAGCAGCTGTCGGGGATCACTCTTAAGGCGCGCCCGAAACTCCCCCACGGCCTGAAGCGCAACCTCATACTCATCTTGATTGGCTTGCTCTTCCACCCGATCGAGCAGCTGGCTCAGCTGCTGCAAGACCGCGCGGGTGGATGCGGCAAACGACGGCAGGGCTTGCTCAAGGCCGCGCAATTGCCTTCGCACATCTTGGAGGGCGGCATACCAGTCTTCCACGGCGATATCGGGAGTGAGGCCCACGTCCTGCACCCTGTGCCCATCCGGCGTGAGATACTCCGCCGTGGTCAAGATGAGCCTGGAACCATCCTCCAGCTCGAAGGTCGACTGGATGACTCCCTTGCCGAAGGTCCTCCGCCCAATCAAGACGCCCATGTCATTGTCGCGGATGGCTCCGGCCAAGATCTCCGCCGCGCTGGCCGTCCCCTGATCCACCAGGACGGCAATCGGCCAGTTGTCTAACCTGTTGCCGGAACTGCGATCGATCACCTCGCCGCGGCGATTTCTCTCTATGAGAAGCGTCCGGTCTCGATCGACGAACAGGCTGCCCACCTGCTTGGCGACATGGAGATACCCTCCTCCGTTGCCTCGAAGATCTAGGACGAGGCCCTCTATGGAGCGCGATCCTTTCTGAAGCTCTTCCAGTGCCTTGCTCAATTGGCGGAGCAAGGTGTCGCTGAAACTGTTGATGCGAATGTACGCGATCGAGGGGGTAAGCAGCTTGTACTCAACGGAGGGGATCTCGATCCTTTCACGCGTGATGGTGATCTCTTCCACGCTCCCATCGCTGTGGCGCACCTTGATCTTCACCTGGGTGCCCTTGGGGCCTCTCAGCCTCTGCGCCGCGGCATCATCTGAAAAGCCCTGCGTGCTCTCCCCGTCGATCTCAAGGACGACGTCTCCGGCCCGCACGCCCATCCGCTCTGCCGGTCCTCCTCGAATCGGCGAGATGATCGTGACCTCCCCGCCTCTTACGCCAATGTACGCCCCAATGCCCTCGTAGACGCCTTGCAAGGGCGTCGAAAACCGCTCGTACTCCTCTGGGGTGTTGAAGCGGCTGAAGGGATCATCCAGTCCCTGGATCATGCCGCGAATCGCCTCTTGAAGGAGCTTCTCTGGATCCAGACGATCCGGCTGATAAAAGTTTTCGCGGGTCTTCTCATAGGCCTCCCAGAGGCGATTTAAAAAGCGCTCGCGCTCTTGCTCTAGCGTAGACTGCGACTCCTGAGGTGGACCCGAGCCGGGAGCCGTCTTAGAATAGAAGAAACCCTGGGTGAGGATCACCCCCACTAAGATTACGACTCCCACAGCCAGCCAGAGGAGCAGCTTGCGCTCCATGCGCTCAACCTCCTGCTCTTTCTCGCTGCATTATACACCATGAGCTAGAGACTTGCTTGCTCTGTGAGCCTACGCGTACACTGAGTAGCGTGATCCATCATCTCGAAGGGCTGATCGTTGAGAATCGAGACGAGTACTTCGTGATCGACGTCGGGGGCATCGGCTATCGGGTCTACACGTCGCGCCTCACGCGCGCGGAATTTTCCAATCGCACAGGGCCCGTGAAACTCTTCACGTACCTGCACATGGCTCAGGACGGACTGGCGCTTTACGGCTTTAGCACACCCGAGGAACGCGAGGTCTTCGAGCTGCTTTTGAGCGTCACGGGTGTGGGACCTAAAGTCGCGATTGGGATTCTCTCCTCCACGACTCCGGCCCGCCTGCAGGAGGCGATCTTGAGCGCGCGCGTGGAGGATCTTAGGGCCATCAAGGGCATTGGCAGAAAGACGGCGGAGCGCCTGATCCTCGAACTGAAAGACAAGATCGCTCAGATCCCGCTGAGCGGTAAGCCCTCCCCCGTCTACTCCCAGAGAGAGGAGACAGCCTTGCGGGCGCTGACGCGTTCGTTGGGCTTCGGCGAACGCGAGGCCCGCCAGGCCATCGAGCAGGCCAAGAGCACCTACGGAGAACTACCCACAGAAGAACTCATCCGGCGGGCGCTGGAGCTTCTCTCCCGATGAAGATCATCTATGACGAGCGCTGTTTAGAATTTTCAGCTCCGGGCCATCCCGAAAGCCCCGAGCGCCTCCGCCGGGCCTATCAATTTTTGCAAGACAAATACGAGTTCATAAGGCCCTCCCCGGCCTCTGAGCCAGATCTCTTAAGAGTGCACACCCCAGAGCATCTTAAGCGCGTAAAGGATCTTCAATTCTACGATCCCGACTGCCCGCGCTATCCCAATATTTACGAGTACGCTTGTCTGGCCGCTGGGGCGGCCATCTTGGCCATGCAGCTGAGAGGCTTCTCACTCATGCGTCCGCCGGGACATCACGCCGGGCGCAATCGCGCCGCTGGCTTCTGCTATTTGAATAACATAGCCGTGGCCGTGCGGGCTTCTCACAAAAGAACGCTCATCGTGGACATCGACGGCCATCACGGCGACGGCACACAAGAGATCTTCTTGGGTGACCCTCAAGCGATCTTCATCTCGCTGCACAGCTCGCCCAATTATCCGGGGACGGGTCTGCGCTCTGAGCAGAACTGCTACAACTATCCCCTGCCGTTCCACTGCGGCGATGAGCGATATCTGAGCACCCTGGATCGGGCGCTTAGCGAGGTCAATCGCGAGAGCATTGAACAGATCGCCATCTCCGCGGGCTTTGACACTTACGAGAGAGATCCCTTGGCCTCGCTGGGCTTAAGCTCCGGCTGTTATCGTCTGATTGGGAGGAAGATCGCCCAACTGGAGCTTCCCACGTTCGCCGTGCTCGAAGGCGGGTATGACCTTGAGAGTTTGGGACGGAATATTCACGAGTTCTTGCAGGGATTGGCTTAAACTGCCGTTCATCGTAGAGGACGACCCAGTATGCTGAAGGCTGCGCTTATGAGAGTCCGCAAGATCAAACTTTACTATATGGCCCTTTTGGATCGCGAATCTGAAGTGCCGACCTACAAAGACCAGCAGATCTGACAAGGCAATGAAGATGAGAAAGCCTGCTACGAGCCGGTGATTAGCAGAAAAGCCAATGAAAGCCACTAGTAACGTAGCCAGAAAAGCGTTCGCAAAAGCCAGAGCATTTTGCAAGACGGCTGCAATCACCGCCAGAGTGCCGGGGACCAAAAAGCCGAACCCTAAGATGACGTACCCTCCTAAAGGCGACTGGAGGAAGGCTTGGACGGCTTCTACGTCTAGTGCCATGGCGTCTTACTTTCTGCTCATCTCACGATGATAACGGCGAGCTTTGATCAGAAATCCTATAAGCAGCAGCATAGCTGTGGCTACGAACCACAGTCTCAGGTTGGGGAAGTTCTTGTAAATGAATAGTGTCTGTGAAACCAAGATTAAATAGTAAATCAGGAAGAAGAGATACCCCGCATATCTACCAACAGTTGGGGTGATCATCCAAGCTACCATCTTATGCCAGTTGAGGAGTAGGATAACTAGAGCCCCCATGGCACCCACTAACCCTAACCCTACACTGAAGTAGGGAGAAAACTCCAGATTGTCCATCCCCTTGTACATCCTCCTAGGTGGTCATTAGAGCCATGTCCCAGCCCAAAGTATCACCCCAGCTGAGGAAGCCGTAAACCCTATCAAACCAACCACTACGCACGCTACAGATGCTCCACAAAAGTAGATTCCGACCAGGCTCGCCAACTATCCAATGATCGTCACTACCCCAGTGGCCACACAGGTTGCGCCACATGAAGAATCGGCTGCTACGACTCCAGGGCTTAAAGGATACAGCTCTTGCTGGAGTTTGGCAGTCAACTCCTGAATGACCTCGTCGGTCAATAATGCGGATAGTCGTTCGAAACCTCGAGCAAGAGGAGTATCCTGGACTTGCTGAAGGTGCTGAAACACTCTCTGGAAGTCCTCATCCTCAACGAGTTTGCCTCGTTTAGCTTTTAAGAGATACTCTCGTTTAAATCCGGGCGTGTTGATAATCTTCCCATTAACCTCCAGACTCCCCACAAGCATCTGCAATCTATGCTCACGAAGGCATCCAAAATCTCAGCATATTTCTTGAGAATCTTATCGCTATCCTTGAGATCCGTGATTCGAAGCGGCTCTATTGCGACGTCCGGTCTCAGGAGTTCCCTGAACTTCTTTCCCTGTTTCGTTCGCCATGTGCTTTTTATCATGCCTCCCTGAGCGCTTTCAATGCGT
>JBBIOR010000002.1:89048-105209 GCA_037443265.1 Candidatus Fraserbacteria bacterium | reverse complement strand
CGTGAGCAGTCTGGCCGTCACAGTTTCCCGAGTAGCCCCGCTCCGTGTGCAGGGCGTTCTGGCGGCGGCTCGCTCAGGCGGCTTCGAGATTCAAGCTCTGGGCAGCGGCATCGCCGGTCTGAGCGTGAAGCTCTTCAACCTGGCGGGCCAGCAAGTCATCTCCCAGGAGTCTGGTGGCAATCGCCTCTGGCTGCGGACGCAGGACGCCTCGGGCCGACCGCTGGCCAACGGGGTCTATCTCTACGTCGTGACCGTGAAGGGCATAAACGGTGAAGCTGTGCGCAGCGAAGTTAGAAAACTTGTCGTGCTGCGATGACCAGCGACAATGAGAAAAGAAGGAGGTTAGCAAGATGCGTAACATCAAACCGCAGATGTTAGGAGGGCTGGCGAGCCTGCTCCTGATGCTCGGGGCCGTCGCCTTCTTGGCCTATGGGGCCATCATTGGGTGTCCAGCAGGAGGAGTGCCTTGTGTTGGTACCAATGCCGCGGACACGATCACCGCTGGAACCGCTGCTCAGAGCATTTTCGGGCTCGGAGGCAACGATACCATCAATGATACTACAGCAGTTGCCCACCTGATCTTTGGTGGCACCGGCAATGACACATTCAATATAACCAGCACGGGAGCTAAAACTATCCTTGGCGAGGACGGCAACGATATTTTCAACGTCACTGGCGCTCTTGCGCTTGGAGCCACGCTAAACGGCGGACGAGGGAATGACACGTTCAACATCATTGGTATCGTCGCAGGTGTGACCATCACAGACGGTCCGGGTCGCGATGCAATCAATATCCTAGCAGCTACTGGTGGTGTCACCCTCTTTTTGGTCGGAGATAACGAACCGGACAGCGTCTTTATAGACCCTGCCGATGGGAATGCTGATACCATCGTCCTGGATCGCAACAGCGGCCAAGACCTCATCGTGTGTGGGGGCGGCTTCGACATCGTCTTCCTCAACGGGAACAACAAGGCGGTGGGCCGCGTGGGCGGTGTGTTAGTCAATCTGCGCCAGATTGCACTCTTGGGCGGCTCGACCGACACCTGCGAGATCATCATCCCGTAAGCTCGAGGTTCTGAGGCCCAAAGTCTTGGCAAAAGATCTCGGACAGATGCGAAGGAGGTTGGCATACATGCGGAAGATAAACCCTCAGATGCTGGTGGGGGGGCTAGCGAGCCTCGTGGCGATGCTGGGTGCCGTCGCCTTCTTGGCCCACGCCGCGATCATCGCTTGTCCAGGAGGAGGAGGCCCCTGCGTCGGCACCAATGGCAATGACGTGATGACAGTAATGTTCGCAGGTTCGGACACGGTCTACGCGCTCGGGGGTAACGATGTCGTCACCAATAGCAGTGCGGGGACAGATCAGCACTTCCTCGGCAGCGGCAACGACCAGATCACACTCAGCGGAAGCGGAGCCTACACCGTCTTCGCGGAGTCTGGCAACGACTTGATCATAAGCACAGGTACGAGCGGCGGCCCACACTATCTGGATGGTGGATTAGGAAACGATACCATAACGGTACAAACTTCCTCGGCGAAATTCACCATTGTGGATGGTAGGGGTCGAGACGTGCTTAACTTAGATGCCGAGTCTACGATCAACTTGGTGGGTGACAACGAGCCGGACACGGTGCGGGCAGGGGGCGGAGACGACACCATCATTCTCGACCGCAACAGCGGGCAAGACTTCATCGACTGCGGTCCAGGTGCTGATATAGTCTATCTCAATGGAAACTTTAAGGCGGTAGGCCGCAAAGGGGGCGTCCTGGTGAACTTGCGGCAGCTCGCTCTAGTGGGTGGCTCAACAGACACCTGCGAGACCATCATCCCCTAAGCTAACCTTAACCCACAAACGGCCCAGGGGAGGGGCCCCAGGGGGAAAGCCCGGGGCCCCTTTGCTTCTTCTGTCAACGGATGGGAAGCGGATTAACGGATAACTGGGCAATTCGCTGATCTTTCCCCTCTCGAAGATAGATGCATACAACCCTCTCTTAGGCTATACTGAAGAGACCATGACCCCTAAGCAACGGGAGGTGCTGGCCGAGAAGCTTATGGATGTGGCCAACTTCGCTGCCGGTGCACTCTTGATCGGTCAGATCATCTCCAAGGAATTCAATTGGATCTGGACAGTTGCAGGAGGGGTCATTTGGCTTACCTTCTATGCGATTGGACTGTTCTTTCTTAAAGGAGCCGACTAGGAAGAGAGGTGGTCCGATGGATAGTGTGCTGCTGTTGCTGCTTATCATCTTCGTCGGGGGCTTAGCGTTCACCCTGCCCACCATCATACGTGACATCCGCAAAGCCCGGCACAGCCCAAAGTGAAGACGATCGTCCCGTAACCTCAACGCACACACAACGAACGGCAAGGGGAGGGGCCCTGGGAGAACCCGGGGCCCCTTTGTTCTTTTCTGTCAACGGATGGGAATGGGTGGCTTTGGTCGAAGGGAAAGTCGCCACCAGCGGAGATGAAGCCGAAGAGGTCTATCGTCAAGCACAGGCCAAGTATCCGGGTAAGCGCATCTCACTCGCCAAGGTCCCCAAAGCGGAAACGCTCGTCTTAGGATGATCGAGTTCCACTATCGAGAGGAGCGAAGCCGGTGGTGAGTGGATCGAAGCTCATCCCTATATCGATTCCGGAGCGGACATCACCCTGATCCCTCTCTCGTTCGGACGCCTCTTAGGCTTAGAGATTGCGCAAGCGCAAATCGATGAGCTCCGTGGGATTGGCGAAGGGGCCGTCTCCATGATTGTCTCCCGAATTCCCCTGCGCCTGGGTGATCAGGAATTTGAGGCCCGGGTGGCGTGGGCACTCATTGAGGAGGTCCCGTTGCTTTTGGGTCGATTGGACATCTTCGAGCGCTTCAGCATCATCTTTGAGGAAGCCGATCGCAAGATCCTCTTCAAGCCGAGATGACGTGAGCCTTAGGGTCAACGACTGCAATGGCCAAGGGAAGGGGCCCTGGGGAGAACCCGGGGCTCCTTGCGTTTTCTGCTCTCTGTCAACGGATCGAGAACGGATTAGTGGATCGAACGTTGACAGATTGAAGCGGAAGAACGATAATACGACGGTGAGTAGGCATGGCCAAAGTCCAGAGCCCAATTCGGTTTACCTATCACGACTACAAGAGCTTGCCCTACTCCGAGCGGCAGCGGTATGAGCTCTTAGGGGGGGAGTTGATTCCCATGCCTCCTTCACCCGGAGAGGCCCATCAATGGGCCTGTGGAGAACTTGCCTTCCATCTACGCCATTTTGTTAAGGAACGCCAGCTAGGTCGTGTGTATGAGGCTCCGTTGGACGTGGTGCTTGGAGAGCCTGGGATGGAGCAGGTCGTCCAGCCGGACATCCTCTACGTCTCTAAGGCCCGACGCCGCATCATTCAAGAAGACGAGATCCGTGGAGCTCCAGATCTGGTAGTAGAAGTTCTCTCCCCAACTACTGCCGAAAAGGATCGCGCCTACAAGCGCACCCTGTACGCTCGGCATGGGGTGAAGGAATATTGGATCGTAGAGCCCGAGCTTCAGACGATTGAGGTGCTTCAGCTTAAGGAGCGAGGCTACCAGCGGGTGGGCCTCTATCACCGCGGGGAGAGGCTGAAGTCGCCGCTGCTTGCGGGCTTGGAGATCCCCCTGGATGAGGTCTTCTGAGTCTCTGCCTCACTTTGAGTGACTCTGTCCATATTGAGATTGAGATGATCATCCCGTAAGCTCAAGACACACACAGAAGAGGAGGCAAAGCGCTATCCTGCACTTATGCTCAAAAGATTAGCAGGGGCCTTGCTTGGGGCCCTGCTGACCCTGATGAGCTCTTTTGCTTGGGGGCAGGAGATTTCAGAAGATCTTCGGCAAGTTCAGCTGGCCTTCGAAGTGAGCTTCTTCGCCCACTCCGCCCCCGAGCTCACCCTGCGTGCCGACTTAAAGCGAGCCGCCTGGCAGGCCCAACTGGAAGCCACCCGGAGCCTGCAAGAGACTCCATCGTTGCGCCTCGGCCTCTCCCAGAGCCTGGAGCAGGCCAGCTGGCGAGCTAGGGCTTCTGCCCGCTGGGAGATGGACGCCCCCTCCTCCAGCTCCAGCTACTCCGTGCAGCTAGGCTTGGAGAGCCGCATCTCCTTCGGACAGCTGGCATTGAGCGTCCAGTTCTCGCCTTCAGGTTCGACTTGGACGCTCCAGGGCTGGCTCAAAGGCCCAGCGTGGAACCTACAAATCGCCCAGCTCCAATGGCAAAAGGATCAGTGGACACTCCAGGGGGCCGAGCTCTTGTGGACATTGAGCCAGCCACTCACGGTGAAAGTAAGCTTTGACAGCGCAAAAGATCTGCCCCTGAATCTGGGTCTCCTCTGGAGGTTCTCCCCGGCGGAAGAGCTAAGCTGGCTGGGGCAATTCATAGCAGCCGAGGAGCCGTCACGGTGGCTCTGGCGAAAGCTGGAGCTTGGGCTCAGGAGTGGGCCGCTCAGCCTAGGCTCGTCTCTCTCTCCGTCTGGGTCTGGATGGCAAGAGGCCTGGGTGGAAGCCGAGCAGCCTCTACGGCCAGATATCGATGCCCGTGGCCTGGTGCGTTGGGGGCCAGGTGGCTGGCTGGAGACGCAGCTGGCAGGCCGCTGGCATAATTTGGCAGACTCCGCGCAGGCGACCCTAAGTCTTTTGCCGGGGAGCTGGAGGGCGCAACTTGAGGCTTCTAAGATTGATATTGGCTTTAATCTTCAGGGCAAGCTGGGGCTGGGGCCGGCGGGCATCGCCAACGGGATGCTCTTGGGCCAAGCCCTCTATGAGGTGGCCCTGTTGAATGGGGTATTCAATTACACGGGCAGCCTGTGGCTGCTGGATCTTTCGGGCAGCGTATCTTCTGACGTCTGGGAGCTCTCTGGCTCCTCGTCGTGGATCTCCTCCACGGGCTGGGACAAGGGGGTTCTCAGCCTCTCAAGAAGCTGGGAGTTCTTTGAAGACCGTTGACAGAAGGGCCTTTGGCTCAGGACGGCTGTCCTTCGGCCTCACAGGCCTCACAGCCTAGAATAGCCATGCAGATTTTCTCATGACCCATAGAAGATTCGCTCCGTATGCCGGCGCAGCCCTGGTGTTGATCAGCCTACTCTTTTGGACTTTGAAGGCTCAGCAGGCGACCGTCACGGTGGCCAGTATCACGGTCGGCCAAGGGCGGATGGGTGCAGTGAAGGTCTCCCTGCAAGGGATGCCCTCGCCCGGCCTCTCGAACTTCCAGGGGCGGCTGAGCTACGATCCCAAGGTGGCCACAGCCCAGAACGTCCTCGGGCTGAACGGCTATACCATAGCCGCCTTCCAGATAGACAATGCTTTAGGCGAGGTGCGCTTCATCGGCTTTAAGATCACCGAGCCGCTTCTTACCCAAGGGGAGTTCATGCAGTTCGATCTGCTGGCCACCGGTACCGCGGGACAGAAGACGACTCTTACGCTCACCTTCACCGTCAACGGCTTCAACACGCCCACGGCCTATGTGGCCCCTACGATCATAAATGGCCAGCTGAGTGTGACTGCGGCTGCGGAGCTGAAGGCCGACTTCTCCTGGGAGCCTGCCGAGCCCCAAGCCGGCCAAGAAGTAAAATTTCTTGATAAATCCAGCGGAGGTGCTCAGATCACCTCCTGGAGTTGGGACTTCGGAGATAACACCACGAGCACCCTGCAGACTCCTAGTCATAAATACAAGACAGCTGGCACATACACCGTGAAGCTTACGGTGAAAGACAGCCAAGGGGCCACCAGTACCGCCTCCAAACAAATCACTGTTGTCGCACCGGGGCAGCTGCCGCCGGTCAGCGTCCACGTCTTCCCCAATCCGGCTCGCCTATCAGCCACCTTTCGCTATACCCTGCCGGAGAAGACTACCGCGGCCACACTATACGTCTTCAGCCTGACTGGACGACAGGTCTTCACCACGGCGCTGTCGATCACGGCCAACACCTTCCAATGGAACTTGACGGATTCACAAGTCCGAGATCTACCCAGTGGGCCTTATTATTATCTGGTGCGGGCAGCCATTCAGGATCGAGGGATGACTTCTTCTGCCGTCCAGCGGCTGGTCATCCAGCGATGAAAGGGCGATGGACATGACAAAGAAGCTGCAAGCGTTGGGGGTAGCGCTGGGACTTTTGGCTATGCTGGCTCTGAGCGGCTTCTCTCAGCTTCCCACCTGGACGCTCTTCGAGCTGGGCGCAGGAGTGCGCGCGCTGGGGATGGGGGAGGCCTTTGCGGCCCTCGCCGATGACGAGCAGGCGCTCTACTACAATCCAGCTGGGCTGGCTTTTCTGGAAGATCTGCGGGTGAGCGCCTTCTACGAGAGCCATTTTGCCAGCTCAGATTACCTGAGCGCCGCCTTTGGCATGCGCCGCTTGGGAGTAGGGCTTTCGCTCTTCAACTTCGGCAGCGTAGAACAGCGCGATGCCAACGATCAGCCCCAGGGCTCCTTCAGCCATCTCCAACTGGCCCTGATGGGGGCTACTGGGGTGAGTCTGAGCGAGCTGCCCTGGGTGGGGAGCAGGACGCGCGGCCTGCAAGGCTTCTCTGCAGGTCTGAGAGCGAAGGTGCTCTTCGTGAGCACCCTGGGCCCCGCAAGCGGCGCAGGCTTCGGACTCGACCCCTCGTTCTTGATGAGTCTGCCCGAGGTGAAACTGGCGGGCTTTAGGCTGGAGGCCCTGCGAGCGGGCCTGACCATGGAGAATCTGCTGAGCACCGGGACGCTCTCCGCAAGCGGCCGCCGGGAGGGCTGGCCGATTCGACTGCGCCTGGGCTCGGCCGTGCTCATGCCAAGACTGGCCATCGGACTTGACTTGGCTGTCCCCTTTGAGTTCCATCTGGGAGGCGAAGTGCGCCTAAGGCCCCTGGCCGAGATGGGAGATCTGGCGATCCGTCTTGGGGGCATGGTCCGCGAAGGACTCCTTTCGATCACCCTGGGCCTGGGCCTTACAGTGCAGGACTTTCAAATCGATTACGCCTTCGTGAGCCATCCCGAGCTTCCAGGCTCCCATCGACTCTCTCTCTCTTGGCGGCTGTAGCCTGGAAGCGTAAGGTGCACAGAAAGGGGAAGAGCGATGACCAGAATGGGCAAGCGACGCATAGGCCTGGCCCTGTCGGGCTTGATTTTACTCTGGGTGGGGGCTCTTCCGGCCTTCTCTCAAGTCCAGACGCCCTCAGGACAGCCTCAGGCGGTCATCACCGTAGAAAGTGCCGATGTCCCCCAGGGAGCAGAGGCGACGATCCAAGTCACGGTCAAAGACATTCCTGCAGACATGAAGCTGGTGAGCTACCAAGGGACTCTCAGCTTCAATCCCGCGGTGATCGAAGTTCTGCGGGTCGAGTTTCCCCCGGACTGCCCCGTGACGGCCGCGAAGATTGAAGCGGAAGTAGTGCGCTTCGCGGCGACCAAGTGCCCCGGCCCGCAGGGAGAAGAAGGCATCGCCGAGGGCGAGCTCTTTCGCTTGATTATTAAAGCCGCCGGAGCTGTGGGGCAGACGGCCACCCTCAATCCCGCCTTTGAGTTCTTCCACAATCGGCAGTTTCAACTCATCCCCCACCGTGTGGTGCCTGGAATAATTCGCATTATATCAGGGGTCAATCAGCCGCCCGTGGCCGATTTTGACTGGACGCCCCCATTCCCCAGCGCCCGCGACACCCTTCAATTCCTCGATCGCTCTCGAGATCCCGACGGCCGGATCACCCGCTGGCTCTGGGATTTTGGCGACGGCACGACCTCTGACGTCCAGACCCCCTCTCATAGATTTGCTCAAAGCGGGATCTACACCGTCCGGCTCACGGTCACGGATAACCGCGGCGCGAGCGGCGAAGTCGTCAAGCGTCTCTACGTCTTCCAGGCTCCTGGACCCAATGAGATCCTGGTGACGGTGGCCCCCAATCCGGCCCGGACCTTCACTCGGTTCGTCTATTTCCTGCCGGAGGGGACCACGCAGGCGACGCTCTTTTTGTTTGATCTTTTGGGCCGACCGGTCTTGACCCGCCCGCTCGATGTCACGCGAAGGGAGTTCTTCTGGGACCTCAGGGATGAGCGCGGTAGTCCTGTGCCCAACGGGCCTTATTTCTTCCTGGTGCGAGCTGCTACGCCCGGCGGGGTGCTCACCTCGCGCGTGGAGGTGTTGGTGATCCAACGATGAAGATCTTAACAGCCGTGCTGCTGGCCCTTTTAGCCTTCAGCTATCAGCCGTCAGCCGTCCGTGCCCAGAGCTTGGTGGGCCTCTTCGAACTGGAGGAGGGTGCGCGTCCTTTGGCGATGGGCGGGGCCTTCGTCGCCTTGGCGGAGGACGAGCACGCCATTTTTTATAACCCCGCGGCTTTGGCGTCCCTGAAAGAATTATATTTTAGTGGCCTCTACGAGAGTCGCTTTGCGCGCGTCAACTACGGCACGCTCGCGTTGGCTCTGCCCAACTTCGGAGGGCAACTCTTCTTCCTCGGCATCCCAGGCATCTCGGAGCGCGATGAACGGGCCGTGCCTCTGGGAGAGCTGCCCTATGGGCAGCTGGGCCTCATAGCCGGTGCGGGCCTCTGGCTGAGCGAAGCCCCCTTGGAGCTGGATCTGCCTCTGGCCGTGGGGCTTCAGCTTAAGATCTATCGCGTCAACACGCTCCCTGAGGGCAGCGGGACGACCCTTTCGCTCGCGCCCAGCCTCTTGTGGAGGCAGGAGCGCTTGCTCTTGGCCGGAATTCCCGTGCAGACTCTGCGCTTTGGGCTGATCGCTTCAGATCTTTTGAGCCCGGGGATCTCTTACGGCCGCGGGCATTACGAATCCTGGGGGCCGGGGCTTAGGCTGGGAGCCGCCGCCACGCTTCCCGATGGCCTATCTATGGCCTTCGATGTGGAAGCGAATGGGACCTTCCATCTGGGGGGCGAGTGGCAGCTGCGGGGCCTCGAGACCCTGGGCATGGCGGAGCTCAGCGTCCGTCTGGGGCTTAAGAATCTGGGGTCGCTGCTTGCGCCCAGCATCGGCTTTGGCCTAAGAGTCAATGATTTTCGAGTGGATTATGCCTTTGCTTGGCATCCGGTGCTTCCGGGTGTTCACAGGATCTCGTTCTCAGCTGTGTTTGGGCCGCCGAATGTGCTGTTGTGTGCGCTCAGGCCGGAGTTCTGCCCGCCAGACGATCCGACTCATTGAGCCCTAAAAGAGGGCAAAGGGGCGCCCCACTTGCAGCGTGAGGGCGAAGCTATGATACGACCCAGAAGGGCGGATCGCGTCGAGCCCGAAAAGATACGCCCCAGAAAGAGTCGCGCTCCACTCTTCCATGAGTTTCAGTTCGGAAGCGAGCGTAAGCTCTCCCGACAGCCTCTCCACGGCCTCCCCTCCCTCCTGACCCAGGACATACTCGACTTGAAAGTCTAGCCGGGGGGCTAAGCCTGGCAGAAGCGCATACTGTAGGCTCTGCTGGAGCAGATACGAGGCCGTTCGCGCCCGATCGTTCTCTTCCCGGCGATGGCTGAGCTGAAGCTCGGCCTGAAGCGGCCCTAGGGCCTGCCATACGACTCTCAAAGCGATGTCATATTGCCCGCGGGTCTTGCGCCCAAAGAGGGGGTGGGCGAGCGTCTCCAGCGTGCCGAAGAGCTCCAAAGTGGGCCGTAGGCTTGAGAAGCCCTGATAGTCCAGGCTGATCCTTAAGCTGTCTTGGAGGCGAGCGAGCTGGCTGCGGGGATAGGAGAATTGCGCCCTCCTGTAGGTGAGGCGGCCGCTCAGGTCCAAAAGGCGCCCCTCGAGCGTGCCCTCGCCGCTCCATTGAAAACTGGCATTGGGACCGAAGAGATCCCCCGAGCGCAGGGAGAAGGACGCCTGGGGCAGCAGAGTCAGCCCGCCCAGCTGCACGGCTGCTACTCTAAAGAGCACGCTGGCATCTTGATCCAGAGCGTTCCCCAGGCCAGCGAGAGAGAGCTGGCTTCGGCCGCCGTAGCTGGCGTCCACGGAGAGGGGCAACTGCGCCAACACGAGCCCCGTGGAATATTGCGCTCCCCAATCCAGCCGGTGATCTCCGAGCGTCTGACCGAAGCGCCACTGGATCGGCAGACGATAGTTGAGCCTAAGCGTAAGGCCCGGCAGGGCATGGAACGTCGCCTGGCCGTTCAGATTGCTCAGCCAAGACGAGTAGAGCGGCTGTCGTGGGGCCTCCGTCTGAGAGAGCTCGTAGCTGAGCCGGAGCGTGAGGCGCGAGTCCAAAAATCTCTGGAGGGCCGATAGAGTATAGGCCCACTCCTGGCGATCGTAGCCTGGCCTCTTTAGATCCTGATCGATGTGGCGGATGGTGTATTCTAAACTGAGCTGGGGGCCGGAAGCTGAGCTGAACTGGAGCCCAATCCCATCTTGCAGGGTCAAAGACGGGGCCCGGAAGAGATCTGAGAGTCCCTCCTCGTGGCGGGCGCGCACGCTTAGGGCTTCACTCAGGGGGTAGAGCGCGCTGAGGCCCAGTCTCAGTTGATCCTGGCGACTGAGCGTGCCGATGGGGGTGTATCGGGGCGAGCTGCCTTCAAGAGAACCTTCGAGCTTAAGGGGCCCCAGCTGTTTGCTCATCAGCCAGCGGCCGATCCAGCCGTAGTCCGTGTGCTCAAAAGCGGGAATGTCCCGATAGCGATCGCGGGCCCGGCCGTCGAGAAGCGTCTCCGCCTGAAGATGGCGGCGGGCTCCTTCCAGATCCGAGCGGACCTCAAATAGAATGAGCTCATACTCTTCCGTGGCCTCTTCTCCGGCCCAGAGGGCCTCCCCTGAGCCGCCCAGCGCCGTGATGACTCTCCCGCGCGTCTCGGCAATCAGGCCCTTCTTAAGCCCATAGAGCCCTTGGGGAGTGCTGTACCAGAACTCGCCGCCCATCACAGCCATGGCCTTAACAGGGGTGTTCGAGACGATCCAGCCGAGCAAAAGCCCGTCTTCTAGGGCGCGCACGCCTCGATCCGTCGCCGCGTAGACCAGCGGGCCGTCTATGGCGAGCGCGCGAATAGGGAGCCCGCGAAGATCTTCCACCATCTGAAACCTCTCCGTCTGCGGGTCAAAGATCATAAGGCCCTTGTCTGTGCCCACGTAGATCCGGCCTCGGGAGGCAGCCAGCTCAAAGACGCGCTCGCTCAGCATCTCCGGATGCGTGCGGCGATCGAAGACTTTCCAGCGGGTCAAATCCGTAAGAGGGGCCTGGGCTAGGCCCTTCTCCGTGCCTGCCCAAAGCTGGCCACCCTCGATGAGCAGGGCGTAGACGGTGCTGCTGGGCAGGCCGTCTTGTTCCGAGAGGCTCTTCCAGTTGGCCCGGCGGGCGAAGCTGGAGGAGGGATCTCCCGGCTGGATTCTGACGAGCGAGATCCCTCCCGAAGTCGCCAGGACCAGCTGTTCGGGAGCTTGGGCGATGTCATAGATCGTCAGGCCGCTTAAGCCCTCCGCCAGGCCATAGGAGCTCCAGTCGCGGCCGTCGTAGACCAGAAGCCCATTGCGGTGGCCGAAGAGCAGTAAGGCTCGCCCCCCGTGCTCGAAGGCATAGATGGCATTGATTCTATTGGGGAGATTCTCTTTGAGATTGTCATCCGGCGGGAAGCGATTGATCGTAAAGCCGGCCTCGAACTGGCTCTGAAGCGTTTCGTTCTCCAGCCGGCCGCTTATGCCCAGCACGGTGTGGGTGTTGGGCATGGTGGGCAGAGTCTCAGGGGCGGCGCCCGGCCTAGGAGTCTCGAACGACTGCAGCAGATCAAAATTGAGCTTCAAGTTCGTAAGCGGCGCATACGAGAGCGTCAGGCCCTGGAAGCTCTGGCCGTAGTCGCCGCCGACTCCCAGCGCCCCACGGGCCAGCTCGTAATCCACGCGCAGCACATCATCGCTCTTGATCTCCCTAAGAAGAATCAGGAAGCCCGTCTCATACTCTATGAGATAGTCCACTCCAGACTGGAGCAGCTGGCCGTTGAGGTAGACTTTTTCGCTCCCCTTGAGGATGGAGAGCCCAAGCACATACGTCCCCGAGCCCGATTGATAGCTATAGGTCACCCGCACGCCGCTCTGGGGGTTCTTAAAGAAATCCGCGGGAAAATCGAGCTCAATTATGCCCACATCGGCGTAGATTTTATATCTATAATCCCCCAGAGCCGGGTCGCGAATATCTTTAAAATCCTCTTCGAGTTTGATCTCTATCTTCAGGCTCTCGGCTTGAATATCTTGATGCCCCAGGGCATAGAATCTCTGGCGGGCGGCGTCCTGCGCTCGGAAAGAGAGCGAGCCCACTTTCAGGGCGACGATCTCGCTCAGGCGCCTAAGAAACCCTAGCTCATACTCTGTGCCCTCGCTGAAGGGGTACTCCTTGCGATCTTCCCCGCTTCTCCCATAAGCGAGATTGTAGTCGTCGATATATTTTAAGAGACGTTCTCGGACGAGGGCTAAGAACTCACGGGTGAGCGCTAGAAAATATTCCTCGCCGGTGAAGATCACCGTGTAGGCAGAGGGATCGAGATCCAGCTCAGGATCATCTGCGATCGTCTTGAACAGAGAGCCTAAGTCATAGTCCCGCAGGATCTCCTCGAGTCGGGAGTCCGCTTTGAAGGCCAGGCTCACTGGGGTGAAGCCCTCCACGTAGCTCTTTCCCAACGGGAAATAATCTAGGCCGCGGAGGTTGCGCAGATACGGCTCTTCGAGCAGGGGTCGGTCGGGCCGACGGAACGCGAACGTGATCGTCTGCTCCACGCTGTTCCCGCGGAAGGTGCGCGATTGCAGGATGCCGGAGACTTGGGAGTAGATCCCGCCCAGGGTGAGACGATCGCTCAGCTGCCACTCTGCCCGAAAGCCCTTGAGCAGCCTGGAAGGGGAGGCCAAGAGGCTTCCTGGCCGGCCCATCGGAAAATCTCCGAATTCGATCTGCCAGCTTCTAGCCTGCCAGCGCATCTCGAGCGACTGCAAGAAGTCCGGCTGTTGATTGTCCAAGAGCGCCCTGAGCGAGAGGATGCCCGCCATGGGGCGTTCGACTCTCACTGAAATGTCGGCATCGAGGCTGAGGGCCTGGGAGAAGAAGAGGCCTCGGGAGTAGCCCTTTTGGCTTAAGCCTTGCCCGTCACCTCCTCCATAGCGCAAGAGCCAGCTGATCTGCCCGGAGACTTTATACGAGGGGCTTTGGGCCAGCTCGGGGAGTTGGGCCGCCGCCTGCAACGCGCTGCCGATGGACGCGATTGCCGCGATACACAGCATAAAAGACTTTCGCTTCATGGTGTCAAGAGAGCATATCAGAGAGGGAGGCGGCTTGCCAAGCGGGGCCTTCCCTGCTAGATTAAAAACCCATCGAGGAGAAAGGCCATGAACGCGTTTAAGATTCTAGTGAGTGACCCGTTGCATCCGGAGGCGATTGCTTGGCTTACGTCTCAGCCGGATGTAGAATTGCTCCTACAGCCGGAGATTTCCCGCCAGGAGCTGCTGCAGGCCCTAGGCGAAGTCGATGCCCTGATCGTGCGCAGTCGCACCCGCGTGGGAGCCGAAGAGATCCGGCGAGGCTTTAAGCTCAGGGTGATCGGCCGGGCTGGCACGGGACTGGACAATATCGATCTTAAAGCGGCCGAGCGCGCTCATGTGCTTGTGCTCAATACTCCACAGGCCAACGCGAACGCCGTAGCTGAGCTGACGATGGGCTTGATCATCGCTCTGGCGCGCCAGCTGCCCAAGGCCTTCAGCTCGCGGGAAAGACTCAAGACTTATGGCTGGGAGCTTCGGGGCAAGAGGCTGGGCATCGTGGGTCTGGGGCGCATCGGCAGCCGGGTGGCCCATTTAGCGGCGGCCTTTGGCATGGAGCTCATCGCGCATGAGCCCGATCCCACCGCCGGGCCAAAAGATCTGCCCCTCCAACGAGTCGACTTCCACGCCGTCTTGGGCGGGAGCGACATCCTCACGATTCACGTCCCGCTCACGGAAGAGACGCGGCAGCTGCTCGACGCCGAGGCGCTTAAGCGCGTGAAGGAGGGCGTCTATGTCGTCAACACCGCGCGGGCCGAGGTCGTGGATGAGGCTGCCATGCTCAAAGCTCTAGATGAGGGGCGAGTGGCGGGCTATGCTGCGGATGTGGCCAACGAGGAGCGCTTGAGGGGTCATCCGAGCGTGATTCTTACGCCTCACATCGGGGCGCAGACGGAGGAGGCCCAGCGCCGCGCGGGCCTAGAGATCGCCCAGAGAGTCGTCTCCGCACTCCGTCATCCGACGGAGGCGACCCAAAACGCAATTCAGTAGGATTCTGCTTGAAGTCTCCCACTCCTTTGAGATACAATGAACCAGCTGGCAGCTAAAGGAGAGGTCCAGCGACTGTGAATGGCAAACTGAGCCCTGAGGACGAGCAGCGCCGAAGGAGCCGCAATTTCCGCACGATTGTGCTCCTGATCATCGCGGCGGTCTTTGTGATCGTGCTGGTGCAGTCGCTGCGGGCGCCGGCTCCCGGCGAGGCCAAGAGCTATAGCGATTTCCTCCAAGCCGTCGAGCAGGGCCGCGTCGGCGAAGTCGTGCTCCGCGGCCGGCAAGTCACCTGGTCCGAAGGCGGCAAAGAGAGATTCTCTACGTTCATCTGGCCTGATGATCCCGGTTTAATTCAGCTGCTCAAGGAGAAGAATGTAGTGGTCAAGGTGGAGCCGGAGCAGGACTTTTCGATGTTCTGGACGATTCTCATTTATCTTTTGCCGCTCTTCTTCTTCGGGATGCTCTGGTTCTTGATGATCCGCCGGATGCAGGGGGAAGGCACCAGTGCCTTCTCGTTTGGCCGAAGCCAAGCGCGGATCTTCAACAAAGAATATTCAAAGATTACCTTCGCGGATGTGGCGGGCATCGATGAAGTGAAAGAAGAAGTCGAGGAGATCGTCGAGTATCTGAAAGATCCCCAGAAGTTTGTGCGCCTGGGGGCTCAGATCCCCCGGGGCGTCTTGCTCGTGGGTACGCCGGGCACAGGCAAGACTCTTCTGGCGCGGGCGATCGCAGGCGAGGCCGATGTGCCGTTCTTCTCGATCTCTGGCAGTGATTTCGTGGAGATGTTCGTGGGAGTGGGCGCGGCCCGGGTGCGTGATCTCTTCCGAAGGGCCAAAGAAGAGACCAAGGGCAAGAAGGGCGCGATCATCTTCATTGACGAGATCGATGCGGTGGGAAGAAAGCGCGGGGCGGGCATCGGCGGCGGCCACGACGAGCGCGAGCAGACGCTCAATCAACTCCTCTCGGAGATGGACGGCTTCGAGAAGAACGAGCACGTGATCGTGTTGGCGGCCACCAATCGCCCCGATATTTTAGATCCTGCTCTTTTGCGCCCCGGCCGCTTCGACAGAAAGATTACCGTCCCGCCTCCGGATATTAAGGGGCGCGAGGCCATTCTCAAAGTCCACACGAAGAACAAGAAGCTGGCAAAAGATGTGGACTTAGCGATTCTGGCCCGCCGTACGCCTGGCTTCGTCGGCGCGGATTTAGAGAATCTCTGCAATGAGGCCGCGCTCTTGGCGGCCCGCCGCGGTAAAGACTCTATCGGCCTCAAAGACTTTGAAGATGCCATCGATCGGGTGATCGCGGGCATCGAGCGCAAGGGCCGGCTCATCAGCGAGGAGGAAAAGATTAAGATTGCCTATCACGAGGCGGGCCATGCCCTGGTGGGAAAACTCCTGCCCAAGGCCGATCCCGTGCATCGCATCTCCATTGTGCCCCGCGGCGAGGCCCTGGGATACACCCTGCAGTTCCCCCTGGAAGACAAATATCTCTACTCGAAGCAGGAATTGCTCGATCGCTTGACCAGCACGCTCGGAGGCCGGGCCGCCGAAGAGATCATCTTTGGGGAGATCACCACCGGTGCCTACGACGATCTGAAGAAGGCCACAGAGATCGCCAAGCGCATGGTCGTAAGCTACGGGATGAGCGAGCGGGTGGGTCCCATCAATCTGGGCCGTGAGGACGGCAACGTCTTCTTGGGCCAAGATTTGATCTTAAACCGCGAGCACAGCGAGAAGATGTCCTCGGTCGTCGATGAGGAGATCAAAGCCATCATCGAGCATTGCTACGAGCGGGCCAAGGATTTGCTCACCCAGCACCGCGAGACGCTCAAGAGGCTAGCCACGAAGCTCTTAGAAGTCGAGGTCCTCGAAGGCGACAAGCTGGACCAGCTGCTCAAGGAGACTGCTCCTCAGCCTCAGCCTCAGCCTCAGCCTCAGCCTCAGCCTCAGCCTCAGCCTCAGCCTCAGC
>JBBIOR010000002.1:37506-88948 GCA_037443265.1 Candidatus Fraserbacteria bacterium | reverse complement strand
CTCAGTCGGTCGCCAGCCCCGCCTCCTCGTGAATGGCCCTAAAACGAGTCTGTCTGTTGGGCTCTACGGGCTCGATCGGCGCACAAGCCCTCGAAGTCATTCGCGCCATCAATCAACAGGAACAGCGCTTTGAAGTCGTAGCGCTGGCCGCCGGCGAAAATCTTTCGGCCCTCAGTCAACAGATCCGTGAGTTCCACCCCCAATGGGCCTGCATCAAGCGCCCGAGCGATTTGAAGAAGATTCAGGAGGAGCTCTTTCCTCAGGCTTCTGGGATCAAGCTTCTGGCGGGCGAGGAGGGGCTGCAGGCCTTGATCACAGAATCCAAGCCGGATCTTCTGCTAAACGGGCTTGTAGGAGCTGTGGGGCTCCTCCCCACCCTGGCGGCTCTGGAAGCCGGCATAGACGTGGCGCTGGCTAACAAAGAATCCCTCGTGATCGGGGGCCATCTCATCAAAAGAGCCCTCAAGCAGAGTGGAGCGAGGCTCATCCCTATAGACAGCGAGCATAGTGCCCTCTTTCAGCTTCTGGAGAAGAGCCCACCGGCAGAGATCTCGCGGGTGGTGCTCACGGCCTCGGGAGGGGCACTCCGCGACCTTCCCTTAGAGCAATTCCATCGTGTGACTCCAGAGGATGTGCTCGCCCATCCCACCTGGCGCATGGGCAAAAGAATCACAGTCGATTCGGCCACCCTCGTCAATAAGGCCTTGGAAGTGATCGAGGCCCACTGGCTCTTCGATCTTGCGTTTGAGCAGATCGATGTGGTGATTCACCCGCAGAGCATCGTGCATGGGATAGTAGAGCTGTGCGATGGAAGCCTGCTAACACACTGGAGCGTGCCAGACATGAGGATTCCCATTCAATACGCCCTGAGCTATCCTGAGCGGCCCAGGCATTTATGGAGCGAGCTGGACTTGAGTGCGCTCAAGCTGGATTTTCATGAGCTGGATGAGAGGCGTTATCCGGCCTTTCGGCTCGTAGTGGAAGCCGGCCGTAAGGGCGGGACGTTCCCGGCGGTGGCCAATGCCGCTGACGAAGTAGCCGTCGAGCGCTTTCTCCAACGAGAGATGCCCCTCACACAGGTGGCTGCCATTCTCGAACGGGCTTTGGAGGCTCATACACCCCAGAAGGATCCCAGTCTGGAGGAGATCTGGGCGGCCGATCGTTGGGCGCGGGAGTACGCGCGGCGTCTAGAATGACCCCGATCATGGCTTGGGCGAAAATCATGGGCTATCTTGACTCATCTAGCTTTGATTCTTCATAATCAGGGAGTGTCATGATCCGGAAATATTTTGCCATAGCGAGCGTCTTGCTCTTTCTGGCGGTCATCGCCGTGGCCATAGACGATTACAATCAGGAGTGGCGGCGCTGGCAGCGGGCCTATTACACGGAGCTCGCCCTCCAGAAGAAGGGCTCACTCTCCCTGTGGGATCGACTCCAGATCGAGCGGCAGCTCAGTCTTAATGTCACAAAAGTCGTCACGGAGCCCGGCCGAAGCGCCGATGCTTGCATGGCCTGCCATGTCAATCAAGGCGGCATCCGCTCCGAGCAGAACCCCTTGAAGGATCTGGGCGAGATCCACAATCGGGTCTTTGTCTTAAAAGACATGCCCTTTGATCAAGTGGGCTGCACCGCCTGCCACGGCGGAGACCCTTTGGCCCTCACCACCGAAAGAGCCCACGAGCGCATGCAGAGCCGCTACCGCGAGATCTTCTTGGAGAGCTTGGCCAGACTACGCTCGGCTCAGCAGATGGTTCGCCAGCGGGCCATCGAGATGATCCGCTGGATGACCGGCAGTGACTTTGGCTTCGTCTTTGACGATCCCGTCGAGAGGCGCGAAGCCGCCATCCAGAGCATCGAGGCTTGGTGGGAGCTCCACAAGGACGTCTTCTTAGTTGAGGGACTAGGTGAGCGGGAATCTCCGTTCTTGTTTGTCAACCCGCAGGCTCAGGCCATCTCCCAGCTCACCACGGTCTCTCCCATTGGCGAACCGCTGGAGTTTTTGGGCTCGAACACCTGCCTGGGATGCCACGCCAATCCGAATCCGGGAGGCTCCGCCTACATTCCGCCCTCCAACAGAGAGCACGCCCTTCAATGGTTCCAGGACGCCTTCAAGACAAGCAAACAACCCGAACTCTATCTCATCAATCACCCGTTCTTGGCGGAAGTGCTGAGTGCGCAGACGATTCAAGATCCGAAGCAGCGGGATGAGCTGCTGGAGTTGATTAAGAGCGCTCGGCGCACCGGAAAGGCTCCGGAGCCAAAGCAGATCGAGGCCATGGTAGAAGTCATGCGCACGATGGACCTCACCTGCGAGGCCTGCCACGGGCCGGGAAGCGAGTATGTGCCGCTCATGATGAAGGGCTTGGCCTTGGAGTTCCAAGGGCGCACCACCGAAGCCGCGGAGATGATCAGCAAAGCGAAGGAGATCGCCTTAGACAACGCGCGCGAGAGCGTCTCAGAGCCTCAATTCTGGCGCATGCTCGAGACACTCATCGCCCGCCTCCAATCCACTCAGACTCCCTCAGAGCAACTGGAAAGATAAAGCGCTTCGTTGACAATCCCCCGCGCTCTTCCTACAATGGGATGGATGTTCTGCGGAGAGCACGGGCTATGAGGATCACCCGCAAGAGCGATTATGGGCTGCGAGCGATGGTGCAGTTGGCTCAGAGCCACGGCCGGGCTCCGATCTCGATTGGGGAGATCGCCGCAGCCCAAGGCATCCCGGATCCGTTCTTGGAGAAGATCATGCAGGAGCTCAAGAGTGCCGGGCTGATTGCGGCCACTCATGGGAGAGGCGGCGGATATTCGCTCGAACGCCCTCCCGATCAGATCTCCGTCCGTGAGATCGTAGAGGCCTTGGAAGGGCCTATGGCCTTGGTCACCTGTCTGGATCCAACGCTTAAATGCATGATCGAGGAGGGCTGTCCCACCAGCAGCTTCTGGGCGCTCATCAACGAACGCTTTGAAGAGGCTCTGGGGGCGACGACGCTCGCGGATCTGCTAAAGAGCGTAGACCGGCCTCCGCGGCCCTTCAAGATCAAGGCCCCAGAGAGGAGCGGCCTAGCCCAATGAACTCAGAACTAGAAGAGAGAATTCGCGTGGAACTTAAGCAGATTCTGCTTCCCAAGATCGACAAGGATCTCATGGAAGCCGGGATGCTCGAGCGCGTGGCTGTAGCAGGCGGACGGGCACATGTCTTGCTTCACTTCAAGCCGGCTTATGCCTCGAAATCTCAGCTGGTGCAATGGGTGAAGGAGCGCGTCAGTCGCATCGAGGGCATCTCGGAAGTGGAGGTCGAGTTCACGAGCCAAGTGGATCGACCGCGGACGGTGCCTTCCGGCTCTGGCACGGCTCGGCGCATTGAGCTTCCGGGCGTGAAAGAAACCATGGCGATCTTCAGCGGCAAGGGCGGGGTGGGCAAGAGCACCGTGGCCGTCAATCTGGCCGTGGCGCTGGCCCAAGCGGGCGCGCGAGTCGGACTCTTCGACGGCGACATCCACGGGCCGAACATCCCCAATCTTTTGGGAATCACGGAGAAGCGCCCCACGGTCGCCCGTGGCAAGATCCAGCCCATCGAGAAATTCTCCATCAAAGCGATGTCCATCGGGCTGATCGTCGAACCCGACGAGGCGCTCATCTGGCGCGGGCCGATGATCACCAAGGCCATCCACGAGCTCTTAAGCGGCGTGGAGTGGGGCGAGCTGGATCTTCTGATCATAGATCTGCCACCCGGATCGGGCGATGCACAGCTGGGCTTAGCTCAAGATCTCGAGCTTTCGGGCTCGCTGGCCGTCACCACGCCACAGGAGGTGGCTCTGGCGGATGTGAGGCGCGGCATCACAGCTTTTAAGCGTCTGGAAGTGCCCATCTGGGGAATGATTGAAAATATGAGCTATTTTCTATGCCCGCACTGTGGCAGCGGGAGCGAGATCTTTGGCAGCGGCGGGGGCGCGCGCGAAGCCCAGCGTCAGGGCATTCCGCTTTTGGGAAGGATCCCGCTCGATCCGGCGATCCGCGAGGGCGGAGATCAGGGCGTCCCCATCGTGATCAACGCACCTGATTCTCCCGCTGCCAAGGAATTTCGTAAGATTGCGCAATATCTCTTGCAGAAGCAGCGCCAGCTGGCATGATAGCTCCGCTGCTTCTCGCAAGGCTCGAAATAGCATCTGGAAAGGATGTGAAGGGGATGAGCGAAGCTCTCAGCCTAGAGGCCATCCGCGAGTGCATCCGAGAGCGGGTGTATGACCCCGAGCTGGGCATCAACGTCGTCGATCTGGGGTTGCTCTATGACGTCCAGATCCGCAGTGAGAAAGACGTCCGGTTGGAGATGACGCTGACGACCATGGGCTGCCCGCTCTACGACATGATCGAGGCGGAAGTCACCCGCGTGCTCAAGGAGCGCTTCGGCGAGGATCTGCACGTGGAAGTCGAGTTCGTCTTCGATCCGCCCTGGACGCCCGAGATGATGAGCGAAGATGCCCGCATGGAGCTGGGTTTTGTATAGATGACCCGCTGCGTCTACTGCCAGAACGATCAAGGGCGGCGCGAGTGCCCGGCGCTCGGAGGGCTCATCTCCACTGCCTGCTGTGGGCAGCATCGGGGCCTGCGCATTGACTGCCCGCCTCACTGCAGATATTTCAAAGCCCATGAAGAATATCGACGAGAACGGCTCGGGCCGGAATTTCATCGAGCTTGGCTTGAGGCGATGGAGCCCTTCTATCGAGATCGCCAGACTGAACTGCTCGATTTTGTTCTATTTTTGGAGCTTTCCATCTATCAATATTTCCTTGAGCAGACCCGAGGGTCGGACGAAGATCTCAGCGAGGCGTTGGAATTTTTGAAGCGCCAGCTCAGCCCCATTCAGGTCATCGAGACCCCCGGCTCAACTTTGGGGAGGCATCTTTCAGATGCGGCGCGCCAGTACAACGAGAAGAAGCAGGCGCCCTCTCCCGAGCAGGCGCAGGCCGCGGTGGATGGGCTTCTCAGCGCCATTGAGTCGCTGAGAGTGGGCACGGAGCCCAGACGGGCTCTACACGGGCTGCTGGGCCATGTCGAAAGATATATCGGCGTGCCCGAGGGCTTGGCTGCCGTTCCTCCCGTGGCCATGAAGACCCCTAAGATCGTTTGGCCAGGTCAGTCCCTTTGAGCCATCTTACGAAGACCCTCCGCTCGGAAGGCCAAGAGCCCGTAGCTCGCTATTCCTACGGCCACACCCAGCCCGACTCGCGCGAACTCCCCAGGGTTTACATAGCTCAACCCGAGATCTGCGGCATAGACACAGGCACCCATGAACAGAGCCTTGAGAGAGATCTTCCCCAGATCGAGAGCGATCCGGGGCATCAGAGAGATCTCCAATCGATGCTGCAAGACGAGCATCAGCATGATCATCTCAGCAAAGCCTGAGAGGGAAGTCGCCAGGGCTAGTCCGCCAATCCCCATCGGCCCAATCAAAAGTAGATCTAGCGCGATGTTGATGGCCACGGCCACAGCGCTGATGACCACAGGGGTCCGGCTATCCTGAAGCGCATAGAACGCCCGTGTGAGCAGATAGATCATCCCGTAGCCCACAAGCCCCAGCGCTAGGAAACGAAGAGCATAGAGCGTGCGCGCCGTGTCTTCCGGTCCGAAGCGCCCGTGTTCGAAGAGGAGCCCAATGATGGGTCCTCCCAGCACAAGCAATCCCGCGGTCGCAGGAAGCAGAATGAACGCAGCCCAGTGCAGGCCCTGCTTTAGAGAGGCAATAAATTCTAGGCGATTCTCAGAATGGGCCTGGCGGCTAAGGAGCGGCAGAAGCACGGTGGCCAGAGCCACCGCAAAGACTCCCAGCGGTAGCTGAAAGAGGCGCACGGCGTACTGTAGGGCGGCGATCTGCCCATCTCCCAGGCGCGAGGCCAGCTTGCTGTCGACAATGACGTTGAGCTCGATTACAGCCAGCCCCAGCACCGTCGGTAAGAGCAACCCCATCATCCTTCGCAGGTCCTCGTTGAGCGGCTCGAACGTGAAGCGATAGTTAAAAAATCTCAAGAACGGGACTTGGAAGAGGAGCTGTCCTAGCCCGCCCAAGAGCACTCCTGCGGCCAGCCCGTAGATGGGAGGATTCACCTGAGGAGCGATGACGAGAGCTCCAACGATCATACCGCCATTGAAAAAGACGGGCGCCCATGCCGGAGCGAAAAATCTTCCATTGCTGTTTAAGATGCCCATGAAGACGGCAGCAATTCCAACCAGCATGATGAACGGGAACATGAGCGTGGCCAGCGAGATCGTCAAAGCCTGCTTGGCCGCAGGGAAGCCGTCTGCCAACAGCGGCACATACTGCGGCGCAAGCCAGATGCCCAGGGCTACGATCAGCGGGAAGAAGACCAGCGCCACCGTGAGCACGTTGCTGGCGAAGCGGTCCGCCAGCTCACGCCCTCGGCCCAGATGCTGGGCAAAGAGCGGGATGAAGGCCGTGCTGAGCGCCCCTTCGGCCAAAAGCAATCGCAAAAGATTGGGGATCATGAACGCGATGAGAAAGGCGTCGTAGTCGGCGCTGGCCCCAAAGCGATTGGCAATGACGGCCTCTCGGACCAAGCCCAGCACGCGGCTCCCCCCCGTGGCCAGGGCGATGACGAACACGCTCTGAAGAAGATCCCGCAGGTTCCACATAAGAAGCGTGCGTTGGCCGCCTAGCGGCGCGTGAACACAACTGCGACAGAGATGGCTCGACTGCTGCCCAGGGTGCGTAGCCGTGCTCCATCGCGGAAGACGAGCGAGCTGGAGCCTCCGCCATCCAAGGCCATCGCGTCGACGGCGCCAAGCGTCTTGAGATACTGGGCTAGCTCCAGGAGGGTCATTCCGACGGAGCCGTTGCCTTTAGTCACGATCATCAAAGTGAGACTTCCGTCATCGGTGCGGGCGAAGGCGCTTCGGGCCGCCGGCTGCTCCAGGATGTCTCTCTGAAAACCTTCAGGGGTGAGAGAGATCTCTCCATCGCGGAGCAACATGGGGCCGGCTTGCAGCGCATCGCGGATGAAATAGCGTTCCGGGTCCATCTGGTAATCAAGATAGACTCGCTCAGCGGGCAAGAGATCCGCCACGCGAGCCCGCGCACTTCCCGTGGCCACCAGCCAGTAAGACCCTCGAGCGCTTGAAGCAGTGCTCCCCAGGGTGCCAATCCAGAGGATGCGATCGTGGTCCATGGCAATCACTCGGGCGTCGTTTAAGTCGCCCCGCGGCCCGGCATACTCCGGTGTGTAGAAGACGAGCGAGTTCAAAGGAGCGGGGCGATTCACGCCATCGATGGGAATTGAGCCGGAAGGCGTGCGCAGCACCAGGGAGATTCTGGGACGCAGAAAGTGGAGTTCGCCGAAGAAGCCGATGGCTAAAGTCGCCCGGCTCCCATACGGAGTGCTAAGCACCCGGCCGTCCTTGAGGAGAAATCCGACGGGAAGTCCACTGGTGGGATCAAAAAAATTGGCATTGATCGCCGCCACAGCCTCTGTGTTTTGCACCATCTCCGCCACGGGGCTGAGCGTGCCGATGCCTCCACGAGCATACACGATGGCCGGTCGGACGTGAGCCGGAGGGATCTCCAAATAATGGAGGGTGACCCAGCCATGGCGCGTAAGGCCATCCACTCGATAATATACGCCTCCCCAGTTCAGGCGGGCCTGAGTCTCTTTGAGCGGCCAGAAGCCAAAGACTGGAAGAGCTTCCCCTAGCTGGGCAGAGGCCAAGAAGACCAGAACCAAGCCCAGCGTGGTCTTAAAGGCGTTCATTGAGGAGCAGGTGAAGCTTGAGATTCCTCAACGACCTCGACTCGAACCTCTGCGGTGATGTCCTTGTAGAGCTCGATGGTGACGGCATATCTGCCCAAGGCCTCGATGGGAGCGGGCATACGCACGCGCCCTCTCTCGATTTCCGTCTGAAACTGCTCTGAAAGCTGGGCGGCGATCTCCTCAGCTCTTACGGAGCTGTAGAGCTTCCCGTCGTGGGCCTTGCGATAGAACGTGAGCACGGTGCCGTCGAGCTGCTTCTTGAGCTCTCGGGCGCGCTCTTCGCGCTCCTTAAGCTCCCGAAGGCGCTTCTCGCGGATCTTCTGGAAGCGCCCGATGTTATGAGGGGTAGGCTCCACGGCCAGGCCCTTTGGGATCAAGAAGTTCCTCGCGTAGCCAGGGGCGACGTCTATGATGTCCCCAGGCTCGCCCAGCTTCTCCACCGTCTGCGTCAGCAAGACTCTCATGGTCATGGGAAACCCCCTTAGTATGCCAATCCCAACCAATGGGAATAACATAATGCAAGGGCAGATGGCTCGCAAGGTCAGGCGTCCCTCACAGAGCCGAAAGCCTCCCGGCGATGATTTGCTATCATAGGGCATGCGAATGAGAACGGAAATTCTCAAGCAGCTGGGCAGCCGGACGCTGATTATGGGCATTCTCAACGTCACGCCGGATTCTTTCTCCGACGGCGGGCGCTATCTGGGCCTAGAATCCGCTGTCGCCCATGCGCGCCGCATGAGCGAGGAGGGGGCAGATCTCATTGACATTGGGGGCGAATCTACTCGACCCGGCGCGGATCCCGTCCCTCTGGAAGAGGAACTCAAGCGGGTCATTCCCGTACTTAAAGCCGTTCGCGCGGAGCTGCCTCATCTCTGCATCTCCATAGACACCTACAAGGCCCGCGTGGCCGAAGAGGCCATAGCCGCCGGAGCCGACATGATCAATGACATAAGCGCCCTGCGCTTTGACCCCTCCATGGCCCAGGTTGCGGCTGAGGCAGACGTCCCCGTGGTGCTGATGCACATGTTGGGCACGCCCAAGACCATGCAGCACAACCCCACCTACCAAGACGTGGTGGCAGAGATCGTTGAGTTCTTGCGGGAGCGGATCGCCTGGGCGGTGGAGCACGGAATTTCAGAAGAGAATATCATTGTCGATCCGGGCATCGGATTTGGCAAGCGACCGGAGCACAACACTGAGATTTTAAGGCGGCTCACAGAGCTGAAAGTGCTTAGGCGGCCCATTCTTCTGGGCACATCCCGCAAGTCCTTCTTGGGGGCACTCACGAGGCGGCCCGTCGAGAAGCGCTTAGAGGAGACGATCGCCAGCGTCGTCGTTGGAGTCCTTCATGGGGCGGACATCGTGCGGGTCCATGATGTGGAGGCGGTCAAATATGCCTTGAGGGTCGCGGATGCGATTCAATACGCATCTCCCTCTAGAAGCCCCCCAGGCTGAGCGGCCACTCTTGAAGCAGAAGCAGCATGAGAGCTGCCCCGAGCAGCGCCAGATTCTTATTGAAATTGATCATCTCCATCTGGCGCTGCATGGGGTCGTTGATATCCCAGAAGCGGTGCATCACCAGCGTGGTGGGCCCAAGAAAGAGGATGAGCAAGATGAGCCCGATGGTGGGATAAAATCCCAACAGCACGCTCAGGCCTCCCAGAAGCAGCAAGACGCCCGTCCCGGCCACGGCCAGCTTTGGGGCAGGCACCCCTTTGGCCTGGGCATACTGAGCCATCTGCTCCAAGCGCATAAGATGACCCAGCCCGCTCATGAGAAAGATGAAGGCATACAGAATTCTGCCGATCAGAAAGAGAATGTCCATCGCTCCTTCACCTCCAAATCCGTCGCCTCTGTCCCGAGAATCGTCTTAGCTTCCCTCATGGCCTCTCCTTTCTGGCTGCTCTGTAATTAGACGGCTAAAAGATTTACTCGCCCTCGAACAGATTGCTCCGCATCTGCAGCAGAAGACGGCGCAGCAGAAGCTTCTCCTCCAGCGTCAAATCCCTCAGCATGCGCTCCTCGATCTTTTGCCAGCAGCGATAGACGGGCTCTTTGAGCGCTCGACCCCGTTGGGTGAGATCGACCCGCCAGACGCGCGCGTCTTGTGCGTCCCGACGCCGCTGGATCAATCCGGCCTTCTCTAGTCTGCTCAGCATTTTGGTCATCGTGGGTGCCTCCACCTGGCAGCCGCCGATCAGCTGGGATTGGGCCACCCCATCCTGCTCCCAGAGGTGGAAGAGAATCATCTCTTGGCCCACGTGCAGCCCCAGCTGGGAAAGGGCCTCTCCCAAGCATCCGCGGTGAGCCTTGCAGACCTGCACCAACAGATGACTAATGCTCTCTTCCATCGACTTTGATGTCCTCATCCTCGCCCCATTCATTTAGCCGGCTAATTATAGGGGGCCAAATGGAGAGCGTCAAGTGACTTGAGATCTTGCGGCTCGAGGGGACCGCGCCACGGAAATTCTCTTTGCCGCACGCCCTCTGGCCTGCTATGATGGTTACGCATGGGGTGATCGAAATTGAAGCTGGACGTGGGGAGGCTCAAGGAGCATCCGGGAGAGTTCACCCTGGTGGAAGCGACAGAAGAGTGGGACCGGCTAGACTACAAGGGTCGTCCGCTGGCGTTCAGAGAGGCGGTCCGGGTGAGGGGCCAAGCGTTCTACCGGAGCGGAATTCTTTATCTCAGCGCCCGACTCACCACAGAGGTCGAGCTCGAGTGCAGCCGGTGTCTTACGCCCTTACGGGAGCGTGTGCAGCTTGTAGAATCTCTGCAGTTTGAGGAGGAGCCTCCCTCTGGGCTTGCCGGCGTACCTCTCGACGGCTTCAGTTTCGAGTACGGCCTAAAGGAGCTGGAGCTTCGGCCGTATTTCGAGAGGATCATCGCCTCCTCGCTTAAGAGCAAGCCACTGTGCAAGCCGGACTGTCGGGGCCTGTGCCCCACCTGCGGACGGGATCTCAATGAAGGGCCTTGTGCGTGCGCGCAGGAGCGCTTGGTGGACCCGAGGCTTGCGAAACTCAAAGAGTTTCTCGCCTGAGCGAGCCCGCATGCGAGTGTTAGGGATCGATCCGGGGCTGGCCATCACCGGCTATGCGATCGTGGAAGCAGGGAGCGAGCCGCGATGGGCTAGCGGCAGGGTCTTAGAAGCCGGCGTCATCCGAACGGCCCCGGAAGAGTCCGTCTCAAAGCGTTTGAAGACCATCTACGGGGAAGTGCTGCATCTCATCGAAGAATTTCAGCCGGAGGTGCTGGCGGTCGAGCGGATCTTCTTCAACCAGAACGTGACGACGGCCCTGGCCGTCTCCGAAGCCCGCGGAGTAGTTCTCCTGGCGGGCCACCCCTTGGAAGTGGCAAGTTACACGCCGTTGGAGGTGAAGCGTCAGATCTGCGGCTATGGACGCGCTAAGAAGCCCCAAGTGCAGGCGATGGTCAAGCGCCTCTTGCGCTTGAGGGAGCTGCCCAAGCCGGATGATGCCGCGGACGCTTTAGCCGTGGCGCTCTGCCATCTCTTGCGGCATCGCTCGATGAAAGATGCCCGCGCTCAAGCTAGAACATCTGGATGAGAGAAGAATCTTGATCGTGGATGCCGGCTCGATCCTCCATCCGGCCTATCACGTACTGAAAAACTTCTCGACGCGCACGGGCTTCCCGACGGGAGCTATTTACGGCTTTGTAAGAACTATGCTGAAACTCCTGCGCGAGTATCCTTCGCACTATATGGCCGTGGCCTTTGATGCACCGGGGGAGAAGCGGCGCCATAAGCGCTTTGAAGAGTATAAAGCTCATAGGCCCGTGCTGGATGAGGCGCTCTCCGTGCAGATCCCGCGCGTGAAAGAATTGATCGACGCCTTTGGCATCGCTCGTTTCGAGGAGCCGGGCTACGAGGCCGATGATCTCATCGCTACGCTCGTCCAATGCGCCCGCGAGCACGATCTCGAAGCGCTCATCGTAAGCGGCGACAAAGATCTGATGCAGCTGGTGGATGACAAGACTGTGATTTTGAAGCCTTCGCGGGAGCCCGGAAGAGATCTGGAGCGTTTGGATAAAGAAGGGGTCGAGCGCTATCTGGGTGTGCCGCCCTCGAAGATTCGGGATTATCTGGCTTTGACCGGAGATAGCGTGGACAATGTGCCCGGCGTGCCGGGCATCGGTGAAGTGACCGCCCGCCAGCTCCTGCAAGAGTTTCCGACGTTGGAGCAAGTGCTAAAGAACGCGGAGAAGATCACAAAGCCGCGGGTCCGGCAGGCCCTTCTTACGCATCAAGATCAAGCCCGTCTGAGCTATGCTCTCGTAGGGCTCGAGCCGATCCCTATGGAAAATCTTCTGGAGCGCTGTCGCTTGGGAAGGCCCGATTGGCCCCGCATTCAGAAGGTCTTCGAGGAGCTGGAGTTTCAGAGTCTGCTTACGGAACTGGATCTGGCTGGCGAATCGGAAGAGAGGGGCGCGCCGCAGGTGGAGCATCAAATCGTCGCGGATGAAAGAGCGCTGCAGCTGCTCTGCGAGCGACTCGCCCAAGCCCAAGAAGTCTCGCTCGATCTGGAGACGACCAGCCAGGACGACATGAAGGCCGAGATCGTGGGCATCGCTCTGGCCTTTGAGCCGCACCGGGGCTTTTACATCCCTGTGGGCCATGAGGGCTTGGGCATGGCTCAGCAGCTCCAGCGAGCCGCGGTGCTCGGCAAGCTCCGACCCTATTTGGAGAATGAGCGCTTGGGGCTCATCGGTCAGAATCTCAAGTACGACGTCAAAGTACTGAAGCGCGCCGGGGTGAATGCTGGGAGGATCGCCTTTGATTCGATGCTGGCCGCCTATCTGCTGGATCCCGAAGGTCGCAAGGATCTGGGCGAGCTGGCGCTGCGCTATCTGGGTCATGGGATGATGAGCTTTAAAGATCTGGGCCGGGCGAGCATGGCGGAAGTCTCCCTGGAAGAGGCTGCTGCCTATGCGGTGGCCGACGCGGAAGCCGTCATCCGCCTGAAAGCCGTGATGCTCCCCAAGCTCAAGGAGCACAAATTAGAAGGGCTCTTTTATGAGGTGGAGCTTCGGCTGATTCCGGTGCTCGTGGCGATGGAGCTTCGGGGCATCTTGCTGGATCAAGACGTGCTGCGTGAGCAGGGCAAATCCCTAGAGATTCTGCTCGATCAGCTTAAGAACGAGCTCTTCCATCTGGCGGGGGAGGAATTTAATCCCAACTCTCCCAAGCAAGTGGCTTATATTCTCTTTGAAAAGCTGAAGCTGCCCATAATCAAAAGGACGAAGACAGGGCCATCCACGGATGCTTTAGTGCTGGAGGAGCTGGCCGCGCAGCATCCTTTGCCGGAGAAGCTCTTGGCGTATCGTGAGCTGGAGAAGCTGCTCAACACGTATGTGCGCACACTGCCGGAGCACATCAACCCGGAGACGGGACGGATTCACACGTCGTTCAATCAGAGCGTGACGGCCACGGGGCGTCTGAGTTCGAGTGAGCCCAATCTGCAGAACATCCCGATTCGCTCGCAATTGGGAGGCCAGATTCGGGAGGCGTTCATCGCGCCGCCGGGGCGGGTCTTGCTGGGAGCGGATTACTCTCAGATTGAGCTTCGAATTTTAGCCCACATCGCGCAGGATCGCGGTTTGATCGAAGCGTTCCGGCGTGATGAAGATATCCACGCGCGCACCGCAGCCACGATCTTCGGCATTCCCCTGGAGAGTGTCACGCCCCCGCAGCGGGACATCGCCAAGCGGATCAACTTCGGGCTGGCGTATGGGATGAGCAGCTACGGGCTGGCTCAGTGGGCTAAGATCCCGCGAAAAGAGGCGGATCATTTCATTAAGAGCTACTTCGCCAGCTATCCCGGTGTCAAAGCCTACATGGAGCACATTGTGCAGCAAGCCAAAGAGCAGGGCTATGTGGAATCGCTTTTGGGGCGTCGGCGCTATTTTAGAAAGCTGGACAGCCGTTCGCAACGGGAGGCGATCAATATGCCCATCCAATCGACTGCAGCAGATCTCATGAAGCTGGCCATGATTCGTCTGTTTGAGAAGATCAAGGCTGGAGAGCTTCAGGCAGATATGCTGCTGCAGATCCATGACGAGCTGGTCTTTGAAGTCGATGAAGATAAAGCTGATAGAAGTGCGGATCTTATAAGAGAGACGATGGAGGGCGTGATGGAGCTGGCGGTCCCTCTGAAGGTGGATATGAAGATCGGGCGGAACTGGGGCGAGATCTGAGCGAGCGGGTGGCCGCTTTTGGGATTCGTAACACCGGCTGGCGCGCGGCCTTCACATCATCGAGACGGCCCACCAGCGTCGTATGCGGTGCCGTCTTCAAAAGCTCAGGATGCTCTTTCGCCTCGCACACAATCTGAATGAACGCGTCAATGAGGGCATCGAGTTCCTCTTTAGAGACGGTTTCTGTGGGCTCGATCATCAGCGCCTCCGGCACAATGAGCGGGAAATATACCGTCGGCGGATGAAAGCCATAATCGATCAATCGTTTGGCGATATCGAGGGTGTGAATGCCCTCGGCCAAGCCCTTTCCGGAGAAGACGACTTCATGTTTGCACAGGCGATCATAGGGGAGTTTATAGAAGGGCTTCAAGCGCTCTTTGAGATAATTGGCATTGAGCACGGCATTTTCGCTTACGCGCCGTAGGCCTTCATCCCCCAGCATGCGAATGTACGTGTAGGCCCGCACGAGCACCGCAAAATTGCCGTAGAAAGCATGCAATCGGCCCACGGACTTGGGGCGATCGTATTCGAGATAGAATCTTCCATCTTGTTGTTTGACGAGCGGCACGGGCAGATACGGAGCCAATTTTTCGCCTACGGCCACCGGGCCCGCGCCGGGGCCTCCTCCGCCATGGGGAGTGGAGAACGTCTTGTGGAGATTAAAGTGCACGATGTCTACGCCGAAATCTCCGGGCCGCGCCCGCCCCACAATGGAATTTAAATTTGCCCCATCGAAATAACAGAAGCCGCCCGCCTCATGGATCAGCTCTGTAATGTCTAGAATATCTTCCTCGAAGAGGCCGAGCGTGTTGGGCACCGTGAGCATGATCCCCGCCACGGATTCATCGACGTTCTTTCTGAGGGCTTCCAGATCGACCATGCCCCGCGCATCTGAGGGGATCTCGATCACCTCAAAGCCGGCGATGTGGGCGGAGGCCGGGTTCGTGCCGTGGGCGGAATCCGGCAGCAGGATCTTACGGCGCCTAGCAAGCTCCCCCTGGTCTTCAAAGTATCTTTTGATGAGGAGCATCCCTAAAAATTCGCCGTGGGCTCCGGCCGCCGGCTGGAGCGAGATCTCAGAGAGCCCCGCAATCTTCTTGAGAAGCTCCCCCAACTCATACATCAATCTGAGGTTCCCCTGGGAGAGGGTCTCGCCCTGCCAGGGATGGGAGAGAGCAAATTGAGGCAAGCGCGCGGTCTCTTCGCTAATGCGCGGGTTGTACTTCATGGTGCACGAGCCTAGAGGATAAGGCCCCGTGTCCACGCCAAAGTTGATGTGCGCCAGGGCCGTGTAATGGCGGACGAGCTCAATCTGGCTCACCTCCGGCAGCTCGGGGTCGTCTCTTCTGAGCAATTCTTTGGGGATGAGTTCTTCGATGGGCCGGCTGGGCAGATCAGGCTCGGGCAGGCTCAGCCCATAGCGGCCGGGAGCCCCTCGGTCAAAGATCGTCTCGCCGGGTCTCATCGCGAGACCTCCTTGAGCGCGGCTACCAAGCCGTCGAGCTCTTCTCGGGTGCGCTTCTCCGTCACAGCGATGAGAAGAGTCCGTTTGTGGCCGTAGGGCTCTAGATCCAGGCCGCCCAGATAGCCTCGATCGCGCAAGCGCTCCAGCAGCTTTGCGGGCGGAATGGGCGTCTGGACGGCAAATTCATTGAAGAACGGAGCTTTCGGCCACTTCAATGAGAATCCTCGAAGGCTCTGAATCTGATAGGCGAGATAATGGGCTTTCTGGGTGATCAGCTCAGCGAGTCTCCGTAGGCCGCGCTTGCCCAAAAGCCCCAGATAGAGCGTGGCTGCAAATGCGCAAAGCGCTTGATTGGTGCAGATATTGGACGTCGCTTTGGCCCGACGGATGTGTTGCTCGCGAGCCTGGAGGGTCAGGATATAGCCCACGCGTCCTTGGGCATCTGTCGTCCTTCCGGAGATGCGCCCGGGCATCTTGCGCAGGTGGGCCTGTTTACAGGCAAAGAGTCCCAGAAGCGGCCCGCCAAAATTGGGGGCATTGCCCAGCACTTGCCCTTCGCCTACGACGATATCTGCGCCAAATTCTCCGGGAGGGCGCAGAATCCCGAGCGAAATGGGGTGAACGCTCACACACAAGAGCGCTTCGCCGAGCGTGCTCTTCAGATTTGAGAGATCTTCGATGATCCCAAAGAAATTGGGCGTCTGCACGAGTGCACCGCCCAGCTCATTTGTGACGTGGGCTTTGAGGGAGCCCTTATCGAGTTGGCCGTTTGAGTCATAGGGGATTTCGATGAGTTCTAAGCCCGCTGCCCAAGCGTAGGTGTTGATAATCTGGCGATAGTGGGGGTGGAGGCTGCGCGCCACGAGAAATCTCTTCTTTTCTGTGATATTGCGGGCCATGAGCATGGCTTCGGCCAGGGCCGATCCGCCGTCGTACATGGAGGCGTTGGCCACATCCATCCCCATAAGCTCGCAGATCATCGTCTGGAATTCAAACATCCACGTGAGAGTCCCCTGGGAGGCCTCGGCCTGGTAGGGCGTGTAGCTCGTGAAGAATTCCGATCTTAGCATCAAATGACTCACCACGCTGGGGATATAATGATCGTAGACTCCGCCGCCGAGAAACGAAACATAACGAGTGGGGTCGAGGTTTTCAGAGGCAATTTGCGTCAGCAGTTGTTTGACTTCCAGCTCGCTTAGGGGCTTTAGGCCCAAGGGTGCGTAGCGCTTGAGGATTTCGTCTGGAATATCGGCGAAGAGTTCTTCGATGGATCTTAGGCCGATGGCCTGGAGCATCGCGCGTTGGTCTTCGGGCGTGTGAGGGATAAATTCGCTCATGTGGATTCTTTAAGTTCGCCTACGTGTTGCTCGTACTCCTCGGCGCTCAGCAGATTTCTTATTTCGTTGGGATGACTCATCTTAAGGAGGGCCATCCAGCCCTTCTCGTAGGGGGATTGATTGATGAGTTCCGGGTGATCTTTCAACTCCGCATTGACTTCTAGGACTCTTCCACTGACGGGAGCGTACACATCGCTGGCAGCCTTGACGCTCTCGACGGTGATGAAGGCCTCGAACTGCTTGACTTCCCGGCCAACTTTTGGGAGCTCGACGTACACGACGTCACCCAGCTGCTTCTGGGCGTAATCCGTGATGCCCATTCGGGCCTGGCCGTCCTCGACTCTGAGCCATTCGTGCTCTTTGGTGTACTTCAACTCTTTGGGGTATGGCATGGATGCTCCCTCCGCCTTGGGATCTGTGTTGATTATAGGCTTGGCTCTGAAAGCAGTGCAAGCATGCCTCATGCCCATGGCGCTGTCAGAATTGGGATCTTATGAGGAACAGATCCGTATTCTACTGGATTATAGACTTGACAAATCGCAAGTGATATGATATAAATCAAATTTGCTGGTGATGTGAGTCAAGGGGACTGATATGCCAGAGCCAGAAGGGGGTGGGAAGCCCTCAGCATATAAAAACACAGGGGATCCGCAGTAAAATCACTTTGGTAGGCCCATTGCAACAAACCAGCAAGAAGGAGGGAAGGAGATGTCCAAAAATTTGTTAGAGAGTAACAAGCGCCTTACCCGACGGACGTTTCTTAAGGGCGTGGGTGTAGCGGCCGGGACACTGGCGATCTCGCGCTTAGGGGTGTTCGCGCAAGGGCCGATCAAGATAGGAGCCATCCTACCGCTGACCGGAACACTGGCTAGCTTCGGCCCGCGCTTCCAAGTGGCAGCCCAGATGGCCCTGGATGAGGTCAACGCGGCCGGAGGTGTGCTGGGTCGGCGCGTGGAGCTGGTCGTGCGTGATGACGGCACGAACCCCACCCAAGGCGTGCAGGCGGCCAACGACCTGGTCGCTCTAGGGGTTCAAGCCATCCTGGGTGCGGCGGCCAGCGGGGTCACCATCCCGATCTCTAGCGTCACCGTCCCCGCTCAGGTGGTCTTGATCTCGCCTTCGTCCACCTCGCCAGCCATCACCAACTTGCAAGACAATGACTTTGTCTTCCGGACGGCCCCACCGGACACGCTGCAGGGGCTCGTTCTGGCCGATCTAGCTGCGAAAGAAGTCGCGATCACGATCGATGGAAAGACGATTCAAAAGAAACCATACAAAAAGATCGCGATCATTGCGCGCAACGATGCCTATGGTGCCGGTCTGGCTGAGGCGCTCAAGAAGAACTTTGAGGCCAGGGGCGGCACAGTCACCGCATTGGAACTATACCCGACCGATACCACGAACTTCTCGGCGCAGATCTCAGCGGCCACCGCGGGCAACCCGGAGGCCATCTCGTTGATCACCTTTGATGAAGGCGAGCAACTCATCACGCAGATGGTCCAAGCAGGAATCACCAACTTTGACCTGCTGGTAGACGGCAATAAGAATCAAGACCTTATCAACCGTATAGCTGCGGCAATTGGGAAAGACATACTAGAGGGTAAGGTCGGTACGGCCCCAGCGCTGCAGCCGGGTCCTGGTGGGGGGGCCTTCGACGCGGAGTATCGGCGGCGACAAGGCGAGGACCCATTTGTATTCACGCCGCACTCGTTTGACGCCATCGCCCTGCTAGCCTTGGCCATTCAAGCAGCGGGAGAATACAGCGGACCGGCCATTCGGGACAACTTGCGAAAGGTGGCCAACCCGCCCGGAGGGGTCTTCACAGTAGGCCAGTTGGGTGCCGCGTTGTCAGCTGCCGCGGCCAGGGAAGACGCCGTCAATTATGAGGGAGCCTCGGGCTCGGTGGATCTCGATGCTGCCGGTGAACCTGTGGGTCCCATCGGCATCTGGACCATTACAGGTGGCCAGATCGTTGACGTCGGAACAGTAAATTGCCAGGCTGGGCCTACCTGTGACGCAGTTCCTAGCCAGCTGCCGTAAGAAGTCCAGAGCCAAGCCGGACGACGAAGCATGAGAGAGGAATCCTCCTCTCTCATGCTTTTCCTAATCGGCCGGTCTTTTAAAGAGGAGGGAAGTCTGTCTTTCCTCCCCCAATATGCCCCTGGGACGCAGCAGCAGAATGAGCTCCAGAACGATGACAATCGCGATCACCCTTACGGGCCCAAAGAGCTGCGCGGCCACATTGAGTTTCCCCAAGGGCGTATCCAGCGTCGGCGGGAGCACGTCGTTCAGGAAGTTGGTGGCACTCCAAAGGCTCCACAGGATAAAGGCCCCCAAGATGGCCCCGCGGTTGTTGCCCGTGCCCCCCACGATCAGCATCACCCACACCAAAAAAGTCCCAGAGACGGGATCGAAGATCTGCGGATCGACAAATTTTACGAAGTGGGCCCACAGGCTCCCCGCGGCACCCATGATCACTGCCCCCACGATCAGCGATTGCATCTTGAAGCGGAAGACGTTCTTGCCCAAAGAATTGGCCGCGTCTTCATCTTCACGGATGGCCCGCAGCGCCCTTCCCCACGGCGAACGAGAGATCCGCTCCAGGGCCCAATAGCCCAGCGCCAATAGTCCCAGCACCAGCAAGATATAAAACCAGTTGTATTGAGGCGGGTTCAAGAAGGGGGGGATTTCCCATCCCAAAAGCGGGAGTTGGCAAGGAGGCTTCGGAATGATCTGCTGCACCAGGCAGTCATAGAGCGGCTGTGGGATATTGGGGATGCCACGGGTGCCTTCTGTGAGGGTGCGTTCGTTGGTGACTATGATCTTTAAGATTTCCGAGATGCCAATCGTGGCAATGGCTAGATAGTCAATGCGCAATCTCAGAGTGGCAAAGCCGACGAGGATCGCCAGCAGGGCTGCCGTGGCCATCGCCCCCAACAGCCCCACCAGAAACGGCTGATTGAAATAGTGTCCGAAGAAGCCGGCTAGGCCTGGGTTTACGGCCAACTTCTGGGGGTCCTGCACGAGGATGGTGGAGACATACGCCCCCACCCCGAAGAAGCCAGCCACCCCAATGTTAAACAACCCCGTATAGCCCCATTGCACGTTGAGCCCTAGGGTAAGTAGCGCATAAAGACCGGCGAGGATAAGGAAAGTCACCATGTAAGAGATCATCCGTGAAGGCTCGATCCCGACGCGATCCGAGAGGATGAGTAGGCCTGACCAAACCACGAATAGACCAAGGATCACGCCCCAGCCGGTGAAGAAGCTGCGTCGTGTCAAGAGCAGTGTCAAGCCCACCACCGTGGTGATCATCAAGCCTAGAGCTAGAATTTGGACCATTTAGCTTCGCCTCTCCGCTTCGCCCAACAGCCCCTGCGGGCGGAAGAGCAGCATTAAAATCATCAGGATGAAGGCCACAGCCGGCTGATAATGCGTGGCGATCCCCGTGGCCGGACCGACGAGAATGTTTTGCGCCAGCCCAATCATTAAGCCTCCCAGCATGGCCCCATAAGGGCTGCCGATGCCGCCCAAAATCACGGCCGCAAAGAGCGACAGCAGCACAAGAGCTCCCAGATTGGGGCTGATGGCCCCAAAGTTCAGCCCCATGAACACTCCGGCCACTACCGCCAGCCCAGCCCCAATGGCCCACGTCCAAGCGATCATCCGCTCGGTGTTGATGCCACTTATGCGTGCCAGGTCCATGTTGTCCGCCATGGCTCGCATCGCCTTGCCCGTCTTGGTGTACTTCAAAAAGAAGTGCAAGAGCGTGACCAGCACCAAAGCCACGACAATAGTCACAATCTGCAGCAGATTCATCTTGATTTGGAAGAGCCCAAAATCAAACGTATACGGCAGGCTGATGCGGACGGCATAGGCGCGATTGCCGGTGCCCCAGAGGGCCTGCACGAGACTGCGCAAAAAGAGTGCCATCCCAAATGAGGCGATGATCAACACGACCGCGGCGCTGCGGCGCATCCGGCGATAGATGAGGCGATCTATCAGATAGGCCATGATCACGGCCGCGAAGATGCCCGCGAGCATCGCGGCAAATATGGCCAGCCAGCGCATCACTTCTCCATCGGCCACCTCCGCCAGCCCTGGGGACCAGCGGGGGATGAGCTCCACGAGCAGCCAGTCGACCGTCAACGCCACATAGGCTCCGAAGATGAGAATATCCCCATGCGAGAAATTCGCGAAATTGAGGATCTTATATGTGAGTGAAAGCCCAATGGCCCCCAGCATCAGGAGGCTGCCGAAGCGAATGCCATTTATGACATACTGGGGCCCGTTAGGGACAAGCACCACCACCCAAGCCAGGCCCAGAAAGATCAGCCCCCAGATGGCCCACTTGACCGGATCGCGCGACGGCAAAGACGCTCAGCCTCCCAGATAGAGCCGCGCGACCTCGGGGTCATTCAAGAGATCGTTGCCAGATCCTTCAAAGCGGTTGCGCCCGGTGGCCAAGACATACCCGCGGTCCGATAATTTCAGGGCGTGCTTGGCGTTCTGCTCTACCATGAGAATCGACACGCCCGTCTGGTTGATGTGGATGATCTTCTCGAAGATCAGCTCCACCAGCTTTGGAGCTAGACCGGCCGAAGGCTCATCGAGCAACAAGACTTTTGGGTCGAGCATGAGCGCCCGACTCATGGCCAGCATCTGGTGCTGGCCACCGCTTAGGGTGGCGGCTTTCTTGTGCTGAAAGGCCTTAAGATCGGGGAAAATTTGAAAGATCTCCTCGATGCGGAAGCTGAGGTCGTCCTGGCGAATGTAGGCTCCCATCTCAAGATTTTCGCGCACGGTCAGGCTGGGGAAGACGTTCTCGGTCTGAGGCACGTAGCAGATCCCCAGACGTACGATCTGATCGGGTGGCCAACCCGTGATCTCCTTCCCATCCAAAGCGATCCTGCCAGAGCGGGGGCAAAGCAGCCCAAAGATCGTCTTCATGAGAGTCGATTTGCCCGCCCCATTGGGCCCGATGAGCGCGACGATCTCCCCTTCCTCCAGACGAATGGAGACGTCATTTAAGATCATCGTCTCCCCGTAACCTGCCGTCACGTTCTCAACCTTCAGTAGCGACATATTGTCCTCCGAGGTACGCGTCCAGGACGCGCTTATCAGAACGCACCTCTTGGGGCGTACCCTCCATGAGTTTTTTGCCTTCGCTCATCACAATCACAGGATTGCACAGATTCATCACTAGATCCATATCGTGTTCGATGAGCAGAAACGTCACGCCGCGCTCGTAACAGAGATTTTCAATGTAGCCCACCAAATGTTTCATCAGGGTGGGGTTTACGCCTGCGCCCGGCTCATCTAGCAGGATCATCTCGGGGTCGGACATCATGGCGCGGGCCAGCTCGAGAAGCTTCTTCTGTCCCCCGGAGAGATTCTTCGCGTACTCGTCTTTGAGAGGGATGAGATTGACGAACTCCAAAATTTCAAGGGCTTTTTCGTAGATCTCGCGCTCCTGCTGGCGCACCACGCCGGGACGAAACCACGGATAGAAGATCCTCTCGCCCTTCTGGCCGGCCGGGACAAGCATCAGATTCTCTAAGACGGTCATCTCTTTAAACTCACGTGGGATTTGAAACGTGCGGCAGAGCCTCTTATGGAAGATCTTGTGCGGCGGAAGCCCCGTGATGTCTTCGCCTTTGAAGATCACCTGGCCCGCATCGGGTTTGTAGAAGCCCGTGATGAGATTAAAAAGCGTGGTCTTGCCGGCGCCGTTGGGCCCGATCAGGCCGGTGATCGTGCCCTTGCGCACGTCCAGCGAGCAGCGATCCACCGCCCGCAAGCCCCCGAAATCTTTCACCAGGTTGTGAACGCTCAAGAGCACCGGACCTTGCTGCTGGTCCCGAGAGATCGTCTCGGTCTCTACCTGTGTTTGCATCTGCCCCATATGGTCCGCCCAATTTAGTCAAAATGATGACGGTTTTTCTGTAAGCCGGCTCACATGAGTCGTCGTTGCTGGGGATTATAGCCGGAAAGCCCCCATAGGGCAAAGTTCTACGTTTGCGCTCCAAAAAAGAACGTAGCACTTAGAAGTTTGGGCAGACTTAGAATGGAGGGTGGCTCTCGCCTACGGTCTCAAAGGGGTGCAGCTCATGGAAGCTGGCGTAGACTTTGTGGAACATGAGAGTAATGGAATCCGTCGGGCCGTTGCGCTGCTTGCCAATAATAATTTCAGTCTCGCTCACCGCCGGCTCACGCTTGTCCCCTTCTAGAGAGGCCTCTTCCTCCTCGTGCTGGCTCTCATCCTCGTAGTAGTCCTTGCGATAGAGGAAGAGCACCACATCAGCCGTCTGTTCCAGCTCGCCGCTCTCACGCAGATCCGAGAGCCTAGGCCGCTTGGAGTCTCTTCTCTCCACGGCGCGCGAAAGCTGCGAGCAGGCAATGATGGGAAGATTCAACTCGCGGGCCAGACCCTTAAGAGAACGGGCGATATAAGAAATCTCTTGCTCTCGTACTTCCACCTTGGCCCCGCCCTCCACCAGCTGCAAATAGTCTACTATCAGAAGATCCAGCCCGTGCTCGGCCTTCATCCGCCGGGCTTTGGCTTTAAGCTCCATCACGGAGATGGCCGGGGTGTCATCGATCAAGATGGAGGCCTTCTGCAAGCGATTGGCCGCGTGCAGAATCCTCCGCCACGCCTCGCTGTCGGTGCCCAGATAGCCCCCTCTCAGTCTCAAGAGATTGATCTGCGCCTCCGCACATAATAATCTTTCAATGACTTGCTCCTTGGTCATCTCCAGGCTGAAGATCCCTACAGACTTGCCCTCGTGGAGCGCGACGTTGCGCGCAATCGAGAGGGCAAAAGAGCTTTTGCCCATCGCCGGGCGTCCAGCCACAAGGATCAAGTCCGAAGGGTGAAGTCCGGCCGTGCGCTTGTCGAGCTCCCGAAAGCCTGTCGAAAGCCCTGTCACACTGCCCCGTCGCGGATCTTGCAGCTTTTCCAATAGATCCAGATGCCCATGGAGGATCTCGCCAATAGAGCGGTAGCTCTCTTTGAGACTCTGACGCGAGATCCGAAAGACTTTTTCTTCGGCCAGATCGAGGAGCGCTTCTAGCTCCTGATCCTCCCGGTAGCCCAACTCCGCGATCTCCGCTCCGACTTGAGCCAGCGCGCGCAAGAGCGCCTTCTTTACCACAATCTCTGCGTAATAGCCCACGGAGGTCGTCGTGGTCACCGAAGAGATGAGCTCACTTAGGTAGCTTCGGCCTCCGGCCTCGGCGATTTGATTCCGCTCTTCCAGGCGATTGCCCACGGTGATTAAATCTATGGGCTCTTGGTGCTCATAGAGCTCCAAAAGCGTCTGGTAGATGATTCTATGGGCGCGGAAGTAGAAATGCTCCGGCTGAAGCTTCTCCATGAGCACGGGCAGGACCGTCTCCGGCTCCACTATGGCGCAGCCTAAGACGACTTGCTCCGCCTCGCGGTTCTTAGGGAGGGATCGGACTTCCTCAGACACGTCGATCACCGTTTGATTATAGCTGCTGGCTCCCCGGCAGTAAAGCGATGTCGATTACGGTGATTTGCCGATGGCATTTGACAGAAGTGACCCTCCCTCCTAGAATGAAGCGCCTGGAAGGGCCCGCCCATCGAGGGCGAGGACATAAGGGGGGTGGCGTCTGGCATGAGAAGGGGAGTTGTGGTTGGGACAGTCTTAGTGCTCTTGGGCGTACTGGTGGCGGGCGTCTATCTCATTTACACCAATCCGGGAGCACCGCCTGGTGTACCCACAGCGGAGAAGCCTTCAGCTCCGTCCAAACCGGAAGAGAAGAGCGCGGCCAACGTCCTTCGAGTGGGGATCTTTGCCGACATGACCACCATGAACATCTGGCATCGCTTGGGGCCGCAGTCCTCTGTGTGGAATTCTTACGTTCAAGACGTCTTTCACGCCACGCTCTTTGCCCCGGGGGACCAGCGCTTCGATTGGCTCCCAAGTCTGGCCGCCGAGGTACCTACTCCCTTCGAGGAAGTGAACGTCGACGGCAGGACCCTCTACGTCTCCACGGTCAAACTCCGCAAGGGCTTGAAGTGGAGCGATGGGCGTGAGCTCACCGCTGAAGACGTCAGATTCAGCTTCGAGACCATTCAAGCTTTTGGGCCCGTCGAACTGGGTGGCAACTGGCCTTCGTACATCAACCCACCGGAGCTGCTGGACAAGATCGAGCTCGTGGACTCCTACACGCTCAAGTTCTATCTCACCAAGAGGCCGGGCCTCTCGCAGTGGAACTTCGGGATGATGTATGCTCCCATCGTCTCCAAGGCCTTCTGGGAGCCTAAGATTAAGCCCATCTTAGAGGAGCGAGACAACAAGATCCGCGCGGCCTCCCAGAACCCCGATGAGAAGCTGCGTGAGGCTGAGACGGCCAAAGCCAGAGCCGATGCCGTCCAGACGCTCTACGGCGTAGACACCCAAGGGGAGCCTAGCATCGGCAGCTTCATGTTCGGCAAGTGGGAGAAGGGGGCCTTCGTGGAGAGCCTGGCCAATCCCCATTTTGCGCTGCGGGGTGAGAAGACGATCCTCTATGCGAATGGAGCGGTCTCCATTGCCAACGACAGGCTGGGCTATCGCTGGAGCGGCTACGGCCAGCCTCAAGGGGATGTGGATTTAGAGATCACCCTGGGGCCGTATGTGGAAACGGTGCTCTACAGCATCTATCAGAATCAAGATGCGGCGGTGCTGGCGCTACAGCGCGGGGAGATCGACTTCATCCTCAATCCCCTGGGTCTGCAGAAGGGCTTCCAGGAGCGCCTTACCCAAGTGGCCAACATCAAATTCATCTCCAATGAGCCCTATGGCTTTCGCTATATGGCCTTCAACTTCCGTCGTCCGCCCATGAACCTGGCCGCCTTCCGCCAGGCCGTGGCCACGCTCATTGACCGCGAGTTCGTGACTCAGAACGTGCTGCAGGGCGTGGCCATGCCCTTCTATTCTTTTGTGCCGCCGGCCAACGCGCTCTGGCACAACCCGGACGTCCCCGTCTACGGCCGAGAGGGCCTAAGGAGCGATGGGAGGCCCTTGACGCGGGCCGAGCGCATCCAAGAGGCCGTCCGGCTCCTCAAAGAGGCTGGCTTCCGCTGGGAAAGAGAGCCCCGTGTGGACAACCCCGGCACCCGCGATGAGACCATCCTCCCTGGCTCGGGTCTCATTATGCCCGACGGCACGCCCGTGCCCGAGCTGGAGCTGCTGGCGCCCAGCGCAGGCTATGACCCGCTCCGCTCTACCTTCGCCCTCTACATCGAAGACTGGCTCAATCAAGTCGGCATCCCCGTCAAGGCCAATCTCACCGGGTTCAACGTGATCGTCACCCGCGTCTTTGAGGAGCAGGATTTCGATATGTGGATCCTCGGCTGGAGCTTGGGAGACCCCTCGTTCCCAGATTTTCTCTATTACTTCTTCCACTCGAAGTTCGCCGCCCCCGGCGGACAGAACGCCATGGGCTACTCGAATCCCGAATTTGATCGACTGGCGCAAGAGTTCATTGAGACTCCAGACTTTGCGCGCGCCCATGAGATCGCCAATCAGCTTCAAGTCATGCTCGCCCGGGATCTGCCCTACGTCGTCCTCTTCGACTCCCCCATCCTGGAAGCGTATCCTACAGATCGGCTCCAATTCCCCTATACGGACGTCCTGGGGGGCATTCAATACCTGCTGCTGACCGTGGAGAACTATCTGGCCAAGATCAAGACGATGCGCTGATATCCCCGAGATGCTCAAGTACATGGCCCACCGCAGTCTGCAGATTCTGGTCACGCTCTTTCTGTATCTGGCACTGGTCTTCTTCCTCATGCAGGCCCTGCCGGGGGACATCACCACCTACTATGTGCTCAACCCGCATTTCACGCCGGAGCAGCAGGAGGCCATCCGCCGGCAGCTCGGCCTAGATCAAGGGCTTCTCGGCCAATTCTTCACCTATTTGAAGAATTTCTTTACGGGCAACCTGGGGGTCTCCTTCCAGGAGCGGCGGCCGGTTTGGGATATCATTCTGGAGCGACTGCCCAGGACCGTCGTGCTCTTTTTGACCGCGACGCTGCTCTCGTTCTACATCGGTTTCCTCTTGGGCAAGATCATCGCCTGGAAGCGGGGACGGCTCATAGAATACATGGCTACGCTTACGGGCATCACCTTCTACACGGCCTTCACCCCGCTATTGGCGCTCATTCTCATCTGGGTCTTCGCCTTCAGCCTGGGATGGTTCCCGCTCAACTCCTTCGTAGACCATGACCTCTGGCGCCAGGTCCCGATCAGCTCGAACACCGTATTCAATTACATGATTGTGAACATGGTCCTTCTGGCCCTGTGGCTTGTGGCCGCGCATTATATGATGCGCGCGCTCCGGCCCCGACTGCGGCCCCTGGGCTATCTGGTGGCTTTGGCCCTCAGCCTGGGCGCATCCGCCCTCTGGTGGAAAGAGACCGGGCTGGGATATCTCGCCTGGGACATCGCCTGGCACATGGTGCTGCCGGTGCTCACGGTGACCCTGATCAGCTTTGGGGGCACGATGCTTTTGATGCGCGACTCGATGCTGGAGACCGTCCGCGAGGATTATGTGCTGGCGGCTCGTGCCAAGGGACTTCCCGAGCGCGTGGTGCGCGACAAGCACGCGGCCAGAACGGCGCTCTTGCCGGTCATGACCAGCTTTGTGCTCAGCATCGGATTCGTCTTCAACGGCGGTATCATCACCGAGACGCTCTTCAGCTGGCCGGGAATCGGGTTGACCCTGCTCACCTCAGTGCAGGGCAACGACTACCCTCTGGCCGTAGGGGCCTTCGTCTTCACCGGAGTCTTTGCGCTGATCGCCCATTTGGTGGCCGACATCCTCTACGCGTATCTGGACCCGAGGATCCAGTATGAGTAAAGTCATGGAAGCCATCCCGGCCCCTCTTGCGCGCTGGCGGCTTAGGCTCAAGCTCGCCAAGCGCTCGCTCCGCGCCAACTGGGAGATCTTCTGCGCAAGCAAGATCGGACTTGTGGGGTTAGCGATTATTCTCTTCTTCGCCCTGTTGGCGATCCTGCATCCCATCCTGATGTCCACCCTCTGGGACCCCAAGGTCTATGATCCGATCCGCCGGTATGCCTATGAGCCGGGAGTCGTACACCCCTCCCCTCCCTCATGGGCACATCCCTTGGGCACGGACCCGACCGGGCTCGACGTGCTCAGCCAGCTCATGTACTCCACCGGCAGCGAGTTCCTCTTAGGGATCTTGGCGGCCTTCATCACGGTGCTCATCGGGACGATCGTGGGGACCGTCTCGGCCTACTATGGCGGCTGGATCGACACCTTCTTCATGAGATTGGCGGACGTGCTGCTGCTTTTCCCCTTGATCGCCTTCTTGATCGTCATCAGTGCCTTCGTCAAGCCGGATCTGCTCCTTCTGGCTCTCATCTTGGGGTTGTTGGGCGGCTTTGGCGGCATCACCATCATCCTCAAGGCCCAAGCGCTGCAGGTGAAAGTCAAGCCCTTTGTGGAAGCCGCTAAGGTTGCCGGAGGGTCCGACTGGCACATCATCGCCCGGCACATCATCCCCAACGTCCTACCTCTTTCGTTCCTCTACATGATGTTCAACGTGACGGGGGCCATCTTCTCCGAGGCGGTGCTCAGCTTCTTCGGATTGCTCAACATCCGCATGAGCTGGGGCATCATGATCTACCGGGCCCGTGATTATGGGGCCTCTCCCTTCGTCCAGTGGTGGCTCTACATCCCGCCGGGGCTGGCCATCACGATGCTCTGCGCCGCCTTCTATCTGGTCGGCCGCGGGCTCGATGAGATCGTCAACCCCAGGCTCCGCAAGAGGTGAGCCCCTCCGCTCGGATGGCGCTCCTTGAGGTTTGCGGCCTGACCGTCCACTACCAGACCCGCCAGGGCGAGGTCCACGCCATCGACGGTGTCTCGTTCACTCTGGAGCCGGGGGAGGCGCTTGGACTCGTGGGCGAGAGCGGCTGCGGCAAGACCTCGATTGCGCTGGCTCTGCTGCGCTTGCTCCCGGAGAACGCTCTGGCCAAGCGGGGCCGGATTCTCTTTGCGGGGCGGGATCTGCTGGAGTTGCCGGAGGAGGAGATGCGCCAGATCCGTTGGAAGGGGATCTCGATGATCTTCCAGGGAGCGATGAACTCTCTTAATCCCGTCTATCGCGTGGGAGATCAGATCATCGAAGCGATCCTCACCCACAACCCTCAGGCCAGCGAGCGGCAGGCCCGCGCCAAGGTGGCCCAACTCTTTGAGCTCGTCGGGCTCGACCCGGAGCGGCTGGATCGTTTTCCGCACGAGTACAGCGGTGGCATGAAGCAGCGGGCCGTGATCGCCATGGCGCTGGCCTGTGACCCGAAGATCGTCATCGCCGACGAGCCGACCACCGCCCTGGACGTGATCGTCCAGGACAAGATCCTCCGGGAGATGCGCCGCATCCAGAAAGAGACGGGCGTGAGCATGATCTACATCTCGCATGACATGGCCGTGATCGCCGAAGTGGCCGATACCATCGGCGTGATGTACGCGGGCAAGCTGGTGGAGCTTGGCCCGGCCGAAGAGATTTTTACAAGCCCCGTCCATCCCTACACGGAAGCGCTGCTTTCAGCCTTTCCCTCCATTCACGGGGAGAAGCGGCGCCTAAAATCGCTGCCGGGTGAGCCCCCGGATCTCTTGCATCCGCCTCCAGGCTGCCGCTTCCATCCGCGCTGTCCGTACGCCACCGCCGTCTGCCAGCGCGAAGAGCCGCCCTTAGAACCCCATCGAGACGGAGGGCAGGCAGCCTGTTGGCATCCGCTATGACCGCGAAGAACGTGCTTGTGCGCGTCGAGCGCCTGGCGAGGCTCTTTCCGGTGGCCCGCGGCTGGCTGCGACGGGCGCGCCACTTCGTCCATGCCGTCGATGAGGTGAGCTTCCAGATCCAGCAGGGTGAGATCTTCGGCCTGGTGGGCGAGAGCGGCTGCGGCAAGACCACCACCGGAAAACTCCTGCTCAAGCTCTTAGAGCCGACGCGCGGCCGGATCTCCTTTCGCCTGGAGCGCACACCGCAAGATCTCCCACTGCCGCGAGATGCGGATGGCTTCGTGCCATTGACCCATCTGCGGGGCCGCCGAGCGCTCAAAGAGTTCCGCCGCCACGCCCAGATGATCTTCCAAGACCCCTACGAATCCCTCAATCCCCGAATGACGGTCTTGGAGATCATCACCGAGCCTCTCAGGGTCCAGAAGATCGGGGATCCTCTCGAGCAGGAGGGCCAAGGGGCCGAGATGCTCAAGCGGGTGGGCTTAAGCCCGCCCGAGAGCTTTCTATTCCGATACCCTCATGAGCTTTCGGGAGGCCAAAGACAGCGCGTGGCTATCGCCCGGGCCATGATCATCAACCCCAGCTTCATCGTGGCCGATGAGCCCACCTCGATGCTCGACGTCTCGATCCGAGCCGGGATCATGAACCTGATGCTCAGCCTCCGGGAGGAGTTCAACATCAGCTATCTCTACATCACGCACGATCTGGCTGTGGCCCGCTACATGTGCGATCGCATTGCCGTCATGTACCTGGGCAAGATTGTGGAGCTGGGTCCCACGGAGGCCGTCATTCAAAACCCTCTGCATCCCTACACGAAAGCGCTCATCTCAGCAGTCCCTGTGCCCGACCCTCGGGTGAAGCGCCCATCCCTTGAGCTTAAGGGGGGTGTGCCCCGGCCGATTGACCCTGAGCCACGCTGCCGCTTCTACAACCGCTGTCCCATCGCCACAGACCACTGCCGCATCCACAATCACCCGCCGCTGGAGGAGAAAGAGCGCGCTCATTGGGTGGCCTGCTACGAAGCGTGAGCTCCCTCGATTTCCGCCAGGATCTCCCGATAATTTTCTAATAAGTGGCGCTTCGTCTCTTCGATCACGCCGAGCTGTTTCTTCGTGAATAAGCCGCGGGCTTTGTACTCTGCTACTTCCTCCTCGTCGAGCACGTAGATCTGCTCAGATGGATCGACCCAAAGATCGAGTACGAGATCTCTCCAATGGATCGTCTCTTGGGTGATGCAGACGTCTGCGCAGATATCGAAGCGATGCCCATAGAGCAGGCCGGCGGAGGAGATGAGCTTGTAGATCAAATAATTTCTACCCTCCCAATAGAAGGCCCAAGTGACGATCTCGCCCGCCGGCAGATAGAGCGGTCCATCCCGCAGCGGATGATCACGGTGCCCCTTATAACGCAGGATGGCTCGATCGGATTCAAGCTCGACAACCTCACAGATAAAGTGTTCAATTCGCCCATCGAGATGATGCTTGATCTCTGTGATCTGCTTCATGGCCTCCCAACCCTACTCCCAGGAGCCCAGCCTTGACAAGCTCAAGGGCCTTGGCAGACAATGGGCCTGAGCATGAGCGAATTCATCCAAGTTCTCACCGCGGTGGACAGGCCGGAGGCCGCACAGGCCATTGCGAAGGCACTCCTAGAGAATCGACTGGCCGCCTGTGTTCAAATATGGGGTCCCATCCAGAGCCTCTACTGGTGGCAGGGGAAGATCGAAAAGACCCAGGAGTGTCTCATGCTGATCAAGAGCCTCCGCGAACTCTATTCCAAAATTGAGGAGACGATTCGTTCCCTCCATCCCTACCACGTGCCGGAGATCCTGGCCCTGCCCATCCTCGAAGGAGATTCAGCGTATCTGCAGTGGCTCAAAGCTGAGACTCAGCGCTAGGCCACTTTGGAAAAGCCGGGCGTTTTTGCTACCATGAGCTTACTTCGGAGGTGTCTCCATTGAGAGGCTTCCAGGGGGTTGACTATTACGGCCTGGATGAGCTGCTCACCGAGGAGCAGAAGCGCATTCGCCGGACCGTGCGCGCCTTTGTGGACGAGAGGGTGATACCCATCATCGCAGAGTGCTACGAAAAGCATCGCTTCCCCGATGAGCTCATCCCCCAGATGGCTGAGCTAGGCTTCTTCGGGGCCAATCTTAAGGGCTACGGATGCGCTGGCATCGATAACATTTCCTATGGGCTGATGATGCAGGAGCTGGAACGGGGGGATTCGGGCCTGCGCAGCATGGCCTCCGTGCAGGGCGCGCTCGTGATGTATCCCATCTACACCTTTGGGTCAGAAGAGCAGAAAGAGAAATATCTTCCGGCCATGGCCAGAGGCGAGCTCATCGGCTGCTTCGGGCTGACCGAACCCGAGCACGGCTCCGATCCGGCTGGCATGGAGACCACCGCCACCAAAGATCGAAATTTTTATGTTCTAAACGGCGTCAAGACTTGGATCACCAATGCGGATGTGTGCCATGTGGCCCTCATCTGGGCCAGACTGGACGACGAGATTCGCGGTTTCTTGGTGGAGCGTGGGACTTCCGGATTCTCTACGGGCACCATTGAAGGAAAGTGCTCGATGCGCGCCTCGCATACGGGCGAAATATATCTGAATGACTGCCGCATCCCCAAGGAGAACATGCTCCCCAATGCTCAGGGCTTAAAAGCCCCGCTCATGTGCCTCAATCAAGCCCGCTATGGGATCGCCTGGGGTGTGGTGGGCGCGGCCATGGCCTGCTACGAGGAAGCCCTCCATTATTGCCTGGAGCGCACCCAGTTTGGAAGACCCATCGCGTCCTTTCAGCTGGTGCAAGAGAAGCTCGTCGATATGCTGACAGAGATCACCAAGGCTCAACTGCTCTGCTTTCGTCTGGGGCAGCTCAAAGATCAAGGCACAGTCCAGCACACGCAGATCTCACTGGCCAAGCGGAATAATTGCCGAATGGCTCTGGATGTGGCCCGCCAGGCTCGAGATCTTTTAGGCGCGAACGGCATCACCCTCGACTATCAAGCCATGCGCCACCTGACGAATCTGGAGACCGTCTCCACCTATGAGGGGACGGATCACATCCACACGCTCATCCTGGGACAGGACATCACGGGGATTGAGGCGTTTCGATAAAAACACGCCCCGGCTTGCAGGAAACCGGGGCATGTCTCAAGGGTGGATTCAACAGCTCGGCGGTCTGTCTGTTCTGTTCTGTTACGGTTTCACAACCACGTTGGCCGCGCGCAGGCCCTTGGCGTCTTTTTCGATGTCGAACTCGACGGCCTGGCCCTCGCGCAGGGTCTTGTACCCCTCTCCCTTGATGGCGGAGAAGTGCACAAAGACGTCCGGGCCACCGTTGTCCTGCTGGATGAAGCCATAGCCCTTAGCGTCGTTGAACCACTTGACGGTTCCTGTGGCCATCTGGAGAATCTACCCTGCCTTTCCGCTCAAGATTTGACTGTCTTGCGTCCAACGACTTGCGCGGTGTGACAGGGAGATTCCCAACACCTGCAAATCATCGTCTAGACCAGCCATAGCGTCTAATCAGTCGCACAAGCTGGGCCGCTTGCGCAAGCTGATCTCAGCCTCAGGGTACCACAAAAGGCAGACCCCGTCAAGATCCGGGAATCATCAATCTTCTTGCTGCTTGACCCAATCGCGCAGCTTGCGCAGTTGATCCAGAGAGAACTCGCGGATCCACTCGGCAATCTGCTCGCGCTTGGCTTGGTTGAAGCTGACCTCCAGTTCCGCTTCCAGATCGGCCGTATCCAGCCAGGAGACATTTGCGATCTGCCCATCGATTTGCTCCAACACTTTGTCCTTCTTCATAGCTCATCCCTCCCAATCTCCAGCTTTTAGATGAGTTCGTGGGATGCAAGTGAATTGCTCTTTATACATAGCGAATGGCGGGTACGAAGACAAGTCCTCCCGTCTTGTCTGGTCCAGCTCCACATGGTAAAACCTAAGGGAAAGGAGCCATGCCATGACGCGAGAGATCATCTGGGCCCCATCCCGTGAGTTGGCTGAGAAGAGCAACATTAGGCGTTTCATGAAGAGGCATCAGATTGAGAGCTACGAAGAGCTCGTTCAGCGCTCTTTAGACATCGAGTGGTTCTGGGACGCCGTCGTCAAAGATCTTGGCCTAGAGTTCTTCGAGCCCTATAAGAGGGTGCTCGATGAGTCGCGGGGAGCGGCTTGGGCTAAGTGGTTTGTCGGGGGCCAGATCAATCTCGCCCATAACTGCCTCGATCGCCATGCCCGCGGGCCTAGCAAGAAAAAATATGCGCTCGCTTGGGAAGGCGAAGAGGGAGCCGTCCGCCGGATCACCTATGAGGAGCTTTCTGCCGAGACGAATCGTCTGGCCAACGCGCTTAAAGAGTTGGGCATTCAGAAGGGCGATGCCGTTGGGATCTTCATGGCTATGGTGCCGGAGATCGTGGCCGCTTTCTTAGCGATTGCGAAGATTGGAGCCATTCTTGTGCCCATCTTCTCGGGCTTTGGAGCGGAAGCGGTGGCCACTCGACTCCAAGACTGCCAAGCCAAGCTCCTCATCACAGCCGATGGGTTCTGGCGCAAGGGCCGCGCCGTGGCGATGAAAGCCGTGGCCGATGAGGCCGTCGCCCGAAGCCCTAGCATCAAGAATCTCATCGTGCTCAAGCGCCTGGGACTGGATGTGCCCTGGGTGAGAGGGCGTGATCTCTGGTGGCACGATCTCATCGCAAAGCAGTCTGATAAATGCGCTTCGCAGCCCATGGACAGCGAAGACCCCTTCATGATCATTTACACGTCTGGCACGACGGGCCGCCCCAAGGGCTCCGTGCACGTGCACGGAGGCTTTCTTGTCAAGATCGCTGAGGAGGTGGCCTACCAGACAGATCTCCAAGGGGGAGACGTGCTCTACTGGGTGACGGACATGGGCTGGATCATGGGGCCGTGGGAGGTGGTGGGCGGGCTGGCCTTGGGCGGCACGATCTTTCTCTACGAGGGCGCACCCGATCACCCCGGACCGGACCGGCTCTTTTCCCTGGTCGAGCGTCACACGATCTCGATCTTGGGAGTTTCACCCACGCTCATCCGGGCGCTCATGCGCTACGGTGAGGAGCCTCTCAAAAAGCATGATCTTAGTTCATTGAGGATCTTGGGCTCCACGGGAGAGCCGTGGAATCCAGATCCCTATCTGTGGTGTTTTCAAAACGTGGGCGGCGGACGCTGCCCGATCATCAATCTCTCCGGGGGCACAGAAGTAGGCGCGTGTTTTCTATCTCCACTGCCGATCACAGAGCTTAAGCCCTGCACGCTGCGCGGCCCGGCCTTGGGGATGGACGTCGATGTCTTCGACGAGAAGGGCCGACCTGTCCGGGGTCAAGTAGGAGAACTCGTCTGTAAGAGGCCTTGGCCGGGGATGACGCGCGGCCTTTGGAAAGATCCAAAGCGCTATCTTGAAACATACTGGTCGCGGTTCGAGGGCGTCTGGACCCACGGGGACTGGGCCTATGTGGACGAAGATGGCTTCTGGTTCCTGCAGGGGCGTAGCGATGACACCATCAAGATTGCCGGAAAGCGCTTGGGGCCGGCGGAAGTGGAATCTGTGCTTGTGGCTCACCCGGCGGTGGCCGAGTCCGCGGCCATCGGAGTGCCTCATGAGCTCAAAGGCGAGGCGATCTGGTGCTACGTGGTGCTTCGGCCCGGAAGAGAGCCCAGCGAATCTCTCAGACGGGAGCTACGCCAGCTGGCCGCAGAAAAGCTGGGCAAATCTTTTATGCCTGAGCAGATCAAATTTGTAAAAGAGCTTCCCAAGACGCGCAACGCCAAGATTTTACGGCGGGCCATTCGTGCGATCGCGCTGGGAGGGGACCCTGGGGATCTGTCGAATTTGGAAAACCCGCAGGCGTTGGAAGAGATCCGGCGGGCAGAGTAAGATTATGCTCTTTGCAAGCGGAACTCTTGATATGGGCTCTCGCACGGCGGCCCGTCACTGATCCATAGGGCCCGCTCGTGTAGATCCATGATCACGGAAGTCACCGTCTGATAGTGCTCTCCAGGGGGCTCACACTCATCGATGTGACGACAGACAGAATAGGGGTATCCATCGTGATCCCGAAGATATCTTTTGAGATCGTTCACAGAGAGCGGGTGCTTTGAGCAAAGTAGATCGCGAATACGCCTAAGACGATGATGGGAATGAGGGGTCTTTTCTGTAATGGGCTCGATGATTCCGAGCGCGCCTGCCTCAAGAAAGTGATTGGTGTGGGTGAGCAAGCCCCCTTCGGGAGCGAGCGCCCGCGCGGCCAAGGGAGCAGCTTCCACATCCACGGCGCCAGTGTCGACTTGGGCTATGAGAAAATTGGCCGAGCACGCCCGTGGACCTTCCATGATGATCTTCACAGCGTGATCGAGGTCTCTCGCCCGAAGGATCTCATAGCAGCGCACATGGAACGGCTTGCCCAGGCGCGACCAGTCGTCATCCGCTGAGACGAGCCCATTGATAGCCAAGCCCAAGCCGTAGGAATTGAGCCCGATCTTGCCGCCTGCAATCCCGGCCTCGGTGAAGCAAAGCGTTTCTAGATCCCCCTCAAGCTCGTGCAGGATCAGGCCCTGCACTTGGGGAATCCAGTCCCAGTTCTCGCCCATCACGAGATGCCCATAGGCTGAGTGCTCCGGCAGGATAGCGAATGATGTGCAGCCATGGGCGAGGGCCTTCGCGGCAAATTGGTGATAGAGAAGCTCGTAGCGAACATTGAGCGCGACAAGGTCTATCAAATCACAGCCGGAGCCCTGCGCGATCCCTCGTAGGGTGTGGGCGTAGTTGGGGCTCTGGGTCTGGATCGCCTGCCAGTAGGCTTCCGCCCGCCGCACGACTTCTGCGCGCGGGATCTGCCCTTCCGTCTGGAAGCGCTCAAAGTAGATACTCAGATTGTGCTGGATGCGCGCGCGGGCCTTCTGGCCGTGCCTAAGGCCCTGCTCGAAAGGCGTGCCCTTAAGCTCAATCAGAGGAAGCATCTACGCTCCCCTCAAGCTCCTTGATGAAAGTAATCCAGGCCGGTTGCTTTATGAACCCCAGCTGTTCGTTGATCGAGAGCATAGGGCGATTGTGGATCTCATTCCACGTCTTGATGATGCGGTATCCGTGGGCTTTGGCGTAGGCCAGGCACTTGAGCTTGAGCGCCAAGGCGATGCCTCGGCGACGATAAGGGCGGCGCACGCCGGTCAGGCCCGTGTAGATTTCCTTGGGGCGGGCTTGGGATCTCCACAAGGAGCTTGTGCCTACATAGCTACGGCCATCGAGAGCCACGTACCAGGCATCGGGCAGTAGATTGGGGCTCTGGATGTGGCGCTTAAGATAGAGCTCAAAGCTCATGGGCGTGAATTGATCAGGGAAAGGGACGTCTTTGAGGATCTCGTTCTCGAGCTCATAGAGTTTGCGATCGCGCTCTGGATCTCGGGTCAGTTGGGAGATGGGCACAAGACGAATTCCCTGGGATTCCACGCGCTCGATGTGCCCCTCATAGGGGGTGAAATCAAAATTCTGCACATCCAGGTGGGACTCCCAATCGCGCATGAGTTCCACAAAGCCGCGCTTTATGAGAAAGCGTACGCTGTGTTTATGATCTTCGCGGGCGCGGGCGCGGATCGCCCTGGGATCGAAGGGCGCCAGCTCCGACATCAAGTGCTCATAGAGCGCCGAGCCGATCCCTTGATTTTGATGATCCGGATCGACGTGGATGCTGACATCGAACTTCTGGGGATGATACATCGTCGGGAATTGATCATATTGGCCGTAGGCTACCAGACGGCCGTCTTTCTCAACGACGTAGCGCTGGAAGCGGCACCTGGGATCGCGGTGGGTATCTATAAAGCGCAGTTCCTCGACCGTGTCGGGATACTCCGGATAGACGCGCTGGCCAATCTCGACGACAGCTGCATAATCTTTGGGCATAAACGGACGAATGATCATAAATTCTCTCCCATGGCCAGAGGCTAGCTTACTCGAAGGACGGCTCTCTTGCCATCCCGCATCAGCCGGGAGTGCTAGGAGAGGCAGCCGCTTTCTGCTGCTGGAGATATTGCTTGAGGAGCTCGCGGCTCTTGCCCGGTGGATATCTCTTGTGGAACTCCTCCAAACTCATGCGATAGAAATCGGCGTTCTTCGCAATAAAATAGCGGAATGGGCCCGGCACGCCCCATAAGGGATCGCTATCGGGATAGATCGCCCGCACGGGACAGACGGCCATGCAGGCCCCGCAGTTGATGCAGACTTTCGGGTCGATGTAGAGCTGTTCTACTTCGTCAAAGCCTGCTTCGCCCTCACGCGGGTGAATGCAGTCCACAGGGCAGACTTTTTCGCATTCTGTCGCTTTGGTCCCGATGCAGGCTTGGGTGATCACGAAGGCCATAGGATCCCTCCCTCAGAGTTGTCGTGCGAATTTGCGAATGGCTTCGCTTAGGGCCTGCGGCTGCTCCAGCATCACGTCATGTCCGGCTCCCTCGATGATCTCAAGTTGTGCGTGACGGAGATGCTCCTTCAAATATTGAGAATACTTGACGGGCGTAAGTTTGTCATCCCGGCCGCAGACAACGAGCGCGGGCAGATCAATTTCAGAGAGGCGCTCCATCACATTGAAGGCATCGCAGGTGAGAAGATCCCGCAGCAGAGCCGCTTGGCCGTTGCGCTTTAGCTGCTCTCTCCGCGCTTGAAGGAGTTCACGGGGCGCGCCCGCGCGAAACTCCCAGCCCAAAAGGAGCTCAATGGCCGCCTCAAAGTCCGTGGCCACAGCAGAGAGAATCTGGGGATGGACGCGCAGTTTCGCTCCCGTGCCCACGAGCCCGATGGCCCTCAAATTGGGCGGCTTCTCCAGTGCGACGTTTAGGGCGATGGCCCCACCCAAAGAGTGTCCAATGAGAAAGACGGGTTCTCTCAGGGCTCCCATTACGGCCAGAACGTCTTGGGTGTAGATCTTGAGGCCATCGCCCGCGCGTCTTTTGCTCTGGCCGTGGCCGTTCAGATCGAGTGAAGCGATGGAGAATTCACTGCGGAGTGCCTCATGCTGAGATCTCCAGAGGGTATGATCTGCTCCGGAGCCGTGCACAAAGAGCAACGGCCGGCCCTGTCCCTCCTGCAGGAAGTAGATTGGGGTACGGTCAATTTGAGTGCTGGGCATCGGCCTTCGCTTTCGTTCTTTCCTTGGTTGGCTGGCCCTCGACCACGATCTTCGAGAGATCTCCGATCGTGAGGAAGAGCTCAACGATTTTAGAGAGAAATCCGAGTCGATTCTGGCGAATGAACGAATCAGGAGCCATCACCAGCACATCATTAAAATAGCGATCGATGGGCTCTTTGAGGGCGATCAGGCGCTCGATGATCCCTTCATAATCGCCTCGGGGCAAGAGCTGCTTAATCTGGCCCTCGGCCTTAAGATACGCGCGCCAGAGCTCACGCTCGGCCTCCTCTTGGAAGCGGGAGGGATCGAAGCTGAAAGAGGGCTGCCCCCCTCGGGCAATAATGTTGGCTGCCCGAGAGAAGGCAATGACTAGAGACTGGAAGCGCTCATGCTGGCGGATCTCTTCGAGCGTGCGCGCCTTGCGCAACGCCCGATAGAAGTTTCCTTCCCCGACGGCAACGATCGCATCGGCGACATCATACGCAATCTTATAGTCGCCCCGCAGCTCATGATACAGTCGTTCATTGAAGAACTCTTCGACGTGCTGGATGGGCCGACGCTCCGGCAAGAACATATAGAGCCTTTCGCAGTCGCGGATGAGCTTGTAGAAATCTAGATCGAGCTCACCTTCGATGGCGATGCGAATGATTCCATTGGCCTTGCGGCGTAGCCCGAACGGATCGCGTGAACCTGTGGGCTCTTCGCCCAGAAGCAGCGAGCCGATGACCGTGTCGAGCTTATCTGCCAGGCTGGCCGCAATGCCTGTGACGCTCTTGGGCACGGGATCGTCGGCCGTCTTGGGCAGATAATGCTCGTAGATCCCTCGGCTGACCAGCTCTCTCTCGCCCTCTAGTTCGGCATAGATGCCCCCGACGATCCCCTCTAAATCGGGAAATTCGCCCACCATGGCGCTGAGCAGATCGGCCTTGCAAAGATGAATCGTGCGATCGATGGCCTCACGTTCAGAGAAGCCCAAACGTGTGGCGATCTCCGCGGCCAGCTTCCTCATGCGCTCGACTTTGTCAAAGATCGAGCCCAGCTTCTCATGATAGATGACTCTTCTAAGTTCCAAGGCCCGCTGGGCCAGGGTCTTCTGGCGATCCGTCTCAAAGAAGAATTTTGAGTCTGCCAAGCGGGCTTTGACCACGCGCTCGTAGCCCCGGCGGACCGTCCCGTCGCTATCCCCTCCTCCGTCGCGGAAGCCGACAAAATAAGGCGAAGCCTTCTCACCTACGCAGAAGGGCACGAATTTCTGGTGCTCGATGATCGTCGTCTCCAAGATCTCCCGAGGCAACTTCAAAAATTCTTCGTCAATTCGACCCAAGACGGGAGCCGGCTGTTCCAGATTGTCGGCGATGTCGCTCAGCAGCTTTGGCCCCAGGACCGGGCGGGCCTTGATCTTCTTTGAAATCTTTCGCAGCGCCTCCTCGATGAGCGCCCGGCGCTCCAGCGGATCGAGGATCACGCCGTTTTGCGAGAGTGCCTCAAAATATTCCGGGATGCTGCGGATAGGGAGCGGGCGCTTGGCCCAAAGGCGATGGCCCCGCGTCAGATGACTCGCCCGCACGTGCCCGTACGCAAACTCGATGGGGTCTTCGCCGAAGAGACAAAGCAGCCAGCGGATGGGCCGGATGAAGCGGATTCCAGAGTCATCCCAGCGCATCGTCTCCGAAGGGGTGAGCCTTTCGATCAGGCGGGGAAGGATCTCCGGAAGAATCTGCGCTGTGGGACGGCCCGCCAGCATCTTCTTCAAGAAGAGATACTCGCCCTCGGGAGTCTCTTTGACGAAGAGATCTTCGGGCTGAGCGCCGTGGCTCTTACAGAAGCCTAAGGCAGCAGGAGTGGGCTTTCCCTGGGCATCGAAGCCGATCCTTTTGGCTGGCCCTTTGATCTCGCGCACGGCCGGCGGCTGCTCTTCCTCCAGGCCCTTGACAAGCAACACCAGCCGCCGGGGTGTATAATAGACAACCGTCGCCTCAAAGTGAAGACGATGCTCTTTAAAGAGCTCTTCGGCAGCGATTTTGAGCTGAGCTGCCAGCTCTGGAGACTCCCGAGGCGGAAGCTCCTCCGTCCCGATCTCTAATAAAAAATCTCTGCGCATGGCAATGAGAGCTTACTTAGTCGCGCCCTGTGCCTGCGGCTGAGTCTTTCCCTTTGAGTCCATATAGGCCTGGGCGCAGCCGCGGGCGAGCTCCTGCACTCGCTGGATGAAGCGCTCCCGCTCCGTGGTGCTGATCGCCTGCCGGGCCTCCAGCAGATTGAAGAGATGCGAGCATTTGGCCATCTGCTCATAGGCCAAACCTGCGAGTCTTTCGCTCAGGAGTCTTTTGGCCTCGGCCTCGTGGATCTCGAAGAGTTTAAGCAGCGTGGAGACATCTGCCGCCTCGAAATTGTATCTGCACCCCTGGCGCTCCAAGGGTAGCTTGAGCTCGCCGTAGGTATATTGGTCGTTCCATTGGAGGTCCCAGACGGTCTCGACCCCTTGCAGGATCATGGCGATTCGCTCCGTGCCGTAGGTCAATTCACAGGAGATGGGTGCAAGCTCGGTGCCTCCCATCTGCTGGAAGTACGTGAATTGAGAGATCTCCAGGCCATCGAGCACGACCTGCCAGCCAAGCCCAGAGGCCCCCAGGGTGGGGCTCTTCCAGTCGTCCTTCTCGAAGCGGACGTCGTGCTTCCTAAGATCGATGCCCAGGTCCTCCAGCGATCGTAAATAAAGATCCTGCACGTCGTCGGGCGAAGGCTTCAAAATCACTTGATATTGATAATAGAACTGCATGCGGATCGGGTTATCACCGTAGCGGCCGTCGGTGGGGCGTCGGCTGGGTTGCACATAGGCGACCTTCCAGGGCTTCGGGCCGAGCACCCCGAAGAACGTGGCCGGATGGAACGTCCCGGCCCCGACTTCGATATCCCAAGGCTGCTCAAGCAGGCAGCCGTGGGAACGCCAGTAGTGCTGAAGAGCCAAGAGGAGATCCTGAAAGTTCATGCGTGCACTTTGAGCTCAGGCAGATGGGCCTTGGCCAGCTCCGTCAGCTCATCGAAGGTCTGTTCATCGCGCAGGGCCAGATCCGCCAGCATCTTGCGGTTGAGGCCCACGCCCGCCTGACGGAGTCCCTGCATGAAGCGCGAGTACGGCAGGCCCCGCGCTCGGCTGGCCGCGCTCACCCGGATGATCCAAAGGCTTCTATAATCACGCTTCTTTAGCTTGCGCCCGATGTAGGCATTCTTTAATGCCTTCATCACGCGCTGCTTGGCAATTCTATAGCACGAGTGCCTCTTGCCCTTAAAGCCCTTGGCCAGCTTCAGGATTCTCTTTCGTCTCTTATGCTTCGGTCCGCCCTTAACACGCATCGCGTCCTCTCCCTTCTCTGCGTTGGCTTAACGATACCAAAGGGGTGTTACGCTGAGAGCAGTTTAAGATAACGCTTGCGTCGCGCGCCTCTCACTTGCAGGCCCTGGCGGGCCTGGCGCGTGCGCTTCGAACTCTTCTTGATCTGCTTGTGGTGATAGCCACTCTTGGGGCCCAAGATCTTTCCTGTCTTGGTCACCTTGAAACGCTTAGCCAGTCCTTTGTGACTCTTCTTCCTTCTTGCCATGGCTGTTCTCCTTCATCCCTGTGGGGACCAGCACCATCTGGAGCGATCGGCCTTGAAGCTTGGGGGCCTGATCGACCTTGCCGATCCCATCGACCTCACGGACGAGCCGCTCTAAAAGCTCACGCCCTCGGTCCATATGGACGATCTCCCGTCCGCGGAAGACCACCGTGACTTTCACCTTGTCGTCTTCCTCCAGGAAGCGCTTGATGTGGCGCACTTTCGTCATGAAGTCGTGCTCTTCAATCTGAGACGTAAAGCGCATCTCCTTGACTTTCTGGACTTTGTGCCTCTTCTTCGCCCGCTTCTCCTGGCGATATTTATATTTGCCGTAGTCTAAGATCTTACAGACGACGGGATTCTCCTGTGGGGCGACTTCTACGAGATCTAAGCCACGTCTGCGGGCCTCCGCGATCGCCTGCGCTAGAGGCATGACCCCCAGCTGCTCGCCCTTCTCGTCAATGACCCGTACCACCTCTGCCCGAATCCCTTCGTTCCTACGAATTGGCCAGTGAGCGATGCCTTACCTCCTAAATTCAAAGCCGTAGAGCAGCTTGAGGAGCCTCTTTTCCATGCAGCAGCCAAGATAGCACATGGCTTGGCCTCTGTCAAGCCTACGGCTGGTATTCGAACTCACAAGTGCCCAGCAGGACTCGATCTCCCGGACGGACGCCCTGACGGCGGAGCTCCGCAAAGACGCCGAGCCGCTCGAGCTGCTCTTGCAGATATTCTAAAGCCTCCGGCTCTTCCAGCGATAGGCGGCTTAAGCGCGCCACGGCCGGCCCGCGCACGTAGAACCCACCCTTATCCCGCTCGACGACGAAATCCGTCCTGGAAACTTGCGGGCAGTAGACTTTCCAGTCCCGCGGCGGGTTTTCTATCTGCACCTGGGGGCTGGATAGCTTCTGAAGCTCTTCATGGCATCTCCGCACAAGCTTGCGCACCCCTTGGCCGGTGAGCGCCGATATGAAGTACAACTCAATGCCCAGGGAACGGAAGCGCTCGCGGATCTCTTTGAGCTTCTCTTCCTCGATGAGATCGATCTTGTTTCCGACCACGATCTGAGGCTTCCCTGCGAGTTTTTCAGAGAAGGCTTGAAGCTCCTGATTGATGGTGTGAAAATCTCCTATAGGGTCGCGCCCCTCCCAACCCGAAAGATCGATCAGATGAATGAGGAGCTTCGTGCGCTCTATGTGTTTTAAGAATCTATCGCCCAAGCCCCGGCCGGCGTGTGCCCCCTCAATCAGTCCCGGAATATCCACGGCTACGAAGTCCGTAAACTCATCCACCCGTACGACGCCCAGGTTGGGCTCAAGTGTCGTGAACGGGTATGGGGCGATCTTGGGGCGCTTGGCCGAGATCTTTGAAAGAAGCGTAGACTTTCCCGCGTTAGGGAAGCCGATGATGCCCACGTCAGCTAGGAGCTTGAGTTCGAGTTCCACCCAGCGCTCCTCGCCGGGCGCGCCCCGCTCGCGAATTCTAGGGGCCTGGCGGGTAGAGGTCTTAAAATGAGCGTTGCCATGCCCGCCCTCGCCCCCGCGGCAGAGGACGACCTGCTGCCCAGGCTGGGTGAGATCCGCCAACACTTCTTTTGTCTTTAGATCTCTCACCACGGTGCCCACCGGGACGTCCACGATGAGATCTCTTCCGTCGCGGCCGCGTTTATTATGGGGGCCGCCGTCTCCGCCGGGCTCGGCCTTCCAGTGGATCTTGCGGGTGAAGGAAACGAGCGTCCTTAGGTGTGGGTTGGCCCGAAGGATGACGTCGCCACCACGCCCGCCGTCCCCGCCGTCTGGGCCGGCCTTCGGGCGGTACTTCTCTCGACGGAAACTGATCAGGCCATCGCCGCCTCGCCCGGAGACGAGACAGATCTTCGCTTCATCAATGAACATTCAGGGATTCACTGGAGGGGAGGGAGCGGAGAGGATCTCATGAGGACAGGGGTTGGATGCGGACATACCTCCCCTTGAATACCACTTGACCGGCCACCTGGGCAAAGAGGGTGTGATCCCGGCCCAAGCCCACTCCAGGGCCCGGCAGAAAGCGCGTCCCGCGCTGGCGGACCAGGATCTCACCGGCCTGGACGATCTGCCCACCGTAGCGCTTGATGCCCAGACGCTTCGCACGGCTATCTCGGCCGTTCTTTGAGCTGCCGCCGCTGGTCTTGTGTGCCATCCACGCTCCTCCCTCTCTAGTAGTGATTGGGGCTAGACCCTCACTCGACTCGGGGTCTCCTTGAGGCCCAGATACTCGGGATGACGCTTCTCGATGGCTTTTAACCCTAAGAGCGTCGTCTCCAAAATGGCGTCGATCTCTCTGTTCAATAGATAATCCCGCTTGAGCCGCAGCGCCAGGCGATCCGGCTCATCCTCGACCTCGGGGTTCAATCTCAAATATCCCTGGAGGCCCAGGATGGCCGTGCGCACAAGGGTCGACACTCCAATCTCGACGAATTTGCCCTCTTCGGTCTCCTCGCCGGCGGGCTCCCACCGGCAACGAAACTCTTGCACCCGTCCTTCAGGGTCTCTTAGAATTTCGACTTCGGTCATCCTTGGATCTCCTCGATCAGGGCCCTGGCGTAGATCTGCCGATGGCCTCTTCTTAAGCTCTGGCGCTTCTTGGGCTTGTATTTAAAAATACGAATCTTCTCGCCCTTGCGCTCCTCTAGCAGCGTGCCGACGACTTTTGCGCCCTTCAGGTAGGGCCGGCCGATCTTCACTTGGCCGTCCTGCGCGAGCAAGAGCACGCGCTCGAAAGCTACCCGCTCGCCCGGCTGCACGCCGCGCACTCGCTCAATCAGGATCGGCTCCCCTTCCTCCACGCGATACTGCTTGCCCCCGGTCTCGATGATGGCATATTTCGACATGCTCATACCTTCCCTTAAGAATGCGGGCTTATTTTAAACCATAGGGCGCGGCGTTTCAAGGGTTGCCTGCTCCCTTGAGGCGGGCGTATTGTTCGCTGACCCTTAAGACATCCACCCGCTCCAAGAGGCGTTCGACCGGCCCCAGACGGATTGCCCTTGCCCCAGACTGCGTGATCTCCTCCCAGCGGGGATCTTGAACGCCCAGCACGCGATAGGCCCTCCGGGAGAACGAGGGCACGAAAGGCTCCAAGAAGATAGAGAGTGCCTTGATGAGCTGATAGGCCGTAGTGATCACGTGGGGCTTCTGCTCTTCCCAGGGCCTCTGGTGCTGGACGTACTCGTTGCCCGCCACAGCGAGCTCTGTGACCCGCCGGAGGGCCGCCGCCAAGAGGCCCTCCTCAAGGGCCCGCTCGTAGGCCTCTTTCGTCTCTTGGATGGCTTTTGAGATCTCTGGTGCCATGGTCGCCTTGGGGACGATTCCGTTGTAGCTGCGATGGGCCAGCGAGGCCACTCGGTGTATGAGATTGGCGATGTTGTTGACGAAGACGCCGTTTATGGCCTTATCGAGATCCTCCCAGCTGAAATCGACATCCCGCTGCTCCGGGCGGAACAAGAGCAGATAGAATCTCCAGTAGACGCCGGGCAAAAGCTGCAATGCGTCGTCGCAGTAGATGCCAATCCCCCTCGTCTTGGAGAACTGCTGGCCACCGATCCAATTGAGATATTCCGTGGCCGAGATCTGATCCGGCAGATGAAATCTTTCGCCCGCAGCCAGAAGCTGCGCCGGGAAGAAGATCGTGTGGAAGGGGATATTATCTTTGCCTTGCGTGTAGATGTGCTTGACGTCATGCTCTTCCAGCCAGAAAGCTTTCCAGCCTTGGGGATCGCCGTGTTTTTCGAAGTATTCGATGGTGGCCGACACATAGCCCAGGGCCGCCTCGGCCCAGACATAGATGACTTTCCCTTCGGCTCCTCTGAAGGGCGCCGGGATGCCCCAGCTGAGATCGCGCGTGACGGCACGGGGCCTAAGGCCTTCTCTTAGAAGATTCTCCGTGAAGCGGTGCACGTTGTCACTGAAGGAGCGAGAAGCCAGAAAATCTTTGAGCGGGCCTTCGAGTCGGGGCAGATCGAGATACCAGTTGCGGGTCTTCTGGAAGCTGATAGAGCTTTGGCCACAGATGCGGCATCGGGGATTTTTCAATTCCTCGGGCTCAAGGAGCCTCCCACAATCATCGCACTGATTGCCGTAGGCGTTGGGAGATCCGCAGTGTGGACACGTCCCCTGGATGAAGCGATCGGCCAGAAATTTCCCATCTTGGGTGCAGAAGGCCCGCTCTTCTTCTCTGGGGAAAATATGGCCGTTGGCCTCGGCTTTCTTGTAGATCTCGTGCACAAAGCGATAGTGAGTAGGAGACTCCGTTGTGGTGTAGAACATATCGATCTCGAAAGCCTTTATGATTTCAAGAATCTGCTGGTGCACGCGATCCGAGAGCTCTTTGGGGCTTAGGCCGCGCTTGAAGGCTTCGTATTCGATGTGCGTGCCGTGGGTGTCCGAGCCGCTCACGTGCAGTACCTCATGGCCCTTAAGGCGCCAGTAGCGGGCGAAGACGTCGCCTGATAGAAGGGAGCCGATCAGATTGCCCAGATGGGGCACGTTGGAGGCATAGGGCCACGCGCTGCAGATAAGCACTTTTGGCTTGCTCACGGAGACCACCTATTAGTTTGCCAGCATAGCCGATGAGGAGCACGTTTACCAGTGGCTATGCAAGGACGGCTGTAATGCATGGCTCTCTTGACCAGCGGGGGGGGTAAGTGCTATATCTCAACAGTCCTCCATCTTAGGCGCTCGGTCGGTTTGCGCCATGTAAAAGAAGGAGGATTTCAAATGTCTAAATACAAGGCGTGGCGGATGACGGTTCTAGCGTTCGGTGTGTTGACGTTAATGGCAATGATCAGCGGATGTACGTCCCTTCTACCCGATAACTCTGGGAAAGAAGCTGAGGCAACAAGTCAGGCCCTTTCGGGTCCTGCGGTGGGCGATGTGCCTGTGGTCAGAAAGATTTAAGTAGTACCAGCAACCGGATCGGCGTTGAAACCGTGGACCCGACATTTTTCACGGGAGATCCATGCCCTGTGGGACGGCAGTGTCGCCTCAGTGACAGCGCCTTTGTGCGGCTCGATTCCGGAGTCACGCGAAGCTTGGGATTCATAGCACGAGTGGATAGCCAGCTTAATATTCTTAGCCCTAGCTACCGGACCGTAAGTGAAGTGGGGTTCCCAGCCTTGAATGAGACTCTCAGCAAAGTCGGCAAAGTCACAGGCGTATCAACTGGCAGAGTCTCCTCTACCTGTGTGGATTGGAACGTGACATCGACAAAGACCCTGCTCTGCCAAGATTTCGTGAATGCCAACGTATCGGTAGGAGATAGTGGATCACCCGTCTTCAAGATCGTCAACTCCCCCTCCACGTACGATGTCTATCTCTATGGCATCCTCTGGGGTGCCTTCTTCGGTCCTACATTCGGCTTCAGCGCCTTCGCTTGGATAGAATCAGAGCTGGATGTCCTCACCACCTGCGCTCCTACGTTTGGGTGCTGAGAGGAGGAAGTTTCATGAGTCGATTCATCCTTGCTCTCTTGGCAGCGATAGCCGTCGCAATAGGGTTACCCACGTGGACGTATAGCTCACTGGCGTCCCCAATGTCCAAAGACTGTGCTCAGTTGGAGACAGATAAGGAGCTTTACAAGCCAAGGGAGATAGTCACAGTCTCCTTTACAAACAACTGCCCTGACACCATCACCCTAAATCAACCCTTCCCTTGGATGGCCAGTTGCATTACAGACGACGGTCAAGTCTTACTAGTCGTGGGAAGATTAGCCGTACTGATCATTACTCGCATTCAGCCTGGCCAGCGGCTCGAAGACGCTTGGGATTTAGTACATGGACCAAGGAGCGAGTATGCTGCCTCCCGACCTGAGCCTGTCCCAGAAGGCAGATGTATCATCCAGCTCGACACCTTGGATGCTGGCCTATATACCACGAGTTTTGAGATCAGAGGAGATGAAAACGCTGCTCTCAAGGACTTTGACGCCAATGACAATGGCGTCATCGACGACAAGGAACTCTTCATGGCCATCGACCAATGGGTCGCGGGGCAGGTCAGTGATGAACTCTTCTTTGCCGTCATCGACGCTTGGGTCTCCCAAACTCCCCTTCAAGGGGCAGCCACTTCTTCCCCCAAAGCTGTAGCCTTGTCGATCCATGCTGGTCAGAACTCCCTGGCATTTATCGCCGCAGGCTCAGAGGTCACCGGCCTAGCTGTGGAAGTCTATGCTCTCAGCGGCCAGCGGGTCTTCTCCCAGCAAGCATGGGGCACGAGACTAGTCTGGAATCTGGAGACCGACAGTGGGAAGCCTGTGGCTAACGGAGTCTATCTTTATGTCGTCACAGCACTAAGATTCGATGGCCGCATTGTCCGCGCAATGAAGAAACTGGTGGTCTTACGATAAGAGCCAATCCTGACGAAAGACGTGAGCAGGCAAAGCCCTTCTTGAGATCAAGATTCTCCGAAGTCCCTCTGTAAATCTTCGTTCTCCGGAATGCGACGGGCGGCACGGATCAGCCTCTCGATGAGCTCATAATACGCGGGCCAGTAGGCACTCAAATAGCGTCGTAGCGCCTCGGCCGATCGGGTATCGGCTGTGGTGGCGAGAAAGTGCGCCACATGATGCGCTCCGAGTCGCTGGATCACCCGATCGAGCTCCTCACAAGCGCCGTTAGAAGCCAACTGCTCCACGGCCCTGCACAGGGCTTCATCGGCTCCGTAATGGACAAAAGGCATAGCGAGTCAAGTCTATCAAGCGCGCGCTCAAAAGACCAGCAGGGGACTCAGCGTTTCTCCCTGAAGAGGTCTTGTGGTATCACCCGCTTAAGGGTGCGCCAGCGCTGGCGCACACAGTTGGGGAAGGAGCCATGAGCAGTGTACCAAGCCCTCAGAAATTGAAGGGTCTTACGCTCAGAGGGATAGCCCCAGCCGAAGTCGCCATACTTCGCTTTCAGCTCTTCGATGGCTTGATCCCGGTGGACTTTGGCGATGATAGAGGCGGCCATAACGATCGGGTACTTCGCGTCGGCTTTGTTCTCGGCGATGATCTCAAGCTCATAGTCTTTGAGGAGCGAGCGCAGGGCCTCCACATATCTGGGAATTCCGCGGGCCGGGATAGGCGCATCCAGATAGACAACGGTGGGCAGGAGTTCCCGAATGATCTGAGCCATCCCCCAAAGCTCAATTTGGGTCAGATTCCCATCGAGTCTTTCAGGCGGGATCGCCAGCAGACGGGTCGCTCGCGCCATGGAGTTAATCTTCGGCGCTAGCAGCTTTCTTCGAGGGCGACTGAGTCTTTTCGAATCTTTCAAGCCCAGCTGAGGGATGGCCGCCAGTTGAGCTTCATCCACCAGCACGCCTGCCAGCACCAGAGGCCCGATGACAGGCCCGCGTCCTGCCTCGTCGATCCCCAAGATTCTTCCCATGGCGGCTTCTCCACGCTAGGGTACGCCAACTGAAGCGCCGTACGCAATTGAAGAGGGCAGCGGCCGGCTTATACAATGGCGTGATCTTCTGGTCTGGGCTCAATACGGAAGGAGTTTCTCAGTGAAGCTGCTCATTTATTCTAAAGGGCTCTATGCCACCTGGCTCTACTATGCGCCGGATCGGCTGGCCTTCGATGCGGGCGAAGGCTTGAGCTGCGCTCTAGGCAATAAATCCTTTGCGATCGAGCGTGTTTTTTTATCCCACGGCCATGCGGATCATATCTCGGGCCTGATTGGGCTTGTCAATATCAGAAACAGCGCCATGGGGGACACCGAGAAGCCGCTTTATATTTATTATCCCAAGGACAACTGGCGCGTGCTGGAGCTGATGGCCTACATCGCCCGGACCAACTCCAAGCTGGACTATGAACTGGCGTGGATTCCTCTTGAGGCGGGCGATCGCGTGAAGGTCTTTGAGGGCCAGAACGATCGCTATGTGGAAGCCTTCCGCACGAAGCATACCCGCGGCGAAAAATCTTTAGGCTATAACGTGATCGAGGTGCGCAAGCGCCTGAAAGACGAGTATCAAGGCTTAAGCGAACCGGAGATTCGTCAGTTGGTCAAGGAGCTGGGCCGGGAAGAGCTCATGACGAGCTATCCCCAGAAGCTCTTCTCGTACGGAGGAGATTCTGCGCCTCTTGAGCCCGATCTTGTGAGGGAGACGGAAATCTTATGCCATGAGGCTACCTTCTTGAAAGAGGAAGATCGCGAGAACTTAACGCACTCGACTCTTGAGGAAGCTATTGGAGTGGCCTGTCAAGCGGGAGTGAAGCGCGAGCTCTTCGTATTTCACATCTCCTCGCGCTATCGCAAAGAACTTAAGCAGATCGAGGCTGAAGTCGGAAGGCTCAATCTGAGTTTTCAGATTCACCTAGTGCCGCCGGGTAAGATCTGCCGATATGGTTAAATATAAAATAAAAAACGGATCAGCCGACACTCTCATGGCTGCTGCTCATTTTCGGCCTTCAACATTTTGTGACGGAGGGGAAGGAAGAGATCGTCCACCGATTTCCCGTCCCGCGAGACGATGGAAGCTTAAAAGCGCATGTCTTTCGCTACGAAATCCCTCCTCCTTCCGAAACCAACGTGAGGAGTGGCATCCATCTCAGTCTAGTGTCTAGTCCTACCGATGAACAGCTTCTTAACTGGCAGGTGGAGCTTGCTGCCGGTCAACGTCTGGATTATTATATAATAATACGCAACAGCGCCTTTGCCGGGCCGAGGGACTGCCTGGTGACGACATTTTTGGACGGATATCAGCTTCCGATCAGCGCAGACGGTCCGGAGGCACGGGTGCACCTCAGGCTTTTTGAGGATCAGCAGGCAGAAGTGCCGGCCTCTCTCCTTGCTCCCCGACAGCCGGGCAAGTATCTATTCTTTCCCTTCGCCATCATAAATCCTTATAATCTTCGGAGAGAAAATCCCCTTGCGATGAATGCCCTATGGGGTTCGCGGAATTTACACGAATGTACACGATCATAGTCAAACCTTAAGAGCCCTCCGATTGATAGAGATCATAGCCTAGGGATGGCCCAGATGTATAATTTAATTGATATAGCGCCGATCTGAAGGGCATGATCTGCTAGAAGCGGCGGAAGTGCTTGTATGAATATTTGGTACATCTTCTTCGGTCTTGCCACCATGGGGTATGCCGTTATAGCTATTCTTGGTTTGGTTCTCTT
>JBBIOR010000002.1:22754-37406 GCA_037443265.1 Candidatus Fraserbacteria bacterium | reverse complement strand
TCGGTCTTGCCACCATGGGGTATGCCGTTATAGCTATTCTTGGTTTGGTTCTCTTTGCGCTCCTAATTCGATTTCTATTCAACTCCCTTGCGGTCTCCTCCTCAAGCAAGCCAGCGCAACTCATCGACTTCAGATCCGCTTTGTTGTTCTCAGCGTTACTCTATTTGATATCCATCTCCTATCTGGTAGTACATCAGATTTATCTCAGCATTGAAGACCAGATGGCTACGTTCCTCCGCCTGAGTGCGAACGATATATCCTTCATGCAGGCACAGTACAGTTCGGTTAACATCCCTGATGAATACACTGCTCTAGTGGAAAACATGAAAGCAACTCAAGAGCGCCTCGCTAACGAATGGCAGATGGGCCTGCTCCTAGCCATCATCTTAGGAGCAGTTCTGAGCATCGCCTGGGGCCTAGGCTTAGTTAAAAGAATCAGCCTGAGAGGAGCTTATCCAATGCTTTTACTGGCATTGATCACGCTCCTCTTACTCATACCCGCTGCATTCGGTTATCACCTTTACACCTACGCGCACGGTGACTTAAGCCAGCCCCAACGCTTCTCAATAGAGGGCCAAACCCAAAGCGTCAGTGGCACAGGCAGCGGTTCATCCTCTCGGTCCTGGGAGGGTCTGCGCTTTATCCCACCCTATGGCTCGTTGTGGTGGCGTGTGCTCTTCTGGGCAGCTCCTCTCATTCTGCTGCCCTTGGGCTGGGTGAGCTGGCGGGGATATAAGCCGGTCCTGCAGCGGCTTTCCCCATCTAATAGAGGGCAGGGATAGACTCCCTCTCCCTAGAGTGCCCGCGCCGACTCGACTGTTGAAGCCTAGGGGAGCTTGTGCTAAGCTCACGGTCAAAGGGATGCCTTATGAGGTGCACAGGCTCGCGGGTACACCAACTCTCGGATCACGTCTGGATCTACCGGCACGATTGGCAGCGTCTGGAGCCAGCCATCGGCATGGTGCTCACCGATCAGGGTTGGGTTGCCATTGACGGTGGGAACTCCCCGGCTCACGGCCGTCGCGTCTACGAGGCCATGCAAGAGATCCGTGAGCGACCCGTGCTCTATGTGATAGACACCCATCGGCACTTCGATCATGTCTTTGGCAACCAGGCGTTTGATGCCCCGGTCATCGCCAGCCGCCGCTGCCGCGAGCGTTTCTCTCAAAATCTTCAAGAGGACTGGGCTCCTCAGCGCGTCCACCGCTGGCTCCACGAGGCGATGTTTTCCCATATCTCGACGCTCAACCCGGCGGACTTTCAGGGCCTAAGACTTGTGCCTCCCTCCCTGAGCTTTGAGGGCGAGCTGGTTCTGGATCTGAAGGGAACGACCGTCAGGCTCTTCCCCCTGGGCGGAGCCCACAGCGACGACAGCATCGGAGTCTATCTGCCCTATGAGCGCGTGCTCTTCTTAGGCGACGCCTTCTACTTCCGTGAGGGAGTCGAAGGGCGCTTCTTGCGCCTCTTGCAGCTCCTAGACTACGTAGCTCCGCTGGAAGTAGAAATCTACGTACCCGGCCATGAGGCCCACTATGGGCGTCTGACCTTCGAGAAGCTCCGTGCGTACTGTCGCGAGCTCTTTCAGATGGTCCGCGCCCTCATCCGTTCAGGGGCCGGTGAAGCCGAGATTCTCTCTTCGGTTCCCTTCGACAAACGATTCAACTCTACGAGCTTCCTCAGCCCGAAATTCCATCGCCGCCTGCTCCAGGCCGCCTATCACGAACTGACAGCCATTTAAAGCCTATTCCGCGGTCACAACACTTGAAAGGCACTCCCTTGGGGGCTAAGATGCAAATAGAATCGAGCAATAATCCCGTAAAGGAGTGAGAGCATGCCCAAATTTGAGCTTCCACCTCTGCCTTATGACTACAAGGCGTTGGAGCCTCACATCGATGAGCAGACGATGCGCCTCCACCACGATAAGCACCATCAGGCCTACACCGATGGCCTGAACGCGGCTTTGGAGAGATACCCCGATCTTTCGTCCAAGCCCATTGAAGAGCTGCTGTCGAAGATCAGCACGATTCCCGAGGAGATTCGGGGCGCGGTCAACTTCCACGGCGGGGGCTACGAAAACCACGCCATCTTCTGGCAGAACATGGCGCCCAAGGCCGGAGGCGAGCCCAAAGGAGAACTGGCCACCACCCTTCAGCACACCTTTGGGAGCTTCGCGGCCTTCAAGGAACAGTTCTCGAAATCCGCCGCAGGCGTGCAGGGCAGTGGCTGGGCTTGGTTGGTCTTCAACCCGCTCCTTAAGAAGCTTCAAATCAAGACGATGCCCAATCAAACGAGTCCACGGACGGAAGGATTCATCCCCCTTTTGGGCCTGGACGTCTGGGAGCACGCCTACTATTTGAAGTACCAAAACAGGCGCGCGGACTACGTCAACGCCTGGTGGAATGTGGTCAACTGGACAGACGTCGCACAACGCTTTGAAAGGGCACAGCGAACAACCAAATAGCTCATGGAACCTCAGGCCTCCTTGCGGGTAACGACATCCAGTGGCGATACGCGGCAGAACATGAATGCGCAGAGTCCCAATCGCTCCGAGATTCGCCGAAGCTCCGAGATCAAGATGCTGGAGCTGGCGCGTCATTTCTACGATGCGGCCGCCGAGCGCCTAAAACTCGAAGAGCCAGTCCGCGAGCTTTTGCGCTATCCCAAGCGCAAACTCACGGTCGTCTTCCCCGTGCTCCTAGACGACGGCCGCCTGAGGCACTTTGAGGGCTATCGCGTCCAGCACCATCCCGTCTTAGGGCCGACCAAAGGCGGCATTCGTTATCACCCCGATGTCACCCTCGAAGAAGTCGAGGGTCTGGCCATTTTGATGACCTGGAAGTGCGCTGTGGCGGGTCTGCCCTTTGGAGGGGCCAAAGGCGGCGTCAAATGCGATCCCTCAAGGCTTTCCCTGGGGGAGCTAGAGCGCATTACCCGCCGCTATGCGGCTGAAATATCATTTATGATCGGCCCCGATGTGGACATCCCGGCTCCGGATGTCTATACCACCGAGCGGGAGATGGCCTGGATGGTAGACACGATCAGCATGCATCACGAGGGCCAGTTCATGCCGGGGCTGGTCACTGGAAAACCCAAGGTGCTGGGAGGCTCCGAGGGGCGAGACGGCGCAACGGGTCGGGGCGGGTTCTTCATCGCCCAGGAGACGCTCAAGCATCTCCATCGGGAGCTTAAAGGGGCGACCATGGCCATCCAGGGCTTCGGCAACGTGGGTGCGCACATGGCCCGCTTCTGCCACGAGGCCGGAGCCAAGATCGTGGCCGTAAGCGACGTCTACGGCGGACTGTACAACCCGGAGGGCATCGATCCGCTTCATCTTAGGGAGCACGTCCGGCAGACGAAGACCGTTCGCGGCTATCCTTGTGCCGAGCCCATCACGAACGAGGAGCTTCTGGAGTTGGGCGTCGACGTGCTGGTGCCGGCGGCCATTGAGGATCAAATCACAGAAGAGAACGCGGATCGCCTCCAAGCGAAAGTGGTGATTGAGCTGGCCAACGGCCCGACGACGCTTAAGGCCGATCGCATCCTCTACGAGCGCGGCATCTTCGTCGTGCCCGATATTTTGGCCAACGCCGGGGGTGTGACGGTCAGTTATTTTGAATGGGTGCAGGATCGCTCGTTCTGGTTCTGGAGCGCGGAGGAAGTCGATCGCCATCTAGAGAATTTCATGCGGCGGGCGTTTCGGCGGGTGTGGGAGACGGCGGAGCGTGAGCGGATCGACATGCGCACGGCAGCTTACATGGTGGCCGTGGATCGGGTCGCCACAGCGGCACGCGCCCGCGGCCTCTACGCTTGATGAAAGGGATTCTGGTCATTGCCGATGGTCTAGGGGGGCGGCCCACAGACTGGCAGGGCAAGACGTGTCTTCAGGCGGCCCGAAAGCCCCATCTGGATGAGCTGGCGCGACGCGGGATCAATGGGCTTTTAGATCCCATCAAGCCGGGCGTGCGCCCCGGCAGTGATACGGCTCATCTGTCGATCTTCGGCTATGATCCCTTTCGAGAGTATCCCGGCCGGGGGGTCTTTGAAGCGGTGGGCCTCGGCCTAGAGGTACAAGAGGGAGACATCTGCTTCCGGACGAACTTCGCCACGGTCGACGAAGATTTTTTGATCCAAGATCGCCGGGCGGGGCGGCTTGACGAGGGTCAAGAGGAACTGGAGCGCGCGCTTCAAGGGCTTAGGCCCAAATCCGCTCCGGATGTGAAAGTGCTTTTCAAAGCGAGCACGGAACATCGCGGGGCGCTGGTGCTGCGCGGCGAAGGTCTTTCGCCGGCCATCACCGAGGCCGATCCGCACGCTGTGGGCCAGAGAGTCTTAGAAGTTCGGCCCCGGGAGAAGACGCCGCAGGCCGAGCGCACGGCCCAGCTCGTCAACGAGTTGACCCGTCAGTCCTACGAGATCTTGAAAGATCTCCCGCTCAACAAAAGGCGCGAGCGTCAGGGGAACCCCCCGGCCAATATTCTTCTGGTGCGTGGTGCCTCCACCGTGCCCCACTTGCGCAGGGTGACGGAGCTTTACGGCATCACAGGCAGCGTCATCGCCGCCGGGGCGCTCTACATTGGGATTGGAAGACTCGCCGGCTTAGAGTTCAAGCGGGCTGAAGGGGCCACGGGCCGGCTCGATTCCAACGTGATGAATAAGATGAAGCTCGCAGTGCAAGAACTCCAACAGAAAGATTTCGTGTTTGTGCACATCAAGGGCCCAGACTCCGCCGGCCATGATAGAGATGCGCTGGCCAAGATCGCCTTCATCGAGAAGATCGACGAGGCCATGGGCTTTTTATTAGAAAACCTCGATGGGGACAAGACGCATCTGGCGTTCACAGGGGATCACTGCACGCCCATTGTCTATGGGGATCACACGGCAGAGCCGGTGCCTCTGGTGATCGCCGGCCCGAACGTCCTCCCCGACGATGTGGTCTCCTTCGATGAGAAGAGTGTAATGCAGGGGGGCTTAGGGCGGATCTCGGGCAACGTCGTGCCCCTTTTGGCTGGCTACAACAACTGGCTAGAGAAATTCGGCACATAGCCCTTCAACTCATGAGAAAGGAGCAGAGATGCTGAGCAGGAAGCTTCAAGACGCGCTCAACGAGCAGATCAAGCACGAGCTCTATTCGGCCTATCTTTATCTGTCGATGGTAGCTCACTTTGAGGCGGAAAATCTAAAGGGCTTTGCCCACTGGATGCGGCTTCAGCGCCAAGAGGAGCTGGAGCATGCCATGAAGATTTTTAATTTCGTCATCGACCGAGGCGGTCGAGTGGAGCTTCAGGCGATCCCGCAGCCGCCTTCTCAATACAAATCGCCGCTGGACGCCTTCCAGAAGGCCCTGGCCCACGAGAAGCACATCACGGGCTTAATACACAAGCTCTACGATCTCGCCGACGACGAGGACGATTACCCCACGGAAGTGATGCTGCAGTGGTTCATCGAGGAACAGGTGGAAGAAGAGAAGAGCACGAGCGAAGTGGTCTCTAAGCTGGAGCTGATCAAAGATCACCCCGGGGCGCTGCTCTTGCTGGACAGGGAGCTGGGCGAGCGCAAGCCCGAAGACGAGGATTGAAACTATGGCCCTGGTAGAGCAGCTGGCCGAGTTCGTCGTTCGAGCCTCTTTGGACGATCTTTCTCGCCAGGCCTGCGAGCAGCTTAAGATTCGCGTGCTGGATGCCTTAGGCTGCGCCATTGGAGCCATCGCAGGCGAGCCCATGCGCATGATTCGCAAGCACCTTCGAGATTTTGGAGGAGCAGGGCACTGTACTCTCATCGGCGGCGGAAGATCTGCGCCGGATCGAGCGGCGTTCTACAACAGCGCTCTGGTGCGCTATCTCGACTTCAACGATAGCTATTTGGCCCAGGGCGAGACGTGCCATCCCAGCGATAATTTAGGGGCCGTGCTGGCTGCGGCCGAATACGCGGATCGCAACGGGCGAGATTTTCTTACGGCGCTGGCGGTGGCCTATCAAGTGCAGTGTCGGCTGAGCGACGTCGCCCCGGTGCGGGCCAAGGGCTTTGATCACACCACGCAGGGTTCGTATGCCGTGGCCGCGGGCGTGGCCAAAGCTCTCAACTTAAATGCGGAGCAGACGGCCAACGCCCTAGCCATCAGCGGGACGGCCTTTAACGCGCTTAGGGTCACTCGAACCGGAGCGCTCTCCCACTGGAAAGGCTTAGCGTATCCCAACACGGCCTTCGGCGGCACTCATGCGGCGTTTCTGGCTCGGCGCGGCATTACAGGGCCCTTGGAAGTCTTTGAGGGCAACAAGGGCTTCATGGACTCTATCGCCGGAAGATTCGAGCTCGACTGGTCCAAAGAAGACTTAGAAAGGGTGACGCGCACGATCATCAAAAAGTACAACGCAGAGATTCACTCTCAGTCGGCCATCGAGGGCATTTTAGAGCTGAAGCAACAGCATGGCTTTAGGGCTGATGATGTAAAGAGTATTGAGATTGAGATCTTTGATGTGGCGTATCACATCATCGGCGGAGGCGAGGAAGGAGACAAGACGATCGTGCGCACCAAAGAAGAAGCCGATCACAGCTTGCCCTATATGATCGCTGTGGCGCTTCTAGACAATCAAGTCATGCCCGAGCAGTATGAGCGGGAGCGCATCCAGCGTCAAGACGTGCAGACGCTGCTTCGCAGAGTCGTCGTACGCCCTTCTGAGGAGTACAGTCGACGCTTTCCAGCCGAGATGCCCTGTCGCCTCACGGTAACGCTCAAAGACGGCCGCAAGCTCACGGCAGAGAAGTGCGATTATGAAGGCTTCCACACGCGTCCGATGCGTTGGCAGACCGTGATCGAAAAATTCGAGCGCTTGAGCCGGTCGTACACGACGGTCTCGCTCCGTCGGAAGATCATCGAGGCCGTCGAGCATCTTGAAGAGATTTCCGCAAAGGATCTGACACTCCTGCTGGCGAAAGTGCAGGTACCGGAAGCCAACGAAAAGGAGTGATGCGCGATGGCGAAATCTCAAGGCCATGAAAGGGCGTTCTCTTTTCTTAAGCTAAACGAAAGGCAGGCCAAGCCGCGCACGCGCGGAATTACAGAGATCCGAGGCCCATATTATACGCCCATGGGCGTGCACTATCTTGAAGACATTCTCGATACGGTGGGCACTTACGTGGATGCGCTTAAATTTGCCGGCGGATCGTTTGCCCTCATGCCCCGCCGGGCCATCAAAGATCTCATCGATCTCTGTCATCGACATGAGGTGCTGGTCTCAACCGGCGGCTTCATCGAGCGTGTTTTGACTTATGGCCCGGAGGCCGTCGATCGCTACATCAAAGAATGCAAAGAGCTGGGCTTCGACATCATTGAGATCTCTAGCGGGTTTATCACAATTCCCACAGACGATTGGCTCCGGATCGTTGAGAAAGTTCAAGAGGCTGGGCTCAAAGCCAAGCCGGAGGTGGGCATTCAGTTCGGAGCGGGAGGTGCTAGCGCTGCCGAGGAGCTCGAAACGGAAGGGATGCGCGACGTCGGCTGGGCCATCGCCCAAGCCAAGCGCTTCTTGGAGGCCGGAGCGTACATGATCATGGTCGAATCTGAAGGGATTACGGAGAGCGTCAAGAGCTGGCGGACGGATGTGCCCGCACAATTTGTGAGCGAGCTGGGGCTAGAGCGCGTGATGTTTGAGGCTTCCGATCCAGAGGTCTTCGCCTGGTATATTAAAAATTATGGTCCGGAAGTCAATCTCTTCGTGGATCACAGTCAGATTGTGCAATTGGAGTGCTTGCGCTCAGGGATCTGGGGGACGAAGAGCCTGTGGGGTCGCGTCGTCAGCTACAAGGGCTAGAGATGAGAATCTTAGTCACCGGAGCCACAGGCTTTCTCGGCACGCGCCTCTGCCAAGCGCTCCAGGAAGCCGGGCACACGCTGGTGGCGCTCTCCCGCGATCCTGCCTCAGCCAAGCAGCGGATGCCGATGGTCGATCAAGTCTTCCCCTGGGCTCCGATCCAATCTCTGCCTCCGGCGGAAGCGTTTGACGGCGTGGAGGCCGTAATTCACTTGGCGGGCGAGACAGTGGCTGGCCGCTGGACGCCTGCCAAGAAGCAGCTCATCCATGACAGCCGCGTCTTGGGCACCCGCCATCTCGTAGAAGCCATGAAGGAGCTTAAGACTCCACCCAAAGTGTTGATCTCTGCGAGCGCGATCGGCTACTACGGCCATCGCGATGATGAGGCGCTCACGGAAGAATCTCCACCGGGCTCGGATTTTCTAGCCCAAGTCTGTCGTGCATGGGAAGAAGAGGCCCTCAAAGCCGAGGAGCTTTCTTTGCGGGTCGTAAGGTTGCGCATTGGGATCGTGCTCGGCCCCGGCGGAGGCGCTCTGTCTGCCATGCAGCCGCTCTTCCAGCTGGGTCTAGGAGGGCCGCTCGGCTCAGGCCGTCAGTGGTGGTCCTGGGTCCATCGCGATGATGTTGTGGGCTTGATGGAGCATGCGCTGCTGGACAGCCATCTGAGCGGGCCTGTGAATGCCACGGCCCCGCAGCCCCTGCCACAGAGAGAATTTGCCCGCACTCTGGGAAGAGTCTTGCAACGTCCGGCGTTTCTGCCGGCACCGGCTTTCGCACTCAAGCTGGTGTTGGGAGCATTCTCCGGTGAGTTGCTCTCCAGCCGGCGGGTGCTGCCCCAGCGGGCTCAAGAGATTGGGTATTCGTTTCGCTTCCCCGAGCTAGAGCCTGCCCTGCGCGCCGCCTTGCAGCGTTAAATCTATAGGCCAATGTATTTGGCGTACCAGCGGCGGGCGGTGGACACATTGGACGCCCCTTTGATGATGGCCCGACCATCGGCAAAGAGCACGATCTCGATGCCCTCATCTCGGAACTGCAAAAGATATTCGTTCAGCCGGACATCGCCTGCGGAGCGAAGGCGCGCGGCAAGCGCGACCAGATCCAGCGCTTTGGAGTGAGCGCAGCGAAGCTGGACGGCATCTCGCCCGCAAAGCGTGGCAGCCATGGTCTCTCCTTGAGCGTCCAGATACTCGAAGCGTCCCAAGGCGCACGTTGGGCAATCCATTCGCCGTTTCACCGGAAAGGCTTTCCATTGGCCCTCCCAGAGATCCAGGTACAGTAGACCGGGATTGGGCGTGCCTCCTCCCACGAGCAGCTTGAGGGCCTCAGCCGAGGCGATGGAGGCGATGGTACTTGGGATGCTGCCCAAAAGGCCGCTCGTCTCGCAGGTGGGCAGGGTGCCGGGCGTGGGAAGTTCGGGGTAAAGGCAGCGCAAGCAGGGCGTCTCGCCTGGACGGATCGTCATGGTGGTGCCATAGCTCTCCACGGCTGAGCTATAGATCCAGGGCGTGCGAGACTTGACGCAGACGTCGTTGATGAGAAAGCGTGTCTCGAAATTATCCGTGCCATCTGCGATGAGATCTGCATCTGTCAGTAACTCTTCGGCGTTCTCCGGGTTGAGATCGACTACGAGGGCTTCGATGGTCACCTCGGAGTTAAGCGCTCTCAATCTCCTCTCGGCGGCGATGGCCTTGGGAAGGCACTGCTTTGCGTCTTCCTCGTCGTAGAGCGCCTGGCTGTGGAGATTCTCCGGCTCGACGAAATCTCGATCGATGAGGCGTAAAAATCCCACGCCGGCTCGGGTAATTCTTTCTGCGAGCACGGAGCCGATGGCGCCTAAGCCGACGAGGACCACGCGGGCTTTTTGAAGCTTTGCTTGTCCCTTTTGGCCGATGCCGGCAAAGCGAATCTGGCGATCATAAGGCCTGCTCATCGTACTCTCACAGTAAAGACAATAGCAGTCGGGACTGAAGCAATTCAAGATTGACAACCCTACTGCCAGTTGCTTAGACTGGAGCGGCATGAAGCATCTCATCCAGTTATGTGTCAACGGCGAGCGCTATGAACTAGCCGTGCCTGCTCAGAAGACCCTCCTCGAGGTGTTGCGCGAGGAGCTCAAGCTGACGGGCACCAAGCATGGCTGCGAGCTGGGCGAGTGCGGCACCTGCACCGTTCTAATAGACGGCGAGCTGGTGCTCTCGTGCTTAACTCTGGCCATCGAAGCACAGGGCCATGAGATCACAACCGTCGAGGGCTTAGAGCAGAATGGCCGGCTGCATCCCCTGCAAATCACGTTCGCTGAGCGTGGAGCGGCCCAATGCGGCTACTGCACGCCGGGGATGCTAGTCGCAGCGCAAGTTCTTCTTGACAGAAACCCAAGCCCCTCACGCGAAGAGATCAAAGAAGCGCTTTCGGGCAATCTCTGCCGTTGCACGGGGTATTTAAAAATCATCGAAGCCGTAGAGCTGGCGGCAGCGCGACCCTCTTCTACTAAAATAACACCATGAGCAAAACGAAGGAATTCTCTGTGATCGGCCAGCCCCTTGCCCGTGTGGACGCCTGGGCCAAAGTCACCGGACGCGCCAAATATGCCGACGATCTTTATCTGCCAAGGATGCTCTTTGGACGCCTCCTGCCCAGCACGCAGCCCCATGCGCTCATCAAGCGCATCGACACCAGCAGAGCCGAAAGCTTGCCTGGAGTGCTGGCCGTCATCACGGGAAGAGATCTGCCCATCAAGTACGGCATCATGCCCGTCTCCCAAGACGAGACGGCCCTGGCCGTCGAGAAGGTTCGTTATGTGGGCGAGCCTGTGGCGGCCGTGGCCGCCATCGATGAAGAAATCGCAGAAGAAGCCCTCGCACTCATTCACATCGAATACGAGCCGCTTAAGCCCATCATGTCCATTGAAGAAGCTCTCAACACCCAAGAGCCGCGCATCCACGACTACGGCCCCGAGGGCAATATTCACAAATTAGTCTCTCTGGAGTTCGGCGAGGTAGACGCGGGCTTTGCCGAGGCGGATCATATTCGCGAAGACGTCTTCTTCTATCAGGGCAACACGCATCTTCCCATGGAGCAGCACTCGGCCTTGGCATACTGGGACCCCGCTGAAGAGAAGCTGACTCTTTGGAGTTCAACCCAGACGCCCCATTATGTCCATCGCGCCTTGGCGAAAGTGCTCCAATTGCCGGAGCAGAAGATTCGGGTGGTCGCTCCCCCCGTAGGCGGAGGCTTCGGCGGAAAGGACGATCCCTTCTCACACGAGATCTGTGCAGCCAAGCTCAGCCTCTTGACGGGGCACCCTGTCAAGATCACGCTCACCCGCGAGGAAGTGTTCTATGCCCATCGAGGCCGCCATCCCGTGCTGATGTGGGTGAAGACGGGCGTCAAGAAGAATGGGAAGATCACAGCTATGCATTTCAAATCTTTTCTAGACGGCGGGGCCTACGGCTCCTACGGGGTCGCCAGCACGTATTACACCGGCGCGCTCCAGACGGTCACTTACAAGATTCCCGCGTATCGCTTTCAGGGGATGCGGGTTTTTACTAATAAGCCACCCTGCGGCCCCAAGCGGGGCCATGGCACCCCCCAGCCGCGCTATGCCCTGGAGATTCACCTGGACAAGCTCGCCGAAGATTTGAAGATAGATCCCATCACGCTGCGCCTGAGAAATCTTACGGGGTCCAATCACATCACCGTCAACTGGCTCAAGATCACCAGCAACGGCCTCAAGAAATGCATTGAAAGAGTGATCGAAGCCTCGGGCTGGAGGGAGAAATACAAGAAACTACCTCCAGGAAAGGGAGTAGGCTTTGCCTGCAGCACATATATCTGTGGGGCTGGACTGCCCATCTACTGGAATGACATGCCCCACTCGGAAGTGCAAATCAAGATCGACCGCACGGGTGCAGTCACAGCATTCTCCGGTGCGATTGATATTGGCCAGGGCTCAGACACGGTGCTGGCGACGGTCATTGCCGAGGTGCTGGGGCTCTACCCCCAAGACATCAAGCTGGTCACGGCCGACACAGACTTGACGCCCATTGATTTGGGAAGCTATTCCAGTCGGGTGACGATGATGATGGGCAACGCGGCCTATCAAGCTGCGATGAAAGCCCGCAAACTCGTCTTCAAGGCCGCGGCAGAGAGACTGGGCGTGCCGGTCAAAAATTTAGTCGCTAAAGAGCGGCGCATCTTCGACAGAGAAGATCCCAAGCGGGCTCTCTCTTTTGCGGAGGCCGCACGCAGTGCGGAAGCTCGATTTGGCTTAATCGGGGCTGTAGGCAGCTATAAGCCCCCTCAGAAGATGGGCAATTACAAGGGTTCAGGTGTGGGTCCTTCGCCCGCCTACAGCTTTTCCGCTTGTGTGGCCCAAGTGGATTGCGACTCAGAGACGGGCGCTGTGAGAGTCGAGAAGATCTGGCTGGCGCATGACATTGGGCGGGCGATCAATCCCCTGCTGGTCGAGGGCCAGATCGAGGGGAGCGTCTATATGGCCCTGGGTGAAGCGCTGATGGAAGAGCAGATCTTTCGCAAAAATCTTCACAAGTGCCCTTCGTTGCTCGACTATAAGAGCTTGACATTCAAAGAGATGCCAGAAGTAGAGTCGATTCTCGTTGAGACGGACGAGCCGCGGGGACCCTTTGGGGCCAAAGAAGCGGGCCAGGGGCCGCTTAATCCCGTCATTCCAGCGGTGGCCAACGCCGTTTACAACGCTCTGGGGATTAGAATGGATGAGATCCCGATCACGCCGGAGAAGGTGCTGAAAGCTCTGGAAGAGAAAGCGAAGGGCAGGCTAGCGCGTGTTGGCCCGGAGGGGATTCCCGACTATAAATTTCCCGATCCCATCAAGGTCGAGCCGCCCAAAAGCTTGGAAGACAACTGAGATGTGACGGAGTAGAATAACATGAGGTGAGTTATATGCCTAAATCCCTAAAGGTAGACCAAAAGCGAAAGCAGCGAGAGTTCTACGTTATCGTTGAGCAAGACGAGGACGGTTTTTATGTTGGTGAGGTCCCTCAGCTACAGGCTTGCTATACTCAAGGCCGCACTCTGGATGAACTTATGAAGAACATCAAGGAAGTCATCCAACTCTGCCTTGAGGAAGAAAACGGTGAAGATGAACCTGAGGTTCGATTTGTCGGTATCCACAAGATTACAGTATGAATCGCCTGCCGGTGTTGAAAGCGCGCGAGGTAATCCGCGTGCTGGAACGGCTCGGCTATCATAAGGCTCGGCACAGGGGTGGACATGCACACTACACAAAGCCTGGCAAAAAGACGATTCCCATCCCGATACATGGAGGCCAAGACATCGGTCCTGGACTTCTTCGAAAGATCATGCGCGACTTGCAGATCTCACGCGACGAGTTTCTACGCTTGTTGAAGAGCTAAAGGAGATAAACACTCGTGCTACGCCTGCCCAGATTCGAATATCTTGCGCCCAAGTCGCTGAGCGAAGCCGTGAAGATGCTCGCGGACTATGGGCCAGAGGCCATGCCCGTCGCCGGAGGCACCGACGTCTACCCCAAGATGAAACGACGGCAATTTCTGCCCAAATACCTCATCGGGCTCCGCCATCTGAACGAACTAAAGGGTATTCAGGGCAACGCACATTCTGGTCTCGTCATAAAGGCGGGCACCTCGCTCACCGAAGTCAGCAATCATCCCATGGTGCGAGAGAGCTATCCCGGCCTGGCAACAGCTACGGGGGTCATCTCCACACCCATTTTGAGAAACATGGGCACCATCGGTGGCAATTTGTGTCTGGACACCCGCTGCAATTATTACGATCAGACGCACCATTGGCGCGCGGCCCTCGGCTGGTGCATGAAAGCTCCCGGCCCCAAGGGCTGGCCCTTTGCACCAGAGTCGGCTCCTGAAAAAAACGAAGTCCCCTGTCGTGTGGCCCCCGGCAGCCCACGCTGCTGGGCCGTCTCATCCACTGACAGCGCACCCATGCTCATCGCGCTCGATGCCAAAGTGAAGCTCATCAGCCGCAATGGTGAACGCCTCATTCCCGTAAGAGATCTCTATCGTGACGATGGCATGTTCTATCTCAATAAGCAACACGATGAGCTGGTTACGGAAATTCACATACCCCCGGCCAACGGTGCCAAAAGCACGTACTGGAAACTGCGTCGGCGCGGCTCGTTTGATTTCCCGGTGCTGGGGGTGGCCGTGGCGTTAAAACAAGCACCGGATGGAAGGGTGGAGCATGCGAAGATCGTGCTGGGCGGGGTGGGCTCTTCTCCCCTGCAGATGACCCAAGCCGAGCAGCTCTTGATTGGGCAGAAGATTGCGCCCGAAGTGCTTGAGGCCGTGGCCCAAGTGGTCTTCCAGCCCGTGCGCCCGCTGGACAACACAGACTATCATCTCTTCTACAGGAAGCGCATGGCGGCCGTCTACGTCAAGCGTGCACTACTGGCATTGACTTCTCAATAAAATCCCCTAGAGGGAAGCTCTGTAAACACGCTGACAGATCAGCTGCAGAGCATCATGTTTTAATGCGCAGGAATGCTCCCTTGCTGGTGCTGGGCAGCTTTATGGGGCATCTCATCTACGGCGTCTCTGGCCCAGAAGAGATGGTCTAGGCCTCCAAGCCCAGAAGTTGATCCGTCTGCTGCTTGGGCGAACTGGAGCGCCAGGGCTTGATCTGATTATACACCCCAGGGGGGTGTAGTGTAAGCCGGCTTACAGACAACACCCCTTTGTAGATCTAAACTCAACAACTACCAAGGAGTGATCGCAATGGCCACACGAGAAGCATGCTGCACCCAACTCACCATGCGGCCCACGGTGAGAATGGAGACGATCAAGAGACTGCGCAACATTCGAGGCCAGAT
>JBBIOR010000002.1:0-22654 GCA_037443265.1 Candidatus Fraserbacteria bacterium | reverse complement strand
GGCCCACGGTGAGAATGGAGACGATCAAGAGACTGCGCAACATTCGAGGCCAGATCGATGGCATCTTGCGCATGCTGGAAGAGAGCAGATATTGCCTAGACGTGCTGGCTCAGCTTAAGGCCGTGCAGCAGGCCCTCGCCAGTGCTCGTAACGTCGTCGTTGAGGGCTATTTGGAAAGCTGCATGGTCGAGCACATCAAGCGCGGTGATGAACGCAGAGCGGTGGAAGAACTGATGTCGATCGTCAAGAGCAGAGATTAATGCGAAAGAAGAGAAAGGAGTGCGACGATGTTGGAAAAGTTCTTCAAGAGTCTAGTTATAGCTGTCGGGATGGCACTAGCCAGCTGGTTACTAGCACCAACGGTGACCTGGGCGGATCATTCAGCGCCTCAAGTGGGCCACTCCGCCCCAGACTTTACGTTCAAGGATCTGGACGGAAACGAAGTCTCGCTTAGCAACTTCCGCGGACAGCCTGTCTTCTTCAGCCCCTGGTTTTCGGGCTGTCCCGTCTGCCAGAAGGAGATGAAGGAGTGGCAGGCTTTTCATGAGGCCTTCGGGGATCTCGTGAAGGTGATCGGGATCAACGTGGCCGACTCTCCGGACGTCGCTCGCGAGTTCGCCCAGCAGCAAGGCGCGACCTTCACGAATCTGCTCGATCCTAGAGGCGCTTTTGTGGTTCAGTACAAGATCACTAAGATGCCCACGATGTTCTTCGTTGATCCCGAGGGCATAATCCGCGAGATCTCCAAGTCGACGCTCACGGCCGAGGGCATCGCTGACACTTTTGCCGAGAAGGTCTTTGGGGCGCCAATCCTGCCGCTCAGTAGCTTTGAAATGATTGAGCAAGCGACCAAGGACAAAGCCGTCGGAGCGCTGATCGACACAGAGGGCGATGGGAACCCGGATGGGGCGCGCGTGGACCTCGACGGCGATGGGACCTTTGAGGCGACCGTGGCTTTCTTCAAGGGCCATGTGCGGGGCACCGTACCTAGCAAAGAGGTGCTAGAAATCATCATGCGCTTCGAGGCCCCGGCGGCGGTGCTCGTGCGCGTAGATATCAATGCGGATGGGAACCCCGAGATCTTTATCAAGACCCGCGCCTCAGATGGCGTTGTGGAGCGGGTCGTGGTCGATCTGGACAGCGACGGGACGCCAGAACTCGGCTTTCCGTAAGAGCAGCAGAGATGAACCCAGAGCTGTTCTCCTTTGCGTTCGTCGCCGGGGTGATCGCCTTTTTCAATCCCTGCGGCGTGGCGATGCTCCCGGCTTACGTCTCCTACTATCTGGGACGTGGGAGTGAATCAACTTCAAGATCGCGGTGGAGACCAGGCCTAAGCGGCCTTTTCTTAGGGCTCAGCGTGAGCGTTGGGTTCTTCACCGTCTTCGTGGCTGCCGGACTCTTATTTTCCGCCTTGGGGACGGCGATCGCTCAGTACATCCCTTGGGTGGCTGCCCTCTTCGGGGCCGGGCTCATCGCGCTCGGCCTGCTCATGGCTTTCGATAAAGCCCCAACCCTATTTGTGCAGCTGCCCAAAATTGAAGTTGAGCTTGGCGTCGCTGCCGGGAATCCCATCAGGGACTTTCACACTTTCTATCTCTACGGGATCGGTTACGCCGTGGCTTCGGTGGGCTGTACGATCCCGATCTTTCTTGTGGTCCTGCTCCAGGCGTTCGCTGGCGGGTTCTTAAGTGGGCTCATCAACTTTAGCGCCTACGCCCTGGGGATGACGGCCATGATGCTGGCGCTTTCGCTTGTCACGGCTTATTCCAAGGATCTGATCCAGCGATATCTGCGGCGACTGATGCCGTATATTACGAGGATCAGTGGGCTGGTGCTCATCGGAGCCGGAGGATACTTGATCTACTACCAGCTCGTCTACAGCGGAATTCTCAGTCTATGATGCGGGACGAAACGAAAGGAGAAGGAGATGCCGGATCTTAGAGTGCTGATCGTTGCGGTGCTCCTGGCCGTGCTGGGACTCTTTTTGTTACGAGGAGGTCTGCCCGGAGAGGGTCCGACGCCTACGACGGCAGATTATCAGGCCTATTGGTTCGGGCGCTACAATTTCGTGACTCTGGTGATGCTCTCGGGGATGGGACCTGAGCTTACTCCTACGCCTCAAATGATCGAGAAGATGGCCCCCATGGCCGAGCTCGATCCCAAAGATGCCTCGATGAAGGGGATGCACATGGTCGCCGGAGTCTACGCAGGTGGCGATCCGCGTCTACCGCAGAGGCCCGATCCCATGGACATGGCAACAATGCGCTGGGATGAAGCGAAGATGGACAAGACACTTACGCCCGCAGCTCAGGGCTACACGCTCCTCAAGATCACGGCCAAGGGCTTCCATCTGGCGTATCACGAGAGCCCCAGCGAAAAGTTTGCGGCGATCATGATGATCCCGCAGGCCAAGGCTATCGTGAAGCTCTTAGCAAGAATGCAGACGGAGTCGGGCGCGTTCGCGCCGCTGGGGCCTGATGGAAAGCTCTTGCCCGGCAAAGCCACAGCGCAAGATCAGATCGCGGTGCTTTGGGGGCTGGCCAGTTTCTTCTTGGCGGTGACCGATTCCAGTGAGAATTACTTCGCCAAAGCGTATCACATGCTGGCAGGCATGGGCGACATGGTGGGTATGGGGTCGATGCAGATGAATATGCCCAGCATGATCATGAGTCTGCCCGTCGATGAGGTGGACGCACTAGATCTCATGAACCAGGGGTTGCAAGCTGTGCACAGTCTCTTAGATCAGCCCCTCTCTGCTGCGGAGCAAGCGTTGGCCATCGAAGCCCTGGGTTGGTTTATGGTAGCGAGCGATCTGTCACGCAACGCCCTCAACCGCACGCTCCGCGAGCTGGCGCTCCAAGACATCAACACCCTTGCTGACCTCCTGATTCGATCCGAAAAGCCAACGCTCGTGGATCGGGCGTTGGCTGTCTATGGACTTGTGGAAGCTTCGCGCCTCACCGGAAAAGCCGTGCACGCCCAAGCTGCACTGGAGGCGTTCCGGCAGATGGAGCAGCTGTGGGATGCGCAGGCAGGGGTGTACGCGAGCGCGGAGGGAGCGCAGCGATACGGCTATACTCCCTTCACGGTAGGTGCCGTGCTGGCGGGGCTTAACGCCATGCGTCTCTTTGGGCCAAGGCTAGAGGCCGAGCTCGCCACGGAGCGCTTCGAGACGTTCTTCGAGAATGCTGTCATTCGTTCTGGACTCATGCAAGCCACAGGCTACCCGATGATGGTTCCGGAGCACTATCGCAAGCGTGAACCCATCGAGCACTTCACCACGGCTGCACTCAAGACTCCGAAGGAGTCGGGCAAGGCATCCGTCTATGCCAGCGAAGTCGTCTATGAGAATGGGCAGTGGCAGGTCACGAATCCGCGCTTCGACACGGCACAAGCCATGTTCTTGGCGAACATGTCCGTGTTGCTCCATGAGGAGACGACCGATGGCTTCACCCCTTTAAGGCGCTTGGGGTAGCCGATTAGGTCTATATGCCCTTCCGCGTTATGAGGTGGGGGTGCGCCAAGGACAAGCTTCGCGTCCTGCTCCCTCCTGTTGGCCAGCTAGGGAGATAATAGCATTGTGGGTGAAGACTGGGCCTACCTCGATCCCCATCTCTCGATAGACCACATTGGGCACCCCGATGTCAGCCAGATAGAGTCTACCGATGGCATCTTTTGCTTCCGGCTTCATCAAGCCCGTCTTTGGCAGTGCCAAGCTCAGAGTGGCGGTCGCTCGAATACAAGGCTGGTGAATCTTACCCGTGGTTGCGTCCAGGCCGGAAGGGACATCGAGAGCAATCACAGGTATCCCCAGAGCGTTGATGGCCACAATCGCGCGCGCAACCCAACCCCGAGGGGGACCGGAGAGGCCATAGCCGATGAGCGCATCAATGAGCACATCCCCCCGGCACTTTGCCAAGAGCTCTAGGGCAGCTTGAGCGAGCTTCCTCTCCAACGGCAGACGCTTTAGAATCTCCCACTGAAGCCTGGGGGTGCCCGAAAACCTCTCGGACTCCAAGAGCACCGTGACCCTAGCGCCCCAGTGGTGGAGATGCCGAGCGGCGACCATCCCGCCGCCCCCGTTGTTGCCCTTGCCTGTGGCTACAATCACATGCCTTCCCTGAACAGAGCCTCCTAGCCATCGTCGCGTCAGTTCTGCGAGATTTCGACCGGCGTTCTCCATCATCTGGATCAGCTGAATCCCGTACTTCTCGACCGTCAACTGATCCACCTTGCGCATCTGCTCGGCTGTGAGCGCAGGGATGTGCTGAGTCTTCATGGATCGGGAATGAGCCTCGTGTGACTCCTTGCTGATACGACCGCTCTAGCTTGCCCGGAGTCTGTCTCTTTCGCACAGGAATCGGGCTCCCCTAGCAGGGGTGAGAGGGGGCCCGCCCTCATAGGAGGAGGCAGAACCGATAAGAGCGGGCCCTCGGGAAAGGGGACCTGGCGGGGAAGACCCAAGTCCTCTGCGGCCAAAGTTCCTCGCATTCCGCCCCCTTAGGCTACCAGAGGAAGGTGGCCATCTGGGGGCGATTGACCCCGCAAAACTCGCAAGTCTCAAAGAGTTCAAAGACCCTTTCGGGCACGCCTTGCACCACAGATATCCCGAACTGCTGCATCGTATCAAACGTCAGCGGCTGATCGTGGGCGACATAGCCCCCCACCAAGAACTCAGCCAACAGCTCCCGCTCTTTCTCCCTGAGCTTCTTGTCCTCCAAAAGCCAGTGGACAAACATCTTCACCTCTCTGATAGCCTTCTCCGCCAAATCCGCCAGGATCACCATCTCATCACTGACGGATTCAATGGGCTTCCTCTGCAACAGAGCGAGAATCGCCCCCGAAGCCATGCCGTGGATTTGCGGGTCCAGCGGGCCTAAGACGGAGAAATCCTCCATAAGGATCTCGTCAGCAGCCAGGGCGATCATCGTGCCGCCGCTTAGAGCGTAAAACGGCACAATGGCGGTGACCTTCGCTGGATGCCTTTTCAGGGCGGAAGCGATCATCTCCGCTGCCAGCACCAGTCCTCCCGGCGTGTGCAAGATGATGTCAATGGGCTGATCCTTGGGTGCCTTGCGGATCTCCATCAAAAGCTTCTCGCTATCCTCGATCACAATACTGCCTTCTTCGCCAGGTTCCAGCCAGGGTTCCTTGCGGTGGATGAGGGTAAGCACTTTCGTACCACGCTCCTCCTCAAGACGTTGGAGGATCTTCATGCGCTCGGCCCGGATGCGTTCCTTCAATTGCTCTCTTTTGCGTTGCTCTCTCTCCATGGCGCTCACTTCCCTTAGCAGGAGTTATGCGCCTTTCCATAGACTGCACCCACGGTGACTCCATACACGAGATGTCCCAGCAGGCTCTGCAAGGCTGGCACCATAGAACCCCAGGCGGAGGCAAACAGTCCCATGCCCATCAGCGGCATGACCGCTACTTGAGCCACCAGCCAAGGCAGTAACCCATATACTAAACCTCGGGTCCAAGCGGGTCCTGGCAGAATCTTTACAAACCAGAGCGCATAAATGAACGCGAGCGTCCCGCCGATCATAAAGTGAGCCGCCCAGCCCAGCGGCAGCGAGATGAAGCCGATCCACCGGCCCATAAAATGAGCGAGCATGCCGGCTACATCCATGGGAGGCAGGCCCATCAGCGGGGCCAGCATCGCAAAGACGGTCATCACCCCGGTGCCGATCACGCCCGCGAGGAGCGCTTGCACCACGTCCCTCCCTGTTAAAGCTGAATAGAACGTGGGCATTGAAACTACATCCGGCGCCGGTGTCGCCTTTTCACGGGCGAGTAGCTCCTGCTCCAATCTGTGAACCGTGGCCTCGAGCGTCTCCAGTTTCTGCCGCAGCTGCACGTCGTGCTCTTCTTGCGACACGGGCTTAGAGTCCACTGAAAGCCCAAATTCTGAGGCGAGTCGAGCGCGAATCTCACCGGCGGTCAAGCACAGCTCTTCAAGCTCTTTGACCCGCTTGAGCGCAGCCAGGCCCGAATCCGTGAGCACCACATGATCGTTCTTGCAGATCCTAAGAGGCTCACCCTGCTTTATGAGGAGTGGCTTGATCTGCCTTAGGCGTCGGCGCACTTGAGTTCGGGTATAGCCCAACATCTGGGCCAGTTCCGCCTCTTTGAGTACTCGCACGCCATTGCTTCCCTGCGTTTGTTTCTTTACGCGCTTTGTCATTCTCATGTGGCTCCTTTCTCCGTTCCATGCTTGTATAATCCAAAGCTTACTCAAACAGCCGCTTGTGATCTGTAAGGGAGCTTACGGGAGCCGCTCGCTGGAACCCCCTCGGCAGGCTCTTTACAATAGGAACGTGCAATGAAAGAGCTCTGGGAGATCTTAACAAGAATCGAGCAGTACGCAACACACAGGCAGCCTGCGGCTCTCTGCACGGTAATTTCTACTTCCGGCTCGACCTATCGCCGACCCGGAGCGCGCCTGGTCGTCGCAGGATCTGACTCGCTTGGGGCCGTCAGTGCCGGCTGCCTCGAAGACGAAGTGATCTCCATCGCTCAGCGCGTTTTAAGCTCCGGCCGGCCCCAGTTGATGCGCTTTGATACCACAGAAGAGATGGACAAGATCGCCGGCACGGGCTTGGGCTGCCGCGGCACCATCGAAGTCTTCATCGAACCCCTGCCACCAGATGGCGGCAGCATGAGAATCTATCGTGAGCTGCGCCAAGCGCTCTTGCGGGATCGAATTTGCCATCTGGCCATCGAGCTTAAGACGGCTAGACATGCGCTTCTCATCGATGGAAAGCTCTGCATGGATGAACTGCAGGAGCCCCAGCTGTTGGAAGCCATACGCCGGGCATCGATGCTGAAGAGGCATGAGATCCTGCAGGCAGCGGCTGAGAGGACTATCTATCTGGAGAGAATCGAGCCGCCCTTAAATTTCATCGTCTTTGGCGCAGGATACGATGCGATCCCTCTGGTAAGATTTGCTCATGAGCTGGGCTTTCGCGTGTTGGTCGTAGACCATCGTCCCCAGTATCTCACCCAGGAGCGCTTTCCCCAAGCGGCTCAGCTCTTGTTAGCACACCCCCGCGAGCTTCCTGAGAGGATCCAGCTCCCGCCCGGCGCGTTCGTGGTCATCATGACGCATCATTATCTCTACGATCGCGAGATCTTAAAGCTCGCGCTAAGGAGCGAAGCTAGTTATATCGGCCAGATCGGGCCGCGCTCTCGGACTCAGGAGCTGCTGGCTGAGATCACGAAGGAGATCGGCCCACTGCCCGATGAAAAGCTCGCTTGCTTGCATGCTCCCGTGGGGCTAGATTTAGGGGCGGAGACGCCGGAGGAGATTGCCATAAGCATCTTGGGCGAAGTTCTCGCGGTGAGAAACAAGCGTGCGGCAGGCTTTCTGAGAGGGCGGCGCGCCCCCATACACGCCGATGAGCTGTGAAGATCTGCCGGGAGTGGTATTGGCCGCCGGGCCGGGGACGCGCTTTAAGGCCGACTACAAGCTCCTGATGCCCTTTCGGGGGCGAGCGATCCTCTATCACAGTCTCAAGGCGATGCTCGATTCTCAGCTTAACCCAATCATGCTCATTGTGGGGTTCGAGCACGAGCAGATCCTGAAGGGGCTGGTGGAGCTGCGCAGTCATCCCAAATTGCGCATCGTCTATAATGAGCGCTGGCAGACTGGGAAAGCCTCGTCGGTGAGGGTCGCGCTTGAGCATCTGCCCCAGGATGCAGCCGGTGTGCTCTTCTTGCCTTCTGATATGCCGCTGATGACGAGTTCTCTCATTGATCGCGTCGCGCAGCGCTTTCTCCAGATGAGAAGATTATGCTTCCCCATCTATGAAGGGCAGAAGGGGCATCCGACGGCGTTTCCCTGCGAGCTCTTCTCGCAGCTGAAGAAGCGGGTCGGGGATGAGGGAGGACTCTCGCTGGTGCATGAGCTGTGGAACGAAGCTGAGAAGATTGCACTTCTGCCTGATGAGGAGCACACGCAGCTGGATATTGACACGGAGGCGGATTACGAACGATCGAAAGCCTTTCTATGAAGATCACGGGGCTCTTGCTGGCCGGCGGCCACTCTCGACGCATGGGACAAGACAAGCGCCTGCTCTTTTTTTTGGGCCGGCCTCTCATCCAACGGGCTTTTGAGGCAGCTCAAGCCATCAGCGACGAAGTCTGGGTGCTCATTACCCATCCAGAAGACGAGCGCATCCTCGCGCCGCTGCTCAACGGAAACTTCCTCGTGGATGAGCATGCCGGCTCTGGCCCTCTGGGAGCCCTTGCGGGTGCGCTGCCTCATGTCCAGAGTGACTATGTCCTGCTTTTGGCCATCGATTATCCTCTGGTCACGGGGCCGTTCTTGCAAAAGATGAAGAGCGCTTTGGAAACCCAAGTGACTCTGCCTGATGCTTTCGTTCCCCTCTGGCAGGGCATTCCCCAAGTGACCTGTGCTTTCTATCGAAGATCGCTGAAAAGGGAGCTGAAAGAAGCGTTTCTCAAGGGGGAACGCTCGCTGCGGCGCTGGGTGCTGAGCCTGCGCAGTGGCAGGGTGCACTGGCTACATGAAGAGGCATGGCGGCTCTGGGGCTATCCCGAGGCTTTTCTCAATATCAACACGACGCAAGACTATGAGCGGCTCAGGCAATGGATTGGAAGCCCATTTGAAAATTAGACCCCAAATGTCTGATAATGGCTGTGATGAAGCTCGTAGATCGCTTCGGCCGAGCGCATAACTATCTGAGGATTTCAGTGACGGATCGCTGCAACCAGCGCTGCCACTTCTGCATGCCCCTCGATCAGCAGCTCTTTCACTCCAAGAAAGAAATTCTTTCGTATGAAGAGATCGTGATGGTGGTGCAAGTGGCAAATAAACTGGGCATCGACCGCGTGCGCATCACCGGCGGCGAGCCACTGGTGCGGCGCGAGCTGCCCAAACTCATTCACATGCTCAAAGAACAGACAGATACTAAAGACATCTCCATGACCACCAACGGTCTGCTGCTCGAGCGATTCGCTCAGCCGCTCAAAGAGGCCGGCCTCGATCGTGTCAATATCAGTTTGCACTCTCTCAGGCCCGAAAGATTCCAAAGGCTCACGCGGTTCGGCCAGCTGGAGATGGTGCTGCGCGGCATCCGCAAAGCCCGAGAAGTCGGCTTGAAGCCCATAAAGCTCAACGCCCTCATCCTGAAGGGCTTCAACGAAGACGAGATCGAGGATCTCTTCAGATTGACCCTGCAAGATGAGATCAGCGTGCGCCTTCTGGAACTTATGCCCATCGGCGAGGCTCTCAGTCTCAATGGCTTCGGCTCCTATCTCAATCTGACACGAGTACGTGCATGGCTGACGGAGAAATACGGGCTTGTGCCTGTGGCAGAGAAGGGCAACGGGCCGGCCCAATACTGGAAAGTCCCCGGCGCGCCAGGGAAAGTCGGCTTCATCACGCCCATCTCGAACAAATATTGTGACACGTGTAGTCGAATTCGCTTGACGGCCAATGGCGAGCTGCGCCCCTGCTTGGCGTATGATCTCCACGTGAACATGCGCGAGGCCATTCGCCAGCGCGATCTCGCTGCCATCGAAGAGGCTTTCAAGAGAGCACTTGCGATAAAACCCAAGGGCCATCACTGGGAAGAAGGGCAGAGGACGTACACCGTCATGTCCAGCCTGGGGGGCTGAGGCCATGCGTGTAAGAGTCATCTTCTACGGTGGACTTAAGAATGACGTGGGAGCCAAAGAACAAGAGCTTCAGTTCGACAGAAAGACTCTAACTGTGGCGCAACTCAAAGAGGGGCTCATCGCAAGATATCCCGGGTTGCGCTTGAAGCTTCCCAGCGTAGTTTGTGCCGTGGGCGATGAGATTGTGGACGAGGATCATCTCATTGGGGACGGCGATGAAGTGGCGCTTCTTCCGCCCGTGAGCGGAGGCTAGCATGAGCCGCTGGATTTGTGAAGGATCTCTGGATCTGAATCAGCTCCTCAAAGAGACAGAGGATCCCGCCAGTGGGGCGCTCGTGATCTTTAGTGGCACCGTGCGCAACGAGCACGAGGGAGAACCCGTGCGGGCGATCACGTACGAAGCCCACGTTACGCTGGCCGAGAGAGTCTTGCATGAGGTTGAAGAGGAAGTGCTTGCGCGCTTCGACGTGCGGCAGTGTCGGATTCAGCATCGAATTGGGACGCTGCCGCTGGGCGAGCTGAGCGTGATCGTCGTCGTGCGGGCGGCGCATCGCGCCCCGGCGTTTGAGGCCGCCCGCTACGCCATCGATGAATTGAAGAAGCGCGCACCCATCTGGAAAGAGGAGCACTATGAAACGGGCGAGAGCCGCTATCTTGAAGGCTTTCCACTTAAGATGCGTGAAGAATCATGAAGGACATCACAGATAAATTTGAGACGCTTCGAGAGGCCGTGGCCGAAGCGTTCGTGGCCATCCCCCCAGCTGCTCAGATCCTCTTAAAAGAGAGACGTACAGAGAAGGGAGACGCTCTGGAAGTCGCCCGTGCGGCCGGCCTCTTAGCTGCCAAGCGCACTTGGGAACTTCTGCCATTTTGTCACCCGATTCCCCTCACCCACGTGGAGATCTCATATTCTTTTGAAGGGGAGGGAGTACGCATTCAAGCGTCTACGAAGACGATCGCTGTCACGGGCGTGGAGATGGAAGCCCTCACGGCTGTCAGCATCGCAGCCCTCACGCTCTACGACATGCTCAAGCCCCACACCCAAGAGATCGAGATTCGCTCTTTGAGGTTGCTCTCGAAGAAGGGCGGCAAGAGCGACTATCGTGACGTGCTCTCACCGCCCGTAAAGGCCGCTGTGATCGTACTCTCCGACAGTGTGGCTGCAGGCCGGAAGGAAGACCGCGCAGGCAAGGCCATTGTTGAAGCTCTTCAACAAGAGCCCAGCGTGGAAGTGAAGGGCTATGAGATCTTGCCCGATGATCCTCAGCGACTCAAGGCGCTTGTGCAAAGATTTGTCGCGCAGGGGATGGATCTGGTGCTGACGGTGGGGGGCACGGGACTGGCCCCTACGGACCAGACGGTAGAAGCCCTTCGGCCCCTGATGGAGCGCGAGATCCCCGGCGTGATGGAGACCGCGCGCGCCTACGGCCAGCGCCGCACGCCCTATGCCATGCTCTCCCGCGGGATCGCCGGCATGATCAAAGACACGCTCGTGATAACGCTACCCGGCAGCACCCGCGGGGCCAAAGAGACCTATGAGGCAGTCTTCCCTGCCGTACTCCATGTGTTCTTTGTGTTACGCAAACTCCCACACCCCCATGGCTACGGCTAATGTCCTCTGAGCTTTGGCTGCTCCTGCCTTCGTTTCTCATCGTGTCGTTCTTGTACTCAACCGTCGGGCACGGCGGAGCTTCGGCATACTTGGCGATCTCCGCGCTGGTGGGACTATCCCACCAGGAGATGGTCCCAATGGCGTTATCGCTCAATCTAGCCGTGGCGGGCATCGGCTTCTGGCACTATTGGCAGGCGGGCTATTTCTCCCGGCAGTTGCTCTTGCCCTTCGTGCTCACATCGATCCCAGGGGCGTTCATCGGAGGCTCGCTCAGTCTCTCGCCGCGCGTCTTTGCTCTTCTTTTGGGGCTCACGTTGCTCTTAGCCTCCGTGCGCCTTTTAGGCCTGGGCCGAGAGATCCGGCCCAAATGGACAGTAGAGTCACGCATCCTATGGCCTGCAGGCTTGGTGACCGGGTTCGTCTTGGGCCTGCTGGCGGGCCTCATTGGCATCGGAGGAGGTATCTTTCTGAGTCCACTGCTGCTTTTTCTAAGTTGGGCTGACGCAAAGCGCACGGCAGCCGTCTCGAGCGCCTTCATCGTGCTCAACTCGGCCAGTGGGCTTTTAGCTCATACGCTTCAGGGCAGCCCCAATTGGGCTCTAGGGCTGCCTTTAGTTGCCGCCGTTATGATTGGAGGAGGGCTCGGCTCAAGGCTGGGAGCCCTTCGCTTCTCCCCCGTGACCGTCCAGCGCCTACTGGGAGCTGTGCTGCTTCTGGCCTCCTTCAAGTTGCTCCAGCAGGCACTCGCGGGCTAAAGTGAGTGAGAGCGATGATCTCGGTTGATCAGGCCTTTGAGCATTACACGCGCGCAATTTCTCCCCTGCCCATCGAAGAGGTGAGCATAAGCGACGCACTTGGGCGGGTCCTCGCAGAAGAGGTGCGCAGCCACATAGATCTCCCGCCCTTCTCGCAAAGCGCCATGGACGGCTATGCCCTCCGTGCAGAAGACATCAAGAAAGCAAGCCCCGAGTATCCCGTCCGGCTGCGCTTAGTCGGGGAGATCCCCGCAGGTAGGGTCAGCCCCATTCCCAAGCTGCAAGCCGGAGAAGCCACGCGTATCTTCACCGGTGGCTATGTGCCTGAAGGGGCGGATGTGATCTTGCGGCAAGAAGACGCCCAGATCGAAGATGGCCATCTACTTGTGCACCGGCCCCTGCCCGTGGGAAAGGATCTGCGCAGGCAAGGCGAAGAGATCCCCAAGGGCGAGCGCCTCGCTGGTACAGGGACGAGGCTTGCTCCCGGTCATCTGGCGGCCTTTGCGATCGCTGGCGTGGATCGTGTACGAGTCCACCGCGAGCCGCACATTGCCCTTCTGACCACAGGAGATGAAGTAATCCCTCCGGGTAGGCCGCTTGAGAGGGGTCAAGTCTACGATGCCAACACTCCCATGATCACGAGCTGGCTACGAGCTCATGGCTACACGCACATTCACTCTATGCATCTGCCCGATGATCTTCAGGGCACAGAGGAGGCTCTCCGTGAGGCCCTGGCCCAGTCGGATCTGGTAATCACGGCCGGAGGAGTCTCCGTGGGCGAGCGGGATTTCGTGATGAAAGCAGCCCACAATCTGGGTGTGCGCGAGGTCTTCTGGAGAGTGAAGCAGAAGCCGGGCGAGCCCATCTTCTTCGGAATGTCTTCTGATAAGCCTCTAGTGGGACTGCCGGGCAATCCCGGCTCCGTCTTCGTGTGTCTTATCACCCATGTGCGGCGGGTTCTCGATCTTTTGGAGGGCGCTTCTCCTGCCCAGCCCATCTTCTTCGTGGGCCGATTGCGCGAGCCTCTGGAGCCGACCCCCACACAGGAGAGGTGGGTGCGCTGCCGCCTAGAATGCTCTCAAAGGGGTGAAATTGGGCTTGTGCCCCTGCCCCATCAATCTTCACACATGATCACAAATCTGGCAGAGTGCACAGCCTTGGTGCGCCTGCCCCCAGGGTCAAAGACCCTTCCTCCCGGCAGCCTCCTCTTCTGGACCCCCTGCTTCAGCTCCTCTCCCGCTCCAGGCGCTTCCTAAGATCGTCGGGTAAGGGAATCGCTTTGAAGGGCTTAAGATCCACCGTGACGTGCTTGATCTTCGCCTCCGCACAGAACTCCCGCCCTTTAAAGACTCGAAATGCAAACGTCACAGAGCTTCTCCCCAGCTCGGCCACCTCCAGCACGATGTCTATGGCATCCCCATAGCGCACGGGCCTCTTAAAATCGGCCTCGACGTGCACAATCGGAAACCCCAAACCCAGCTCGCCAATTAAATACGGGTACGGGAAGCCGATGTGCTCCATGAAGGCCTCTTCGGTGCGCTGGAAGTAATCAAAAAAATTGGGATAATAGACCACGCTGGCGTAGTCAATCTCTCCAAAGCTGATCTTCCACGTCGATTTGAAAGCCATGACTTCCTACCCTGGGAGTTCTTTTACCTCACGAGTGGACTAGAAGTCAACGAGGGGGCTGTGGTTGACAGAAGCCGGGGAGGGTAGTAGACTGCTAGTCGAAGAGAAACGGAGGGATAAGTCCAATGAACGTCGGAGTACGACAGAGTCTTCCGCGCGTCACCAAGCAGCGGAAGGCGATCTTCTCCGCCCTACAAGGGGACACCTCCCATCCGACCGCGGAAGAGGTCTATCAGCGGGTGAAGCGGCAGCTTCCGCGCATCAGCCTTGCCACCGTCTACCGCAATCTCAAATTGCTAGCCCAAGAAGGGCTCATCTTAGAGATTTCCACCCCCAACGGCCCGAATCGCTACGACCCTCACGTGCAGGCCCATTATCACTTCTTCTGCGATCACTGTGAGCGGGTGTATGATGTGGAGATCCCCGTTCAGCAAGCGCTGAACCGCGAGCTGAACCGTCAGGGCTACCGCGTGCGCTCCCATGAAACCATCTTCTACGGACTGTGCCGCGAGTGCCAGCTGAGCCCTTCCAGTCGCAAATAGCCTCCCTGATTTCAAATAATAATGATTCTTAGTTGTGAAATCCTCTTGACAAAATCGGACTAATTTAGTACGCTTTTCTCACTGGAAATCAAGAAGGCTCAGCCCGAGGAGATCAATTAGAGATCCTGAGCCGAGCCCTCTCAATGTGTTGCGGTGAGCTCATTATAGCCGGGTCGAGGGCCGGGGTCAATTGGGAGTCGGACTTCTCGGGACGAGCCAAATCACGAGGAGGTCTAGCCACATGCAGAAGATTAGCCGCGGGTTCTTACTGGTAGGAGTGGTACTGGGCATCCTGGTTCCCCTGATCGCGAGTTTGGGGAGTGGAGGGGTAGCGACTCAAGGCCCTGGGGAGTTGGTGATCTTCTCCGGGCGCCGGGAGCCCTTGCTCACTCCGGTGCTCGAGCTCTTTAAGCGGCAGACGGGCGTGGCTGTGACGGTCAAATTTGGCTCCACTACAGCCCTCGCGCAAGAGATTTTGCAGCTTAAGGAGGCTGGACGCCCTGTTCCCGACGTCTTCATCGCCAACGATGCCGGAACGCTCGAGTTTCTACAGGCGACGAGGGAGGCGTTTCAATCCTACACGTCGCCTGCGATTGAGCGAATACCGGAGCGCTTTCGGGCCTCGGATGGCTCTTGGCTAGGGCTCTCTGGCCGTAGCCGCGTCATCATCTACAACCGAGATCTCGTCAAGCCTGAAGAGCTGCCTTCGACGGCTTTCGACCTGATCCATCCCCAATGGCGTGGGAAGATAGCTGTAAGCAACGCCAGCGACACGGATGGCTTTGTGCCTTGGGTGAGCGCCCTGCGCCTGATTTTGGGAGATGAGCTGACCAAGTTCTTCTTGCTTAAGCTCAAGGAGAATCAGATCACCATTCTGGCAGAGCAGACGGATATCAGAAAGGCCGTGGGCCGCGGCGAGTTTGCTCTGGGGCTCATCAATCACTACTACGTCTATCTGCAACGGCATGAGATCGATCCTGCCGTGAGAGATGTGGGCATCCTCTATCACGACCAAGGGCCGTTCCAGCTGGGTACGCTGGTGAACGCCACAGGGGCGGCCATCGTCAAAGGAGCAACTCATCGGGAAGATGCCCAGCGCTTCTTAGATTTCTTAGTCTCTCCAGACGCCCAGAGACTCTTTGCTGAGCTCAACTTCGAGTATCCGCTGCTGCCTGGCGTCTCCATCCACCCGGAAGTGGTGGAGGATCTTCCCTCCGGCTCGCTGGAGGCTTTCAAACAGATGCCCGTCTCGCCTGGGGATCTGGGCCAGGAGCTTCAGGCCACGCAGCAGCTGCTGGAGGAGGTAGGCTGGTTCTAGCCCATGGCCGTCTCTGCACGCCCGCTCGTTGGCCGATTGATAGCAAGACGCCGGGGGACCTGGCCCTGGGGGGTCTGGGTCCCCTCGGCCCTCATTGCTCTGGGGATGGCCTCCCCGCTTGTCTATCTGCTCTATCAGGGGATCAGCGTCGCTCCGGATGTCTGGGCGCGCTTGCTCGCTACCCGTGTGCCCGTCTTGCTTGTGAACACGCTCATGCTGACAGGCTTCGTCACTATGGGCGCACTAGCGCTGGGGCTCTTGCTCGCTTGGCTTGTGGAGCGCACAGATCTTCCCGCCCGAAGAATCTTCGGCCCCTTGCTCCTCACCCCCTTCATCGTCTCTCCTCTCGTGATGGCCATCTCTTACGTCGGGTTCTTTGGGGTGGGAGGCCTGCTGGACAAAGCTTTGCGCGGCCTGGGCTGGGATGGCGCTGTCCCCTCTCCCTACGGCTTAGGCGGCACGGTGTGGGTGTTGATCCTCTCCACATATCCATATGTCTACGTTCTGATGCGGGCGGCCTTCCGCGGTCTCGATCCCACTTTACTAGATGTGGCCCGCTGCAGTGGGGCTGGTAGGGCCAGAATCGCCCTCCGAGTGACGCTCCCCCTGTTGGCCCCCGCTCTGAGTGCTGGAGCCTTCTTAGTTGCTTTGTACGCGCTCGCCGATTTTGAGGTGCCTGCCCTGATGCGCTATCCGACGTTCGTGACTGTGATCTTTCAGCAGCTCACCGGCCGCTACGATTCGAGCGCCGCGTCGGCCTTGGGGACGGTGCTTGTGCTCCTGATGATCCTGATGCTCTGGGGACAGAGGGAGCTATGGGGTCGCCGCCACTTCGTCCCGGAGAGAATTTCAGGCCGCCCTTGGCCTGCCGTGCCCTTAAGAAACTGGAAGATCCCAGCCCTGGCTTTGATTGTGCTTGTGCTCTTCGCCGGGCTGCTCTTGCCGATGGGGATTCTCTTCTACTGGCTCGTGGAGAGCTGGCTCATCCCACAAGCTCTAGCCGTGCTTTGGGGGACGAGTGGGAGGGCTCTCTTGGGCTATCTGCTGAACAGTCTCTGGGTTTCGGCAGCCGCTGCGACTGTGGCCGTCGCTCTTTCCCTGCCGATCGCCTATGGCTCCGTGCGCTATCGCGACCGCTTGAGCCAGACGTGGGCTTGGCTCTCACAGGCGGGCCAAGCCCTGCCGGGCGTATTGATCGCCTTGGGGTTGCTCTCTCTGATCTTGCGCTTTCTGCCGGGACTCTATGCCACTGTCTGGGTGGTCATCTTAGCCTATCTTGTGAGGTTCTTCTCTCAAGCGCTTCAGCCGCTTCGCTCTGGGCTGGCTCAAGTGCCGGCCCATCTGGAAGAGGGAGCGCGCCTGCTGGGCCAGCGGCCGCTGGGAGCCTTCAGAAGGGTGACGCTGCCGCTCCTGTGGCCCGCGCTGGCTGGGGGCTGGACGCTCGTCTTCTTAAGCGCACTCAGGGAGCTTCCGGCAACGCTGCTCTTGCGCCCGGCGGGCTTTGACACCTTGCCGATACGCATCTGGACAGCGGCTGGTGAGGGGTTTTATGCTCAAGCGGCTCCGGCTGCGCTTCTGCTGGTGGGATTGTCGATACCGCTGCTCCTCTGGCTCCATGGCGCAAGCTCTGCCCCAGGGAGCATGAGATCCTATGGCTGAGTCGATGCGTCACCGAATCCTTATTCGATTGGAAGACGTAGTACATGCCTACCCCAGCCCATCGATGGGAGCACAGGTGGCGCTCGGGCCGATCTCGCTCGAGATCTATGAGCGCGAATTTCTCGTCGTGTTGGGCCCCAGTGGAAGTGGCAAGACGACTCTCTTGAGGATCATTGCGGGCTTGGAGATGCCCCAGTCAGGCCGAGTGGAGCTGGCTGGCTGTGACGTGACGGACACAAAGCGCCATCCGCCCGAGAGGCGCGGGGTAGGGATGGTCTTCCAAGACTACGCGCTCTTCCCCCATCTCACCACGTGGGAGAACGTCGCCTTTGGGCTTACGGGTCGAAACGGCCCGCGTCGCGTGCGCGTCGAAGAGCTTCTAAAGCTTGTGGGGCTAAGAGGCTTGGAGGATCGCTATCCTCATGAGCTTTCCGGGGGCGAGCAGCAGCGGGTGGCCCTGGCGAGGACTCTCGCCCCCAATCCCAAGGTCGTGCTGCTCGATGAGCCCTTCAGCAATCTCGATGCGGATCTCAGGCGCCAGATGCGCAGCGAAGTGAAAGCGATCCTGAGAAGACTTCAAAGCACCGTCATTCTGGTCACCCACGACCAAGAGGAAGCGTTTGATTTGGGGGATCGTATTGCTGTCTTGAATCGCGGCCGCTTAGAGCAGGTTGGCACTCCGGAGGAGGTGTACGCTTGTCCGGCCACGCGGTTTGTGGCGGAATTCATCGGCCGGGCGGATTTCTTGACGGGACGTCGCTGCAAAGCAGGCGTTGCCACAGAGATCGGAATCTTCCCGCTGGGGGAGACAGCTTCTCAGGGCCTGCATGAAGAGCTATGGGAGATTCTGATTCGTCCCGACATGGTGGAGATCGAGCCCGACCCCCGGGGGGAAGCCGTCATCGTGGCCCGGCGTTTCTTGGGCCTGCAGAAGCTCTATTGCCTGCAGCTTCCCTCCGGACAGCGGCTCCACAGCCTCCAGAGGAGAGATCTTCCCGAAGGCAGCCGAGTGCGCGTGAAACTCGCTCATAAAAATCCTCTCTGCTTCCCAAAGCAGGGCTCTTGCTGAGTGACAAAGCTGTTGCGCAACGAGCCGGCATCCTCTACCCTTAGGACTCTATGAGTGCGCCTGTCCTCATCTGGCTTCTGCTCAGCACCATCTGGGGCTCGACGTGGCTCTTTATTAAACTGGGGCTTGAGGATCTGCCCCCACTCACGTTTGCAGGCATCCGATTCGTAATCGCATCTATCCCACTGATTGGGTGGCTTCTGATCCGCCGTCGGCCTCTGCCCAAAGACCCGCGCGACTGGGCACTCATGATTGGCACAGGTGTTCTAATGTTCGCCGCCAATTATGGGCTCGTATTCTGGGGTGAGAATCACATCTCGTCGGGTCTAACGGCCATTCTTTATACGACCCTTCCGCTCTTTGGCCTCGTGATCGCGCATCTGCACCTGCCTAATGAGCCCATCACGCTCCTGAAAGTCAGTGGCGTGCTCTTAGGAATCGCGGGCGTGGCGCTGATCTTCTCGCATCAGCTCTATATAGATGACCCCATGGCCATCTGGGGGAGCCTCGCGATCATCTTGGCTGCGCTGGGCACGGCCTACGCCAGCGTGCTGATCAAGGCCCGCGGCGGGCACTTAGATCCCTTCGTGCTCACGACCGTGCAGATGATCTCCGGGTTCATTCCGCTGCTTGCGATTGGCATCTCTCAAGAAGGCGTGCCGCTGAATTTTCCCTGGACGCCCCTGGCCTGGATCTCACTGCTCTATCTGGCTATTGTGGGATCATCGCTGACGTTCGTGTTGCTCTACTGGCTGATTCAGCGCATGGAGGTCACAAGGACCCAGCTCATGCCGTTTCTAAGCACGCTGATCGCCGTGCTTTTGGGCTGGCTCATCTTGGGCGAAGAGCTGAGCGGGCGGACGGCCCTAGGAGGCGTCGCCATCCTGCTTGGGCTCGCGCTGGCCACAGGGAGGAGCAGAGCAGTTGCTCCACTACTTGTCCGAAACAATCGTTGACCATGCTTCTGGGTATCGCTGGGCAAATTCGAGCTCTTCATAGCTCGATATTGATTCTATTCGGTACAATAACGTCATGCATTCGCGGCGCACCAAACCCCTATCCACCTTGCGAAGAGCGTTATTCTATCGCAACTGGGACGGGGCGTGCACCAAGACCATGGAGATGCTCACCGGCGGGGCGTTTCTCGCGGGTCTAGCCCTGGCTTTAGGCGCTTCGGATCTCGAGATCGGCCTGATCGCCGCCATCCCGTTTCTTTCGAAAGTGATGTTCATGCCTGCCGTGTGGGTCATCGAGCAAGTGCGTCAGCGCAAGATGATCTGCGTGATCTCCAGCTCGTTGAGCCGGCTGCTGTTGGTGCTCATTGCCGTGAGCCCTTGGCTCATCGGGCTGAAGAGGGCCCTCTATGCGCTGATGGGAGCGTTGGCGCTCAGCTCGATCTTCGGCACCTTTGCCGGGTTGGCTTGGAACTCTTGGATGAAAGATCTATTGCCGGAGCCGATCCGGGGGCGGATCTTCTCTCGGCGCCTGTGGATCATGGGGCTGGTAGGCATGGCCGTCTCCCTTGCGGGAGCCTTGGTCGTAGATCTCGTAAGCCGAGAAGGCACAACCCCGCTTCCGGCCCTTTCGGGGCTGTATCTTACGGGAGCGATGGTGGGGCTCATCGGCCTCTTCTTCTTGGCGCGAATTCCCGAGCCTCCGATGCCTCCCATTGAGCCCTTCTCGCTCAGGGCCGTGCTGGCGCTGCCCTTCAAAGACACAGGCTTTCGCAAGCTCATCGGGTTTACGGGCAGCTGGGCGTTTGCGGCGAATTTAGCCCTGCCCTTCATCACCGTCTACATGCTGCGGACTTTGGGGCTTCCGTATAGCTATGTGCTGGGTTTTGCCGTGGCCAGCCAGCTGGCCAACCTGAGCTTTCTCAACATCTGGGGTCGGCTGGCCGATCGCCACGGCAACAAAGCTGTGCTGCATCTATGCGCCCCGGTCTTTTCGCTCTCGATTCTGCTTTGGACGTTCACAGTTGGGGAGAACCACTGGGTTACTCTGGCCTTGATCGCGCTCATTCACATCATGAATGGCCTGGCCACGGCCGGGATCGACGTGGCCAACGACAACATCCTCTTTCAGCTCTCGCCGAAGAAGCTCTCGACGCCCTATTTCTCCGCGGCCGCCTTGGTGAACTCCATGGCCGCGGGCGTGGCTCCTCTGATCGGAGGGCTGCTGGGCAATCTCTTTGCGGAGCAGGCCGTGACGGTGCAACTCACGTGGGAGCATCTGGGCGCGCCGGAGGCGGCCCGCGTGACGGTCTTGGAGCTGGCCCATCTGGATTTCGTGTTTCTGGCAGCCTTCTTGTCGGGGCTTTTTGCGCTGCAGCGCCTGGCGCAAGTCAAGGAGCGGGAGCAGGAAGCTCCTCATGCCGTTGTGATCAAATCCGTCAAAGAGGAGATCCAGAGCCTATCGACCATCAAAGGACTGCGATACCTCACGCAGGCGGCCTCGTTCTTCGCCGGCTTGCTCTTGGAATCGAGTGTCTGGATGGGCAAGAAGAAGCGGGATGATTAAAGCTTTACTTCCTCGAGCCATTTGTGGGCCCTCTGCCACTCGCTCTTAAGCAGCTCTCTGCCGGAGAGATGCCCCAACGAAGACTGGAAACCCTCGCACAGCACCTCTATGAGCTTCTCAATAGGGAGCGGTCGCCCTAGCTCTGCCGCAAGCGTGGTCATGGTCTCTTTTCGGAGCCTAATGGGCTGGCCCGCACGCTCATAGAACTCTGAGATTTTTTCGATCATTTCGTCGAGTGCGCCATCGACGGGCATCGTCCCGTGGACGATGATGAACCCTCGCTTTTGCACTTGAGCCGTTCCCACGAGTTTCTTGTCTGCGACGGCCAGATCATACGGCCCGTCGCAGAAAGCTCCTTTTATGTGCTGGAATGACGTTTCCACTCCCAGAGTGCGGAGCCCCAGCCTCAGGCCCTCAGAGAATTTCCGATAGGCTTCCGCAATGCCCATGGGTGCAGCTTTCTTTGGAGCGATGACAGAGAAATTGAGAAAGCCCTCACTTTGCCAGACGGCTTTTCCACCGCTCATTCTCTGAGCGAGCGTGAGACCTTGGGCCTTCATGTGCCGGACGGCCTCTGGAAAGTGGGGCAGGCGGCTGTCAAAGCGGCCTATGGCCAAGCAGCGTCCCGGCTGCCACAGGCGCACCGTGGGCGGGGCTGCCCCTCGGGCGACATGCTCGGCGATGGCCAGATCCACAGCATAGTTGAGGGCCGGGTCATCGGGATACTGCACACGGCTGAGTCGCCACCGCTCTTGAGAGGGGCTCATTCCAGCTTCTTCCCATGGATAGGACAGTAGCGGATCTCCGTTCCATAGTAGATCTTGCACTCTTTGCAGTAGCCGCCTTTGACCAGCTGCTCCCCACAGTAAGGGCAGAAGCGCGCCAATCTCCTGAGGGTCATGCTCAGCCTGGTCTGACAATTGGGACACTTCTTGGGAGTCATCGATCCGCTCAACCCCCTCCCCCATTGTAGAAGGAGGCCGGCAACCCCCACGGAGACCACCAGGCCCGACAGCCCCTGGAGGTCCAATCCTCCGAACTCTCCGCCGATCTCTTCCATTGCATGTCGAGTTATAGCGCACGCCCTCTTGGGTGACAAATCATGAGACTCCTACGTTCGCTCAAGATGATTCACTCTCTCAGTCTCCAGTGACGTTTGAGATCAACAGTCATCAAGCTCCCCAGCCACAAAGCTAATCCTGCTGCCAACTGAACCCACTTGCGAAGCCAGAGCTCGTCTAAAGAAAGCCCTGCCTGCGTCAACCCCAACAAGATCCAGTTGACCGGCCCTTCAAGATATTCTGTAAAGCGCTGCGTAACCACGATCAGAGCCAACCCCACCATGCCAAGGCCACTCCGATTCCCCAGGCCTCCACAAACGCAATCGATAGGAACAAGGCCGTCTGTCCTAGCAGCAGCGCTGGAGCCAGCACAGCCAGATACGATCGAGGCTCTACCAGGCTAGCGATCACCACAAAGAGCCAGAGTATTCCCCAAAGGGAGTGAATCAAGAGGGTGAGGTGCTTTGGTCGGGGCGAAGCAATGAGGAGTTCTAGAGTGCCCCAGCGCCTCTCATGTCCGAAAAGATCATACACGATCAGAGCGTAAGCGAAAGGGACGGCCAATTCCGCAAAGCCCACAGCTTTTCTTGGGTCAAAGAGGTGGAACAAACGAAATACCCAGATCCCCAGCGGGAAGGCCCAAAGCCAAAGTGGCAGGCTCAGTCGCCCTTCAAGCCACAGCTGCCTGGCGATCACGAGCGATGAGCGCCAAATAAGCATCCTCCAAGTTGGGTGCCACTTGCTGAGCTTCAGCAGGGACTTGATGGTCATTCAGCAACACGAATCTCAACTGAAGCTCTTTTTCTCCCTGTCGCCGGGCGGTTACCACTTTCCAGCGAGGATCGTT
>JBBIOR010000001.1:85264-116489 GCA_037443265.1 Candidatus Fraserbacteria bacterium | reverse complement strand
CGTGGCGCAGTTTCATGTAGTTGCGCAGTGACAGATGGACCAGGCCCAAGGGGATCAAGACGAGCAAGAGGTTCCAGGGCGACTGGGCGTAGACTACAGCCAGGAGGATGCCTAGGACACCCAGGGAGAGGATTTGCAAAAGCAGATGCTGCACGTTGAATCTCAAGTGATAGAAGAAGCTCGTCTTTTGGGTCATAGTGATGATCCCTGAGACGAAGGCGTTGTTGGTGAGCGCAAAAGCTGCGAAGGCTCCAACGGCTGGGATGAGTTGATTATAGAATGCCAACCCACTTTGAGCGGCGTTAGTCAAAGTCATCAAGGGGCGTCCGCCTAGAAGATCAAAGACCAGCGAGGCTATGAAGGCGGAAAGGGTAAGCTGACCGATATTGAAAGAGGTGGGCCAAACGAATGCCATAAATCCTTCAGAAAGCTTTCCCCAGCGTAAGATTGTCTCTGCAATCAGTGTGCTAACTAGTGCTACTGCTAGAGCAAGCAGAGGGCCGCCTAGTAGTATGGTTGCTACCCAAATAGCGACAGCTATTGAGATCATCCTTCTATAGACGAGCTCTATTTCATAGATTTGGGTTAATAGAGCTAGCGCTGTGAATATGAGGGCAACATTGGCAAATTCGGAATCTCTTAATTGTTGGAGGAAATGAGAAGCAAACTGAGCAATAACAAAAAATGCCACTAAAACAATAGCTATAATGTAAAGCTTCGCACTTAACGGAAGTCTCATACGATATTTACTTTACAAAAATAGCAGGAGGAAAATCAAATCTTGACTTTCCTCCTGCTAACTTTAAAGATAAAGATGAGGATGGCAATCTACCAACCCCCTTGGCTTAGCCACCCCACTTTTCGAATGCTCCGCTGAGCAACATGAAAGATGCCAGCACAAGGAGCACATAGAGTGTCTTGCTCCCCACGATCTTCGTGACCAGCCCATTGAGCCTCTCCGCCGCCTCGTTGGACTCCGCAAGTGTACCCCACTTCAACATCTTAGATGACCTCCTTATATGCTCCAATGAGCAGAATTTGATTGAGTTGCTTTACTTATAGCACATTTCGGGCCGTTTGTCAAGTCCCCCCCCGCGATACACCCGCAAATAACAAAACTTACGTTCCTAAGGGGATCTTAGCTGCGGCACGCATAGGCTCAGGAGATAAATTTGCTAGGGAGGAGCTGGGTATGCTATCTATAGGGAGCCATGGCCGAACCCCAACTCAGCGTAGAAGAGGCCCTCAGTAGACTAGAACAGATCGTCAAATCCCTAGAATCCGAAGGGGTCTCTTTGGAGGAGTCCCTCAAGCTCTTCGAAGAGGGCGTGCGCCTGGCCGACGCGCTCAAAAAGCGCCTGGAGGAGAGCGAGCTGCGCATCAAGAAGGTGCTGGAGAGCTCCGAAGGCTTCCGCCTGGAAGATTTTCCCCCTTGACAAGCATGCACACGCTCCCTAAGCTGGGTGCATGCCATCTCTTTATCTGCTCTATGCCTTGATTGCGGGCCTCTCTGATGTCCTTGCGGGTTGGATTACGCTCCGCTTCTCACCCGAGCGCCTCCAACCCCGCTATATCATCGCGTTTGCGGCTGGCGTGCTGCTGGCCGTCACGTTCTTTGATATCCTCCCCGAGGTCCAGATGGAGGCAGACTACGCGTACGTGGCCCTGGGATTCTTGACGTTTTATTTGCTGGAGAAGGTCATGATGATCCATGCCTGCGGGGAGAGCGAGTGCGAGACCCATCAGGTGGGCCCCGTGGCCGTGGTCGGCATGGCCCTTGACAACGTCATCGATGGCGTGGGAATCGCTACGGGATATTTTATAAATCCCGTCTTGGGGCTGGCGATCACCTTGGCTGTGGTGCTCCATGAGATCCCGCAGGGCATCACGTCGGCGTTGATCATGAAGGAAGCCCGCTGGAGCCAGGGGAAGATCTTCTTCACCTTGGGCTTGGCCGGGGCGCTCTACCCTGGGGGAGCGCTCTTGGCGGCCTTCATCCCCGAGGATTTTCTGCACATGGCGCTCGCCTTCATCGCGGGGGATTTTTTGTATATTGGGGCGAGCGATCTCTTGCCCGATGCCCATCGGCGCTTCAATTTCAAAGTGATCTTCTCGTTGCTTCTGGGCATCGGCTTCATGCTAGCCCTTAAGCTCCTGGTCCCCATAGTTTAAAGCTTCAAGCTGGCCACCGCTTGGGCCCATATGCCTTCGCCCCGACCCAAAGCCCCTAAGCCTTCGGGCCGCGTGGCCTTCAGATTGATCTGCTCTGAAGAGATCTCCAAAGCCTGCGCCAGTCTCTCTTTCATGTGGGCAAAATGAGGGGCCAGAGGCGGCTCCTCCGCTATGATAGAAGCGTCAATGTGCTCGATCTCGTGCCCTTTCTCATCGAGCATTTCTTTGACGCGCCTAAGCAGCCTTAAGCTGGAGATGTCTTTGTATTGAGGATCACTCGCCGGAAAGTGCGCTCCTAGATCGCCCAAGCCGGCGGCCCCCAAGAGGGCATCACAGATCGCATGAGCCAGCACATCGGCATCTGAATGGCCCGAGAGGCCCTGCTCGTAGGGGACCTCCACGCCTCCTAGAATGAGCTTGCGTCCTGCCTCAAAGCGATGGAAATCCAGCCCGATTCCGACTCTCATCAGAAGAGCCCTTCGATGTGGCCTTCGGCATTGAGGTAAATCTCTTCGGCAGCTGGCTTCTCCGGAAGCCCCGGCATCGTCAGGACCTCTCCCGCCAGCGGCACGACCAAGCCTGCCCCGGCCGAAAGCTCCACATCCCGCACGGTGATCTTAAATCCGCGCGGGCGTCCCAGACGCTTGGGATCGTCCGAAAGCGATGATGGGGTCTTGGCCAGGCAGATCAAGCTCCGGCCGTAGCCCAATCTCTCAAGGCGGGCCAATTTCTCTTTGGCCAGACTTGTATACTCAACTCCATCCGCGCCGTACATCTTCTTGGCAATCGTCTCGATTTTTTCAAGCAGAGGGGCCTCAGGCTCATAAAGAAAACGAAACTGAGCGCGTTTTGAGTCGGCCAGCTCCACCACGCGCTCGGCCAGCTCCAGCCCACCCTCTCCTCCCCGGGCGAAGACGTCCGAGAGGGCTGCCTCCACCCCCCGTGCGCGGCAATATTCCAGCACAAGCTCAAGCTCGCTCTGGGTATCTTGCGGGAAGCGATTTATGGCCACGACCAGAGGAAGGCCAAACTGCTCGAGGTTCTCGATGTGTTTCTCTAAATTCTCCAAGCCCTTCTCCACGGCAAAAGGGTCTTCTTTCTCCAGGGATGAGGCTTTGGCGCCGCCGTGGAGCTTGAGCGCCCGCACGGTGGCCACGAGCACCACCGCTTGAGGGTTCAAGCGACCCACCCGGCACTTGATATCGCAAAATTTCTCGGCGCCCAGCTCGGTGCCGAAGCCGGCCTCGGTGATGACGTAATCCGCAAGCTTGAGCGCCAGCTTGGTGGCGATGAGGCTGCTGGTCCCAGAGGCGATGTTCCCGAAGGGGCCCATATGCACGAAGGCGGGCGTGTGCTCCAGAGTCTGGACGAGGTTGGGATGGATCGCCTCTTTGAGCAGTACGGTCATAGCGCCTGGGGCTTTTAAGTCGCGGGCCGTAATGGGCCGCCGCTCATAGCTATAGCCCACGACGATTCGACTCAGGCGCTCTTGAAGATCGCTCAGGTTCTGTGTGAGGGCCATGATGGCCATGATCTCGGAGGCGGCTGTGATCTGAAAGCCCGTCTCCCTGGGGATGCCTCCGGCTCGGCCGCCCAGCCCGGTGATGATCTGGCGGAGGGCCCGATCGTTCATGTCGAAGCAGCGCTTGAATGTGATCTGGCGGGGATCGAGCCCCAGAGCATTCCCATGGTGCAGATGGTTGTCGATGAGCGCGGCCAGTAGATTATTCGCCTTCTCGATGGCCGCGAAATCCCCCGTGAAGTGTAGATTTATGTCCTCTCGGGGAAGCAGTTGGGCGTAGCCTCCGCCGGTGGCTCCGCCCTTGATGCCGAAGACGGGGCCCAGGGAGGGCTGGCGGATGGCGATCATCGCTCTTTTCTTCAAGAGGGCGAATGCCTGGCCCAGGCCGATGGTGGTGGTCGTCTTGCCCTCGCCCGCGCGGGTGGGCGTAATGGCCGTCACCAGGATGAGCTTCCCATCGAGTTCTTTTTGCCGGCGCTCATAGGCTAATAGATGGACTTTCGCCTTGTGTTTTCCATACAAGATGAGTTCGTCTTCGGCCAGATCGAGGCTTTGGGCGATCTCGGTGATCGGGCGGAGCTGGGTGCGGCGTGCGATCTCACTGGACGTGGGCATCTTCGACCTCCTTCGGGTGCAGATTATAGCTTCGCTGTTGCTCGCGTGCTACGCTCGAAATAGCTGGGGCATGAATGTCCCCCAAAGACGTGCCCTTGCGGCTTGTTGGAGGACTCGGATGGGGCTTGTATCTTGGGTATGGAGATGGTGCCCTTTGCGGTGGGGGGGTTTTTCGCCGCCCTCGTGGCAACCCATCTTTTCGTTGGGGCGATGCGCTGGGCCGGCTCAGGGCAACCCATCCGCGAATACGGCCCCAAAATCCACGAGCACAAGCGTGGCACGCCCACCATGGGCGGCGCCGTCCTCTTGATCGTCTTGCTAGGAGCGCTGCTGGCCTACCAGCTCCTCGAAAGGCGTCTTAGCGTGGAAGGACTGCTCTTGATCACAGCGACGCTCTTCTTCGGGCTCATCGGCCTCCTCGACGATATGCTGAAATATTGGCAGCAGCACTCTCGGGGGCTTCTGGGGCGGTACAAGCTCCTTCTGCAACTGGCCGTCATCGCGCTCCTGCTTACTCTCTTGGGTTCGTCCTTGGAGGCTCCCCTGAAGGTGCCCTTTGCCGCGTTCGAGTTGAACGTCGACGGCCCTCTGCTCTATGCGTTGATCGCCCTGACCCTGCTGGGGGCTGTGAACGCCTGGAATCTGACAGACGGGCTGGATGGGCTAGCCTCTGGAATTACGCTCATCGCGCTCTTGGCCTACGGCCTGCTCCTCTTTGAGGCCCCTGGGGATCTCTTTGGGCTGAATGTGCTCTTTGGGGCGGTGCTGCTCGGATTCTTTCCCTTCAACGTCCATCCGGCGCGCATCTTTCTGGGGGACACGGGCTCGATGGCCCTGGGGGGCTTTGTAGCCATGACGAGCGTGCTCACGGGCACGGAGCTCTTCTTGCTCTTCTTTGGGGTTGTGCCCCTCGTAGAAACCCTGTCGGTGATGATGCAAGTTGCCAGTTTTCGGGTCTTTCGCAGGCGTATCTTCAAAGTGAGCCCGCTGCATCATCACTTCGAGCGGGCTGAGGGGATCGATTATACTTATCTTCTGCCTAGTGTGGAGCTGCCCGAGTGGGCCATCACCCTGATCTTCTGGGGGCTTTCCGTAGGCTTTGCCCTGCTGGGCCTGCTCGCATACTACTACTGATTGGGCTACACTGTAGCCATGAGGGCAGATCGTTTCTTGAGGGCCTGTAGTCGGGAGCCGGTGGATGCCACGCCCATCTGGATCATGCGCCAGGCGGGGCGCTATCTGCCGGAGTATCGAAAAATCCGAGAGAAACACGATATTTTGACGATCTGCAAGACGCCCGAGCTTGCCGCTCAAGTGACCCTCATGCCGTTAAAAAAATTCGACCTGGACGCGGCTATTCTGTTTGCGGACATCATGCTGCCCATCGAGGGGATGGGCGTCTCTTTTGAGATTATCGAGAGCATGGGCCCTGTGCTGGAGTGCCCCCTACGTAGCCGCCAAGAGGTCGAAGCCTTGAGGGTGATTGTGCCTGAAGAAGACGTGCCCTATGTGCTTAAGACGATCCGTCTGCTAAGAGAAGAGCTCGAGGTGCCCTTGATCGGCTTTTCAGGTGCGCCCTTTACGCTGGCCACTTATCTCATTGAGGGCAGGCCCTCGCGGGACTTTTCACAAACGAAGCGCTTCATGTACACGCAGCCCCACATCTGGCAGCTGCTCATGGACAAGCTCACCCAAGTGATTCTCGCCTATCTCAAAGCCCAGATTCATGCCGGCGTTCAAGCGGTTCAGCTCTTTGACAGTTGGGTGGGCTGTCTTAGCCCAAGTGATTATCGCGCGCACGTGCTGCCGTACTCGAAACGCATCTTTGAGGGCCTCAAGGGGATGGGAGTGCCCCGAATCCACTTCGGGATGGGGACGGCTACGCTCTTGGAGTTGATGAGAGAAGCTGGCGGAGACGTGATCGGAGTGGACTGGCGCATTCCCCTCCATCAGGCCTGGCAGCGCATTGGCTATGATCGGGCCATTCAAGGAAATCTTGATCCGGCCGTACTCTTGGGGCCTCAAGAGCTCATCCACAAGCAAGCCCAAGCGATTTTAGAGCAGGCCAGCGGTCGTCCCGGCCATGTCTTCAATTTGGGGCATGGCATTCTCTTAGACACGCCTCCAGAGAACGTTCAGCATCTGGTGGAGTTCGTGCACGAGGCGAGCCAGCGCTGATCAGAAAAGCTGCTCCTCCACCAGCGCTTTCAGCACTGTGATGTAATCCGGATCGGCGTTGAGGCTTCTGACGCGCTTGAGGGTCATTCCCAGCTCTTGGGCCTTATTTTGAGCTTCGTAGTCGATGTCATAGAGGACTTCAAGATGGTCGGAGGGAAAGCCCACGGCTGCCACGGCTACGTTCAAAAATCCCTGCGCTCGAAGCTCCTCTAGCTTTTCTTTGATGTCCGGCCCCAGCCAGGGTTCCGGAGTCCTTCCGGCGGACTGATAGGCCGTGTCCCAGAGCGAAAGTCCCAGCCTTCTTGCGACTAAGTGCGCCGTCTCACAAAGCTGCTGCGGGTACGGGTCCTTCGCTTCGAGGATGCACGCGGGCAGACTATGGGCGGTAAACAGCGTAAAGACCTCCTCAGGTCGCTCGAACTCCTCCAGGGTGGCCTGGAGGCGTCGCGCCACAGCTTCAATGTAGAGCGGGTGATTATGATAATGCTCGACGTAGCTCATCTGGAAGGGGCGCCCCAGCTCTTCGAGAGCCTTCTCGCAGCGCTCGATGTAGCCTCCAATGCTCATATGAGAATAATGGGGAGCCGCGACGATCCCTAGGGCTCTTTCGACTTGGGCCTCGGCCATGGCAGCCACGGCCTCGCGAATAAAGGGGCGCCAGTGCTTCATGCCCACCCAAACGCGGCTGCCTGGGCCGAGCGCCTGCCGGAGGGCTTGGGCCTGAGCGAAGGTGATCTCGTTTAAGGGGCTTCTTCCGATTGTGCGATAGCGTTCGATGAGCTCTTGCAAAAGCGGCGGCGGAGGCGGCTGGCCCCGACGGATGTCGGTGTAATAATCTGCGATCTCTTCCGCGCGATAGGGGCTGCCGTAGGCCATCAGCAAGACGTCAGCCATAGCGATTTTGAAAGTCACGCATGAACTGGACCAGATGGCGCACGCTGGAGAGCGTCACGGCGTTGTAGAGAGAGGCGCGAATCCCGCCCACGGAGCGGTGCCCCTTTAGCCCCACCAAGCCGGCCTCTTCACTCTCACTCAGAAAGCGCTTCTCCAGCTCTTCCGTGCCTAGACGAAAGGTCACGTTCATCTGTGAGCGGCTTATAGGGTGAGCACAGCCGCGATAGAAGCCCTCCGATTGATCGATGGTTTTGTAAATGAGCCGTGCTTTCTCTTGGTTTTGGGCCTCGAGGGCCGCCAGGCCCCCTTGCTTTAAATAATAGCGCGTCACAAGCGCCACAAGATAAATAGCAAAGACGGGCGGCGTGTTCAAAAGAGAATTCTCCTGGGCCATGCGAGCGTAGCTGAACGTGGACGGAAGGTCTTTGGGAGAGCGTTCCAAGAGATCTTTGCGAATGATGACGAGGGTGACGCCCGCCGGTCCCAAGTTCTTCTGCGCGCCGGCGTAGATGAGAGCGAAGCGCGCAATGTCTAAGCGATGGCTGAGGATATCTGAAGACATGTCGCAGACCAGAGGGACTCCGCCGGAGTCGGGCACATACGAAAACTGCGTGCCCTCGATGGTGTTGTTGCTCGTGTAGTGGAGATAAGCGGCAAGAGGGCTCACGTGAAATTCTTCGGGAGAGGGCACGCGGTCGTAGTGGGTAGGGGCGCTGGACCAGATCTCTCGAACATCGCTGAGTTTGCGGGCTTCTGCCAGCGCTCTTAGGCTCCAGTGGCCCGTGTTAATATACTCCGCAAAAGAGCCCTTGGGTAAGAGATTCATGGGCACCAGCGCGAATTGGGTCGTCGCGCCCCCACCCATAAATAAAATCGCGTAGTCCTCTCCACACCCCAGAAGCGTGCGGAGATTGGCGATCGCTTCGTTGTGGATCTGCTCGTACAGCCCGCCACGGTGGCTCGCCTCCAGGATGGAGATGCCCGAGCCCTCGAAATCGAGAAACTCTTGCTGTGCTTGCTCCAGAACGGGGAGGGGCAGAGCCGCAGGGCCGGGATTGAAATTATGAACGCGCTTTGTCATGGTCCGTCCCCTCTTCATATTCATGAAACAGTGTAACACTATAGGGGGAAGCGCTCGACTGATCAACATCAGGCAATCGGCTGATGCGGGTCATGGGCATCTGCTCGTTGGCCCTCTAGACTCTGGCTGGTGTGATGGGCCATGGAATTATTCACTACTCACCTCCTTACCTGGCTGTCCGCGGTGCCCTCTGCAGGTGAGGCGAAAGCTCACCGGCCGCCAGGGTTTTGCCCGCGCAGTTTCCCTCCTTAACGCGCGGGATTTTTCCCCAGTGGCTCTCAAAAATAGGGGCGGAGGACACCGCGGACCAGGCCTGCTCTTCTCACCAGAGCGCTCTTAGGGCCGATGCGGCTGCCTCAGCTGTCTTCCGGATGTCTTCTTCTGTATGGGCCAGCGATACGAACCAGGCCTCGAACTGTGAGGGCGGCAGATAAATGCCTTCCTCCAGCATCCCCCAGAAGAAGTGCGCATAGCGTTCGGCATCGGACGCCTTGGCTGAAGTGTAGTCCCTCACGCTGACCTCGGTGAAGAAGAGCGTGAGCATTGAGCCCACGCGCTGGATCTTCGCTGGGATGTCCACGTCGTCGGCTGCCTCTTGCAGGCCCTCTGCCAGCTGGGCCGAAAGCCTCTCTAGGCGATCGTAGACCCCTTCTTGCTGGAGTGCCTGGAGAGTAGCGAGTCCGGCGGTCATAGCCAGGGGATTTCCCGAGAGCGTCCCGGCCTGATAGACCGGCCCGTTGGGGGCAACCAGCTCCATGATCTCCCGTCGGCCGCCGTAGGCTCCAATGGGAAGCCCTCCGCCGATGATCTTGCCCAAACATACGAGATCGGGCCGGATGTTGTAGAGCGCTTGAGCCCCCCCGTAGGCCACGCGAAAGCCCGTGATGACTTCATCGAAGATGAGGAGCGCTCCATGCGCGCGGGTGAGCTTGCGAACCCCTTCGAGAAATCCGGGCTGTGGGGGTACCACGCCCATATTCCCCGCGATGGGCTCGACGATCACAGCCGCGATCTCCGCCGAATATCTCTTGAAGAGTGCCTTGACGGCCGTAAGATCATTGAAGGGGGCAACGAGGGTCTCTTGGGCGATGGCCGGAGGGACCCCCGGAGAATCCGGCAACCCTAGCGTTGCCATGCCCGAGCCCGCTTGCACTAAGAGCATATCGGCATGGCCGTGGTAGCAGCCCTCGAATTTTACAATCTTGTTCCTGCGCGTGTAGGCACGGGCGAGTCTTAAGGCGCTCATGCTGGCCTCCGTGCCGGAGTTGACGAAGCGAATCCTCTCCAGGGTGGGCATGGCGTGCTGGATCTCCCGAGCGAGCTTAATCTCCAGCTCCGTGGGCGCACCATAGCTCGTCCCGCGCTCGACGGCCCTCTTGAGGGCTTCCACCACTTGGGGATGGGCATGACCCAAGATCAAGGGCCCCCAGGAGCAGACGTAGTCAATATATTCATGCCCGTCGACGTCGTAGATCTTTGAGCCTCGGGCGCGGGTGATAAACAGGGGCGAGCCACCCACAGCCTTAAAGGCTCTTACGGGGCTGCTCACCCCACCGGGCATGTAGCGCTGAGCCTCCAAATACAACTGGTGAGAGCGCTCTCTCCGCTTGCCTCTCATGGGCGATCTCTTCTAGCATATCTTATGGGGAAGGATGGGTTCAAGACGATGTCAAAGATCGCTGGCCAGCAGAGCTCGCTCCCATGGACTCCCCCAAAGCCATGAGTGCCCGCTTCTCCATAGGAGTGCTGTTTTCGCTGTAGAAGAGATTCCCTCGCCCGCAGCGTCACGGTTGAGTGACACTCCCCAGCTCATGGAGGAAGTGCACAGAACACTCCATGCCGCGGTAGAAGTTGGGCAGATGAAATTTCTCATTGGGCGAGTGCAAGCGATCATCAGGCAGGCCGAAGCCCATCAGCACCACGGGCATATGGAAGATCTTCTGCAATAGGACGACGATGGGAATGCTCCCGCCTTCTAGGGTGTAGACGGGCTTTGCGCCAAAGCTGGCTTCATAAGCTCTGGAGGCGGCCTGAAACGCCGGATGCCTTCTATCCAGGAGCACCGGATCGCCGCTCTGCAAAATACGCACAGAGACTCTGACGGTCCTGGGGGCGAGCGACTCCACGTGCTCCTTGAATAATGGCGCAATCTCCTCGCTGGATTGATAGGGCACCAGGCGCATGCTGATCTTTGCTAGGGCTTTGGCCGGAATGACGGTCTTGGCCCCCTCGCCGGTGAAGCCGCCGCGAATGCCGTGAATCTCTAGAGTAGGCCGCGCACCCACCCTCTCCAGCGGGGTATAGCCGGCTTCTCCCCAAAGAGCCGGCACGCCCGTCTCTTTTAGAAGGTTTTCCTCAGAGATGGGCAGACGGGCCAGCTCAGCCCTCTCTTCGAGCGGGCGTACCCGATCATAGAAGCCTGGGATGGTAACCCGACCCCTTTCATCGTGGAGTTGGGCGATCAGCTCACACAAAACTTGCAAGGGGTTGTGCACGGCACCCCCATAAGAACCCGAGTGGAGATCGTGGCTTGGGCCTTGCACCTCTACTTCGCCATAGACTAGGCCCCGCAGGCCGTAGACGATCGCCGGCTGATCGGGCGCGAGCATATGAGAATCCGAGATCACGCATATATCAGACTCGAATAGCTGTTTATGCTCTGGCAGAAAACTCTTTAAGCTTTCGCTGCCGATCTCCTCCTCGCCCTCAATGAGAAATTTCACATTGACGGGCAGTCTGCCCTCGGTCTTCAAGAGGGCCTCGACGGCTCGGATGTGGGTGAGGAGCTGGCCCTTGTTGTCGGAAGCACCTCGGGCATAGAGATTTTCGCCTCGTACTGTGGGCTCAAAGGGCGGCGTCTCCCACTCAGGGAGGGGATCGACGGGCTGGACGTCATAGTGGCCGTAGATGAGCACCGTGGGTCTGTCTGCGGCGTGCAGCCAGTCGGCATAGACTAGGGGGTGGCGAGTAGTTTTAATGATCTGCACGTGCTCCAGGACGATCTGCTTGAGCCTATGGGCCAGCCACTGGGCTGCCCTTTGGATGTCTTTGACATGGTCTGGCAGCGTGCTGATGCTCGGAATCGCAATCAACTCTTTTAGCTGATCCAGCGCTTGCCGACGGTGTTCTTTCAAATAGCGCAAGGCCGCTTGAATCATGGCAGCTCCTTTTTCATCCCGCCCTCCCAGCTTGCTGGAGGATCTGCTGGACTTCCGCGTCATCGATGGGATCAAAGCGCTCGTAGTAGAGCCCCACGGCGTAGAAAGGCGTTGGCGTATTTAGGCAGATGAGCTCATCGACTTCTGGGGCGAGGGCGTCACGCGCTTCTTGGGATCCGACAGGAACAGCCACCACGAGCTTCGCTGGGTTTTCTCTGCGCACAGAGCGCACGGCCGCGCGCATCGTGGCTCCCGTGGCCAAGCCATCGTCTACCACGATCACGATGCGGCCTTCCAGGCGGCTTTTAGGGCGAGAGCCACGATAGAGTCCCTCGCGGCGACGGGCTTCGGCCATCTCCTGGGCCGTCACGGCCTCCACATACGAGGCCGGTATCTCCAGCTCTCGGAGGAGCCCTTCATTGAGAAAACGTCCGCCGTTGGCCGTGACCGCGCCGATGGCCAGCTCCGCCGACATGGGAGCTCCCAGCTTGCGCGCCACAATCACATCGAGTTCTGCTTTCAGGCGGCGGGCGACCTCGGCCGCCACAGCCACGCCCCCTCGTGGAATCCCCAAGATCAAAGCCTCTTTGGCCAAAGAGCAAGAGAGGTGCTCTGCCAGCTCTTCTCCTGCCTGCCAGCGATCTCGAAATAAAGCCAGCGGTCGCTTGATCTCTTCGTCCATCCGAGGGCATTCTACTGGGTCGCTACTGAAGGAGGCAATCGTCTGCCTAGCTGCTCTTTGCTGTGGGGAAGATTCTGCTTTATGATAGCGCCCAGGAGTTCTCTGCTCCGTGACGTGACGTGACGTGACGTGAATTGAGGTGTGCCATGCCGGGCAACTGCGAGCGGTGCGGTGGTCCCACCCATCACCTGCTGTCCACGGATGCTCCCTCGACCCGCTATGAGAGCCACTGGTGCACGGCCTGCCTGGAAGAAGAGTGGCCCGCCTGTCGGCTGGACGGTCGCTACGGGCTCGTCTGGAAACTCGTCTCCCTCGATGGGCGTCCCTGGACGAGGTCGTATCGCGGTCTGATGGGAGCCCCTTATCGCGTAGGGTTCCCATCCGTACTCTTCTCTCCCCGCTTTGGGATCGCGGGCAACTTCTTGCTCTCCCCGCTGGGGGCCCTTAAGGAGTTTTACATCCGCAGCGGCGTGACGTGGGAGCAAGGCATGGAGAACTGGGCGCTTCTCTGCGTGATTGTGCCTTGGGAGCGGGTCATCCTGCGCCCGGATCTCGTGTTACAGGGAGATAGCGTCACGCCGCATCTGCCGTTGGCCGCGTTGGGAGTAAAAGTCGTCGTCCGGCTAGGTCTCACTCCCCAGAAGGCGACCTCGCTGTTAGATGGCCTGCCGGAAAGAGTCGCCTGGCTGGAGGTGCAGGCCTGGGAGGAGAAACTGCGGCCCGAGCTGCCTGCCTGGTGGAAGAGGCGCATCCAAGCGGCCGAAGGCCTGGCTCAAGGGTTCGCCTTGCTGCATCCCTGGGATGTGCCGCAGCTTCGGAAACTGGAGTTGCTCCATCTTCTGCATCCCAGAAGGTCTTTGAAGGAAGTACGAGTCAGAAATCAGGAGCGGCTAAAGCGCTTCTTGGGGGCGTTGTCCCAGCAGCTCTTCTCTGATGCGGATCGAGAAGCGCGCTATAGGAAGGTCCGTGCCGCGGAACGCAAGCGCAAACCCGACTACGCGGATATCCTGTGGCTTCATCCCACCACAGGTGCCATTGAAGGGGTCTTCAATCCGTGGCTGGAACTGGAAGTGCTTCTCAAGATGCTGCATGAGGAAGAGCTGGACATCTGGGTGGGGGCTCTCGAGCGGGCGGCTCAGGCTCTGCTCACTTGATTTAGACTCAGCCCAAAAGCTGTAAGGCTTCAGCCAAAGGCCGATGGATGGCTACAAGGATCGGGGTATCGCGCTGGGTGAATCGCCGAGCCTCGGTGTCGCGCAACGCCATCACGAGATCCTGAAAATCTTCCAAAGAATCTGTCTCATACGTCACCACGAATTCCTGATCGTCGAGGCCAAAAGAATAGGCTAGCACTTGGCGTACGGAGGGGAATTGATGCCCCACGCGGATATGTTCGTTCATCATCCCTTGACGGGCTTCCTGGCTCATGAGGTACCAGTCGGTCGTCTTCGTGAAGGGATAGACGATCAAGTATTTCAGACGCTTGGGCTGTGAGAGTGCCTGCTCTTGGATCGATGGGCGCTTCACATAGTGGGAGGGGCGCACGAGCCCTAAGAGCGAATAGCGGATCTCAAGATAGCGCCCCAGCCCCGTCTGTAGCAGCTGGGCGGCTGATTCTTGCAGAGCTTCAAGAGAAGAGCTGATCTGCCAAAGTAACAGTTCGCCCTGGGCTTTTAGTCCCACCGTGCTGTAGCTGTACGTGCGGATCTTCGAGGAGCAGCTCTCGATGGCGGCCGCAAACTCTGTACGCCCCTTTTGGCGCTCTTTTGGCGGGAGCCGGCGCCAGTCGAGCTCTGCTTTAAAGAGCGTATAGCTGAGAAACGGCCCGGCTTGCCGTTTGGCTACACGTGTCATCTGAGTTATTCTCCTCCTCTGTCTTTACCCTAGCAGAAATCGGCCGGAAGATCTAGTTGAGCCGAGGCCCACTTTGCCCCTAGAATGAGGGCATGCTCAAGATCGCCGATCGCTATTTGCTTAAAGAGATGACGATCCCCTTTGTGCTGGCGATTCTAGGCTTTCTTATCTTCTTCTTGCTCTTCTTGATCGGACGCTTCTCACAATTGCTGGTGGACCGTATCATTCCCCCCAGCACGCTCATGCTCATGCTCTTTTATCAGTTGCCCAATCTGCTGGTGCTGGCGTTCCCTGTGGCTACGCTCTTTGCGATCTTTCTAGCCTTGGGAAGGCTCGGCCACGACCGGGAGATCATCGCGCTGCAAGCCAGCGGGATCTCTTTGAGACGTCTTCTTGTGCCCTTGCTCCTCGTCGGGCTCTTCTTAAGCGGCATAGATTTCTGGATCGGAGATGATCTTGCCCCCTGGGGCAATCGACAATATTTGAGGCTCTATGTCGAACAGATCTATGGAAGCCGTTCGACGCCCCATATCCAAGACAATGCCTTCTTCAAAGATGACGAGAATCGTTTCTTTTACGTGCGCCACTACAATGAAAAAGAGAACGTTTTGGAAGGTGTGCTCATCTATGACAAAAGCGGCCAGGTGAATCTTCCAGATGGTGGGACCTTCCCCAAGGTGATCGCCGCAGAGAGCGCCGTCTGGGACGGCCAGATCTGGCAATTGAGAAGAGGCATAATCCACACCTTCGACGATCAAGGCAATCTCACCTACAAGAGCCGCTTCGAGACGATGGACCTCAACGTCGGCGAGACGATTCGGACATTGATCTTCGAGCAGCGCAGCCCCAGCGAGATGAGCCTAAGAGAGCTGGCCGAGCGCATCGAGACTTTTCGGCGTATAGGGCGGCCAGCCGAGAGCTTAATCGTCGACTACCATGCGAAGATTGCCATTCCTCTGGCCAGTTTCATCTTTGCGCTCTTTGGGGCTCCTTTGAGTCTTTTGATCGGCCCGCGTGGCCGGGCGCTGGGAGTCATTCTCAGCGTGCTCTTGGTGCTCCTCTATCAAGGAGTCTTCTTCTGGACGGCGGAGATCATGGGCAAGCGCGGCGATCTCCCTCCCGCCTTGGGTGTACATCTGCCCAATCTCCTCTTCGGGCTCATGGGGCTCGTGCTCCTTTGGCAGGCCAATTGCTTGGGGCGTCTAGATCTCGTCGAACGTGTGAAGCGCCTTCTGCCTCTGGCCCTAGCGGCGCTTGCCCCTTTGGGAGCGGCCCTGACGGGCGTTGCCCAGCCGGCGAGCGAGCCTGTACCCATTGAACTCTCTGCTGACATACTGACCCTCTCGGAGGGGTGGAAGACGATCACGGCCGAAGGGCACGTACAAGCGTACTATCGCGAGGGCACGATTGAAGCTCAGCAGCTTACGCTCTTTCGGGGGGAGGCTGATCGCTGGCGGATTGAAGCGAGGAGCGCCCGCTTCTCCCATCGAGAGATCTCGGGTAGCGCCATCCTTCTGGAAGCGATCTTGATCATCCAGCAAGATGAGACGATCACGCTGGAGGAGATCACGCTGGAGCAATCGGCGTCGATTAAATTTGCCGGTGGACGACTTTCAGCAGAGAGTCTTTCGCTCAAGAATAGAGAAGAGCGGGCTTGGGACGTAGAAGCCCGCTCCTACGTCACTCTGGAGCAAACAGCTCAGAAGCAGACGACCCAAGCGAGCTTTCTTCGACTGCGCTTGAGGCAAGATTCCCCGGGGGGGTGGCAGGCTCAAGACGCCCTGGTCGAAGACTTCCAAGGGGAGACAGATTTTATAAATTCCCGGGGCGAGAGGCATCGCTTGCGCTATCGGGGCCGAGAGGCCCATCTATCTTTCAACGAGAAGAATCAAGTGAGTCTTTTGGATGTCAAAGACGGCGACTTCACGACGTGCCCCTGCGAGGCACCCATCCCAGAAGCGGCATACTCGATCCGCGCCCAAAGACTCTTCATTCGACCCGATGAGGTGCTGGTGGCCTTCAACCTCACGCTTAGGGCCTTCGGCTCGCCCCTCTTCTGGGCCCCGGCGTATTTGGCGCCCCTTACGGACGTCCAGCAGAAATATCCCTTCATCCCCGAGCTGGGGCGTGACGGGCAGCGTGGCTGGTTCGCCAAGTGGCGCATCCCGCTCTTTCTCGATGAGCAGAATTTCGGGTATCTGCTGCTGGATTACTACACGCGCTACGGCGAAGTCGGCAGCGGACTCGATCTCTTCTATCGTGCTCTGCCGGGCTCGCGGGGAGGTCGCTTCTCGTTCTATCGCTTGGTGGGCCGTGAGGAATCCCTGGCGCTCGACTGGTCCGAGGCCCTGAAGCTCAATGAGAAGACTCAGCTAGATCTTTCGGCGGGGTTGCGCACGGGGCTTCTGGCCCGCGAGGCCACCAGACTCCTCTCCCAGCTCCTGCTCTCCGGCGAGGAAGGGGAGTGGAGCTGGCAGGTGGGCCTGAGCCGGGAGCAGAATCTTTTGGGGCCGGAGCCCGATCCCGAGGTTCTAAAAAGATTGAGCTATCGGGTGCTGGAGCGGCTGCCGGAGCTGTCTCTCGCTCAAAAGCCCCTGGCTATAGGGGGACTGCCCCTTCGCTACTCTACAGGATTCGATTGGGGGCGCTACCATGAAGAAGCCCTCGATGGCTCTTCGCGAGAGAGTTCGCGCTTCGATGGACGAATTCAGATGAACCTTGAGCCACTCACGCCCTTTATGGGCATACAACTGCGCGCCGGCTCGGGCTACCGCCTTTCGCTGTATGAGTTCACGCGCCGCGAGTCGTGGGATGTCACAGCACAGGCGGGCTGGAGTCCCCAAAGCGGCTTGAGTCTCGCGCTGGAGTATCTCTATCGCGCCGTGCGCGGGCGGAGTCCTTTCCGCTTTGATGAGCTCACCACAGCCCATCGAGCGACGCTGCGATCGTCTTGGAACTTGAGCCAGCTGGGGAGCCTTCAACTGAGCACGGGCTACGACTTTGCGCGTGGCAGCTTCGATCCTCTGAGCCTGAACGCGGCCTATCGTCTGGGCATGGCGCAGACTTCGCTGGGGCTCACCTTCGACCTGAACCGGCCGAGCTTGTTGAAAGCAAATATGCAGGGGAGCACCTCAAGCGGAGGCTGGCAGCTGGCTCTAAGCGGCGGCTATGATTTTACGCAGGCGCGCTTTGACGATCTCATTGCCAAGCTCGATCTGGGAGGGCCCTTGCGCGCCGGCTTGCGCTTCGATCCCAATCAATTGGCCTTGCGCCGGGTGAATCTACAATCGAACTGGAGCTTAGGCGACTGGGAGCTCGACTTCGGCGGCGAATATGATTTGGGGCTGGGGCGCTTTAGGGCCCTGACTGTGGGGATCATCAAGAAATTCTGTCAGGCCTGCTGGCAGATCGGGCTTTTTGTCAATCAGAATCAGCTCTTTCTCCAGGCGCGCATCAATGCCTTCCCCACGGCCGAAGTGAGCTACTCGCCCACGGACCAGACGCTCTCCTTCGGGAGATGAGCCCCAAAATTGACTCGCTGGAACGATAAAGTTATCATGCGGTCGTGCAACGCGGGAGGTGTATAGAGATGAAGAAGCTGGCGGATCTTCTGACCGCATCGCGGGCGCTGGTGGCGCTCCTCATTCTCCTGCTGAGCCTGGAGGGCAAAAAAGCCCTGCCGGCCGTGATTCTCCTCACCATCTTCGGCTGGACGACCGATATTTTAGATGGGCACCTGGCCCGCAAGGCCAAAGACCCAAACAAGGAGAACACTTGGCTGGGCGAGCACGATTTTCTCCTGGACATGATCATGGTCTTCTCCGGGTTTGTCTATCTGACGCTGGCCGGCTTCATCTCGCCCCTCTTAGCTCTGGCCTACACGGCCATGGCGGCCATCTTCATTCTCTGGTCCTCCGGCTCGAAGTCCGTCACAGAGCTCTTCGCGTTCCCCTTGACGGCGCTTCCGCTGATCATCGCCTATCAGGAGCAGTCCTGGGCGGCCTATGTGTATATCTTGTGGATCTTGCTGGCGCTCATCTTCGCCTGGGAGCGCTTCACGGGCGTGGTGCGCGAGTTCATTGAGGGCATGAGGAGATTGCGCAAAACTTGAGGAGGGTGAGCGATGAGAAGGATCGGCGGCTACTTAAGGCCTGCGACGGCCGCGCAGTATCTGGGCATCCCCCTAGAAGAAGTGCAGAAGATGCTCGAGAGCGGCGAGCTTCCGGGGGTCAAGATTGGGAGCCAGTGGCGCGTGCCTCTCGACGAGCTGGAGAAGTGGCTGGATGAAGAAGTGCCCCCCGCGGAGTTGAAGAAGCTAGCCCAGCGTCTTAAGGGCGTCGATCCCAAGAAGGTCGAAGAGTTCCTCAAAGAGCAGGGCTCTTCCTCGAAGAAGTCGAAAGGCCAGCGCAAGAGATGAAGCGGGTTCACATTGCCCAGAGCGTGCCGGAAGCGTATCTCCTCAAAGGTTTTTTGGAGGACAATGGCATTCCGGCCACGGTGGAAGGGGAGCATCTGCAGGCCATCGTGGGCGGCATCCCTGTGTATGATGCTTGCCCGTGGGTCTGCGTGCCGGAAGGAGACTACGAGCGAGCCCAAGCGCTGGTGGAAGAATTCTTAGCCGGCTCTTTGGGCTAGCCTTCTTTGGTCTCGGCGTCTTCGGGCAAGAGTTTCAGAGTCTGAGCCGGGGGCTTGAATCCCAAATGCTGATAGGCTCGCTCGGTAGCGATGCGCCCCTGCGGCGTGCGTTGCAGGAAGCCCTTCTTGAGCAGAAATGGCTCATAGACTTCCGAGATCGTGTCCTTCTCCTCGCTAAGGGCCGCCGAGAGCGTCTCTAATCCTACAGGGCCGCCGGAGAATTTCTCGATGATCGTGCTCAAGATGGTGCGATCCAGCTCATCTAGGCCCACTTCGTCCACCCCGAGCACTCTTAAAGCCTCGCGGGCGACCCTTTGATCGATGCGGCCTTGGCCCCTGACTTGGGCATAGTCGCGCACGCGCTTGAGCAGCCGATGGGCCACTCTGGGCGTGCCCCGCGCCCGACGCGCAATCTCCCATGCCCCGTCTTCTGTGATCTCCACGTTCAGAATGGCCGCTCCTCGGCGCACGATCTCTTGCAATTCCTCCTCGCTGTAGAAGTCGAGATGGAAGACGACTTCGAAGCGATCTCTTAGAGGCGAAGTCAAGAGCCCCGTACGAGTCGTGGCCCCGATGAGCGTAAAGCGCGGCACGTCAATCCTAAGCGATTGGGCATTTGGGCCCTCTCCAATCAGAATATCTAATGTGAAGTCCTCCATGGCGGGGTAGAGCAGCTCTTCGACGTTGCGCCTCAGTCTATGGATCTCATCGATGAAGAGCACATCGCCCTCGGAGAGGCTGGTGATGAGCGCGGCCAGATCTCCGGGGCGCTCGATCACGGGACCGGAAGTGAGTCTTATATTCACACCTAGCTCCGCGGCCACTATGAGGGCTAGACTCGTCTTGCCCAGGCCCGGAGGCCCATGGAGCAGGATGTGATCGAGCCCTTCGCCGCGGCGGGCAGCGGCCTCCATGTAGAGCCGAAGCTGCTCTTTGATGCGCTCTTGGCCGATGAAATCTGAAAGTCTTCGGGGGCGCAGGGATTGAATAACTCGATCCTCTTCGCGCTCTTCGCCTCGGGTGATCGATTCGCGGGCCATTGGCCAGATTCTAACAAGCGGCTCGCCATCGAGCAACTTGTGGGGTATACTGAGCCACGCGATGATCGAGCAGATTATCTCCATCATTCGAGAGCATAAGCACTTTGGGATCACCTCCCATCTCGGCCCCGAGGCCGATGCCATCGGCAGCGTCTTGGCTGTAAAACACCTGCTGGAGGCCCTGGGCAAAGAGACCTGGGCCGTGATGCGCGACCCGGTCCCCGGCAATTTGAGATTCCTTCCGGGCGCAGAGGCCATTCGTGCCCTCCAAGAAGGCTCGCAGGGCGTGGAGGCTTGGTTTGTGGTCGACTGTGGGCAGCTGAGCCGCGTGGGCGAAGGACTCTTTCAGATCCTTAAAGATCACCCGCTGATTGTCAACATCGATCATCATGGGGACAACCCTCGATTTGGGCAGATCAACTGGGTGAAACCTACGGCTTCTACTACGATGATCCTCTATGAGCTGGCCCAACAGTTGGGCGTAAAAATCACGCCGGATCTGGCGACCCTTCTATACGCGGGCATCGTGGCGGACACGGACTCCTTTAGAAATGCCAACGTGGACTCTTTTGTGTTGCGGGTGGCCGCAGAGCTCGTAAGCTATGGGGCGCGGGTTCGTGAGATCGTCGTCCATCTCTATGAGCGCAGAAGCGTCCAAGAGATGAAGCTCATGGGCCATGTGTTCCTGAGCGCTCAAGTGGAAGACGGCGTGATCTGGAGCTCGATCCCTCAAGAGATCTTCCACCAGATGGGGGCCGATCTAGATGACACAGAGCGCTTGGCCGAGGAGCTACGGGCGGTCGAGGGGGTCCGCGTGGCCGTGCTCTTCAAGGAGCTGGGGACAGGCAAGATCAAGGTGAGTCTTAGGGCCAAAGACGGGCTGGACGTCAGCCGGGTGGCACGGGTCTTCGGAGGGGGCGGCCATAAGGAGGCGGCCGGCTGCCTCATCCCAGGGACCCTGGAGGAAGTCGAGGCCTGCGTGCTGGCCGAAGTGCAACGCGCTCTGGAGGAAGCCGAAAGGCATGGGGACGTCTGAAGCCCGTACGGCAGTGACGATCGGGACGTTCGACGGAGTGCACCTGGGCCACCAGGCTCTCCTTTTAAGGACGCGCCAGCTGGCCCATGCGCTTGGGCTAAAGAGCGTAGTGCTTACGTTTCCCAAGCCGCCTCAGAATTATCTTGGGCGTCCCAAGCGGCTCTTGATGCCAAAAGCGAAGAGAATTGAAGCTTTGCGAAAGTATGTCGATACGGTCGTCATCCTCGATTTTCCAAAGCTCCAGAAGCTTAAGCCGCGGGAGTTTGTCGTTCGGATTCTGCTTGAGGATTTAAGAGCCGCGGCCGTCGTTGTGGGGAAGAATTTCTGTTTTGGCAGAGATCGAGCAGGCAACGTCGCCACGCTCACCGCATTGGGAGAGGAGCTGGGATTTGCAGTCCAGATCCAAGAGCCCGTCACCGTCGAAGGAGAAATCATAAGCAGCACGGCCATCCGTGAGGCCCTCCAGGTGGGAAACGTCGAGCGAGCCAAAAAGCTTCTGGGAGATTGCCCAAGGATTTGGGGTCGGGTGATTCCAGGCTGGCGGCAGGGCCAGGCCCTGGGTTTCCCAACGGCCAATCTCGCCGTTGACCCGGAAGTGCTTCTTCCAGCGGAGGGGATCTATGCGGCGCGGGTCTGCTTTAGAGATATGAAGAGAGAGGGCGCGCTCTACATCGGCCGCCGTCCGACGCTGGGCGGCCAAGAGGTCTCCGTCGAGGTCCATATCCTTCAACCCCATCCCAAAGAATTAGAGCTCTATGGAGAAGAGCTAGAGGTCGAAGTCCTCGCGCGCCTGCGGGAAGATCGGCGCTTCGAGACGCTCTCAGAACTTCGGGCTCAAATTCGAGCCGATGTCGAAGAGGTGCGGGAGTTCTTCGCTCGAACGCTGAAGCTACGCTAGTCGAGTCCCAGCGCTTTTGTGATGCGACGCTTGTCGAACCCAATGATGATCTCGCCGTCGATCTCAATCACAGGCACACCTGTCTGTCCGGATTTCTCAATCATCTCTTGGGCCTTCTCCGGGTCCCCTGCTACGTTATACTCGACGTAGTCAATCTGGCTCTCCTCAAAGAACTGCTTTGCAGATTTGCAGTAGGTGCACGTAGGGGTCGTGTAGATGACCACTTGAGCCATGGCGGTCCCTTCCTTCGCTTGCTGAATTTGGGACTGCACTATAGCAAAACTCAAGCATTCCGTCAAGGGCTGCGGGCAAGTCTGCTTGCAAGAGGAAGAAAAGTCCCATACAATGCAGCGTCATGTGGATTTTGGGCTTGGAGACGGCCGGTAAGCATGGCAGCGTCGGTCTTATGCGAGAGGATGAGCCTTTCGCGGATATACTCTTCCCGGCGGGTAAGAATCAGGGCGGAAAGCTCCTGCCCGCCGTCGAGGCTCTTCTGCAATTGGCCGAGGCGAAGAGGGATGAGCTGGGTCTCATCGCTGTGTCTATCGGCCCCGGTTCGTTCACCGGGCTAAGGATTGGCATTGCCACGGCCAAGGGCCTGGCCAAAGCCTTGGAGATTCCGATCGTGGGCGTGTCGGCGGCCGACGCCTACGTGCGGGCGGCGGGCTTTTGGGCCGGCCCGGTTTGGGTGCTGCTGCCCGATCGCCGCGGGTGGGTCTATTATGCGGCCTTTCGAGGAGGCGAGTTGATCGTCCCACTGCAAATAAGCGCGCTCGAAGGTCTGCCCCAACGCTTGCGGGATCATGCCACTCGCGAGGAGAAGGTTCTCTTCGTCGGGCCGGGGGTGGAGTGCCATCGAGCCATGCTCCTAGAGAGATGCCCTGAGGCCGTCTTGGCTCCGGTGGCGCTCAATGAGCCCTCCGGGCTTGAGATTGCCCGATTGGGTCTTGAGAAGTATCGCGCCACAGGCCACGATGAGCTCTACGAGCTCGAGCCGCTCTATCTACAGCCGCCGCTGGCGGAGATGGCCGCCCATCCACGATCCAACCGACTGAGAATCTAAAAGCATCGGGTGATAAGGATGAATGTGCTCGTCTGCATCAAGCGCGTTCCGGATACGGGGTCCAGGTTTGAGCTCACGGCGGATCGACAAGACATAGACACGCGCAATCTGGAATTTACGATCAGCCCCCACGAGGAGTGCGCGGTGGAAGAGGCCATTCGCCTTGTGGAGCAGCACGGAGGCACGAGCACGGTGCTCACCTTGGGGCCGGAGGCGGCATCGGAGCAGATCCGCGAGGCGCTGGCCAAGGGGATCGAGCGCGGCGTCCTTTTAGAAACAGATGGCAGTGAATGGGACGCTGCCGCTACAGCTTCGGCCATCGTGGAGGCCATCCGGGCTCTATCTTTTGATGTTCTGCTATTTGGCAACGAGTCGGCGGATGCGGGCAACTATCAAGTGGGCGTGCGCGTGGCTTATGCGCTGGATCTTCCCTGTGTGACAGGGATCAAAGCGCTTAAGATCGAGAATGGGAAGGCCCTGGCAAAACGTGAAGTTCGCGGCGGCTGGGAGGTCTATGAAGTCCCGCTACCGGCGGTCTTCACGGTGAAGGAAGGGATCAATACGCCGCGGCATCCGTCGCTGCGGGGCATCATGATGGCCAAGAAGAAAGAGATCGAGCGGATCAAGCCCTCCCAGAAAGAAGCGGGGCTCGTCAAGAAGAGCTTGAGAAAGCCGCCGGAGCGGCGAGGGCAAGTCGAGCTCTTGGGCCAGGGTGCGGAAGCCGTGCCTGCCATCATCGCCAAGCTCAAGGAGCTGGGGGTGATCCCGCGATGATTTCGAGCGTAGCGAGAAACAGCGCAGCTATTCTCGGGGTCGTAGAGCACGATCGTGGGAGGATTTTAGAGGAATCGCTGGAGATGCTCACCCTGCTGCGGGGCGTGGCGGCTCTCCTTAGCGCCCCCTTGGAAGCCGCTCTCATCGGCCGGGAGGCAGAGCCTCTTGGGCCATCGCTGAAAGAGCAGGGGGTGAGGCGGGTTTATCTCATCCCCCATGAACGCTGGGACAGCTATGCGCCCGAGGCTTGGGCCAAAGGCCTGGCTCAGCTCATTGAAGCGAAGAGGCCTCAGGTGGTGGCCGCCGCGGGGACGGATCGCGGCAACGAGCTTCTGGCTCGTGTGGCGGCGCACTTAGGCCTCGCCATGGCCGCTAATTGTACGGAAGTCCGGCCCGGCCCCCCCTTTGAAGTGACGAGGCTGCGCTGGGGCGGAAGTCTTCTGGAAGATGCGGAGCTTAAGGGCGATCCCAAGCTCCTGACAGTGGCTCCCCATGCGATCCCGGCCGAAGCCTCTCCCGCTTTAGAGTTTCAGATTGAGATCTTCAGCCCGTCGCTTGAGGAGAGAGATCTTCGCGTGCGGGTGAAAGAGCGCCTGGAAGCCAAAAGAACTGGAGCTTCGCTGGCCGATGCGAAAGTGGTCGTGGGAGGCGGTCGGGGCGTGGGTGGTGCCGAAGGCTTTAAGATTTTAGAGGAGTTGGCGCAGCTTTTGGGCGGGGCCGTGGGCGGGACGCGCGTGGCTACCAACAACGGCTGGCGGCCTCACTCCGATCAAATTGGCCAGACAGGCGTCCAGATCGCGCCGGATCTTTATATCGCCTGCGGAATCAGCGGAGCCATTCAGCACATGGTCGGGGTGAAGGGCGCCAAGCGCATTCTGGCCATCAACAAAGACCCGGAAGCGCCCATCTTTGCTCGGGCCGACTACGGCGTCATTGGGGATCTCCATGAGATTATCCCAGCACTCATTGCAGAGCTCAAAAAGAGGCAAGCGAGGTGAACGAGATGGCGGTTTGTGAGATCTGCGGCAAGGGTACGAGTTTTGGCCATAAAGTCAGCCACGCGGGCAATCGCAGCCACCGTGCCCGCCGGCCCAATCTCCAGAGGGTGCGGGCCTTCCATGAGGGCCGACGTGTGATCCTGACCGTGTGCACCCGATGTCTTAAGGCCGGAAGAGTCGTCAAGGCCCTCTAGCCCTGCGTGGAGAGTCTGGGGTCAAGCGCATCGCGCAGCCCATCGCCCAGGAAGTTGATGCACAAGACTGTAATAAAGATGAAGAGCCCTGGGAAGAGCGTGTACCAGATGTTACTAGCTAGATAAGGCTTCCCATCTAGGAGGATATTGCCCCAGCTGGGCGTGGGCGGCTGGACTCCCAAGCCCAGATAGCTTAAGCCCGCCTCGGCCAGGATCGCCCCGGCCACCGTGAGCGTGGCGTTGACGATGATCGGAGCCATGGTGTTGGGCAGAAGGTGCTGGAAGATGATCCGGCCCGCCCCGGCTCCCATGGCCCTGGCGGCCAGAATAAATTCCCTCTCCCTCAAAGACAAGATGTTCCCGCGGACGATTCGGGCAATCCCTGGCCAGGAGAGAAACCCAATGGCCCAGACGATGTTCCAGAAGCTCGGGCCGATGACCGTCACGATGGTGATCGCAAAGAACAAGAACGGGAAGTTGAGCACGACATCCGTAAAGCGCATGATGAGATTATCGAGCGAGCCACCGAAGTAGCCGGCGATGGCCCCTAAGAGTGCCCCGACGAGGACCGTGACGGAGGCCGCCAGCAGCCCGATGGTAAGCGAAATCCGCGAGCCCCAGACCACCCGACTGAACAGATCTCGGCCCAGATGATCCGTCCCGAACCAGTGCTTGGCTGAGGGGCCTTCATTGCGCCCGCCCACGTAGACCTGATAGGGATCATAGCCCACGTACTGCGTGATGAGCGGGGCGGCCAGCATCATGGCGTAGAGCAGCAGGAGCACAAAGAGCGAGATCATCGCCAGCGGGCTCCTTCTAAGCTGCCGCCAGAAGAGTTTGAAGAACGTCCGCCGCTCCAGCGGGAGCTCCGCCGTGGGGGCTTTGACTTCTCGGGTCACGAGCGAGGCGTATTTGGCCATAGGGTTTTTATATCAGTCATAACGGATACGCGGATCGACTAGGCCGTAAGCTAGATCTGCCAGGAAATTGCCCAGAAGCGTCAAGATGGCTGCCAGGGTCAAGATGGCCATAATGACCGGGTAGTCTCTCTGGGTTGCGGCTTGCCAGAAGAACTGGCCCAGGCCCGGCCAGCCGAAGACCTGCTCGGTGATCAAAGCGCCGCTGACGAAGATGGGCAGCGACAGTCCCAGAAGCGTGACGACCGGCAGCAGGGCATTGCGCAGGATGTGCTTGAAGATCACGATGGATTCTTTGAGGCCTTTGGCCCGGGCCGTGTAGACGTACTCCTCATGCATCACTTCCAGCATCTGCGAGCGCATGTAGCGCGAAAATCCAGCGATAAAGCCCGTTGATAGCACGAAGACCGGCATGATCAGATGGGCCAAGCGATCCAGCAAGCCTCCCCCTCCTGGGCTGATCATGCCCGAGGTCGGAAGCCACCCCAGATAGACCGAGAAGAGGAAGATCATTAAAAGCCCCAGCCAGAAGTTGGGCATGGAGATCCCAAAGAAGGCCAAGGCCGTCACGGTGTTATCCAGCCAGGAGTACTGGCGTAGCGCACTGAGCACCCCCGCCGGGATGGCCACCAGCAAAGCCAGAAGCAGCGAGAGCCCCATGAGCTGCACGGTGGGCCAGAGGCGAGTCTTGATCAGATCCCACACGGGCACTTTATAATTGAACGACGTGCCCATATTGCCCACGAAGAAATCCGTCACCCAGCGGGCGTACTGCTCATACAGCGGGCGATCCAAGCCCAACTGGTGACGAATCCGGGCCTTCTCTTCCGGAGTGAGCTTCACTTCCGGGCTGACGAAGATCTCCAGCGGATCTCCCGGTGCCAGCTGCACAATCAAGAAGATGACCATGGTAGTCACAAAGAGTGTCGGGATGAGCACCAGCGTCCGCCGAATGATGTACTGGATCACGGCCGACTCCTCATCTGAGCTTAGCGCGCGCTTGTGCCCTTGACGGTGACGGGCAGGCCCTTCCCCTGCCAGTACCAGTTGGTGAGGTTTACGTACCAGCCGGAGGGGTGGAAGGGCTCCAGGCCCTTAAGCTCGGGCCGGGCGGCCAACGTCCCCTGTTGGAAGCTGAGCCAGCAGTAGCCCATGTCCTCCACGATCAAGCGATTGATCCTCTGATAGATGGGCTTGGCCTCTTCAATGTCCACATAGTTGAGGCCCTCCTCGATGAGCCGATCGACTTCAGGGTTGCTGTAGGCCTGCCAGTTGAAGCTGGTGTCTATGGACTTGCTATGCCAGATCTCGGTCTTGTCGGGGTCGCTGCCGATCCGCCAGCCGGCCACGGCCGTCTCGAACTTACCCGTCTGCAGATAATCATTGTAGAAGGCGTTGGTATCCAGGGTGCGGAGCGTGGCGCGGAAGCCCAGCTGAGCCAGTTGCTGCTGTATGATCTGAATGTAATCGGCGCGTCTGGGATTGCCGGTGTTGGTAGCGATCTCGAACTCCATCTTGAGGACCTTGCCGTCGGGGGTGGTCTTGGTCCAGACGGCCCCGGGCTTGATGTTGCCCTGGGCGTCCTTTTCGATGGTCCAGCCGGCGGCTTCCATGAGCTCTATCGTCTTCTTGGGATTGTAGTTGGGATGGATCTCGCGCAGGCCGGGGTCAAAGTCCCAGCGCAGGGGGTGGGTGTCGCCCGCGGCCAACTCCCCCAGGCCCCGCAACACTTGCTGGATCATCTTCTCCCGATCGAGCGCATAGCACATGGCCTTTCTTACGCGTGTGTCCTGAAAGAGAGGGTTTCTCAGATTCCAATGCCAGTAGTCATAGATGAGCTGGGGGAAAGTATATGTGGCAGCCTTGGGGTTCTGTTTGAGTTCGAAGTGCTGGTCGACCGTGGTGGGCAGCACGTCCACCTCGCCGGCGAGGAACTTGGCGTATTGCGTATCGGGGTCGGGGATGACGATGAAGTAGATCTGCTCGACGCCGCCCAGGGAGGTCTGGCCCTCGATCTCCACCGCCCGGCCCTGCCAGTACTCATTGAAGCGCTCCAGTTTGACGTACTGGCCGGGCACCCACTCGACGAGCTTATAAGGGCCGCTGCCGATGGTCTTCTTGAGCATGAGATCCGCGCCTTTGAGCTTGTCGTAGCCGTTCTCTTCAAAGAAGGGCTCGTAGATGTGCTTGGGCAGAATCCCCGAGCCAGCGGCATAGGGGATGAACGTCCGTTGGACCTTGGTGAGCTTCACGCGGAAAGTATATTTATCTAAACAAGCCAGTCCTGGGATGGGCCAGTCGGTCGTCTTGCGATCGTGATACTCTTGAGCCCCCACGATGTTCTCAAAGAAGCTGAAACGCACGCCGGGGTAGTCGGGGTGGATCCACACCTTATAAGAGAAGATTACATCTTCACAGGTGAGTTCCACGCCGTCGTGGAACTTGATGCCCTTCTTCAGAAAGAACGTGAACGTCAAGTTCTCGGGGTCCCAGTCCCAGCGGGCCATGCTGGGGATACTCTCTAATCGCTCGTTGGAGCCGACCATGCTGTCGAAGATCAGTCCTGAAATCATGCCTTCCCAGGTGCCTTCAGTGGCGTTGGGGAGCAGATTTCTGGGCTCAGCGGTCGTAGGGACCCTAAGCACGGTCCCCTGGGAGAGCCTCAGGTGCTCGGCGGTGGGATCTACGGCCACGCTGGGAGAGACGGTGATCGTCTTGGAGATCGTGGCAGTTTTCTGCTTGTCGTCCGTGACGGTGAGTTTCACCGTATAGGTGCCGGGCTGGTCGAATTTGCGGGTCGTCTTAGCCCCCGCTTCCTTCGTCCCATCAGGGAACTCCCACTGGTATTGCGTGATCTTCCCATCGGGGTCAGTAGATTTCGCGGCATCGAAGGTCACTGCCTCCCCGGCCTTTGGGCTTCCGGGGGAGTAGTCAAACTGAGCCGTAGGGGCTTGATTGGAGGCCAGGCCTCCGCCACAGCCCCACAGCGCCAGAAGCGCCACACATAAGCTGATCACAGGAAGCTGCCTTCTCATCTTTCTGTCCCCCTCATTTCAGAGCTCGAGACCTTAGGAACTCTCAGTCGAAGTGATTGTAGTCTGGTTTTCGGCACGAGTCAAGCAAGCCTGCAGGCAATGCAGTTTGTCAAGCGATGAGCCCCATGATATAACAGAGCTATCGGAAATCCTGGAGGATGATCCCGCAATGCGGCCTATATCGCTTATGATGCTGGCCCTCGTAAGCGTCATGCTGGTGCTTTCAGGATGCGGTGGACCACAACAAACCGCGCAAAGGCAGATTCCATCTCAAGAGCCACAAAAGCCAGCGTCGGAGACCAAGAAAGAGCCCTCTTCAACTCAACTGCCCTCCCCGGTGACGGGCCAAGGAACCACCTCTCTGGCCAGCCCGCTTAAGATCGTACAAGTCGAATCCTTCCCGGAGAATGGCTATGTAGTTGTGGGGGGCTCGGTGGCCTTCAATGTGCGCGTGAAAAGCACGGAGGCCGTCTCAGGGAGGGCCATCGAGCTCAAACTCGATGGGAAAGTCATCGGCTCTCAGACGGTCACCCTCAAGCCCCAAGAGGAGCAAAGCCTCTATTTTGCGCTGAAGCTCACTGCTAAAGACCGGCACATCGTTGAGATCCTCGACTGGAAGAAGACGCTCTATGGCATCGAGCCGGTTACATCACCCTTGAGGCCTGGCTCCATCCCGCCGGACGCTCAGGTGATCACCGAAGCCGAGGGCATCACGAGTGCCGGAATCCCCGGTGGAAAGCTGATCGTCACCACCTTTGGGACGGGTCCGAAGACGCTCAACCCGGCCACGGCCGCCGAGACGAGCTCCACGGACATCATCAACTTGATGCAGGGCACGGCCGGCCTGATCGATATCAATCCCCTAAACGCTGAGATCATCCCCGGCTTAGCCAAGAGCTGGGTGGTCTCCCCAGAGGGCCAGAGCGTCACGTTCTATCTACGCCAGGGAATCCGGTGGTCCGACGGAGCGCCCTTCACCGCCGATGACGTCATCTTCACCTTCCGAGATGTCATCGGCAACGACGATGTCAACTCCAACTTGCGCGACGGCTGCATCGTGGGAGGCCAGTTCGTCCAAGTTGAGAAGCTCGATGACTATACCGTCCGAGCCAGCGTCACTGAGCCCTTCCGGCCTCTGATTCGCGATTGTCTTTCGGCGAATATCCTGCCCAAGCACAAGCTGGCCAAGTACGTGGCCAAGCTCAATCCGGGCGCGGGCGGGAATCTTCAGGGAATCTCTAGCACGATCAATAACAATCGTGAGGATCTTACGAGGGCCGACGCCCAAGCCCTGGCCCTGCTGGATACGGCACTCAAGCAGCTCTCTTCGGCTATAGAGGCGAAGGACGCCGATCAAGTAAAGGCCGCGGTCGATCAAATCAAAGGGGCTCTCGATCGGCTCATCCAGGCCGTCGAGGCAGGAGATCTGCGCGACGCGCTGGAGAGGGCGAAATCTTATGCGGATCGGGCCGCGCAGGCCGCCTCTGCCGGACAGTTTGCGGGAGTCTCGCCCGATGCGTTCAACAACGCGTGGAACACCAACACCTCGCCCGAGGAGTTCGCGGGCTTGGGGCCCTATGTGCTGGCAGGGTACCAGACAGGCCAGCAGGTGCTGCTTAAGCGTAACCCGTACTACTGGCGTGTGGACGAAGACGGCGTGCAGTTGCCCTATCTGGATGAGCTGGCCGTGCTCATCGTCCAGAACATCGACACGCAGTTCCTGTACTTTAAGAGCGGCCAGTCCGATATGTACGCTGCTCGCCCGGAGGACTGGGCCGAGATCCTAAATAGCGCCCCGGAGAAGGGCTGGCGAACCCTCAAGGGCGGCCCTCCCTATGGCAACACGTTCCTGGTGATCAATCAAGACATTGCCAAGCTCGCGCCCACCGATCCCCGTTATCGGGCCCTGCAATATGTGACCCGGACGAAGGAATTCCGCCAAGCGCTGGCCTATGCGATCAACAAGCAGGCCATGATTGAGAACATCTACTACGGGTTAGGCTCGCCCCAGTGGGCCTGGATCTCGGTCCCCTCGCCCTTCTATGATGCCGAATCCGCCAAGACCTATCCCTATGATCCAGAGCGGGCCCGGAAGATGCTCGAGGATCTGGGCCTGACCGACACGGATGGGGACGGCACGCGCAACATCACGGATAGATTCCTCATCAACCAGAAGGCCTGCCAGGATGAGGCCGACTGCGCTTCGAGGTTCGGGCCCCAGGAAGGGCGTGAGATCAGCTTCCCTCTGGTGACCAACCGCGGCAACACCATTCGTGAGGCGATGTCGCAGCAGATCGAGTACGATTTCAAACAGATCGGCATTCAGGCCCCCTATCAAGCCCAGGATTTCAACGCCCTGGTGACGGACCTACAGGGGAGCCGCTATGGGGCGGTCGTCATCGGGTTTACCGGCTCTGTGGATCCCACGGCCGGCATCAACGTCTGGCGCACCACAGGCTTCTTGCACTTCTGGCGCTAC
>JBBIOR010000001.1:69528-85164 GCA_037443265.1 Candidatus Fraserbacteria bacterium | reverse complement strand
CACGGCCGGCATCAACGTCTGGCGCACCACAGGCTTCTTGCACTTCTGGCGCTACTCCTCCAAAGACGGCCCGCCGGAGTGGGAGAAGCGCGCCGAGCAGCTTCTGGAAGAAGGAGCCCGCGTCTTCGACACAGAAAGAGCCAAAGAATATTACCGGGAGTTCACCCGGCTTGAGACTGAGAACCTAGCTGTGATCTATCTCATCAATCCGGTCTTCCTCTATGCCGTGGATCAATGCTTGGAGAACAGCCAGAACTTCCGGCCGCAGTCGGGCAACCTGCCGCAATGGGTGGCCTTCAGCGAGAGGCTCTGGTGGCAGCGCTCCGACGATTGCCGCAGTAAGCTGGAACAGAAAGGAAGGCTCGTCCTCACTCCATCACAATAAGAAAAGAAAAGAAAAGAAAAGAAAAGAAAAGAAAGGAGCGATGTGCTGAGTTACATCATCCGTAGGATCTTGCTGATCATCCCCACGCTCGTTCTGGTTTCGCTGGTGAGCTTCGCCATCATCGCGCTGCAAGAGTACTTCAACGGAGACTTCGTGTCGCAGCTCAAGCTCAACCCGCGCGTCAGCCCGGAGACGATCGAACGCTACGCCAAGAACTTGGGGCTTGATCAGCCCTGGTACGTGCGCTATCTCAAATGGCTGGAGGGAATCGTCACGCGTTGGGACTTCGGCTATTCCTTCGAGAAGCGTCAGCCGGTGGGCGATCTCATCCTGCAGTATCTGCCGATCACGCTGCTGATCACCCTCCCCACGTTTGTGTTCGTGTGGCTGGTGGCCATCCCTTTGGGAATCTATTCGGCTACGCATCAATACTCGATCGGCGATCATAGCTTGACGCTCCTAGGCTTCATTGGGCTCTCCATCCCGACGTTCTTCAGCGCGCTGGTGCTCCTTTTCGTGCTGACGAACCTGGGGTATCCGGCGGTGGGAGGGATCTTCTCACAGCAGTATATTGCGGGGTCTCCTTGGCCGTGGCACTGGAGCTGGGCCAAGTTTTTCGATTATTTGGCGCATCTTTGGCCGGCGGTGCTCGTAATTGGGGCCTCGGGCATTGCGGGGTTGATGCGCGTGATGCGGGGCCAGCTCCTCGACATCCTGGGCTCCAACTACGTCCAGACTGCGCGGGCTAAGGGCTTGGCCGAGCGGGTGGTCATCTACAAGCACGCGGTGCGCAATGCCATCAACCCGATGATCTCCATCTTCGGCCAGTCGCTGCCGAATTTCGTCACCGGCTCTCTCTTGGCGGCTCAAGTGCTCAACATGCCCAATCTGGAGATCTTTTATTTCCAGTCGCTCCAGCCCCCGGATGAGTATGTGGTGGTGACGGCACTCACGTTCTTCGCGCTCTTTTTGCTCGTGGGCAATCTCATCGCGGATATCCTTTTAGCCTGGGTAGATCCCAGGGTGCGCTATGACTGAACGGGTCCTGGCGGAGCGGAAGCCGCGCCGAACTCCAGTTGAGCCTGAGATCGGCGAGAAGCCGCTGCTTGCGCCCGGCCAGCTCATCTGGCGCCGCTTCAAGCGCCATCGGCTGGGCGTGCTGGGCAGCCTCCTCATCCTGCTCTTGGCGTTTGTAACGATCTTCGCGGATTTCATCGGACCGTATCGTGCAGATCAGTTCCATCCGCAGCTGGGGTTTGCACCCCCGACGCCGATTCATCTCTTCCATGAGGGGCGCTTTGTCGGGCCGTTCGTCTACGGCACCCTTCGCCGCTTCGATCCGGAGACTGGCGAGCCGATCTTCCAGGAAGAGAGGAGTCGCATCTATCCCATTCGCTTCTTCGTGCGGGGAGATCCCTATAGATTCTTAGGGCTCTTTCCCACGGAGATTCATCTCTTTGGGACGGGCGAGCCGCCGGATTCCCCCGGCCAGATCTTTCTGTTTGGCGCGGACCGCTTCGGGCGGGATCTCTTCACGCGCACGCTTATGGGAGGGCGAGTCTCGCTGGCGGTGGGGCCGCTCTCGCTCGTGTTAATTCTGTTTTTGGGGATTCTCTTCGGAGGGCTCTCGGGGTACTGGGGCGGCTGGGTGGATCTGGCCATTCAGCGCATCATCGAGGTGCTGCAGTCCTATCCCGTCTTGCCCCTGCTTCTGGTGCTGGCCACCATTCTGCCCCGGGGCATTTCGGAGGAGATGCGCTTTTTGGGGATCGTGCTCATCCTGTCTGTGACCGGCTGGACGGGCATCGCCCGCGTGCTGCGCGGGCAGTTTCTCGCCCTGCGAGAACAAGAGTACGTCCTGGCGGCCCGGGCGATGGGAGCCAGCAGCGGACGCATCATCTTCCGCCACCTCCTGCCCAATACCATGAGCTATCTGATCGTGGCCTCTACGCTCACCATCCCTGGGCTGATCCTGGCCGAGGCGGGCTTAAGCTTCTTGGGCTTGGGGATTCATGAGCCAGCCACCAGCTGGGGGCTGCTGCTGAACGCGGCCAACAACATCTTTGCCCTCTCCAAGCACTGGTGGCTGCTCATCCCAGGATTCTTTATCATTGTCTCCGTGCTGGCGTTCAATTTCATGGGCGATGCGTTGCGCGATGCGGTCGACCCCTATTCCCAGGGGCGCGGGTAAAACAAAGCACATCCCCAGGAGGTAACTTAGCCGATGGCACACGGGACAAGACAGACGGTGCTCTTACTTTCCGCCCTGTTGTGGATCATGGGCAGCGGCGGAGCTTCTGCTCAAGAGGACCCCTCCTGCGGAGAGGCCCAACTCGATAACGATCTCTCTGAGATGGACCTTGAGATCTACTGCGTCACTTCGGATCTGGACCCTGGCCAGATCCGCATCCGGGATCAAGATGAGGACGGGGACTTCGATCTTCTGGTGTTGGGAGTCAAGGGAGGAGGGACGCTCTTCGGTTTCTGGGAGTTCGATGGCCAGCCGGAAGCGGAGCTGGTCGTCTCGGACCCGACTCTGGAAGTGGGGCGCGTTCGCAACGTGGATGCTGACAGTGATGGAGATCCTGAGGTCTTATGGATAGGCACCCAGGGCCGAGATCTCAACGGCGATGGCCGCCTTGAGCCTCAAGAGAATGGGGAGATCGTGGGCTTTGCCGACGTCGATGGGGATGGACTTCTAGAGATCATCGTGATGGACAAGGCCCGGTCTTTGGGAGAATTTCTGGCCGACTCCTTCGGCTCTTACCGGGTGATCTGGGTTGGGGTGCTCAATGCCGAGGCTACCGCGGCCATTGGAGCTTTCCGTGGCCTAAACGATATTGACAGTGATGGGGACGATGAGATCCTCCTTGAGGATCTGAGTAGGCGTCCTGGCGAGGTTTTTATCGATCTGGACGACGACGGTGATCCGGATCTGATCATAAGCTAATCAGCGTGGGCAGCTTACTTCCCTCACCTCAGGGCCCCGGCCGATGAAGGCCTCGATAAAGCGCATGATGCGCTCCTTATCGAAGTTCTCCAGCTCATCCAGGCGATTCCAGGCGCTGAGCACGAGGGCGTGATCCAAGGCGGCATAGGGCGCTAAGATCAGCCGGCAGTATTTGGGATCTTTGCGCAGATCGATCACGAAGTTTCGCAATGTCTCCAGGATCTCTGGGGCGAGGGTAGGTGGATACTGGATGAGCACCCCGCCGGCGGCCAGGTTGCGCAGCTGGACCTCGTCGGGAATCGGGGTGTCATGGAGGCCCCACTCCGCGGGGATGGCGTAGTGCCAGCCGGAGGTGGGAGGGGTCGAGTTGTAGGGCGGGTGTGGCTGCCCGGGCGCGATGATCTGATGCCCCTGGTCGGGCAGCGCCCTTCCGGGCAGATCATCGCCGAGCAGGCGGAGGAGCTGCCGCTCCAGTTGGGCCACCTCCTCAGTGCGATACGCCGGGTAGCGCTGCTTAAGCTCCTTAAGCACCCAGCGGCTCTCGGGGAGCCGGCCGGCTTGCACATAGAGCTGGGCCAGCTGCCAGAGGGCGTTCTGGCCCGCTTCGCCCACGGGGCGACCCGGACCGGCTGCCCCCTGTTCGGCCTTCCAGATGGAATAGTAAATATCGAGCTGCTCCTCAGGAGAGGGCTTCTGCTCTAGGGCCTTCTGGAAATACTTCAGGGCCTCGGCGTATTGATAGCGGGCCAGGAAGACTCTCCCCAAGCCCACATAGGCCCTTATAGAAGTTGGGTCGAGCTTGAGGGCGGCCTGATACTGCTCGAGGGCCCCTTCCAGCACGTACCGCTCCCGGTAGAAGTCGGCCAGCAGGAGGATCATCTCGACGTCGTGGGGATCGAGCGCGAGCGCGTCCAGGGCGATCTGGCGCCTCTCGCGATAATCGAGCGCCTCTGCGTCCTGGAAGGCCTCTTTGTATTCCGCCATGGCCTTCTTGGGGTCGCCGCTGTCCCGGTAGATCTCGGCCAGGCCTCGGCGGGCCGGAGCCCAGTTCGGATGGCTACTGAGCACACTCTGGAAGACCTGCTGGGCCTCTGGAAGCTGCCCCGCTTGCCGGTAGGCCTGACCCAGCTTGACTTGTACCTGGGGGTCTTCCTTTGCCTCCAAGGATTGGAGATAACGGGCCTGGGCGGCCTGGTACCGGCCCTGCCGCATCTCTAGATCGCCCAGATCGGCTAGGAGGATGGGATAGTCTGGATCTTGAGGGCTGATCTGATCTAGTAACTCCTGGAGCAGCCGGCTCGCTTGAGAGAGGGCCTCGTTGCGCCTCTTTTGGGAGTCAGGCTGGGCCGATGGCTCCAGCTGGCGGGCCAGGCCGAGGTAGGCTTCCGCCAGCTTCCTCTGAACGACTGGCGGTCGACTCTCCCGGGCTTTGAGCTGCTGGTCGCTCGAAAGCAGCTTGCGGGCTAGAGGCAGAGCTTGGTTGTAGTAATAGATGGCCTCCTGGAAGTGCTCGCGGGTCATATCGAGATCCCCCAGCAGGGTGTAGGCATCGGCGTATTCGGGGTCCAGTTCGATGGCCCTCTTGAGCAGGCGCAGCGCCCGAACCAGTTCGATCTCTTGGCCTTGAGTCATGAGAAAGCGTGCGTACAGATAATAATAGAAAGGATTGGCGGCGTCGGCCATGAGCAGCGTCTGGAGCTGGCGCTCGTTCTCCAGGGCGCTGTCGCTGGCGGAGAGGAAGAATTGGGTGGCCTTCTCCCGATTGCGCGCGATCTCTTGCCGCAGCTGGGTGATCTTCTCGGAGTTCTTGGGGTTTGCCGACGCTTCTTCCTCCAGCTGCCGCTCTTGCTCCAAGCTCCAATTGACTTTGAGATTGTAAAGCTGGGCCAGATAATATGAGAGATTCGGGTCGGAGGAGAGCCCCTTCTTCTGGATCTCTTCATAGGCGGCAATGGCCTCGTCGAGAGAGCGCAAGCGCTCTTCTAGGGTCTGGCCTTGCTCGACGCGCTTCTCCAGGTGATGGGCTCTCAGCAGCGGCTCGACGTAGACGATCTGGCTCCCTTCGCGGCGTTCAGCCAGCCATTGCTGGAGGCGTTCTTGGCCCTCGTCCGAACTGGGGGAGATGTCCGGACCGAGCAGTGCTTGGGCGAGGGCCGTGTGGCTGAGATCCCGCTCGACCTCGCGGCGCAGGCGCGTCTTAAGGGCCTCAACGCTCTCGTCTCGCAGGCCCAGGAGCCTTTGGGTCCAGCGCTTCTTCTCAGGGTCTTGGAAGAGGGCTAAAAGATCCGCTTCCGTCATGCCGTTACCCTCGAGAAACTTCTGATAGCGCTCCTGAAAGGTGCTTTCCACTAGATCTTGAGAGAGGGGCCATAGACCTCGCCGCCGGGCCTCTTGACGGATCAGAGCTTGGTCGATGAGCTGTTGCGCGGCTTGATATCTGACCTGGAGTTGATAATACGCGCCCGCCGGACCGCTGATCAACTCCTCGAAGTCGCCGCCACCTTGCACATAGATCTTCCGGTAGGCCTGCAAGAGATCCCAAAAGGCTGCATCCAGAGCCGATTGGCCAACCGGCTCTCCATTTACCAAAAGCACCGTATCGGTAGGCAACCGGCTGCCTCGTTCCAGCAGCGTAGCTCCGGACCACAAAGCCACAGCCACTAAGGCGACCGCTCCCACCCCCCAAAGGATTCTTTGGCGGTGGTGTTTCATAGGCATCTGCCGCTCCCTCCCGTGTTCTTTAGGCCCAAAGTCCGATTCAGTATTATACACGAGAGGAGACGGCTGCTGACAGGGCCGATGAAAAATGAAGACCGGCCGGCTATGCACTCACTGACTGCGGCTGAGGAGCCGGCCGGTCGTGACTCGGCTTAACGAGGCCTTACAGCGTCGTCACGTTGCTTAGGAGCGGAAGCTTGGCCCCCGGCACCTGCTGGGCAATCGTCAGGCGGAGCTTTTCCGCGCTGGCTTGGAGCTGGCATTCGGGCCCGCTGAAGCCGACTTTAGAGACATTGTAGCGGGCCAAGGGGGCGATGGCGGCGGCACCGACGGGCGAGAAGAAGGCCCAGCTTAAGGAGAACTTGAGTAGCTCCTGGGTCGTGCTCGTGCCTGTGGGAGGTAAGGGCAGGGCCGTCTTGGTGGTGACAGGCGCGCAGTTTTTCGGGTCCGCGCTCACTTCTTTCTCCAACAGCAGGCCGGCGGCCCACGCGTTGGCCAGACTGAGCTCGCCGGTGCCAGCATTGTGGGCCTTCACCGCATCGCCTAATAATTTGGCCGCACTGGCGCCTGCCGTGCGGGCCAGCTGAGTGGCCAGAGAGGCTACCGCCGCGAATCTCAACTCCCGAGTAGCGCCGTTTTGGGCCAGATCGGCCAAATTGGGCGCACAGCCTTCGACGTAGGCCTGAGCAGCGGCCCAGCGGGCCTCGACCGTCTTGCCGCTTGTGGCCTGATTGAGCATTTCATTGCAGCCGAAGTTGACGGCCGGCAGCGAGCCAAATTGCAGATAGAACCCCTTGGCGATCTCATCGGCCACGGCCCGGCGGATCACCTCGCTGCCGCAGTTGAGGGCCACCCCGGCCACGCGGTTGCCCTGATTGGTCACGATCTTGCCGTCCAAGCAGGTCTGGATGCGGTTGAAGGCTTCGGCAGCCCCACCGGGCACAATCGCAAAGCCACTGCGCACCTGGCGCACGACGGCCCGAGCGATGGCATACCCCAGCTCAGGACTCGCTGTCCCGGCGGCAAAATCGTGATACGCTTGGGCCGTGCGCCCCCCAACTGGTGCCCCCAGCCCGGCGAAGTCCAGTCCTCTTGAGGACTCGAAGAGGGCTGAGGTCAGCGCATCGAGCCCGGTACGGCGGCACTCGACATTGGCCCCGTCCTTAGCAAAGCCCCGCAAAGTCTTCACATCCAGTGATCCGATCAGCTGGGCGGAGCGGACATCCGAAGCCGCGCTGCGCACGTTAGGATCGAATTCGCTACAGGGATTCTGCAGCGCCTTAACTACGTTCGCTTGTGCCGCCCCCGACAGAAACATCAAAGAACTGATCACCAAGGTAAGCCCTATCAGTCCAACCACCTTCCGTCGCATCTCGTATGACCTCCTTTGCTTAGGGTGCGATGTTTGTTTCGTTTCCGTGCGTAGATGCTTTTATTTTTTTAGCCGGAGAGACATCACCTCCATGGGTGCAGTTTTCTCCGTAAGATGCTTAAGCTACTATAGTATAGAGCGGAGTCGCCTGTCAAGCCCCCGGTAAGGTCTAAGAACGGAGTCAAGAGCGCCATATCTCACTGTAGATCAAGCGCTGGGCGATTTTCCCTCGCTTCCTTGTCAGAATTTCGAAGTCACCTTCGATAATAGAACTCGCTCATGAGCATTCCAGCTCAGCGGATGGAAGGCCGGGGGGTCGAGTTGACAACTCCCGTCCCTGGGCTTACAATGAGCCAAACAACCCATAATAGAAACAGAAGCCAAGGAGGTGATCACCCGGAGAAGACGACTCACTCGGAAGTGCCAGCGATCCCGGAGCCATTGGGAATTCAATCCTTAAAGACATAAAGGAGGTCCATGTGAAGTTTATACGTTCCTTGTTGATGGTAGTTGTGGCTTTGGCTGTGATGGGTGGAGCCAGTGTGGTGACGCTGGCCCAGCCGCCAGCCCAGCCCCTAGTGGTCCTGAACTGTAGCGAGCTGCGGCCCCAGAACCCCGAGGGCCCTGCTGGCACCACTTGCGCTAAAGTCAAGGGAGGAACGACGGCCTTCTCCATTATTGCTTCTCCTTCGACGCTCAACCCGGTCACGGCTGAGGACACCGCCTCGCTCTCCATCCAAGATCAGTTCTTGGGCACGTTCTTTGCGTCCTACTCCCTGCTGGGCACGGACGCGGGTGAGGGCAATGCCGCCTCTCTCATCGAGGTGAATGAAGCAGGCACCGTGGTCACTGCGACGCTGCGCCAGGGGCTACAATATTCAGACGGCTCGCCGGTCACCGTGGATGACGTCCTCTATTGGTACAACAACGTCGTGTTCAACGAGAACCTGCCCAACTCCTTCCAGGACGCCTTCCGTTGCACGGACGGCTCGCCCTTTAAGGTGACCTCGCCCGCGCCCAACCAGATCCAGATCAGCTGCCCGGAACCCTTCCGCACCTTTGTGCCGTTTGCGGCCGGTCAGCTGGTGCTCTCCAAGCAGATGGCCCTGGATCTCATCGCGGAACAGAACGTCCCCGTGGCCGGAGAGAACCAGTTTGGGCCTATTCCGGCCCAGGAGTTCATGGGGCTGGGGGCACCGATCAACCTCCTGCGCGGCCTGGGACCCTTCAAGATGACCAGCTTCGCCTCGGATCAGCAGGCCAGTTACCAGCGCAATCCCTTCTTCTATGAAGTCGACAGCAATGGGGTCCAGCTGCCCTATCTGGACGGCGTCCAGATCATCATCATCCCCACGGCCGGGCTCAATCTGGCCCTGAGCCAGTTCCTCAACGGGCAGACGGATATCTACGGCCCGCGCCCCGAGGACATCGCGGTGATCCTCTCCCGTGCGGCCCAAGGCGGCTTTGACGTGAACACGGACATCGACAATGGCGTGCCCGCTGCCGGCGAGACCTTCACCACGCCCAACTTCAGCGATCCCGACCCTGATCTGGCCGCGGCCGCTCGCAACTCCAAAGTGCGCAAAGCGCTCTATCTGGCCATCGACCGGGCGACCATGGTCCAGAACGTGCTCTTGGGAATTGGAACCCCGCAATTCAACCCGGTCTCCATCAATCAATCGAACTTCTTCAGCGGCCGCACCAACGACTGTAACACCTTCATCCAGGCCGGTCTGGCCACGGCAGCCACTTGCAGCGGCGACGTCTGGAGCCTCTCCAACGGCCTGAAGATCAACGTGAAGAACCTGCCGGCCCCCGTGAACGCCGACATCGTGCAGGCTCTAAGCTGCTTGGACAATTTCGCCGCCTGCTTGGAGCAAGCTAAGCAGCTGCTCGACTCCGTAGGCGTGGTCGATACCGATGGGAACGGGATCCGCAACATCCCGGCCAATCTTGATCCCAACGGGGTCGTGAAGAACCCCGGCGGGAAGGACTTTGTCGTACAGGTGGTCACCAACACGGGCAACACGATCCGCGAGGCCTTTGGCGTGATCATCTGCGACGGCTGGAATGCCATCGGCGTGCAATGCTCGGCTACCACCACCTCGTTCCCCACCCTGGTCAGCCAGCTCTTGGAGGGGACCTTCACCGGCTACATCACCATCGGGCTGACGGGTGGTGATCCGGCAGGCGCGGTCAACGTGGTACCCTGCGGCACGGCGCTGCACCTCTACCACGTCGCGTGTGACCCCAACGCCCCCGCGGGCGATCCGGCGGCCCCGACGCCCGAGGAGCAGGCGATCGAAGCTCCGTGGCAGCAGGGCTTCCAAGCCACCGATGTCCCGGGCGCTCAAGCGGGCTTCGACCAGTTCCAGGCGGTCTGGATGCAGTTCGTGCCCTACTACCACCTAGCCGCTGGGAACCAACTCTTCGCGGTGCGCACGGACAGGATCTGCAACGATGGCCGGGCGGTCAACGCCAACACGGACAGAAAGTTCAGAGTAGACCTGCCGGGCCAGGCAGCTTGTCCACGATAGCCTATCAGCATCAGCGCTCAGCTGACCGCTGACAGAGAAAAGGAGGGGGCACGGGGCTTAGAAACCCTCGTGCCCCTCTTTCTTTGTTGGGTTGGCTGTCAGAGCCGCAGGCTTGCGTTTTATAATAGCAGCGGCTATGATACGGAAATTTAAAGGAGGTCACGGCGGATGATCGGATTTATCGCGCGGAGGATCTTCTATATGATTCCGCTCCTGATCGTTGTGACCTTCGTCATCTTCCTTCTGATGTACCTGCAGCCAGGAGATGCCGTGGACAAGCTCTGCGGGTTAAGCTGCCCTCAAGAGCTACGCGCAAAGCTCCGTGAGATTTACGGCCTCAACCAGCCCTTCTACCTTCAATACTTCAACTGGGTGAAAGGGGTGGCCTGTTGTCTAGACTTCGGCTGGTCGCCCAATCGCTCCATGCCGGCCTGGCAGGCGCTGGTCGGAGAGAACCGTTGGGTATACACGCTGCTACTGGTTCTTTCGGCCTTGGTGCTCAGCTGGGCGGTTGCCATACCCATTGGCATCTATTCCGCAACTCATAAGTATTCCCCTGCGGATCATATGTTCACCTTCTTGGGCTTTCTGGGACTTTCCATTCCCAACTTCATCTTGGCGTTGCTGTTCATATGGATTGTGGTCGGGCTGTTGAATCTGGGGAATATGAACCCCTTCTTTGGGGTGGGCGGCTTCTGCAACGGGGATTATTGCAAGGACCCCTGGAGCCTGATGGGGATGCTCAACTTCCTGTGGCATTTTCTCCCGCCCGTCTTTATCTTGGCGGCAGCCAACACCGCAGCCGTGATCCGCTACATGCGCGGCAGTCTGCTCGATGTGCTCAAGATGGACTACATTCAGACGGCCCGGGCCAAGGGGCTCCTCGAGCGGGTCGTCATCTACAAGCACGCCGTGCGCAATGCCATCAATCCCCTCATCAGCATGCTCGGCTTCTGGATCCCCTATATGCTCGAAGGGGCGCTGGTTATTGCCATCGTGTTCAATCTGCCCCAGATTGAGAAGACGTTCATCGAGTCGATTGAGAACCGTGATAACCCTGTGGTGATGAGTGCCCTCTTCGTCTTCAGCCTAATTCTGATGATTGGGAACTTGATCTCGGATATCTTGTTGGCCCTGGCCGATCCCAAGATCCGCTATGACTGACGAGAAGGTGGGCAGATTCACAGTAGAGGGTTCGGCGGCTACGGTGGAGAAGCCGCGCGCTCGGGAGCCGTCTTGGGAGTTTGGCACAGCTCCGCTCTCTCAGGGCCGGCTCATCTGGCGGAGATTTACCCGCCATCGCTTGGGATTGATCGGCGCCATCATCGTGGCCGGGCTGGTCTTGGTCTTTCTATTCGCCGAGTTCATCAGCCCCTATAACTTCCGCCAATCTCATCCGCCATTCCCCTATGTGCCGCCGATGATCACCCGCATCCACTTCGACGGCCTCCAGCCGTACGTCTACGGCTTGGTGCAGAACCCCGTCTTCGTCGATTATCAGGGTAAGAGATACCCTCTGCCCGGCGTCTATAATTACACTGAAGACACCTCGAAGCGCTATCCTATACGCTTGCTGGTACGTGGCGAGCCTTATCAGCTCTTCGGTCTGATCCCCACGGATATTCATCTATTTGGGACCGGGGAGCCGCCGAACTCTCCAGGGCAGCTCTTTCTGTTTGGTACGAACGCGAACGGGCATGATCTCTTCTCGATGATCCTCTTCGGCGGACGCGTCACGCTAGCGATTGCCCCCCTGGTGATTTTGATCAGCTTCCTGCTGGGGACGTTCATCGGCGGGTTATCGGGCTACCTCGGCGGCCGAGTCGACACCCTCATCCAGCGGATCGCGGAGATCTTCATGTCCTTGCCGCGGCTGGCCCTGCTTTTGGCCATCTCGGGGATCCTCACTAAGATGGGCTACATCCCGCCCATGATGCGCTTCTGGAGCATCGTGGGACTGTTGAGTCTCGTCACGTGGGCTCCCATTTCACGGGTGATCCGCGGGCAATTTTTGGCGTTGCGGGAGGCCGAGTATACCCAGGCCGCCCGCGCTCTGGGGGCCAGCAACACCCGGATCATCTTCCGCCACATCATGCCCAACATCATGAGCTATCTCATCGTGGCGGCCACCTTGGCCATCCCAGACATCATCATCTTAGAGAGCATCTTGAGCTTCTTGGGCTATGGCATTCAGCATCCCCTGACCAGCTGGGGCTTTCTGCTCAACAGCTTCGTGGGCAAAGGCTTCACCTTCGAGATGCAATTCCACGCCTGGCTTCTGATCCCCGCGGCCTTCATCGTGATCTCCGTGCTGGCTTTCAACTTCATGGGCGATGCCCTGCGGGATGCGGCCGATCCGTACACCGTCTCCGAGGTCAAAGAGGGCATGCGCTCAGGGTAGCAGGCCTTGTCAGAGCAGCCCTTCCGTCTGTTATAATAAACTTGTCGCGGGAGAGGGCCGCCATGAACGAGCCGATGAATCCAAACGAGCGCCTAGAAGAGCTAGCTGAGGTGATGTTCTGCGGGCTGCGGCAGACCTTCCGGCGGCTGCGCTATCGGCACCATCCCGACCAGAACGCCCTATATGAGTATCTAACCAGCCCAGGCGGCCCGCTTTTCGCAGAGCTAGCAGATCCGACAGGGCAGCGGGGCTGGACGCGGTCGAGCATCTCTTTGCATGTGCTAAGCTGCCCCCGCTGCACGCGGGAGATCGCGCGGCTGCGCCGACAGCTCGAGGTCATCCCGGCTGGTACGCCCTGGTGGCAGTCTCTGGTGCTAAGGGCGCGGCTCAAGCTCGAGCTGGCTACGCTTCGCTTGCCGAGGTGGGCTTCGTATGGGGCGGCCATCGCCCTGGTGCTTGGCCTGAGCTTGCCGCTCCTCCTGCCGATCTTTCTCGAACTCTCCTCGCCTGTGGGGCCTGGGCCCAATGGCCCCAACCCACCCCCTAGTACGCTGCCCATACCCGGCAGAGGCGGGGGAGGCTAATTTAAAAGCTCATCGAGGCTGTTATGGCAGCCTCAGCGAGGGCGGCCAGAGTAAAGCCTGTGGTGGCTTCCAAGTTGATCAGGCCCACCGTGGTGGCCGCCCGCAGCGTCAGCTTAGAGAACGTGGCACTCCCCCCGGAGGCAAAGTAGGTCACCAGGGCAGAGAATCGTACACCGAAGCGCTGGACGATCACATTGAGAATGAGGCTGCTCAGTCCGCTTCCGGGCGCTCCGCTGATGGAATAATTTACGCTGGCCGGGCTGCTGTCGGGATTGAGCGTCAGGTTGCCAGTGACGTTCACGGACGTAAGGGCCAGCGTCGAGTCGATGTTCAGCACAAAGGTATTATTGCCCGATTGCAAGACGAGCACCACGCCTTGGAAGGCGAAAGTGCCCAAGACATCGTTCACGGTGAGAGATGCTGTGACCACGGGAAAGAGAGGTGCCCCGGTCAGGGTCAAGGTGTTGGTGAACGAGCAGGCGATAATGAGCAGACAGTTGAGGCTGAAGGCGCTGGCGATATTGTCTGTAAGGGCGATGTTGCTGATCGAGAGATCCTCAAAGTCGAGCAGGAGTGTGGAAGAGCCGGGGCCTTCTAGGCAATGGGGATTGACCGTGAATGAAAAGGAGTGCTGTTTGACGTTGTTGCTCCGCTGTTCGGCGCAGAGGCCAATCTGCGCGGTCAGGGTCGTCCCCGCGTCCGTGCGCCCCTCGAGCGTGACTATATCTCCGAAGCCAAAGGCCTGAGATTGGGTCGTATAGAGGGCTCCTGAGGGCTTGAGCGCTCCAGGGTCGGGGAAATTAATATCTTCTAAGAGGGCCAGATTGCTGAAGGTGAGCCCTACCACTGTGACATCGAGTCGGACTCGTTTCTTGATGAAGAAGATCGGGCAGCTGCCGGTGCCGTCGTCATAGCAGACCGGGATGAGTCTTCCGTCGAGGGACTGGAGGAGGCCGAAGGCTTGACCAAAGACGAACTCATCGCGGATATCCAGATCGCCCAAGGTGGCCGTAAGGCGCAGGATGAGGTCTTCAAAACCCGTCAGGCCGCTGTGGCTGTGCAGGCTAGTGGTCAGCCCGCTGATCGTCACCGTGATGTTGAGATCCGTCTCGAAGCCGAAGCGCAGCAGAGTCTGCTCGCAGGGCTCATCGGAGACCTTGGGAAAGCCGAGTTCATCCAGCAGGTCACAGGGAATGGCGTCGGCTCTAATGCTGGCGGCGAAGCTGCCGGTGATGTCGGAGAGAGCGATATCGTGCCAGAGCCCAAGCACACCCATTGTGAACAGCGCCAGATAAAATAAAGATGGCCTCTTCACACCCAGCCTCCGCGGTGTGTGGATGGCTAATATAGTAAGGCTTCTGATCGGACTCAGGCGGTAATGGAGGTTACCGCGAAGCTGCGCTGTTTAGATACTCAGTTACAGTCGAAGCGGATGGTATCAGACCACAGATCGCCCTTGCCGGGATGACCGGGGCGCTGGAGGGCCCGGAATTTATAATTGCCCTTCTGGGTGACGTTCACAGAGATCTTGAAAGTCTCGTTGCTGTCTAGAGCGGGGATGGCGCCGGAGGCGACGAGCACGCCGTTCTTCTTCGGGTCGCCGCTGGCACTGAAATAGAGCTCCCAGCGGGTAGGACCCTGCATGGGGCTGCCGACGTTCTTCACCGTGGCGAAGACGGTCTTTTCGTCCCCACAGGTCTTGCCGGCATTGAGGAAAGTGAGGCTGCTCTTATCCCAGCTGGCATCTTCGAGGACGCTGATCTCCACGTGGCCTTCATCGGTGAGCTGGCCGTCGGAGACGCGGTAGTCGAAGCGATCTGTGCCTACAAAGTCGGAGTTGGGGGTATAAGTGGCCGTGCAGTTGGCGTTGACGGTGACGGTTCCGTTACTCGGCGGCGAGATCAAACTACAGGTGAGTGGATCGCCGTTGTCATCGCGCACCGGCAGGGTGATGGTGATGGGGGTGTTCTTAGGGGTCGTTACGGAGATATTATCGGCTTGTGGCGGATCATTGATGGGATTGACGGTGATCGTGACGGTAGCTGTGTCTGTGCCGCCCCTGCTGTCGCTGACGGTGTAAGAGAACGTATCGGTGCCGCTGAAGTTGGCGCTCGGGGTGTAGGTACACATGCCGGCGGTCGTGCAGCTGACCGTGCCGTTGGCCACTGGGCTGAAGGAGATCACTGTGAGCGTATCGCCATCGGGGTCGGAGTCGTTGGCCAGCACGGCTACAGTCACGGGCGCGTCTTCGTTGGTGGTGGCGCTGTCGTTGACAGCATCTGGCAGGCGGTTCACATCGTACACGGTGAGGTTGAAGGTGTCGGTGTCGGTGGCCGAGCCGTCGATACAAGTGAGGCTGATGTTGCTGAAGATGATCTGTTCGTCCGGATGTTGTACGGTGTCAAATCCTGGCGTATAAGTCAGGGTACCCGTGCCATCGCCGTTGTCGGCGAAGGTCGCTCCTGGCGGCAAGTTACTGGCCATCAGTGTGAGGCTAGGGCCGTCAATGTCTGTACAGCTCACGAGTAGTGTAAGCGTCTGACCCTCGTTCACACTCTGGCTGAGAATCGGTGTAAGAGTCGGCGGATCGTTGATGGGAGTGACAGTGATCGTCACCGTCGCGATGTTGCTATTCAACAAACCATCATTGACTCGGAAGGTAAAGGAATCTGGGCCATTATAGTTCCCG
>JBBIOR010000001.1:48939-69428 GCA_037443265.1 Candidatus Fraserbacteria bacterium | reverse complement strand
TTGACGTCGTTTACGGTGATCTTGAAATTCTTAGTGTCTGTGAGGGAGCCGTCGCTGCAGCTGATCTGCACCCCGCTGAAGACTTTTTGATTAGAAGGGTGCTGGACGGTGTCGAAGTCGGGTGTGTAGCTGAGGGTGCCGGTCCCGTTGCCGTTGTCTGTAAAGGCAGCTCCTGGTGGCAGATTGGCTGCGCTCAAAGCAAGAGTAGAGCTGTCAATGTCGGTGCAGCTTATGTTGAGGATCAGGGTCTGGCCCTCGGTGACGGTCTGATCAAGGATGGCTGCCAGTTGTGGTGGGTCGTTGACCGGGGTGACGGTGATCGAGACAGTGGCGGTGTTGCTGTCCAGCTGACCGTCATTGCATTTGAAGGTGAAGCTATCGCTGCCGTTGAAGTTGGCGTTGGGCGTGTAAGTGATATTCGGCGGTGTGCCCGAAAGCGTGCCATGAGCAGGGGTCGTGAGTATGGCAAATGCCAGCGGATCGCCGTCCGCATCGCTGCATGTCAGCGTGATCGCTGCCGGTGTGTCTTCAGTGGTAGTGACGTTCTGCGAATTGGCCGTAGGAGGGGAGTTGGCAGCGGCCTTGACAGCGATGGTCACGGTGGCGCTGTCGCACAGCACGGGATTCCCATTGTCGCAGACACGATATGAGAAGGTGTCTAGGCCGCTGAAGTTCGCCTTGGGCATGTACGTGATGCTGCCATCAGGGTTGACTTGGGCTGTGCCCTGACTCGGCTGGCTGAGGAGCGTTACGGAACTGGAGTCGAGGCTGCCGTCTATATCGCTATCGTTGGCCAGCACGGCGATGGTCACAGGAGTGCCCTGCTGGGTGGTGGCTGTGTCGTCTTGGGCAGAGGGCGGGTCGTTGACCGCCTGGATCACAATAGCGACGGTTGCGACGTTGGAGGAGCAGATCCCTTCGCCTCCAATGGCATAGCTAAAGCTGTCGTTCCCAAAGAAATTGGAGTCCGGGGCATAAGTGATAGTCCTGTTGGGATTAATCACGACGGAGCCATGACTCGGCCCACTTATGATGGTCAGCGTAAGTTGTCCAACGGCAGCTCCATTCAACGAGTCGTTGCCCAAAAGATCCAGAGTGAGTGGGGCGTCTTCCTGGGTGCTCGCGGCGTCGTCTTTGGCGGTTGGGGCAGGGGCTACCGTGACCGTGACTGTGGCCTGGGTGCAGAGGCCTCCGGCATTGCACACCACATACGTAAAGCGATCCTGGCCGGAGAAGCCGGGGTTCGGAACGTATGTCAGCGTCTGGTTGGGATTGAGGGTGACGGTGCCGTGGGCTGGCTGAGTGATATCGCCGATGGCGAGAGGAGCGTTCTCCGAGCCCGAGTCGTTGTCCAGAACGCTGAGGACCGCTTGTGTTCCCTGACAGATCGTAGCCGCATCGTCGCGGGCGAGGGGCAGATTGCTCCCCCCTGTGGGCGGAGGATCTATAGGGGGCTGATCGGTCAAGGGCCGTGGGCAGCTCTCCAGAGGAGAATTGGGGTTCTCGAGCAGACACGCGAAATAATCTTCCGTCTCGCCGTAGAGGAAATCGCCTTGGCCGTTCCAGCCCAGCCCGCCCCGCTCGACGGGGACGAAGACGCTCTCGTCCACAGGCTCGCTGCTGATGGTGAGGCGCACCCACAGTTCGCCCTCTTTGGGCCCGGTGATGATCGCTGGGAGTTTAATGATTCCGATGAAGCCGGGGGTCAAGCGATAGGGAGGCTCATGGAGGGCGAGGTTGCGTATGGCCCACTCTTCGGCCCTCAGCGGGCCGCGCGTGGAAGAGACGCAGGTGGAGGAGCCTGACCAGCGGCCGTCGTGGTCCCAGTCGAAGAGCGCGTTGAGATAGATCGGCCCCTGGGTGGCTCCCGGCGGCACGGTGACGAAGATCTCCAGTTCGGCCTGATGGCACATGAAGAAGCTGGCGGGCACCCAGCCGTCGTCGAGATCGCGATCGACCAGCAGGGCGTTTAGCTCAGAGGAGACGGATAAGCCCAAAAAGACGCGCTCTTGCGGGAAGCGATGTAAGATATAGCTGGGATCAGACGCGCCCTTGAAAGCGGATGGGAAGAAGCCCAGCCTCTGGGGATCGACGCGCTTGTAGTTGGCCAGAAGCTGATCTGGGGCATCGCCATAATCGCCGATGGGACCGACTATCGGCTGCTGAGCGGAGGAGCCCCAGGCTGCAATGATAAGCAGCAGCAGAAGCCCGAAACTTCCGCGCAGCGCCCAACTTAAGAAGTTCTGAAGACAAAAATTGAAAAAACCTCGCTTTGAGCTTATCAACTGACTCTTCTGCTCCTCAAGCGAGGCTTTCGGCAGCCCAGCCGTCTCGGGTGAGACCTGTAGCTTTGCGCCCCTACCTCACGGTAGGTTTGCCTTTTCGAGCCCTAGAATTCCCAGGGCTGATTATACATGATAAGCGACTAGGATGCAAGTATTGGATATCACCTTAAGCGACGAGGCACTCGCAGGCCTTGACAGCGCACGGGAGTTCGTATAATTTGGCAAGATCTTATGAGCCTGCTTAAGGACAAGCGGGTAGCGATCATCGGGTTGGGCAAGATCGGGGGGACGCTCGCCAGCGGCCTGATCCGCAATCGCGTTGTATCGAGCGTTGCGGGCAGCACCGCGCACAAAGAGACAGCGGCCAAGATGGCCGAACGCCATGGCCTGGCTGTGCTTACAGACAATGCCCAGCTTGTTCGAGAGAGAGATATCGTCATTTTAGCGGTCAAACCTCAGAATATGGCTCGAGTGCTCTCTGAGATTCGGGATCATATCACGCCTAAACAGCTGGTCATCACCCTGGCTGCGGCGGTTACCACGCGCTTTGTGGAGGAGCATCTGCCAGGAGCTGTGCCGGTGGTGCGGGCCATGCCGAACACGCCTTGTTTAGTGAATCAGGGCATGACGGTGCTCTGTCCCGGAAGATACGCTCAACGCGCTCATATTGAGATGGCCCGCGCGATCTTTTCATCGGTGGGCCGCGTGGAAGTGATCGACAACGAGGAGCTGATGGATGGAGTGACTGGGCTGTCGGGCAGCGGGCCAGCCTACGGCTACATCATCATTGAGGCGCTGGCCGAAGGTGGGGTGAAAGTGGGCTTACCCCGAGAGCTAGCGACGACTTTAGCTGCCCAATCGATTCTGGGGGCCGCGCAGATGGTGCTGGAGACGGGTGAGCATCCGGCCAAGTTGAAAGACGCAGTGACCACGCCCGCCGGGACGACCGTAGACGGCCTGTTGGAGCTGGAGGCCGGAGGCGTGCGCGTGGCGCTCATCAAGGCCGTCGATCGAGCCACCCAGAAATCGAAGGAGCTTTCGCGCTAGATCTGGCTCAAAAGATCCCGCAGCTCCACTAGGCTTCGGATTCGCTTGCACTCTGCGTCCGGCTGAGAATTATTCCGATCGAGCAGAACGGCCTGCAACCCCGCCCCTCGGGCTCCTTGGATATCTTCGAGATAGCGATCGCCCACGTGAAGAGCCTCTTCAGGGACGCATTTCATTCGCTCTAGGGCCAGCTGAAAGATCCGCGGGTCGGGCTTCTCAAAGCCCGCCTCCTCGGAGTACGTGATGGCTTGAAAATAACCCATCAGCTCCAGATACCCTAGTCGTCCCTGCAGCAGATGCCTGGCATTGGCAATCACGCCCAAGCGATATCCTGCCCCCCTGAGATCGCGTAGCGCAGGCTTCACGTCGGGGTAGACGGCCCACCAGCGCACGTCTTTGAAGCCTTCCGTCAGATGCCTGGCGAGTCTCCCGTTGGGATCGACAATGCCCAGCTCCTGCAACAGCTGGGCATTGAATGAGAGCCAGAACTCGTCTTCGCAGCCCTTGGCTTGAGCCCGCAGCTGCTCCAGCTGTTGTGGCTTGGGGTAGAGCGCTTCCACGGCGGAAGGCAGCAGTGCCCTGCCTACCTCCTCCAACAGCTGCACGAAGATCTGGGGCGGAGTGAGCCGACAGTAGATGAGCGTATCGTGCACGTCGAAGAAGACGACGCGGATCTTTCTTGAAGACATGAGCAACCCATTGTATGCGCCGGGCGCGGCGTGCTTCAAGCTTGTCGGGCCCACCGGCTTCGGAGTAGTATGGCCGCGTGATGGTTCTGGCGATCGACTACTGGTGCAATCTCTTTACGGAGGCAGGCCTTAAGCGCTTTCGGGATTCAAAGATGCTCCGCTATGCCTTTGAGCTTTTTGGCAGACAGGAGCGCATAGCCGAGGGCGCAGGGCGCCCTCCAGAGACTTTCCTCAAAGAGCTGGACGAGGCCGGCGTTGAAAGAATTCTCATACCGGCTTTCAAGATGGGCGATCCCTGGAGCCATCTGGAAATGAATCAGCCCGAAGAGGAGATCGCCGCACTCTCCCAGAGATTTCCCAAGCGCATCTATGGGTTGGTGGGGATCAATCCCAAAGAGCGCATGGAAGGCGTAAAGCGTCTAGAATATTTCATAGAAGAGCGGGGCTTTGTGGGGGCGCATCTTCACCCGTATGGCTTCGGGATAGCTCCCAATCATCGCCGATATTATCCATTCTACGCGAAGTGCGTGGAACTCGGTGTGCCTGTGGTGATACAGATCGGCCACAGTGCGGAGTTCATGCCCAATGAACTCGGGCGGCCGATCTATCTCGATGATATTGCGCTGGATTTTCCCGAGTTGAAGATCGTCGCGGCTCATACGGGCTGGCCGTGGTGCGAAGAGCTGATCGCGCTCGCCTGGAAGCATCCCCATATTTACATTGGCACGAGCGCTCACGCTCCCAAATATCTGGGCACGCCGGGCTACGGGACGCTCCTGCAGTTTATGAACACTCGTGGCAAGGAGAAAGTGCTCTTTGGGACAGACTATCCTGTGCTCTATCACCGAGAAGCACTGGAACAAGTAAGGGCTCTGCGCTTAAGTGCAGAAGCGGAACGCAGATATCTTCGCGAAAACGCCCTCAAGATTTTCAGATTGGAGTGAAATGGCAAGCATTGCAGGCTTTGGGGTCTATCTGCCTCGCTATCGCATTAAAGTTGAAGAGATCAATCAGGCCTGGGGGCGCTCGGGCGGCCGGGGCGAGAAGGGCGTGGTCGCTCCCGATGAAGATGTGCTCACCATGGGGGTCAAAGCCGCCCAAGCGGCGCTCGCACAGACGAATCTCAGTGGCCCGCAATTGGGAGCGATCTATTTTGCCAGCGTCTCCAGTGGCTATGCCGAGAACGCCTTGGCGGCCCAGCTGGCCCACTTCCTCGGCGCCAAACCAGATACGACGGTGGCAGATCTTGGGCTCTCAACACGTTCTGTCACGTCTGCTCTGCAAGCGGGTGCGGATGCGATCGCCTCAGGACGCATAGAGTGCGGCCTGGTTGTGGCCAGCGACAAGTTGATCGCCCGGCCCGGCTCGGCTTATGAACTGAGCTATGGAGCGGGTGCCGGAGCCGTTGTGCTGGCCCAAGAAGGATTTGCGCGTTTGGAAGGTTTTGCATCGTACACGAGCGGCTTTGTTGGACGTTCTCGCGCTGAGGGAAGGTTTCATGGCTCTATTGACGAGCGCTTCGTGATGCAGCAGGGCTTTCTTAAGCACGTGCAGGGCGCGGGAGAGCAACTCCGGAATGTGATGGGCACCACACTGGAAGAGTTCGAGCGCGTTGTGCTGCACCCTCCGGAGTTTCGTTGGGGGACGCGCGCGCTGGAGAGGCTCCAGATTGCGGCGAAGAAGCTCGTCTCGACTTTTCCCCAGCTAGGCTTCGTCGGATGCGCTTCTTTTCTGGTAGATCTAGCGCTGGCTCTGGAGAGGGTGCAGGAGGGACAGCGCATTCTGGCGATCTCCTATGGGCCGGGCGGGAGCGACGCGCTGGCCCTGCGCGTTGAGAGGCCCATCACCCTTGCGAAAGGCCTTCCGACCGTGGAAGCACAGCTGGCTCAGAAAGAATATATAAGCTATGCAACGTATCTGCGCTCTGTAGGGCTTTTAGGAGGAGAGTGATGACGAGTCCGCTCAGCTGGCGCATCGCCAAAGAGAACGCCCAGCTTGTGGCTTATAGATGCCAAAGCTGCGGGTGGGTCTCCTTCCCCGAGAAGAAGAGCGTCTGCAAGCGCTGCGGAAAAGCTCCGGTGGAATTTGAAGAGTTTCAGATGAAGCCCTATGGGAAGATCATTTCTTTTGTGATTCAGCATCGTCTGCCCGAAGGTTTTCAGACGCCGCTGCCTATGGCGGTTGTGGAATTTGAAGACGGCGCGCGGGTCTATGGGGAGATCATCGAGTGCAGGCCCGAAGACGTGAGAGTGGGCCTGGAGGTCGAGGCCGATCTCTGCGTGATGTACGAAGAAGAGAGCGGGCTAAGAGTCTATTCTTATAAATTTAAGCCGCGGAAGGGTGGGCCATGAGCGAAGCGCTTCGCAAGAAGGTGGCGGTCGTGGGCGCGGGCCTGATCGACTTCGGCGAACATTTTTCGCTCAGCTTAGAAGACATGATCGAGCAGGCCTATTTAAAAGCGCTGGCGAGCGTCGACAAAGGGCTCGACCCCAAGGAGATCGAAGCGGCTTGGTTTGGGACGGTCTATCCCGTCATGGGCAACTCTGGCCTAGTGCTCTCTCATGCCACGGGATTGTTTGATATTCCCGTCACGCGGGTGGAGAACGCCTGTGCGACGGGGAGCGATGCCTTTCGTCAGGCGTGTCTGGCCGTGGCCTCGGGTGTCTATGACGTTGCGCTGGTGGTGGGCGCAGAGAAGATGCATGATGAGCCGGGAGGGCTCATCCAGAGAGCGGATCTAAAGAGGCTCTGGCTGGGGCGCGGGGTGACGATGCCGGCCTTCTTCGGGCTTAGAGCTACCTCCTATATGCACAAATACGAGGTCACGCGCGAGGGAGTCGCGCTGGTGAGCGTGAAGAATCATCACAACGGCTCGCTCTATCCCCATGCGCATCTCAGATTCGAGTGCAGCCTGGAAGACGTGCTGAAAGCCCCTTATGTCTCGTATCCGTTGGGGCTGTATGATTGTTGTCCCATCACGGACGGGGCGGCAGCCGTGATTGTGTGCCATGCCCAGATCGCTCGGCGCTACACGGACGATCCCGTGTATGTGTTGGGCTCAGGGCTCTCGATGGACAGCTTCGTGCGGGGTGGGGATCTCACGAGTTTTCCGGCTACTCAGCGGGCGGCCCATCAGGCCTACGAGATGGCAGGCGTGGGACCTGAAGATATTGACGTCGCGGAGATTCATGATTGTTTCAGTATCACAGAGCTTATAAGCTATGAAGATTTGGGATTCGCCCGGCCCGGGGAGGGGGTCAAGCTGCTAGAAGAGTGTCGCGTTCATCTGGAGGGCGAAAGGCCCGTCAACCCCAGCGGGGGCTTATTGGCCAAAGGGCATCCGTTGGGGGCCACGGGCGTGGCTCAAATTGTGGAGCTCTATGAGCAACTGCGCGGCGAGGCCGGGCCGGTCCAAGTGAAAAGCGCCGAGATCGCGCTCCAGCATAACATTGGGATTGGCCGCTTTGCGACTGGCTCTGTAGGCTGTGTCCATATTCTTGGGAGATGATTGTGCGTGACGGAGAAAGAAAGAGCTTCTGCCATCCTGCAAAGACTCAAGGTGGCTTATCCTCATGCCAAGTATTATTTGAACTTCAGCAATCCCCTGGAGCTTTTAGTGGCGGCGATCCTCTCAGCTCAGGCGCGCGATGAGCTGGTCAATGCTGTGACGGCCGAGCTGTTTGGGAAATACCAGACGGCCTCAGACTATGCGAACGCGCCTCTAGAGCAGCTAGAGAGCGACATCCAGCGCGTCAATTTCTATCGTAATAAGGCCAAAGCGATTCAGAGTGCTTGCAAGATTCTAGTTGAAGAATACGGCGGCCGAGTGCCTGACACCCTGCAAGGGCTCGTGAAGCTGCCGGGCATCGGGCGCAAGACGGCCAATGCCATTCTCAGCCATGCGTTTGGCAGAGTCGAGGGCATTGTGGTGGACACGCACGTGATTCGTCTGAGTCAGCGCATGGGGCTTACGAGAGAAAGAGACCCGGAGAAGATCGAGCGCGATCTTATGGCTTTAATTTCAAAGAGCGAGTGGCCGCGTCTCCCGTGGCTGATGAAGGATCACGGGCGGGCGGTCTGTGTGCCTAAAAAGCCCAAGTGCACACAGTGTGTGGTGCAGGCGCTGTGTCCGAAGGTGGGGGTGGGGGTATCCCATGGCAGTTAAGGGATCTTGAAGCGCGTCTGAGCTCCCAGCAGAAAGTCGCCTCCGAAATCGAGGATCGCCACGGCGACGTAGTCCCCAGAAGGGAGCTTCTGGTCTAACCGAATCTCCAACCGGCGCTGGCCCCCGGGTAAGATCGGAAAGGGTGGGATTTCGACTCTCGCCACCACCTCTCCCCGGGAGTTGATGAAGCGCACCTCGCCTTTGGGCTGCTGGAAGGTCGTGCCGATATTCTCATAGTCGATGATCACTCTCAGCGGCTTGTCTTCTTCGGGCAATAAGACCTGCGTGCTCGTGATCCGCCCATGGCTGATGGCATTCGTCGGATCGGTATGCCGAATCTTGATGATGAACTGTTCAGAAGCTCCGAGAGTGATAGGGATCTGCTGCGGATCGGTTCCTTGGCCTTGGGATTCGGAGGCTGGGACGGGGCTGGTGACGATGATGGCTGCCCAGTGGGGTCCGCTCTCGCCCTCTGGGATCTTGATGGTGAAGCTGATCGGCTGCTTCTGCTCGGGCTGCAACGTGAAGGAAAGCGGCGTGACCCAGAGGAATTTGGCCAGCGAGCGCGGATGCGTGCCGGCGTCTCTCGTCACTAGGCCTCCCTCCATATTGCGCTCGTAGTCTTTCACTTCGACCCTGAACTCCCGTGGCTTTGGGCTCTTGTTAAGGACCTCGAAGGCGCCGGTGAAGCTCCCGCCGGGGGCTAGGGTCACGTCCACACTCAGCGCGGACACACCTATCTGCCCCCAGGTGACAGACGGGCCTACTATCAGCCATGCCCAAGCCGCAGCCAGAGCTAATTTCCATCGGTACTTGAGATGAGTCAAACCGGCTCACACTCCTCAAATTTCGGTGACTTAAGCACAATTTGTTCCCACGTTCTCTAGAATCGTGTAGCTGACGTTAAACTGATACGAGCCGATCTTCCCGTCGCCGAAGAGACTAAGCACCACCCGGAGGTCTACATTGAACGTGACGCCAGAGGCAGACGTGGGAGTACCTGTCTTCACTCTGACCCCAGCTGAAGTTCCAGCGGGGGTGAAGGTGCCCGCCTCGTTTCTAATCTCAACAGAGTTGGCCGTAGGGTCGTCGGCCCCTGTGGGAAAACTCAAGACGGAGGAGCTGGCCCGAACGCACCAGTTCTTGGTGGAGACAACTTTCAAGGTCGTCTGGCCGAGAAATTCGATCCTGCCTGCTTCGACGTCAGCTTTCGCCACGGTGGCATGGAGCGTTCCCCCGGCCACGAGGCTCACCGTCATCACATCGGAATAATCCACGGTGATGCGGACGGCATCGAGGAATGCTGTTCCTCCGCCATCTTTGGTGAAGCGGATGCCAAAGTTCGCGGCATTGATGTCCGCGGGCGTCCAGGTAGTTCCCCACGAGTCTGTGCTACTACCCAACGTAAGGAAGGCACTCGTAGAGCAAGTGGTGGCGCCGCTTGGGCGGGTAGTTGATTTCCCGGTCCCGGCCGGGGCACCAGCCTTTAGAAGTTGCACTGTGACACGGGTACCCCCGGCACTGCCCGCAAACTTAGGCTCGACGATGATGCCGTTGACGATGGCAGAGGCAGGAATGCTGAAGCCAAAGCCCGTTAGATCGATGCTGTCACCGGCCGTGCCTTCGCTGGCGCAATTGTTGTTGGGGGCACCTAGAGCGTTGCCGCTTCCGCCCCACTGCTGTAGCGTGCCCAAGGTGGTGGCGAAGTTGGGCCCTTGCTGGGCGGCCCAGACGAACAGGAATAGGCCCGTGAGTGTGCTGCCTAAGCCCAGAAGGAGCGCAAGCCGCGTGCCCGTGGATGCCCACCGTCTGCTCACCATGTGCCCCCTCCCTCGGCCCTGTATGCCCGTTCTCTGTCGTCATGCGGGAACCCGGCCTCTACGGAGTCGTATCGGTGACGGTATAGGTGATCGTTCCCTGGTAACTGCCCGGCAGCGTGCCTACGTCCCAGTCGCTCACGTTGAGACGGACGTTGCCCGAGAAGTCTGCCCCGGTTGTCGAAGCTGTATTGCCGCCGGTTCCGCGTCGGGTCGCCGGGTCGGTCCCTGAGAGCGAAGTGTTCGTCGTATCACAAGCAGGCGCGTTCGCCCCAGGGTTCCCGCCCGTGGCGGAGGTGCAGGTGGCGCTGAAGTCACTCTCATCCGCATTGGTGATGTTTGTGGTGGTCGTGGTCAAAGTGGAATTGAGACGATACTTCGTCAGCGCGTCCACGTTGCAAGACCAAGTGCCGATAGTAAACGGCTGTGATCCCTCGATCTGGGTCTGCGTGACGCTGAAGTTGATAGTGGCTGACGCCGAGCAATCCAAGAATAGGGACTGATTGACGGTGACGTTGACGTTCTGTGTCGTTTGGGATAGGCCCCCGAGCCCAAATGGCGGCCACACGAGTAACGCAGCGACCAAGAGCTTGTTGAGCTTTTTCAATAGTCCATTACCTCCTTCTTCGGGGGGACCTCCTGAAAAATTGAGCCGGAGATCCCCTTGAGAATCTCCGGCAACCTGACTATCTGCATAAAGGCAGCAAGGAAGCCGCCCGCAGACTCGCGGCTTTGCGCCCCCGTATCGCTACGGGTTTGCCCTTAACGGAGTCAGAAGAACTTTAGCATGGAACGGGGAAGGTGTCAAGTCCTGAACGTAATCTAGATCGCTCATGAGGAGAAATTGTGATAAGTTTTAGGGGGCTCTATCTAGGGGGTCAGATCGGTGACCGAATAGATGATCACACCGATATAGCTAGCCGGCAGCGCGGCTGCGTTCTGCTCACTCACGTTGAGGACGATCTCGCCGAAGAAGTCAGCGCCCTTGGTCCCGGCTGTATTCCCTCCGATTCCGCGTCGGGTATCAGGATCGGAGCCCGAAAGAGCCGTGCTCGTCGCACAACGGGGTGAGCCCCCGCCGGTGGCTGAGACGCAGATAGCGGCGAAGTCGCCCACATGGAGGCTGTTGGGCACAAGCGGAACCAAGATGGAGTTGAGGCGATACCTCGTCAGCGCATCCACGTTGCAGCTCCAGCTGCCAACCTTCAAAGCGCCTTGAGGGATGGGCTGTATGAGGGTGAGAGTAAGGCTCGTCGAGCAATCCAAAAACAGTGACTGCGGAACGCTAATAGTTATGCTCTGCTGTGCCAGGCCCCCGAAGCCGAGCGCGGGCAGCATGAAGAAGAGCAATAAATACTCTCTACCGTGTCTCATCTTCGGCAACCCGGCCGCCATACCTTTGCCTTGCTTGTAAGTGTAGGCCCGTGGCTTTGCGTCCCCAGCTTTCGCTGGGTTTGCCCTTGTCGGATGAAACCTCATTTAACATTTAGCGTAAAAAGGGCGCATTGTCAAGGCCCCCTTCTTTTAGAGGGTGATCTGGATTACTGTGCCCCCTAAAAGCCCCGCCTAAGATCTAGGATAAGGGGGCTTGCTTGCGCTTTTGGGTCGTTTTGGGCTTCCTTACGGCTCTTCTTCTCGCTGTAAGTGCAGCGGCCCAGCCGCAACTTGGGGGGCAGGTCATCCCTCCGTCGCCGAAGACAGCCAGCCCCGGGGACTTCGTCACCCTCGTCTTCACCGTAATTAATCGCGGAACGGTTCCAGACAGCTACGATCTTCGCGCCCTTCTGCCTGAGGGGTTTCAGCTCATCGGGATTGCGCCGCCTGTGGTCACGCTTGGAGTCGGGGCTCAGGAGAGCGTCTTTGTCACCATCTCTGTGTCGCCTACGGTCCAGGCGGGCCCGCATGAGATCAAATTGCAAGCGACTTCTCGGACCGATCCGACCGTCCAGGCCGCTGGAGTAGCCATCGTTGAGGTGTTACCCGCAGCTGGCATCGTGATCCAGCCCCCGCCAGGCCAGCAAGCCAAGCCTGATGACACTGTGATGTACCTCTTCATCGTGATCAACCGCGGGAACGTGTTAGATATCTTCGAGCTCAGCGCGCGTTCTAGTAGTAACTTTCTAGCGACGGTGGTGCCGGAGCGGGTGCAGCTAGTGCCTGGGGAGCGCGCTGAAGTCCGAGTGACCTTGAGAATTCCTGCGGCCGCCAGGGCCGGTCGCGATACCTTGCTCTTTCGGGCAACCTCCACGGCGATGCCCGGGGTCTTCGCGGAGGCGCGGGTGTTGACGACGATCCTGCCGTTGCCCTTCGAGCAGGTTCCCACCTTTCTGGGCCTGGAGTTGCCCGCCCTCTTTAGTCTGTTTAGTACTATAGAACCGCTCAATCCTCCCATTCTGGACTCACTCACTTCCAAGCTGTTTATCACGGGGGAGCTGCCGGGCGACATACTGCTTTCGAGTACGATCCCTGTGGGCCTTCTGCCCGCGTTTTCCATCGGCGCTTTCTCCCTCAGCTTGAGCACAGGGAGTGCCCCGGACTTCCCGCCGGTCCGCCTCGTCAGCCCCCCAGTCCATAGGACCCTCTTGTTGTTGCATCCTCTGGTGAGCTTGGGCCTCTTTTCCTCCCAAGACGGCTTGCAGCGTGCCATTCAAGCGGCCTTCCGAGCTAAAAGGGGCGGAGTGGGTCTATTAGCACTCAGAGATGACGTTCAAAATCTGTCCATCTTCGATGTCGCTATGCCTTGGGAGCTACCGCTAAAAATACCGGCCAGCTTGATTTTGGAGGGGGCCGGGGCCCTCGAGACTAATTTTAGCGATAGCGCCTTTCGAGTGAGCCTCTTACTGAACCCTGCCCCTCCGCTGCTGAGTTTTGATTTCAGTCGAGCAGGGGCCAAATTCGGAAATTGCCTCTCGTTCACGAGCGCCCTCAGCCTCCCACTCTCCCTAAGACCCCTAGAGCTCTCCTCCGGCTTTCTCTGGAGCCTCACACAGACCAATATTGTTGGGGATCCTGCCTTGCCGGGGATCTTCATCAACCAGTGGCAAGCCAGTCTGCTCACGTCCCTAGAGCCGTTCAGCTTTGACACCACTTTGAGGCTCGAGCACCGCCTGGGGGATACGTTGTTCCCGACAGATCAGTTGACGTTTGGGCTATCGCTCAACGTCCACGTTTCCCTCAACATGCTTTCATTGACCTTCTCGAATGCGCAAACGCAAGAGCGTGATAATATTGCCCTGACCCAAAGCGACACCCTCAGGCAGTCAGTGGCGCTGACCCTGCGCCCCAGGGAAGGGGCCTTCTTGACCGCAAGCTTCTTTCGAAGCCGCGCGGGGAGCACCGAAACCAGCGGGATCACCTTCACCTTCGGTCTGACCTCCCTCTCACTGGCTGTTCTTGAAGCGAGCTTTGCGGACTCCGGCATCGGCCTGAGCACGACGCTTACGTTCAACCTGCCCTTTACGATTCAAGTGGAAGCCGTTCCGGTCCGAGGCCGAGTGGAGGGGGTCGTCTTCATCGATAAGAACGATAACCAGCGCTTCGATCCTGGAGAAGAAGGCGTACCCGATCTGATTGTAACGCTTGACGAAGGCCAAGCGCTCAGCAATCCCCAAGGGCGCTTTCGACTCCCCCCCATCAAGCCGGGGAGCTTTTCGCTAAATATGCCCGAGTTGCCCGCCTTTTTAGAGTCTAAGATCCAGCTGCCCCTTCCGGTCACAGTGCAAGCGGGCCGCGTGACTTTCGTGGAGGTCCCCCTACGAAGAGTCAGCGCCATCACGGGTGCGGTCTTCCATGATGCCAACCGCAACGGCATTCGGGAACCGGGCGAGGGCGGCATCGGCAACGTCCGAATCGTCCTGAGCGGGCGCCAGAGCACGCAATTTATCACCGGCCCCGACGGGGCCTTTCTCTTCCGCGTGCCGCCGGGGGAGTATCAGCTCGCGCTAGACCTCACCACGCTGCCTAAAGGGTTTGAGCTGACCACTCCGCGGGAAGTCTCTATCGCTCTTAAGCCGGAAGAGATCATTAGGATAAACTTCGGCGCGGCGGAGAGGCCCCGGCCCATCAAGTTTGCGCCCGTGGCCGACTTTATCTTCATACCTCAGCGTCCCAAGTCCGGCGAGATCGTCACTTTCGATGCCTCGCCCTCCTTCGACCCTGACGGCCAGATTGTCCAATACGAGTGGGACTTCAACAACGACGGCGCCATCGATGCCACCGGCAAGGTCGTCACTCGCGTCTTCTTGACGGCGGGTGACTTCCCCGTTAAGTTGGTTGTCACCGATAATGACGGTTTACAGAATTCACTGACGAAGATCGTGCCGGTCCGGTGAGGCCATGAGGCGCAAGCGTTTGATCGTGATAGCCGCGCTGGCTGTGATGGGGTTCGTGAGCTTTTTGGCGATAAGAAACTTCTCTCCCCCAGCGCCGCTCCAGGTGCGCCTGCTGAGCTCTGCCAAGATGGCTCTGCCTGAGGACTTCGTCACCCACGTCTTCAGTGTGCGCAACCAAAGCGCAGGCGCCGATAGCTACGGGATCCGGCTGGGCGTTCCGGAGGGCTGGACGCTGCTAGACATGCCCGCTTCCCTTCGCCTAGACTTAGAGGCGGGGGCCGAGGAGAAGATCTTTCTCACAGTGCAGATTCCGCCAGCTACCCCGCCGGGCAGGTATGGCCTGAGCGTAACGGCTAGCCTGCAGAACGACGCGACGCTCCAAGCTTCCGCCATGGCTTTCGTCCAGATCGGCCGGGCGGAGCGCGTGAAGCTGCGGCTGCCTGGAGAACAGCTCTCCATCACAGCGGGCCAAGAGAGCCGCTATGCTTTTAGAGTAGTCAACACGGGGAATGTGGCTGCCCCGGTACAGTTCTCCCTGCCGGGCTTGCCGAGCGGCTGGGAGCTCAGGCTTGCGCCAGGGACTGACACGCTGCTCGCTCCTGGGGAGAGCCGAGAAGTTCTTCTTCTTATAAAAGCCCCCGCAGATGCCCCCAGCGGAGAGACACGGATCTTGATTAGAGCTACCACTCCGAAAAGCTCCGATGAGGCTCCCCTCACTTTCGCGGTCCTCCCCCTCCCTCACTAGCCGACTCTACCATCCCTCATCGGGCTCAAACACTCAACTTGACGACCCTCTCAATCTGTGGTACTTAAGATACTAAACACCGTGATGGTGCTGCCACGAACGAGCGCCATCGGGGGGTATAGTGATCTGTCTATGGCGACTGCTTATTCGTCCAGGCGGGTCCGTCTGCGCTGCCCGCCGCGCTATGCGTTTGAACAGTTCTTCGCTGTCCGTCGCTACGGCGACATGACTTTTGCGCACGACAGCCGTTCGGTGCTCTATGTGGCGAACACCTCGGGTCAGTTCAATCTCTGGCGCCAATCGGTCCGCGGGGGCTGGCCCTATCAGCTCACGGCCTTCGAAGAAGAGACCGTGCGGAGCATCGGCTGCTCGCCTACGGGAGGGGAGATTCTGTTCATGGCCGACCGCCACGGCACGGAGTTCCATCAGATCTATCGCATGCGCACCGGCTGGCCCCAACCCCTTACCGACAACCCCAAAGTTCAGTACTATTTTCATCAAGACTGTTTCTCGCCCGATGGGGCTAAGATCGCTTACTGGTGCAATGAGCGCGTGCCCACCGACATGGACCTGTGGGTGCTCGATCTTAAAAGGGGCGAGAAGCGCCTGCTGCTGGGAGACGGTAAATACTATGCCGTCAGCAACTGGTCGCCCGACGGTCAGAAGCTACTCGCACTCAACGTCAAGAGCAACACGGACCAAGACATTTTGCTCGTGGATTTAGCCTCGGGTGCAGCGCAAAATTTAACTCCTCACGAGGGCCAAGTGGTCTATTCCCCCGGCCCGTGGCTCCCTGACGGCTCCGGCTTCTATCTCCTCACGGATGAGGGGCGTGAGTTTAAGGGCCTAGCGTTTTATGACTTACAAAAGGGCCAGCGGCGCTGGGTCGAGACCCCCGACTGGGACGTCGAAACTGTCGAGCTCTCCCGCGAGGGTCGCTATTTAGCCTGGGTGGTCAACGAAGACGGTGTCCACAAGCTCTATGTGCGCGATCTTAGGAGACAGCAGCTGCTGCCGCTGCCGGAGCTTCCCCAGGGCATCTTTTCTGCGGGCTTAGGGGCTCAGTTGCGCTTCTCCCCCAACGGGCGCTTTCTGGCTTTCTGGCTGAACACTTCGCGCCGCCCGCAGGATCTCTATGTGCTCGACCTCGAGCGGGGAAGGCTCCGGCAAATCACTTTTGCCATGCTCGGCAACATCCCCGAAAAAGATCTAGTGGAACCCGAGCTCGTGCACTACGAGACGTGGGACGGTCGTAAGATCCCGGCTTGGCTCTACAAGCCGCTAGGACTTAAGTCAGGCGAGCGCTGCCCTGCCGTGCTGGCGATCCATGGCGGCCCCGAGGTCCAAGAGCTGCCCAACTTCAAATCTTTCTATCAGTACTTGCTCAACCGGGGGATCGGGGTTCTATCGCCTAACTATCGAGGGAGCACCGGCTACGGCAAGTCGTATCAGAAGCTCATTCGTAGGGATTGGGGCGGCGGTGAACTCAAAGACTTCGAGCACGCCGTCAAATTTCTGCATAGGCTCGACTGGGTAGACCCCGAACGCATCGGGGTGGTGGGCGGCAGCTTCGGTGGATTCGCCACGCTCTCGTGCGTGACGCGCCTGCCTCAGTACTGGGCGGCTGCGGTAGACGTCGTAGGTCCGAGCAACTTGGTGACGTTCGCCAAGAGTGTGCCGCCACACTGGAGGCGTTTCATGAAAGAGTGGGTGGGCGACCCCGACGAAGATCGGGAGTTTCTGCGGGAGCGCTCGCCCATCACTTATGTGGATGATGTCCGTTGTCCGCTCTTAGTGATTCAGGGGGCCAACGACCCGCGCGTGGTCAAAGCCGAGTCGGACCAGATGGTCGAGCGCCTCCGAGCCCGTGGCGGCACCGTCGAGTATCTGGTCTTCGAAGATGAAGGCCACGGCTTCACCCAGCGCCACAACGAGCTGAAAGCTTATAGAGCTGCAGCCGAGTTTCTCGAGCGCTACTTATTGGCCCGCTAGCAGCGCACCCCGGCGAGCAAGCTGACCCCACCACCTGCGCCCGCGTTGGTCGTCCGGAGGCTCCAGCTAGGTCTCAACGGCCGTATGTTCCCATAAGACGTGCCTCAGCTAGCACATGCCCCCGCATCTCCCTCTCCAATTGGGCCTGGGTCATCTGTGCCTGGGGCGCAAGGGTCGTGTCCAGGGCCTGCAGCACAAAGAAATATCTATGGGGCTTGCCCCGGGGTGGACAGGGCCCCCGATAGCCCAAAGAGCCGAAGTCGTTGAGCCCTTGTCTGGCCCCGCCCTCCAGCTGCTCCGTCTGGGGCACTCCTTCGGGCAGCTGCATCTCCACAGCGGGCAGGTTATACACCACCCAGTGGATGAAGGTCCCTCCAGGGGCATCGGGGTCTTCTACGACCAGGGCGAAGCTCTGCGTGCCGGAGGGCGCCCCACTCCATGTCAGAGGGGGCGAGAGGTCCTCCGCGGTGCAGGTGTAACGATCTGGGATGCGCGCGCCCTCTGAAAACGCCGGGCTGGTGAGGGTGAAGGCCATAGACTCGCCTCCTCTCTGGGATTCTCTCTGGCTGCAGCCGAAGAGAAGCACGACGATAAGCAGCGTCCCGATCCCAAGAAGCAGGGCTTTCTTCATCTCTCTCGATCCAGATCTTGCCGGAGCCGCACTGGTTGAGTTTATCCCAGACTCTGCGCCCTCTGCGGCCTGCGTCTTACCAGCTCCACTATAATCAATCTCTCGCGCAAACTATGCCTCGGTGAAGTAGTCCTGGTCAATCTTCTTGATCTCATAGGAAGTAACTCGGGAAACGCCCACTCCGTAGTCTATCATCAGCTCTGCTAATCGTTCTCCATCGATGAGGACGATTTTGCTATCAATGCTGGCTGCATACTCCCTGGCTTCTTTGGAGAAATGCACAGTATGCTCGCGCCCATCTCCGGCAAACTCAAAAACTCAAGAAGTGGGAGCATGATAGATAGATTGATAATCGGGAATGCCCATGCGCTACCTCCTTGGTTTAATGTTAAAACTCGACCAAACCTGTGGCTATCTTGAGCGCATCCTCCACACGCCACATCGTCTCCTCGCCGACATGCCCGTATACATCAGTAATTCGTCGCTTGTCAACGCCCCGTAAGTGCGTGAGCATCACCTTGGAACGGCGCTTCACACCTCCCTCAGGGGGCTCAATCACCGCTTCAAAGGGGTAGACGCGCTCGGTCTTCTTGCTGGTGAGAGGAGCGATCAAGATGACCGGGGAGTGCTCGTTGATGACGTCGGGTGAGATGACCAAGGCCGGACGGGTACCGGCCTGCTCGGAGCCGACTACCGGACTGAGTTGGAGATACACGATATCACCGCGTCGGAGTGATGTCGCCAAGGGCACGATCGATCTCCTCATCCAACGGTCGGAACTCCCGCTCGATCTCCAACATCACGTCCGCCATCTCGTGGCAGCCCTCGATCACCTGAGCCCGCAGACGCTGACGCCTCCGTTCATCGAGCCATTGGCGCAGCAATTCTGTGATGACCGCGCTACGACGGCCTGGCTCCACTTCCTCCTCGAATTTCTCCAGCAGATCGGGTGGCAGGACGTATGTGCGCTTTATAGAACCCATCGTCAGCCCTCCTTCCATACACTACTACCATACTAAATATATGGCGAAGATGTCAAGAAACCTCCACCCGGCAGACCAACGTCGGCTTGAGGCCCATAGGGGCTTGCAGGTCTCTCAGATAGCGGGCCACCGGGCCGCGCTCAATCTCCTCCCGCCAGCTGTTCAGCTCTGGAGCCGACGCTTGCGTAACACGATCGTCTCGACGATTTCCCAGACCTCCCCTGTCTTGGCCACCCGGAAATAACGGTATTTTTTCTGCTTCTGCCATCTTCTGATGAATCCCTCAGCCGGCCAGCTTCTGAAGCGCCCGCTTTACTAAGCTCTTCGTCAGTGGGATCTTGTAGGCGTTATATTCCCGTGGCTGCGCGCCCGCCACCGCGGCCTCACCGGCCCGCTCGGCCAACTCCTCATCCAGCACTTTCCCTTGGAGAAGTTTTTCAGTCTCATGAACTCGCCAGGGCCTGCCAGCTACACCCCCCAGCACCATGCGCGCATTCTTCACGTGCTCGCCGTCAAAGTCGATCTGCACTGCAACGCTCACGATGGCAAACGACCACGTCGCCCGCTCCATCACCTTCAAGAACACACCCCGAGAGCTTTCCGGACGCTTGGGTATGAGAATCTCCGTGATGAGATCAGCGGATCCCAACGCTGTCCGTTCTCGCAGGCGCTCATCGGGCAAGCGATAGATCTCTTCGAGCGCAAGCTCTCCGTCCGCTTCGGGTCCCACGACGCGCACTTGGGCATCCAGCGCAATCAATGCGGGCGCGAGATCCGAAGGGTGGACCGCAATACAGGGACTACTCCCAAAGATGGCATGACGGGCGTTCACTCCCTCTTCTGCATAGCACTCCACGCCACCTTTGAGCCAGCAGTTCACCTCGGGATGGCGATAATACCAGCAGCGCACTTGTTGTACGAGATTTCCAGCCACGGTTCCAGCATTGCGCAGCTGCGGCGTCGCCGCCAGCGAGGCTGCTTGCGCCAGAATGGGATAGCGTTCGCGAATGAGCGGGTGAGATTCGAGATCGCTTAGGGTGGTAAGAGCCCCGATGCGCACGAATTTTTCATCTTCCTTGATGAAGATGAGATCGGGAATCGCCTTAAGATTGACGAGCAACGCAGGCGTTTGAATGCGATCTTTCATCTCCATCAGAAGATCCGTGCCTCCGGCGATGGCCTTGGCGCCAGGCTCCTGCAAGAGCGCAATCGCCGTCTCTAAATCTGGCGCATTGACGTGCTGAAAGTTTTTCATTGAGACTCCAGCGCGTTCAGAACGCGATCGGGCGTAAGGGGCAACTCGTAGATGCGCACGCCCAAGGCATCGGCCACGGCGTTGGCAATGGCCGCGGCTGTGGGGATGATCGGCGGCTCGCCTACACCCTTCACGCCAATATTATTGATCTCAACATCGGGCAGGTCGATCATCTCAGCGAGAATCTCTGGCACGTCTGAGAGGGTCGGCATTTTATAAGTCTCTAAGCTTGGGTTGACCACAAGGCCTCGACGCGGGTCCACTAAGCGCTGCTCAAGAAGCGCAAACCCCAAGCCCTGAATGATCCCACCTTCGAGCTGGCTTTTAATGAGCAAAGGATTGATCACGCGCCCAGACTCGTGCACGGCCACGATCTTCTCAACTCTCACTTGGCCTGTCTCGGTGTCGACTTCCACTTGGGCAAACTGTACCCCAAAAGTGTTGATGCTCTTCTTTTCGGGATTGGGGCCGCGGGCTCCTCGGCCTATGACCATAAAATTCTCTAATTTCTCGAAGATCGCTCTCAGGGGGATGCGCTCGCCTTCGCCT
>JBBIOR010000001.1:0-48839 GCA_037443265.1 Candidatus Fraserbacteria bacterium | reverse complement strand
TCGCCTTCGCCTGAGCGCGCAGCGAGAAATTCGCCCTGCTCGATCTTTAGATGCTCTCTGGGCACTCCCAGCACTTGAGAACTGACATCGAGCAGTTGCTTTCGAGCGTCTTCGGCGGCCGCGCGTACGGCCGGCCCCACGGAGGCCAGCGTCATGCTCCCCGCGCTCAAGGGCGAATAGACGCCCAGCTGCGTGTCCCCCAGCTCCACCCTCACCCGATCCATGGGGAAATGGAGGGCTTCCGCGGCTATTTGTGCCAGAGCCGTCTTGGTGCCCGTCCCAATGTCTTGCGTGCCGGTGATGACTACGGCCGTGCCGTCGGGATTGATCTTGACGAGAGCATAAGCCGGCGGGCCGCCTGCGCCGCCCCAGATCTGACTGGCCATCCCAAAGCCGATCTTTCGGGCTGGGCTGGATCGCTCGCGCTTGATGAGCTCGCGCGTCCGCCAGCCAATCAGCTTGGCTCCCCGCTCATACGCCTCTCTTAAGCCTTTGGTCGTATAGGGGAAACCCGTGGCCGGATCTCTTTCCGCGTAATTGCGCAGGCGGATCTCCAAGGGATCTAGATGGAGCTTGCAGGCCAGCTCGTCTATCATGGATTCGAGGGCGAAGGTGCCCTCCACATAGCCGGGCGCACGAAACGCGCTGAAGGGGCCGAGATTCGTGAAGACCCCATAGTCTTCCGTCTTCACGTTGGCACAAGCATAGAGTCGGCGCGTCGGGCCGGTCGTCCCTCCACCCCAGGTGGCATACGCTCCCAGATTCACGATCGATTTGTGATAAATCGCCGTCAGTGTGCCATCCCTCTTGGCCCCGATCTTGAGCGTCTGGATACTCGAGGGCCGATTGCCCGTGGCGAGATTCTCTTCGTGTCGATCGAGCAGGATCTTCACAGGGCGACCCGTCATCTTCGCCGCGAGCGCGGCCATCACCGTGTATTTCCCGGCTTGATTTTTGCTGCCGAAACCTCCGCCCATGTATTGCTTGATGACGCGCACTTTGTGCTTGGGCAGCCCCAATGCTTGGGCTACCGCATCGCGCACCCCAAAGATGTGCTGGGTGGAGTCCCAGAGGGTGAGCGAATCCCCCTCCCAGAGCGCGAGGCTGCCGTGGGTTTCTAGACAATTATGAAGGGCCGTCTGCGTCCTGAACATCCCTTCGACGATGAGATCTGCCTCTGCAAAGCCCTTTTCGAGGTCGCCGCGTTGGTAGACTTCTGGAGCGCCGCCCCAGAGATTGCCCGATTCGTGCACTTTGGGCGCGTCGGGCTCCAGAGCTTTTAGGGGATCTGTGATGAAGGGCAGAAGCTCGTATTCAACTTCGATGAGTTCGAGTGCGTCTTCGCAAATCTCTTCGTCGTCGGCGATGACACACGCCACCTCTTCGCCGGCGTAGCGCAGCGTCTCGTCGAACAAAAGAGTCTGGCCCATGCGCCAGGGGATCTTAGGCATGTTGAGATGTGAGAGAACGGCTCGCACGCCGGGCAATCTTTCCGCCTGTCTTATATTGAGCATCTTGAGGCGCGCGTGCGGGTGCGGGCATCTGAGAATCTTTCCGTAGAGCATCCCAGGGATTTGAATATCGTGGGTGAATTTGGCCGCTCCTGTGACGCGCTCCGTGCCGTCAATTCGGGACTGGGGCGTCCCCACGATAGAAAATTTCTCGTCGCGGCCCCAGGGTGGGACGTCTTCGCCTTCGATCACAATATATTCTTCAAAGAAGCGCCCCTCGAACTCGACTTGGGTCTTGACGACGCGTGCCATATTAGCTTTTGGCCCTTAGGCGCTCGGCGGCCCGAAGAGCCGCCCGGAGGACATTGAGATAGGCCCCACAGCGGCACAGATTCCCCGACACGGCACGTTTTATATCATCAGGTGTGGGATTCGGGGTTGAATCGAGCAGCGCCTTAATCGAGAGAATCTGGCCTGGCGTGCAGAAGCCACACTGCAGTGCATCACACTCGATAAAAGCCTGCTGAATGGGATGTAGCTTCCCATCTTTTGAGAGATTTTCGATCGTTTCAATAGAGTGCTCTTCGCACTCGATCGCCAGAGCCAGACACGCATAGATGGGTTTTCCATCCAATAATACAGTACAAGCCCCACAAGTTCCCTCATCACAGCCCTTCTTTGTGCCCGTGAGTCCGAGATCTTTGCGCAGGGCATCAAGAAGAGTGCGACGTGGCTCAACGGAGATCTCATGAAGCTCGTCGTTTATACGCAGCTTAATGAGTGTTTTCTCCGGTCCTCGCCGTTTAATTTTGGGCTTGCGCAGCTTGACTGCCTTGGCCATAGGAGCTCCTTGGCGATGCGTTGAGTATATCCCTGTGGGGGCGTCCCCGTCAATGGCTCCGGGCAAATAGCTCACAAGCTCTTTGCAAATCGACATTTCCCCCGCTGAGGATCACCCCTACGCGCTTTCCGCGAATCTCAAGACGCCCGCCCAAAAGCGGAGCCAATCCCAGTACCCCCGTGGGCTCCACGATGATTTTGAGCCGCTCCCAAAGAAAGCGCATCGTGCGCACGAGATCTCCATCGGAGGCCGTGAGCATCCCATCCACATAGCGACGGATGAGGGAAAACGTCAGCTCGCCCAGCGAATACATCCGAGCCGCTCCGTCTGCCAGCGTCTGAGGAAGCTGCGCAAGGCGTTGAAGCGCTCCGCTCTCAAAAGAACGTCTGCCGTCATCATGTGCCTCAGGCTCTACGCCGTAGACGCGACACTGAGGCACAAGCGCCTTAGCGACCAACGCTGAGCCGCTCAATAGCCCTCCTCCTCCACAGGGCACAAAGAGATAATCTAGCGGCCCTACGTCCTCGAAGAGCTCTTGGGCCGCTGTGCCCCCTCCCGCGATCACATCGGGATGATCAAACGGTGGAATGAGTGTCAAGCCGCGCTCCCTCATCAACGCGTGTGCTAGCTCCTCTCGCCGACTTGCCTCTGGATTGTAGAAGACTATCTCCGCGCCGTAGCTGCGGGTGGCGGCGATCTTCACCTGCGGCGCATCCTCGGGCATGACGATCACTGTGGGAATCTTTAAAATCCGGCCACTGAGCGCCACCGCCTGCGCGTGATTGCCTGATGAGAACGTGATCACGCCTTGGTGCCTCTGCTCCGGGGAGAGTCGGCTCATGGCGTAGTAGGCCCCTCGAAATTTGAAGGACCCCGCCCTCTGAAAGCCCTCACATTTCAGAAAGACTTCATTGTGGCAGAGCTCGTTCAGCGTGCGCGCGCTCATCACCGGCGTCCGATGGACGACGCCCTTCAAGATCTCGGCCGCCCGCAAGACGTCTCCCCAATTGACAGGCTCTTCCCTCATGCTCTCCTCCTAAGCACGATGGCGAAAGATCTCCCTGAGTGTATGCCAGAATACTTGACAAGGCCAGTGGGGTGCGCTAAAGTAAAATCACCCTGAAAAGTTAAAGGAGCTGAAAGACGGTCCCGATAAGGGTAAACCCGGAGAAATCCGAGGGACACAAAGCCGCGGGCCTACAGCGCATACGCGCCAGGGCAGCCGGGCTGCCGAAGGACCATGAAGACTAGACTCAGACGAGTCGGCTGGTGGCTGACCTTCTTAGCTAGCATCCCATTTGTGTTCATCTTCAACGTTTGGGCTGCGCCTCCCACGATCTCTGATTTGAGCTTTCCGGCCAACGTTGAGATCAACGCTACGGCCATGGGCCAGCTGCGCTATCAAGATCCCGATCAAGATGTTCTCTATGCCCGCTTTGATGTGCTCGATGGCCGGTATTATCGTATGAACGTTCCTGTGCGCGCCGGGGCGACCGCCCAGGGAGAAATGAGCTTCGCGCTCCGCTGCACTGAGTATGACCAGCAAATCACGCTGGCTGTGACGCTCTTCGATGCGGCGGGCGAGCGAAGCGAGTCCGTTCCGTTTAGCTTCACCTGTGGGCAGCCGCCGCTATACAACTTCGATGAGGAGCAGCAACGCGTTCTCCCCATCGGTCAACAGATCGCGCTGAACGTCTTCATTCTGGACGACGGGGAGACCGCTCTAGCCGAAGGGGCTTCCATTCCAGAGGGCAGCCTGCTGGGGCAGCCCCGTCCCAATGTGCTGACCATGATTCAAGCGTACGTTCTACCCAAGCTTTCGGGCATCTGGGATCAGTGCGGCGTGGGCTTCTCTCTAGCGGGCGTCTGGGTGGTCCAGCCCGAGCGCGTGTCCGTCTCCGGTGGGACCCTCGCTGAAAAGCTCTTCCTCCAGGATGAGAGGGGCCTGATGATCTACCACGGCCGTGAGGCCGGAAATCTCTTGCGGCAAGCCACCTTTGCTCTGTGGCAGGCCGCTCAGGAGAAGGAGCCGCGTGCGGCTCAAGCGTTCAACGTGCTCGTCGTCGGCGCAAGGATCCTCACCTTGTGGGAAGGAGAGCTTAGGGACATCGAAGGATTCAGCGAGAGTGGCTGGCCCAATTATGTGATCATCCGCTGGGGTGCCCTCTTCCAGGGCATCACCCCCAAGCAGATGATCTCGACGTTGGCCCATGAGTTGGGTCACAACCTGGGGCTGGCTCATCCGGGCGAGGACGGCTTGGCAGACACCATCAGCGATCCCATGAATCTCATGAAGGGCTCCGGCGTGACCCCTCAGCCTCGCGCCCATCTGCGGGCCAGCCAATGTCAGCGGACGAAAGAGGCTCTGGGACAACTCCAGGCTCAACTCTCCGCCGCGGCCAATCCGCCGGCCAATCCCCCTATCGTCCACGTGACCGAGGCCACAGTCCGCTGGCTCTCCTTCTGCCCCCAGAGCGTCTGCTCCGGCCAGATAGAACTGAGCGTGACGGCCGAGGGATTTTTAGATCTACAGAGCTTCAGCTTCGCGCTCTTTGAGTACTCCCGCGATGGGAAGCATTTTGTAGAGATCGGTGTGGATCGCAGCTACCAAGACGGCTTCCGCACCCTGTGGGATACGACGAAGCTCCCCAACGGCACATACCTCTTACGGGCCAGTGTCACAGACGCCAAGGGCGTGCGTGCTTCGGTGCTCGTGCCCGTGACGATACGCAACTAGCTTCTCTCATCGAAGATCTTGCCCGGATTGAGAATCCCGTTGGGATCAAGCAGTTTTTTGATCTGTCGCATCAATTCATAGCTCTTGCCGTGCTCGGCTCTCATAAAGCGGATCTTGCCCACTCCCACGCCGTGCTCGCCGGTGGCCGTGCCGCCCAGTTCAAGCGCGTGCAACACTATGGCTTCGTTGACCGCATGGGCTTTGGCTTTGCTTGCGGCTGTATCCTCGTAGAAGATCCCCACATGAAAATTCCCATCGCCCGCATGGCCCAGAATCGGGCCGCTCAGGCCGTGCTCGGCCAGCTTCTGCCGGGAGAACTCGACCATCTCTGGAAACTTGCTGATGGGAACCGCCACGTCGGTGACGATCGCGCGCTTGCCGGGATTGGCCGCCGCTGAGGCATAATACGCATGATGTCTTGCTTCCCAGAGCCGGTCGCGCTCTGGGCGTCCCATGGCGATTTGATACGAAAGGCACTCGTGGTCCTGGCAGATCTCTTGAGCCAGGCGGACGTCTTCCGCCACCTCCGGCCCGTTGCCGCGAAATTCTAAAAAGAGCGTAGGCATCTCAGGCCATGAGAGATTTTTGAAGGCGTTGATGTCTCGCACGGTGATGGCGTCCATGAGTTCCAGGGCCGCAGGCGCAAGTCCCGCCTGCAGGACCTCCACCACCGTCTCTGTGGCCTGCCTAAGCGCACGGAAAGAGGCCGTGGCCGCGGAGACCTCCCGCGGAAGCCCAGCCAGTTTCAATGTGATCTCCGTAAATACGCCTAGGGTCCCCTCGGAGCCGATGAACAGATGTAACAGATCATAGCCGGATGACGTGCGCAAGGCATTCGTGCCGCACGTGATCACATCCCCATTGGCGAGCACGACCTCCAGCTTGAGCACGTAGTTCTTCGTCGGGCCGTATTTTACAGCTTGGATGCCCGCGGCGTTGTTGGCCACCATGCCACCGATGGTGCAGGGGGCTCCGGGGTCCGGCGGGAAGAAGAGCCCATATTTGCTCAAGCGCTTGTTGAGTTCCTGCAGCACGACGCCCGGCTGCACCGTCACTTGGAAATCCTCCGGCTGAATCTTCAGAATCTGATTCATCCTCGATAGGTCGAGGCAGAGGCCGCCCAAGACGGCCACGGGATTGCCCTCCAGGCTCGTCCCCGCCCCCCAGGGCGTCACGGGAATCTTCTCATCATGGCAGAATCTGAGCACTTGGGAGACGTCTTCCGTCGAGTGGGCGTAGACGATCACATCGGGAGGGAACTCGCCGTGGGCCGACTCATCGCGCGCATGAGCGGCCAGATCGGAGGGATTCTGCGAGATCTTCTCAGGCCCCAACAGAGCCCGGAGCTTTTCCAGCTGCTGCTTAGATAACGCCCTCATCTTTGGCCTCCCGCTGGGGAATTGTAAGCCGAACCAGTTCAACGGACAAAAAAGCTTAGTGACCACCATAGCCCTGAGGGACTTCGGGCTGGACAGAGCGCATCAGGGGAGCTTAAAATCCAAATAGACCCTATGGCCAGCAAAGACTTGGATTTCACCCAGCTGGTGGATACGTTTGTGAAGCTGGAGGCTACCACCTCCGGCAACGAGCTGGTTCAAGTCCTCTCTGAGCTCTTTCGCAAGACCCCTGTGGATGTGATCGATCGGGTGAGCTATTTCGTCCAAGGCAGAGTCGCCGCGGAGTACGAAGATGTCAATCTGAACATCGGCGAGAAGCTCATGGCGGAGGCCGTCGCCCGGGCCTCCGGCAAAGAACGAGCTCAGATCGATCGACTCTATATCGAGCAGGGCGATTACGGCCTCGTCGCGGAACTGGCCCTTCAGAGGGAGGCCAGCGAAGGGGAGCAGCTGACGGTGAAAAGGGTCCACGATCGGCTCTTAGAGATCGCCCGGGCCAGTGGAAAGGGTTCTCAGGAGACCAAGCTCAATCTCCTGGCGGATCTGCTCTCGAAATCCACGCCGCTGGAGGCCAAGTACATCGTGAGGATCGCGTTGGGCACGCTGAGATTGGGCGTGGGCACGATGACGATTCTAAACGCCTTGGCCGTGGCGTTTGCCGGTGAGAAGAAGAGCAAAGCGCTCTTAGAAAGAGCCTACAATCTCTGTGGGGATATCGGGTTGATCGCCCGAGCGCTGGCCGCGATGGGCCTCGAGGGGCTCAAAAGAATCAAGATTCAAGTGGGCCATCCCATCAAGATGATGGCCGCCCAGCGCGTTCAAACTCTCCATGAAATCTGCGCGAAGATGCCTGAGGGCTTTGCCGTGGAGTTCAAATATGACGGCGAGCGGGTCCAGTGCCACAAGCAGGGCGCGCGTGTCACGATCTTCTCGCGCAATCTCGAAAATATCACGCATCAATACCCCGATATCGTCGAGTATATTCAGAAGTACCTTCAAGGCCATGAGGCCATTGTCGAGGGCGAAGTGGTAGCTCTGGTGCCGGGCACCAGCGATGAATTTCAGGAGTTTCAAGTGCTGATGAGTCGCAAGCGCAAGTATGACATCGAAAAATATGTCGAGATGATCCCGACGAAGCTCTTTCTATTTGATGTGCTCTATGTGGACGGCGAGAGCGTGATGGAGCGGCCGTACCCGGAGCGGCGCAGGCTGCTGGAGAGGATCACCCGGCGTGCGGAGCGAGTCGATTTAGCTCAGGCGCTCTGCTCGACCAATCTCGAAGAGATCGAGAATTTCTTCAATGAGGCCGTGGAGCGAGGCTTGGAGGGGATCATCGCGAAGTCCTGTGGGCCGGACTCGGTCTATCGGGCGGGGGCGCGCGAGTGGAGCTGGATCAAGTGGAAGCGCGACTACTCCGAAGAACTCGTAGACAGCTTCGATCTGGTGGTCGTAGGGGGCTTTGCCGGCCGAGGAAAGCGCTCCGGCACATGGGGAGCGCTGCTGTGTGCGGCGTATAATCCCGAGCGGGATCGCTTCGAGACGCTTTGCAAAGTGAGTACCGGCTTCAGCGATGAAGAATTAGCAAGATTGCCGGAGATGTTCCAGCCCTATGAGCGTGAGGAGCGACCGGCGCGGGTCTACTCGAAACTCGTTCCCACGCGCTGGTTTGCCCCCAAGTTGGTGTTGGAAGTCCAAGGAGCAGAGCTCACGCGGAGTCCGATTCACACCTGTGGAGCAAACTCGGACGATGCGCCAGGGATTGCCCTGCGCTTCCCGAGATTCGTCCGCTTCCGCGAGGACAAGAGCCCCGAGCAAGCTACCAGCTCCGCAGAGATTCAAGAGATGTATCGCGGCGCCGTAGGCGAAAAGTCGTGATGGGGTGATCTCATGCGATCCAAATCGCTCCTACTCGCCATGGGCACGCTCCTCATGATGACCAACACAAAGGCCCAAGGGGTGAGCTTTGAGGAGTGCCTGAAAACAACAGGGTCGGAGACGAATGCAGATGTGCAAACTTTGATGGCTCAGGCCGAGGAAGCCTTCCATGACGACGAAGACTTCGACGAGATTCAGCTCTGCCAAGCTCTTCGGCTCTATGAGCGAGTTTTAGAGATCGACGCTTCTAACAAGCAGGCGTTGAATCGCCTCTCGCAGGGCTATTTTATGCTGGGGATTGAGTTCTTGCAGACGAAAGAAGAGAAGCGCGAGGCCTTTCAGAGGGGTCGCGACCGGGGGCTGACTCGCTTGGGCGTGCCATCTCCGCAGAATCCTGAGTTGCTGTGTAGTGCGGCCCTTCCGGTTCTCCAGAAGGCCATAGAGGAGCCAGGTATCCCAGAGGCTGAGCGCGTCATCGCGGGCCTCTTCTGGGCGGGGAACAACTGGGGCAAGTGGCTGGATACGCTCCCCGACCCAGAGCGGCTGTCGCGAGGCTTTGGCGATCTGCCTTGTGTGCAGACGAGCTTCGAGCGCTCGCTCAAACTGGACGAAGCGTATTTTGCCGCTGGGCCTCATCGAGCCCTGGGATCGCTCATCAGCCAGCTGCCCTTCGGAAATCTTGCCGAAGCGCGCGCTCACTTCGAGCGGGCCATCGAGCTGGCTCCCGATTATTTAGAGAACAAGGCAGATTTCGCCTGCGGCTATGCCGTAAGGGCAGGCGATCGCGCACTCTTCAATCAACTCATCGAGGAGGTGCTACAAGCCCCCCTGGGCGATCGCTACATCTTTTGGAATAAGCGGGCCAAACGATTTGCGCAAGATCTCAAAGGGCGTGCCGATGAGCTCTTCTCAAGTCGGCAGTGTGCCCTCTGATCACTTGAGACTCTGCAAGAAGGCTACCAGAGCCCATAAGTCATCCTCAGAGAGCTGGCGGTACGATGGCATGATCCAGGGAACTCCTGGAGTGTCGCCTACGACGTAGACGGAGAGCGGGTCGATCAAGTGCCGTAGTTGCCACTCATCCGTACGCTTCCGCAGAGCTTCATGAGTGAGGTTGGGTCCGACGATTCCTCCCTCGTAGAGTCCGTTGATCGTGTGGCAGCCGAGGCAGCCTTGGGCGCGGAAGAGCTCTTTCCCGCGTTCGATCTGCACCATAGAAAATCTTGGCTGGCCCGGCTCATCCTTGGGGATCTCAATCGTTGCCGTGCGGGTGTTGTCCGGGCTCTGGCGCTTTGGCGTGAGAGTTTTTAAGAACTCCACTAAGCCGTTGAGCTCTCGTTCGCTGAGATGGCGAAACGCGGGCATGTACGTGCCGGGGACGCTCGCGTGCGGATTGAGAATCTTCTCGCGCAGCCAGTTGGCATCTCCACGGCGCACGCCCAGGTTATCGAGGGAGGGAGCCAGCGCGCCTCCGACCAGATCGAGATTGTGACAGGCCAGGCATCCCTGCGCCTTGAAGACGATCCATCCGGTCTGCTCTGGGGTCCGCCTGAGGTCGTCCGACGGCTCATGTGGCCTCGACTCGGCCGGCAGCGGCTGAAAACTCTGCCAGAGGGACCAGGCTTCCGAGGCCAGATAGGCGATGACGAGCCCCGTGGCCACAATCAATGCGAGATTTCCAAGTCTGTTCATGATGGCTCACACTGCTCCGGCAGTGGCAAAAGTCTAATCGATTTGCCCACCCGCATGCAACTTCATGCCCCTGGGGACGAGCAGGCACAGAAGGAAAAGAAAGAGCTTGGGGTGCTGCTGGGGAAAAATCCACGCTAGTAGAGGTGGGAAGCGTGGCAAAACCCTGGCAGCCACCTACCAAGCCCTCTCCAATGGGCATTATACACCATGCCTCAGAGGATTTCGACAAACGCCGGAGACTGGCGAAGGTCGTCTCTGTCCTCTCCTGAAGGTCCTTCAGATGGCCAGAAGTTCGCTCCGCCGATCGTGATAGGACAGATGTACCTCACAGCGGAAGAGGCCATCCAAGCGTCTTAGGACAGTCCCGAGCGCCAGCTCGGGGCGATTGTTATGTTGGCTAAGATGGGCCAGAATCGCTTTCTTGAGCGCCCCATGCTGAGTGAGTTCGGCGATCAGCTCGGCCGCGGCGTCGTTGGAGAGATGTCCTATGGGGCTTCGAATGCGCTGCTTAAGGTCCCAAGGGTAGCTGCCGCTCCTGAGCATTTCTAGATCGTGGTTGGCCTCAATGACCAGAGCCTCACACTCGCGCAAGAGCTGCTGGATGGGAGGCGTCACGCATCCCAGATCCGTAGCGATGGCCAAGCGCGCGCGCCCTCCATCCCGCTCGGCAGGCCCTTCGAGGAGGAAGCCGCAGGGATCGACGGCATCATGGAAGACGCGGAAGGTGCGAATGGAAAGATCCCCCATCGAGAAGGATTGGCCCACGCGGAAGATGCGCACGGGTTCGTGGTTCGTGAGCATGCCGCGGACGTAGGGCAGCGTGCGCTCGCTGATGTACAGGGGGCATCCCAGCTCTAGAGCCACACGGCTCAACTCACGAGAGTGATCCCCATGCTCGTGGGAGAGGATGACGGCTGCGATGCCCTCGGGATCAGCCCCGATCTCCTCAAGAGCGCGCACGATGCGGCTGAGACTAATGCCCGCGTCGATCAAGATTTGCGTATTCCCAGCGGCCACGTAGGTGCAGTTGCCACTGGAGCCGCTGGCTAATAGACAGATCTTCAATAGACCCAGGGACCTCCGGGGCCCTTCTCCTCAAAGCCCCTTTCCGGGGACGGGAAGTTCTCCCACCAGTTGTACCACTCCGAGGAGGGGAGGACTTGGCCGGGATGGAGCACGAAGGGGCCATATCTCTCAATGAACCCGTTCTGCTCGACGACGACGGTGACGTTGGCCGGCTCGGAGGCGTGTTCGGCGCTGATGGCGATGGGATAGACGGCATCGGGGTAGTGGACGTCCGAGAGCGTGTAGCTCTCTCGATTCCTTTCTGATTGGAAGGTTCCCCATTGAGCGTCGGTCTTGCTGCTCACCCATTGGGGGTCGCCGCCGCCGGGCCGGGGTTCGCCCATGAGCAAATCAATATCCACCGGCTCCGGCCAGGAGATGGAGACTTTCAGACGGGTGTTGAATTCCAGAGTGAGTTGGGTCGTCTGGCCGCTCACTGCCCGCAGTTGGCCCTGCTGCGTGAGGCGATTGGCCAGGCGATAGCGGTAGATGATGGCATCTCCTCCGCTGACGCGGACCTCGTAGTCGCCCGGCTCGATGCCCAGAAAACGGGCCTCCCCCTGGGCGTTCGTCTGCGCGAAATATCTTTCAACGCCCTGCTGGCGCAAGAGGACATCGACGAAGGGCAGGCCGAGCTGCTCGTCAGATTCATCAATGATGCCGTCTTGGTTCGTGTCCGCCCTGTTCTTCGTCACGACTTTAATGATGACATGGGCACCGTCTTCGGGCAGGCGGGTCGTGCGAGTGGCCTTGGCCAGATTGATTCTGCCGTAGCCGCTTTTGCGATCGAACCCTGGCTGCTCGATGTCATCAGCCGTTCTCTCGAGGATCTTTTGCAGCTGATAGGGGGTGGCCTCCGGGAAGAGCTCTCTTAAGAGGGCGAGGGCGCCGCTCACTTGAGGAGCGGCCATGGAGGTGCCGCTGAGGTATTGATAGCCATAGGGCTCTCCGGTAGGCTTCTTGTCCCAGAGCGGCCAGGCCGAGAGGATGTCCTCTCCCGGGGCACCCACGGAGATATTGGCTCCCATCGTCGAGAAGTCGACCTTCTTGTCCTTGGGGTTTGTAGCGCCTACGGGGAGCACACCGGGGTAGTTCTTCGGATAGAGCACCTCGTCCTCGTAAGAGTTTCCCATCGAGTTGACGAAGACGACGCCGTTTTCTAAGGCCACGTCTATGGCATCCTTGAGGGTCTGGCTGTAGCCGCGCCCGCCCCAGCTGTTGTTGAGCACATGGGCCTCATCGCCGGAGTCTTCTAGGCCGTCCGGCCCCATCGTAGAGGCCCAGACGATGCACTTAGCGACCCGCGCATCGCCCACGTAGCCGGAAGTATTCTGCCGCGTGACGAGTTTCGCGTTGAAGATCTGCACGATCATGATCTGGGCGTCGGGCGCGATGCCCACGATCCCTTCATTGTTGTTGCCCCAAGCGGCCGCAATCCCGGCCACGTGGGTGGCGTGGATATCCCACTCTTGGGAGGAGTCGGAGTCTGGAGGGTGCAGCTGGCCGGTGAGACAATCCATGCCGGGAAGCTGCTTGCCCTTAAGCTCCGGATGGGTCCCGTCCATGCCCGTGTCCACGATGCCGATGATTATGCCCCGGCCAGTGGCGCGCTCCCAGGCCCGCTCAGCCCTCATCACATCGAGGGCCCACTGGCGCGGCCGCAAGGGATCTCCGGCAAGCTGTCCGGAAGAGGCCTCTTGAGCGATCGCCCCCTGATCCGTAGGCCGAGGGACGATGAGCGTGCGGATGTAGTTGGGCTCGGCGTAGCGCAAGCCGCGAGGGCGCTCCCGCAGAAGCGTTGTGATGGCTTCAGGCACGCGCAGATCCTTGGGCAACTCCACGAGGGCCGCGCGGATTTGGGGGATCTCTTCGATGACTCGCCCTCCAAGGCGTGCTGTCATAGCTCGAAGAGCGGACTCGTCTTCATAGCCGAGGAGGAGCTCCCCCTCGAACCACCCGAAGCTCTCTGAGCTTCTTATGGCCTGAGATCCCCTGACTTCAAGGCGGGGAAGGGCCAAGCTGCACCCCAGTAGCACCCCCAGAATTCCTGTGAGCAGCCCCAGCCCGAAGAGCCTCATCGATAAGAGTTTCATCGTTCATCCCTCCTTCTCAGTCGCGCGTGGTGAAGCTGAAGTTCTGCGTGGCCGGGATGCCGATGGCCCGGATCGGGATCTTCTCGTTCTCCAGGCCCAGGCGATTGGCCGCTACCGAGACGGCCGTGGGATTCTCCAGATCATCGACGGAGAGGGCATAGGCCACTTCCCACTCGTAGATGCGATTCGGCTGGAGAGTCTCCCATGGAGTTGCGGTCATCCGTCCGTCCTCGTTCCAGCGCCAGCTCGTGCGATTGATGAGGAACTGCGGCGGCTCGGGAGTGACCCAGAAGGCGGCATCCCCCAACACCGTGTCCCAAAGCACAACACCATAGATCTGGTAGCGGCCGACTTTGCGGGTCGGCTCCCAGCGGAACGTAGGAGTGCGCGGGATGTTCCTGGCCTCATCGGCGGGACTGATCAGGCGCACGTCAAACGCCTCCAGAGGCCGGGTGGAGGCGGTATTCGACGGCTCGCTCTCGTCTCCTCCGCGAAGGGCCGTCACGCGGTAGTAGACCCTTCGGCCAACCGCGAGAGCCGCATCCGAGTCCGTGTAGAATCGCTGTCCTGCCCCAAGCTGGGCGATGGGCTGAAAGCTCTCTCCATCGAAACTGCGATAGACTCGATAGCCCGTCAGGTCCGCTCCGCTGGGCCTCCAGCTGAGTTCGACGTAGAGATTGGCCCTGGCGGGTGCCGCCTGTTTATCTATCCCGAAGAAGCCGATCTGCTGGCCGAGCGTGACAGCGATGGCCCGAAGCTCCTGGGGAGGATTGACCGGGCCCTCCGGGGGCACGACGGTGATCTCGCGGATGAGATGAGTGCGATTGCCGTTCATGTCATAGACCACGACTTCAAAGGTCGTCTGGCCTCGGGCACCAAAGGCGGCGGGATCCAAGGTCTGATCGCCTGTGGTCGGCGTCTCCTGGAAGATCTGCCGCGGGGCCGTCAGAAACGCCGAGCCAGGCGTCTTGCCCAGGGCCACATAGATGAACTGGATGTCGTTCTCGCCGGAGGCCTCTACGCGATACTTAATCTCCCCCTGGAAGCGATCGCCGTCCCCTACGCCCCTAAGCTCCAGGCGGGGCGGGCGGGTCGACCAGCGGGGGTTGAAGACTTCTCGCTGGATGATTCGGATCTCTGTGGGGGTCTGGGCGTTTAGCCCGATCACCCAGCTGCCGGCATAGCCCGGCTTAGAGAGCTGGATCTCATAGCGGTCGGGTGGCACGCGCACCTTGAACTGTCCTCGACTATCCGTCATGGTGACCGTCGAGAAATTCGTCGTAAGCCCATGAAGAAAGACGCGGCTGCCGGAGACCGGCTCGCCGCTGCCGGAGTTGGTCACATAGCCTGTGATTTGGGATTCCGGCTCTGGCGGGAAGATGGCACACCCCGCCACCAACAGGAGAATTCCAATAAACGGAAGGGCAAGCAGAGCCCGCTCGCCCATCTCTTCCACCTCCTTAAAAGCTGCCGCTAGTAGCTCTCGGCTTCGCTCAAGCGTATAAGCCTCGGGCGCGGGCGGCTTCGGCCACCCGGCGCACTGCCACCATGTAGGCGGCTGTCCTCAAATCGACTCTCTCCTTGAGGTGCGTCTCCCACACCCGCTGGAATGCTTGATCCATAAACTCCTTCAGGCGAGCATCGACCTCCTGGGCACTCCAGAAATAGAACGCGCGATCCTGTACCCATTCAAAATAACTGACCGTCACCCCGCCGGCATTGGCTAGAATATCGGGCACCACGGGGATGCCCCGCTCATGGAGGATGCGATCCGCCTCCAGGGTCGTGGGGCCGTTGGCGATCTCAATCACGGCCTTGGCCCGGATCTTTTCGGCGTTCTCACGTGTGATCTGGTTCTCCAGGGCCGAGGGGATCAAGAGATCGCATTTAAGCTCGAGGAGCTCTTCGTTTGTGATGTTCTCAGCCTCTTTGAAGTCCACGACGGAGCCGGTCTCTTCTTTATGGCGCTTGACGGCCCCTGGATCAAGCCCTCCTTCATCATTGAAGATGCCGCCGCGAGAGTCGCTTATGGCCATCACTTTGGCCCCGGCCTCGTGTAAATATTGGGCGATCGCCGAGCCCGCGTTCCCGAAGCCCTGGATGACTACCGCGGACCCTTCTAGTTGCATGGCCAGATGCTTGAGCGTCTGCAGCGCCACGAAGAAGCCGCCGCGACCGGTGGCCGTGTCTCGCCCTTCTGAGCCGCCAAGCACCTTGGGTTTTCCAGTAATCAGCCCTGGCATGAACTGGCCGTCGTGATGCATGCTGATCGTGTCCACCATCCAGGCCATCTCCCGCTCACCGGTGTAGACATCCGGAGCCGGGATGTCCACATCGGGGCCGATCATGAAGGCGATCTCAGCTGCGTATCTGCGGGTGAGTCTCTCTAGCTCCCCCTCACTCATCTCCTTGGGATTGCAACGCACGCCCCCCTTGGCCCCACCAAAGGGGAGATGCATGACCGCGCACTTCCACGCCATCAAGATCGCCAAAGCTTCGACTTCTTCGAGGGTCACTTCTGGGTGGAAGCGAATGCCACCCTTGGTGGGCCCAAGAACCGGATGATGCTGCACGCGATAGCCCTCGAAGTGTCGCACGTGGCCGTCATCCATGCGCACCGGAAAGGTGACGATGAGCTTCCGCTTTGGGTATCTCAATAGCTCCCGTAGGGATTCTTCGAGTTGGAGAAGATCAGCGGCCTGATCGAAGAAGTAGCGGGCCGTGTCCAACATGCTGATCTCAGTGCGCCTTCTTAGTTCAGCCATGGTTAAAGTTCGAATGAATCATACGATTTCTTGCGCTCGTCGCTGCGGCGCTGGATTCTCTCCAGCGACTTGCGGGCCTGTTTCATCCAGTTGAGGAGCGATGCGCGGGAGGACGAGACCATCTTCTGCCTCTCTCGGGCCAGCCGGCGGCCAGAGGTCTCAAATTGCAGCTCCTCTCGACGCTTCTCCAGGGCCTTGCGGAACTCCTGCACCTTAAGGAAATAGCGCACGGCCTCCTCGTCCTGCGAGGTGACCTGTTTGAGGGAGAGATTGTACTTGCCCTCTTCGTTGATGCCGATGACCTTGACCGCGACTTCCTCTCCGACGGCTAGATATTTATTGATATCTCTCACGTACTCCTCGGCCACTTCCGAGATGTGGATCAAGCCGGTATCGCCGGAAGGCAGGCTGACAAAGGCCCCAAAGGGCTTAATCGCAATGACTTCACCAAGGACCGTCTCCCCGATCTGTAGAGGCCTGCTCATGGTGATTCACGCTTACCCTAGCAGATTTCCGCCTCTAAGACAAGTCGCTCGACAGTCGGGCCCCGGCGGGGTAAAGTATGGAGCACCATGAGGGCCATCGTCTTACGAGCGCACGGGGGCGTCGAGAAGCTGCTCTACGAGAGGGCGCACCCGCAACCCAAGCTGGGCGAGCGAGACGTGCTCGTGCGGGTGAAGGCCACCAGCGTAAATCGCATCGATCTCTTTGTCCGTGAGGGCTATCCTGGCGTCGTCATACCCTTTCCGCACATTCCGGGGGCGGACATCGTCGGAGTGGTCGAGGGCAGGGGCCCACAGGCCAAAGATTTTCAGAAGGGGGATCGGGTGCTCGCCTGGCCGCTCCTCGCCTGTGGTGAATGCGTGCTCTGCCGGAAGGGTAAGCGCGCCCTCTGCCTAAATTGGAAGTATCTTGGGCTGCATGTGGACGGCTCATACGCTGAATATGCGCGCGTGCCGGAGGAGAGCTTGATCCCTCTGCCGGAGGGGATCTCGTTTGAGGAGGCGGCGACTCTTCCGGTGGCGGGGCTGACGGCCTATCATGCGCTGGTCACTGTGGGCAGAGTCCAAGAGGGGGAGTACGTTCTCATCTGGGGCGGTTCGGGTGGCCTGGGCACGTTCTCCCTCCAGATTGCCAAGCTCTTGGGAGCTCGGGTGATCGCCACCGTCGGGCGAGAGGAGAAGCGGGCACGTCTTGAGGAGCTAGGAGCGGACCTAGTGCTCAATCACTATCGAGATGACGTCGTGGAAGCCGTCAGGAAGTTCGCAGGGCCAAGCGGCATCGAAGTCGTTCTGGACTCCGTGGGATCCCAGACGTTCCCCAAGAGTCTTCAGCTCTTGCAGAAGGGCGGGCGGCTCCTACTCTGCGGGAAACTGACAGGCCTGGACGTGACGCTGAGCCTCCATCAGACGTATCTTAGGCACCTGAGCCTCTTGGGGCTCTATCTGGGCGAGAAGCACGAGCTGGAGGCCTTGCTCCGCTGGGTGCTCGACGGGAAGATCCGGCCCGTCATCCATCGCTGCTATGAGCTGAAAGAGGCCCCTTTGGCCCAGCGGCTGATGGCGGCCGGAGAGCACACCGGAAAGTTCGTCCTCTTGCCCTGAAAGATCAGCTGGGGCGCCTGCGCTCTCGGCTCCTCCCGTCGACGGAGAAGATCGTCCAGAGGGTGAGCCCGATCACCGACAAGAAGAGCAATAGGAGCAAGATTTCGCCCACCACGGCCACTCCCTCCCCTGTTAGCAGACTCTTCCTTTGACTGCCAATTGACCCTTGACAGGATTGCTGCTGCTAGATATAATACCCGATGAGTTAGCAGTCAAGTGATGAGACTGCTAAAATGACATCCAGAACCCGAAGAAGAGAGGTGATGGTCGATGGCAAGGCTGGCGTTGCGTGAGTGGCTCAGCCCCTTCCGACTGATCGATGAGATTCGTCGAGACTTTGAGGCCTTGGAGGAGCGGCTCTTTGGCCACCTCTGGTCCTCCAATGGGGTGGGCGGCTGGCAGCTCCCGTCCTTGCTGATGGCACCTTCTCGGATGACGATGCTGGGCGCCACCGACATCTATGAGCAGAACGGGAACCTCGTCTTCGAGACGGAGCTTCCCGGCGTCCGTCGAGAGGACGTTCACGTCCGCGTCCAGGGCCATCGCCTCCTCATCAGCGGTGAGGTGAAGCGCTCCGAGGAGGTGAACGAGGAGAACTACTTCCACATGGGTCGCACGTACGGCCAATTCCAGCGCAGCTTCCTCCTGCCGGAGGAGGCCGTAACGGATCTGAAGAAGATCCAGGCCCAGTTCAAGGACGGGGTCTTGCGGGTGACCGTTCCTCTCAAGCAGTCTCTTAAGGGGCCCGAGCCGATCGAGATCCAGGTGCAATAAGTCCGTTGGAGAAGGCCGTCCTCTCACCCTTGGGCGGCCTTCTCTCTCTCTCTTTATTCTTTCACCCGCACGATCAGCTCGACTTCGACCGTGGCCCCTCTAGGCAGGCTCGACACTCCAACGGCCGCGCGCGCATGTCGGCCCCTCTCCCCGAAGAGATTGACGAGCAGCTCTGAGGCCCCATTGAGCACCTCAGGATGCCCGGAAAACTCCGGCGTACAGTTGACGAAGCCCCGGACTTGCACGATCTCTTCAATCTCGTCGAGGGAGCCCACTAGCGATTTCACGACGGCTAGGGCGCCCAGGGCGCACAGCTGCGCGGCCTCGTAGCCCTCCTGCGGAGTACGTTCGGCTCCCACCCTGCCCGTATAGACGAGCCGGCCGTCTCGCACTGGCACCTGGCCGGAGACGAAGACGAGATCCCCCACCCGCTTGGCGGGAATATAAGCCGCCACGGGCTGCGGCGCCTCCGGCAAGGCCAAGCCCAACGCCCTCAACTTGGCTTCGATGGATGCCATGGATGCCCCCTTCACCTGCAGTCTACAGTCTAGGAGAGGACTCTTCGCATGATCGCAATCGCCCGCCTGATGTCTGCTCGATCTACGTCCAGATGCGTCACCAGGCGCACTTTCCTCTCGCTGATGGCAATCGCCCGCACGCCCTCGCGCTCGAGCTTTTGCGTGAAGGCGGGAGCGGGCATCTCTTTCAGTTCGAAGATGACGATGTTCGTCTGGGGAGGGGTAACCTCTACGCCGTCGAGCTCGGCGAGCGCCTGAGCCAGACGCTTGGCGTTCTCGTGATCTTCTTTCAGCCGTTCCACGTGGTGCTCCAGGGCATAAAGACAGGCCGCGGCCAGGATGCCCACTTGGCGCATTCCGCCCCCCAGGCGCTTTCTTATGACTCGAGCCTCCTCAATGAACTCTCGGCTACCAAGGAGCATCGAGCCTACCGGCGCTCCCAGCCCTTTAGAGAAGCAGAACATCACAGAGTCAAAATCTTCTGTGAGGGCCTTCACGGGTCTTTTGAGCGCTACCGCGGCATGGAAGATCCGCGCGCCGTCCAAGTGCACCGGGATCTTCTGTTCGTGGGCAAAGGCGATGACGCGTTCGGCCTCTTCTTGAGGATAAATCGAGCCACCCTTCATGTTGTGCGTGTTTTCTAATACGATCAGCCCCGTGCGCGCCAGGTAATACAATCGGGGCCGGACGGCCCTTTTAATCTGCTCCGCAGTCAGCCAGCCACGCTCAGACGGAATCGTGCGGGCGAGAACCCCGGCATACGCTGCCATCGCCGAGAGTTCATAATTGACGACGTGCGAGTCGGCCTCGAGGACTACTTCGTCGCCCGGGCGGGTATGCACCGCGATGGCGATCTCGTTGCCCATGGTCCCGGAGGGGACGAAGAGACCCGCCTCGTGGCCCGTAAGCTCGGCGCATAGCTCCTGCAGGCGATTGGCCGTGGGATCTTCGCCGAAGACGTCATCGCCCACCTCAGCCTCGGCCATGGCACGACGCATTCCAGGCGTGGGTCGGGTGACGGTGTCACTGCGTAGATCGATCCACTCTCTCATGACAGACAACCAACAACGAAGATAAGGCAAGGGCGATGTCAATTGCAAGCGTCGTTCTCATCGCTCTAGAATTCGTACGTCATGAGTCGCAGTGAACGGTTGCTTGAGGAGATGGCGCAGGACCATCGCTCGGGGGCTATAGTGCTGACGCTCAAGGCGGGCGAGGCTCTCCGTGCACTCACCGAAGAGATGCGTTCCCAGCCCGTCGATCAAGCTCACATCCAGATGGAGCGGTTCTCTCAACGGCTCCTGCAAGTGCATCCGGCCATGGCCTCGATTCGCAATCTGGTAACGAGAACTCTCCAAGCCATAGGCACAGAGGGTTCCTCGGGAGCCGCTCGCCTGATCGAAGAGTTCACTCGCAGCCTGGAAGCCAGCGTTGATGAGATCGCTCAATCGGCAACAGGACTCATCTTATCGGGATCGAAGATCATGACGATCTCGTGCAGTTCAACGTTTCTTAGGACAATAGAGATCGCAAAACGCCAAGGCAAGGCGTTTTCCGTCATCTGTCCCGAGTCGCGTCCGTTGAACGAGGGCCTAACGCTTGCTCAGAAATTGAGTCAGCTGGGTGTGCCCACGACGATCTGTACCGATGGGTTGGCTCCGTCTCTCGTGCGCGAGTGCGATCTTGTGATCGTCGGCGGAGACGCCCTCGCGCCTGAGGGGCTTGTGAATAAGATCGGGACGTATCCTTTGGCTCTGGCTGCGCGCGAGGCCGGAGTGCCCTTGGTCGCGCTCATATCGACTCACAAATTTCTCGTCCGTTTTGATCCAAGCTGGATGCGCGCAAATGATCCTCAGGAGCTCGTGCCCCCGAAGATGGAAAATATTGACGTATGCAATCGGTATTTCGATCTTACGCCCCTCCTGTTCATCCAGAGCATCGTGACAGAGCAGGGAATCTACTCATCTTGCGAGATTAAGGAGTTGCTTCTGAAATGAGCGTAGAGGCGGAGATCATCGCGATTGGGAATGAGCTGCTCTTGGGCATGGTGCAGGACACGAATACCCATTGGCTCTGTCGGCAGATCACGGGCTTGGGAGGCCGGGTGCAACGATGCACGATCGTGCCTGATGAGCTGAATGCGATTGAGCAGGAGTTGAAGCGAGCGCTCCAAGCAGGACGCGCGCTCATCGTCACAACAGGCGGCTTAGGCCCAACCCCCGATGATATGACGCTTCTGGCGCTGGCTCGGACGTTGGGCGTTCCACTCAAAGAGGGCTCAGAAGCGCTGGCGATGATAGAGAGGCGCTACCGCGAACTAGTGGCGACAAGACGCATGGATGAGGCGGAGTTGACGGAGAGCCGGAGGAAGATGGCCCGGCTGCCCCGAGGGGCGATCCCCCTGGCCAATCAGGTGGGCACCGCGCCAGGCGTGCTTCTCAAGCACGAAAAGACCGTGATTATCTCACTCCCCGGCGTGCCCCCGGAGATGAGGGACATCTGGCAGAATGCCCTTAAGCCGCACCTTAAAGCGCTCTTTGGGAAGGCTTTCTATTTGGAGAAGACGCTCCTTGTGGCTCTGAATGATGAGTCGCGCATCGCGCCGCTCTTGAAAGAATTTCAGATGGCTTGGCCGCAAGTATATCTAAAGTCCCGCCCCAAGGGCTTTGAGGAGGGGATTTTAGAGATCACGGTGGCCATGAGCGGCGAACGCCGCAGCGTAGAGGAGACCTTCAGTCGCCTAGCTCAGGCCTTGAAAGCTCGACTGGGGGAGGAAGGCCTCCGAGCGGAGTGGATTTGACATGCCCTTCTGAACCTGCGATCATCTCTGGGATCCGCATGTCTTTCGGGATGCTGATTCTAAAAAACCTCTGGCGCCAGAAGATCCGTAATCTGCTCACCCTCCTTGGGGTGAGCCTGGGGGTGGCGACGATTCTCGCCTTGGGGCTGGTGATGAACGGCTTCGAGCAGAGCCTCGGGGCCACACTCCGCTCCGGCCAAGCCGATTTCAGCATCGTCAACGCTCAGGCTCCGGCCATCCTCTTCAGCGTGATCGAGGAGAGTAAGTTAACGGAGATCCGGGATCTTACGGGAGTCGAGCGGGCCGTGGGCGTGCTCTTCACCTTGGCCCGCTTCCAGACGAATCCCTACTTTGTGCTCATCGGCGTCCATCCGGAGGATCTTTTATTCGTCGGAGTTCGCCTCATCGAAGGTCGAGCGTTTCCCCCAGACTCGGAGGATGAGATCCTCTTTGGGAAGACAGCGGCCCTGAGCGCGAAAGTTCGCGCTGGGGAGAGGGTCACGATCAGCGGTCGCTCCTTTCGCATCGTCGGGATCTATGAGACGGGCAACGTCTGGGAGGACGGCGGAGCTTTTCTGGCTTTGAGGACGCTGCAGGCCTGGCAGCGCCGTCAGGGGGAGGTTGCAGGAATCTTAGTCAAAGTGACTCCAGAAGCCTCGGTGGAAGCGGTGGCACGCGAGATTGAAAGGCGCTATCCCAATGAGCTGGTCACGATGCGCTCCGTGGAAGAATCTCAAAGAGTCGTGAGGAGTCTGGGGATCATGCGCGCGGTCAGCTGGGCGGTGTCACTGCTGGCTCTTCTGATCGGAGGCATCGGCGTGCTGAACACGATGATCATGGCCGTCTACGAGCGCACCCGTGAGATTGGCATCTTAAGGGCCGTAGGCTGGAGGCGCTGGCGCATCTTGAACCTGATTTTGGGTGAGTCGCTGGCTATCGCGCTCTTGGCCGCGGGCGTCGGATTTGCCGCGGGCGTTCTGGCCGTGAATGGCCTCTTGCTCCTCCCTTGGGCAAAGGGCCTGATTGCCCTGGCGTATTCACTCCCGCTCTTCTTGCAAGCGTTGGGGATCGCGTTGGGAGTGGGCTTAGCGGGCGGTCTCTATCCGGCCTGGCGGGCCTCACGCATCACGCCTACGGCCGCGCTGCGCTATGAGTGAGCCCATCGTCATTATAGAAAATCTCCTAAAGACGTATGAGCAGGGACGAACTCAGGCTCTCCAGGGGGTGAGCCTGCAGATTGAGAGGGGCGAGTTTGTGGCGATTTGTGGGCCCTCGGGCAGCGGGAAATCGACGCTTCTCAACATGATCGGCGCTCTCGATCATCCTGACTCAGGCCGGATCTGGGTGGCAGGCACAGATCTGAGCGAGAGGCGCGATTTCTCAGATTTCCGCGCCCGGGTGGTCGGCTTCGTCTTTCAGCTGCATAATCTCATCCCAACTCTTACGGCCTTGGAAAACGTGCTCATCCCTATGTTTGAGTTGGGGATCTCCAAGCGAAAGGCACGGGAGCGGGCCCTGGGGCTGTTGCAGCGGGTCGGCCTGGATGGAAAATCTCATCGCCTGCCGGCGGAGCTATCGGGCGGGGAGCGGCAGAGAGTGGCCGTAGCCCGCGCGCTGGCCAATGACCCACAGATCGCCCTGGCGGATGAACCCACAGGCAATCTCGACTCCAAGAGTGCTGAGCAGGTTCTCGAATTGCTCACAGAGATCAACCGCCAGCGCGGGACGACGCTCATCTTGGTCACTCACGATGAGGCTATCGCCAAGCGAGCGGATCGCATAATGCAGATCCGCGATGGGCAGATCATCTCTTCTTGAGGAGGAGCGAGCGCGATGCGAAGTATAGCCATTCTTACTCTTTGCCTATTGATGGGGTTTGAGGTCGTTCGGACTTCTCCTGCCATCACGTTGGAGGAGATCATCACGGGATTAGAGAGACCTGTGGCCATTACCCACGCGGGCGATGGCTCAGGGCGACTCTTCCTCACGCTGCAAGAAGGACAGATTGTGATCTACGATGGCCGACGCGTTCTGCCTGAGCCCTTTCTCGATATGGCTCCGCTCGTCTCCTGCTGCGGCGAACGCGGGCTCTTGAGCGTGGCCTTCGATCCCGACTATGAGAAGAATGGCTTCTTCTACGCCAATTACACCGACGCCCACGGCGATACGGTCATCGCCCGCTACTCCGTCTCGGCCAATCCCAATAGGGCCGATCCTTCTTCTGCAGAGATCTTGCTCACGATCGATCAGCCCTTTGCTAATCACAACGGTGGCCAGCTCCAGTTCGGTCCCGATGGCTTCCTCTACATTGGGATGGGTGATGGGGGCAGCGCGGGAGATCCGCAAAACAACGCCCAGAATCCCAAATCTCTTCTGGGCAAGATGCTGCGCCTCGACGTGAGCAACAACAACACGAACGATGGGCTTCTTTATGACATTCCTCCCGATAACCCCTTTTTGGATGACGCAGAAGCGCGCTCTGAGATCTGGGCGCTGGGGCTGAGAAACCCCTGGCGCTTCAGCTTCGATCGCCTTACGGGAGATCTCTTCATCGCCGACGTGGGGCAGAATCGCTGGGAGGAAGTGAATCTTCAGCCGGCCACAAGCCGCGGAGGCGAGAACTACGGCTGGCGACGCATGGAAGGGAGCCACTGCTTCAATCCCCAAACGGACTGTAACGACGGAACGCTCGTGCTGCCCATTCTCGAATATGATCACTCACTGGGCTGTTCGATTACGGGAGGGTATCGCTATCGGGGCCGGGCGAGCCCCAATCTTTATGGGATCTACTTCTATGGGGATTTCTGCTCCGGGCGGATCTGGGCGGCCTCTCAAGACAACGACGGCCACTGGTCGGCCATTGAAATTCTCAATACGGGCTTTTCGATCAGCACCTTCGGCGAAGATGAAGAGGGCGAGCTCTATGTGGCCGACTACAGCCGAGGCGTGATCTATCGCCTCCGCTAGCTACACAACTCTTAGGAACTGCACATGGCCATCTGTGCCTTTGCTGGCATAGTAGGCCTCGATCGCCATGGCAGGCAGGAGGCTGTGAAGCGCCTCGGCGATGGCACGTAGATCTTCCTGCTGCTGCTCTTTAAGCGATCTCTCGAGCCGGCCGTACTTCTGCAGAAATGCCGGGATTAGACGTTCGTCGCTGTACCAGGCGCAGTCCTCATGCGAGATGGCGATGATTCTCTTGAGCTGATGGCGTGCGCTCAGGAACTTGACCCATCTTTGGCCCACCCAGGCGAACTTGGGCAGATACTCCGTAAGGAGCAGGAACTGTGGGCCACCCGGCACGGCGAGCAGGTCGTAGCGGCCTTCGGGTAGCCCCAGCTTTGCCAGAAACTCGCGCACGTAGGGAAGCCAGGCGTGACCGCTGCAGGCGATGACCAGTGCAGAGCTGTCCACCTCCTCGAAGGATTCCTCAGAGCTATAGACGAACTCAGGCATTCTCGCCCCGTTTCATTCTGCTTTGGGGTGCCCTCGGCCCTCGGGACCCTCTCGGATCCCGAGCTTGCTCAGGAGCCCGCTCAGGTCCAGGCCGAGCGCTTGGGCGGTCTGCATCACATTGAAGATCATGGTAGGCACGGTATTGGCCAGGCGATTGAGGGTGTTGGCTCCATCTGCGGAGCCGCCATCGACCATCACGAGCTTATCGATGTTGCCCAAGGGGGCAGCTACGGCCCCGGCCACCGGAGCGAAGGCCTTGATCACCTCCGGGAAGCGCTCGAGCACCAGCATCATCTTGGCGGATTCGTCGAGCTTGGCGAAGGCCTCGGCCTTTCTGAGCGCGCCCTCGGCTTCGGCCAGGAGCTTAGCTCTGACTCCTTCGGCTTCGGCTAGGAGCTTAGCGCGTGTGCCTTCGGCCTCGGCGAGCAGTTTCGCCTTGGCGCCCTCGGCTTCTGCAAGGAGCTTGGCCCGCAGCGCATCGGCCTCGCCTAGGCCCTCTAGGGCGAGCCTCTGCTTCTCGGCATCGGCAATGACGATGATCGCCGTCTTACGCCCTTCGGCTTCGAGGATCTCCTTCTGCTTGGCCGCTTCGGCCTGCAGGATCACTTGCTGCTTGTAAGCCTCCGCCGGCTTGACGACCTCAGCCAGCAGCTGCCTCTCCCGCCGAACGGCCTCGGCCTCGGCGACCTCAGTGAGTTTTTTGGTGCGCAGATACTCGACTTGTACTTCCTCTTGGACGACTTGTTGGCGGGCTTGGGCTTCGGCCAGCGGTCCAGCCTGGCGGGCCCGCGCCTGCTGGGAAAGCACCTCCGCCTCAAATTGGGCCTTCTTGACATCGCGCTCCTTCTCCGCCTGGGCGATGAGGGCTAGATTCTCGTTCTCCCGCTCCTTGGCCTCACGGATGGCCGTGGTCGAGCTGATGATCGCCTCGCGCTCGGCTACTGCTTCCCCAATGCGCGCATCCCGTTTGACTTCCGCGGTGCGCCGCTTGCCCAAAGCCTCAATATAGCCCTCGTTGTCCCAGATCTTCTGGATCGTTAAGACGTCGACCCCCAGGCCGATCTTCCCCAGATCCGAGGCCGCCTCGGTGAGTACTTCCTGATTGAATTTGGCCCGATCCCGCACGATCTCCTCCACCGTCAAGCGGCCTACGATCGAGCGCAGATGGCCCTCCAGGTTCTTGTAGGCGATCTGCTTGATCTCCTCGTGGGTCAGCCCCAGGAAGCGCTCAGCCGCGGCCGAAAGCGACTCAAGATCGCTGCGAATCTTGACGTTGGCCACCGCCTGGACGCTCACCAGCACCCCGTCTTTGTTGGGCACGTCCCGCACATCCAGATCAATGGGGAAGATCGTCAGATCCAGATATGTCACCTCCTCCACGATGGGCCACTTCAAGGCCGCCCCGCCCGTCACCAGCCGGAAGCCGACGATCCGCCCATCGGGAGCCCGATGCTTGCGCCCATAGAAGACGGCTACTTTATTAGGCGGCACCTTGATGTAATTGCGCATGGCCGTCATGACCACAATCACGGCCACCAACGCCACCAGCACTAACAGAATGGGAAGGAGTGTCCCGGTAAAATCTAGACCGAACATGCCGATCCCTCCTCTGTTTTCTTCGGCTCTGCTCAGCTGAGCCTCTCGACTACGGCTACGTCTCCCTGCATCTCGACGATACGGACCATCGCCCCCTCCGGGATGGCCTGATGGCTCTTGGAGCGGGCCAGGCGGCGCGTGCTCTGAGCCTTCAGCTGGCAGCTGACCTCGCCGAGCCCTTCCGCCGGGATGGGCACCGTCACGCGCCCGATCAGCCCCACCAGCTCCTCATCCTCGATGAGTGAGCTGGCTTGCTGAGAGCGCACTACCCGCATGGCCAGCACGTACAGGCCGCTCATCATAAGGCCCGAGAGCAGCCCATACACAGAGCTGGCCAATGGAGGCTGCTTGTAGAGGCTGGCGATCGCCCCTACTGTGCCGAAGGCCGTAAGAAATACCGCAATCGAGCGGAGGCTCAAGAAGCCCGAGCCACCCCATTCGACCTCCGGGGCCGCATCGATATCATCAGCAAAGAAGGCCGAGGCCACCAGCAGGACGATCCCTACAATGGCGATGGCCGCAAAGACCACGAACGCCAGACCTGCGGCGATCATAGCTCCTCCCTTCCATCCGGAGGCGGCGGACAGATCCTAGCATAATGCCCTGGAAGCTGACAATCCCCTCCGTCTTTGACAAGTGGAGCAGAGGCGACTACAGTAGCAGGAGAGGAAGGAGATGGCCCATCGCATTGAAGTCTCATATAAGCCTGTCTATGTGGACGCGCTCGGACGCGCCACCCAGGTCCGCATTCTTGCGGATTTGGGCCTAAAGATCCGGCAGGTGCGCACCGTAGCTGTCTATACCCTGGAGGGAGAGCTCACCCGCCCGGAGCTTGTGCGCCTAGCCCAGGAGCTATTCTGCGACCCTGTGGTTCAGCTCTACTCTGTGGACGTGCCGCTGGCCCGCCGGCTCCCGTGGGATCTGCTCATCGAAGTGGGCTACAAGCCCGGCGTCACCGACAGCGTGGGCCAGACAGCCCAGCGAGCCATCAGAGATCTCCTCCAGAGGGAGATACAGGCCTTCAGCTCCAGACAGTATCTCATCCAGGGAGAGTTGACGAAGGCCCAGGCCGAACGCATCGCCCGAGAGCTTTTAGCCAACGAGCTGATCGAGCGCTTTTCGATCTACGAGAGAGCGCGCTGGGATGGAGAGATCCCCATCGTCGTGCCGGCTGTCCATCTCGAGCGGAAGCCCCGCGTGGAGACGATCGATCTAGAGGTCTCTGATGAAGAGCTACTCGAGCTCAGCCGAAGACGACTCTTGGCCCTCAATCTGGAAGAGATGCGGGCCATTCGCGCTTATTTTCGCAGCCGGCGGGAAGAACGCGCATCGTTGGGCCTGCCGGATTCTCCCACAGATGTCGAGTTGGAAGCTTTGGCCCAGAACTGGAGCGAGCACTGCAAACACAAGATCTTTCGAGGGCTCATCGAGTATCGCGACGAGGAGACGGGTAAAACTGAGATCATCGACTCCGTCTTTAAGACTTTCATTGAGGGCGCGACGCGCGAGATCTCCAAACAAATCTCCTGGCTCGTCTCAGTCTTTGAGGACAATGCAGGAGTCATCAAACTCGATGAAGAATTTAATTTGGTCTTCAAAGTCGAGACCCATAACTCACCCTCCGCGCTTGACCCTTATGGCGGGGCTCTTACGGGAATTGTAGGCGTCAATCGCGACCCTTTGGGAACGGGGTTGGGCTCTCGCCTGCTCTTCAACACGGACGTCTTCTGCTTTGCCGATCCCTGCTACTCGAAGCCTCTGCCGAAGGGCTTAAAGCACCCCAAGCGTGTCTTCGAAGGCGTGCGCCGGGGAGTCGAGCATGGCGGCAATAAGAGCGGCATCCCCACGGTCAACGGGGCGCTTCGCTTCGATGAGCGCTTCTTGGGCAAGCCCCTCGTCTTTTGTGGCACGGGGGGCATCATGCCGGCCCGCTTGAATTCTCATCCATCCCATGAGAAGACGATCGAGGCCGGCGATCTCATCGTGATGGTAGGAGGCCGCATTGGCAAAGACGGCATCCATGGCGCGACTTTTTCGTCTGATGCCCTTACGGAAGCAAGCCCGACTTCTGCTGTGCAGATCGGAAATCCCTTCGTCCAGAAAGTCATGATGGATATGCTCTTAGAAGCGCGCGATCGAGGGCTTTATAAAGCGATTCACGACAACGGAGCCGGCGGGCTGTCGTGTTCTGTGGCGGAGCTGGCCCTTCTCTGCGGGGGCGCGCAGCTCCACCTGGAACGAGCCCCGCTCAAATACTCCGGCCTTGATCCCTGGGAGATTCTGCTCAGCGAATCCCAAGAGCGCATGACGCTGGCCGTCTCTCCTGATCGCCTTGAAGATCTTTTAAAATTAGCCCGAGAGCGCGATGTGGAAGCCACCGTGTTGGGAGAGTTCACAGATAGCGGGAGATTTCACGTGCTCTATGAGGGCCGAACGATTGCCTATCTTGACGTTGAGTTTCTGCTGCGGGGCCATCCTCAAAAGAAGCTGAGGGCCGTCTGGAGGCGCCCTCAGCCTGAAGAACCCCAGTTCCCCCAGCCGAAAGATCTGGGCCAGATCCTCCACAAGATGCTGGGACGACTCAACATCGCGAGCAAAGAGTACGTGATTCGTCAGTACGACCACGAGGTTCAGGGCCAGACGGTTGTAAAGCCCTTGGTGGGGAACGACGGTCCGAGTGACGCGGCCGTCCTCTGGCCCCTGGAGATGCAGCGCAAGGGTTCAAGGCGAGGTGTTGTGGTGGCCAACGGGATCAATCCCAACTATGGGGACATCGACACGTACCACATGGCGGCGTTGGCTCTGGATGAAGCCATTCGCAATGCCGTGGCCGTGGGGGCCGATCCCGAAAGAATCGCGGTGCTCGACAATTTCTGCTGGTCCAGCCCCGATGATGAATTTCGGCTCGCCCAGCTGGTGCGGGCTTGCCAAGCTCTTTATGAATACGCCATCGCGTTTGGCACCCCGTTTATTTCAGGGAAAGACAGCATGCACAACGATTTCGAGGGAGAACTCGATGGCCAGCGTGTGAAAATCTCTGTTCCGCCGACGATCTTGATCTCGGCCCTTGGCGTGATCGAAGATATCAAAAGAGTCGTGACGATGGATCTCAAAGAGCCGGGCAATCTCATTTATATGCTAGGCGAGACGCGCGCGGAGTTGGGTGGTTCAGAATATTTTGCGATGATGGGAGAGGAGTTACGGGGAGAACGCTTCATCGGCAACGGCGTTCCCAAAGTCGATGCCAAGGGGGCCAAGAAGCGCTATCGGGCCTTGCATCAAGCGATGAAAGCGGGGCTGATTCGCGCGTGTCATGATTGTTCCGAGGGGGGGCTGGCTGTGGCGGCCGCAGAGATGGCCTTCGCCGGCGGATTGGGAATGGAGCTGGATCTTAGAAGCGTCTCCGCCTCAAAGCGCTTCGCACGCGATGATTTCCTGCTCTTCGCAGAATCGGCCTCCAGGATTCTGGTGGAAGTGAAGCCGGAGCACCAGAAGCGCTTTGAGCAACGGATGAAGGATTGCGTTTGGAGCAAGATTGGCGTGACGGTAGAAGCCCCTACGTTTCGTGTGACTGGCTTGCAAGGCAGGCAGATCATCCACGAGAATCTAGAAGCCTTAAAGGCAAGCTGGAAGAAACCACTCAATGGGTAAGCAAGCACTGACTGATCTTGTCCCTTTTGGTTCCCATCTGCTATACTTTAGCTCGTATGGCCAAAGCCATCACGCCCAGAAGTCAAGATTTTTCGCAATGGTACACGGATGTGGTCCAGCGCGCGCAGCTGGCAGACTATTCGCCGGTGCGCGGCTGCATGGTCATCATGCCCTACGGCTACGCCCTCTGGGAGAACATCCAGCAGGCGCTCGATCGCCGCTTCAAAGAGACAGGCCACGAGAATGCCTATTTCCCGCTCTTCATCCCTCATAGCTTCATTGAAAGAGAAGCGGAGCATGTAGAGGGGTTCGCGCCCCAGCTGGCCGTGGTCACCCACGGCGGTGGCGAGAAGCTCGAAGAGCCTCTGGTGGTCCGGCCCACTTCCGAAGCCATTATCGGGCACATGTATGCGAAGTGGATCAAGTCGTATCGAGATCTACCCGTGCTGATCAATCAATGGTGCAACGTGATCCGCTGGGAGCTGCGCACCCGACTCTTTTTGAGGACCACAGAATTCCTATGGCAGGAGGGCCACACCGCCCACGCCACCTACGAAGAGGCTGAGGAGGAGGCCCGTCGCATGCTCGAGGTCTATGCCGATTTTGCCGAGAAGGAGGCAGCCATCCCCGTCCTTAAAGGCCGCAAGAGCGAAAGCGAAAAATTCCCCGGAGCTCTTACCAGCTACACCATCGAGGCCATGATGGGTGATCGCCGGGCCCTTCAGTCGGGAACGTCCCATAATCTCGGCCAGAACTTTGCGAAAGCCTTCAACATTCAATATCTGGACAAGAACAATCAGCTGCAATACTGCTGGACCACCAGCTGGGGGATGAGCACGCGCATCGTAGGGGCGATCATCATGGTTCATGGCGACGATCAGGGCTTGATCCTGCCGCCCAGGTTGGCTCCCATTCAAGTCATCATTGTGCCCATCTACAAGGACGACGAAGAGAGATCTCAAGTCATGGAGGCCGTGGCACGCCTGAAAGCCCTTCTGGGCGATTCGATTCGCTTTAAAGTCGATGACCGGCAGGAGTACACGGCGGGCTGGAAGTTCAACGAGTGGGAGCTGCGCGGGGTGCCCTTACGCATCGAGATTGGCCCCCAGGACGTAGAGAAGGAGCAAGTCGTCTTGGTCCGACGGGACATCCCAGGGAAAGAAGGCAAACGCGCGGTCAAGCCCTCGAAAATCCGGCGCGAAGTCGAGACGCTCTTGCAGGAGGTCCAAAGGAATCTCTTCCAGAGGGCACTCGAATTCAGAAACGCTCACACGCATGAGCCCCAGAATTACGAACAGTTCAAAGAGGCCGTGGAAGACGGTTTTGCCATGGCCTACTGGTGTGGCGAGGCTACTTGTGAAAAGGCCATCCAAGAGGAGACCAAGGCCACGAATCGCTGCATCCCACTGGAGCAGAGCCACAAGTCCTCCGGCGCCAAATGCATTCGCTGCGGAAGGCCGGCGAGCGAGCGGGTGCTCTTCGCGCGGGCCTATTGATTTGATGGATTGAGCCATGAAGCCGCGAGCGCTCGTTCTTGCGGGATATGGCTTGAATACGGATTATGAGATGGCTCACGGCTTTGAGCGAGCGGGCGCTTCCGCCGAGCGGGTCCACCTGAACGATCTCATCTTTGGCAAAGTCTCGCTCAAAGATTTTCAGATCTTGGCCGTGCCCGGAGGATTTGCGTTTGCGGACGATCTGGGCGCGGGCAAGGTGATGGCCGAGCGACTGCGTACTCATCTGATGGACGATCTTCTTGCGTTCATTGAAGGCGGAAAGCTCATTCTGGCCGTCTGCAACGGCTTTCAAGTGATCATCAAGCTCGGGCTATTGCCGGGCATCGCTCGTTACGGCCTTCAGGAGGCGACTCTCACGGTCAACGACTCTGGGCGCTTCGAGGATCGCTGGGTCTATCTCAAAGTGGAAGACTCAAAGTGCGTCTTCACGCGGGGCATTGAGCGTCTGTATCTGCCGGTGCGTCATGGCGAGGGCAAGTTCGTGCCGAAGGACGAGTGCGCATTGAACCAGATGAAGGCCAATGGGCAGATCGTGTTGCGTTATGTGGACGAGTGCGGTCGTTGCGCAGGCTACCCATGGAACCCCAATGGCTCGATTGAAAACATTGCGGGCATCTGCGATCCGAAGGGGCGGATCTTTGGATTGATGCCGCATCCTGAGGCGTTCTTATATCGCTACCATCATCCACGCTGGACGCGCGAAGAGCTGCCGGAAGAGGGCCAAGGGCTGCAGATCTTCAAGAATGCCGTCGAGTATGCCCAGCAGGAACTGTAACGCGACGTTTGATTTTCGATTCGACTGGACACTAGAATCCCCAGCGGGCGAGATTGCCCTTTCGCATGACCCGTTATAAGCAGGCCGGCGTGGACCTTGAGCTTAAAGATCGCTGCTCTGAGATCTTTTACGAGGCGGCCGTCAAGACGTTCAAGAATCGCCAGGGTCGCTTGGGTGAGCCCATCATAGCCAGAGGCGGCTTCTCCGGGCCTATTCATATCCCAGAGCTCAAAGACGCCTATCTATTAAAGAACAGCGATGGCGTGGGCACCAAGGTCGAGGTCGCTGAGCTTGTGGGCCGTCATGACACGATCGCCTTCGATCTTCTGGCCATGGTCTGCGATGATGCTGCCGTCATGGGGGCGGAGCCCTTCGCCCTCACGAATACTCTCAACGTGAGCACGCTCTCTCTGCGCACCATCGAGCAGCTGGCCGATGGCCTCGTGCGAGCCGCGGAGCGGGCACGGGTGGCGGTCGTCGGTGGAGAGATTGCCGTCTTGGGAGAGCGCCTTCGAGGAGAATACATCTGGGATGCGGACGCCTTAGCCGTGCTCGAACGCCCAAAGGCTTTCCAAAAAGAAGCGATTCAGCCTGGAGATCGGATCGTTGGGCTCAAAGAGCGTGGCTTTCGCAGCAACGGCTTCAGCTTGATTCGAAAGATCCTCAAGAAGTGCTTCGGCCCTCGCTGGATTGAAGAGCCCTACGATGCGAAGCGCAGCTGGGGCGAAGTCGCCCTCATGCCTTCTGTGATCTACACGCCCCTTCTGGTGGATGCCGTGGGGGCCTATGGCCAGAAGGGTCGAGCGAAGCTCAAGGGCGCGGCCCACATCACCGGCGGCGGCATTCCGGGAAATCTGCCGCGCTGCCTGCCTGAAGGTCTGGGTGCGTACATCGACGCTCCTTCTCCCTTCGAGCCCCTGCTGAAACTGCAAGAGCTGGGCAACGTGGACGATCGCGAGGCCTATCGCGTATGGAATATGGGCCTGGGAATGCTCATGGTGACGAACGATGAAAGAATCTTCGAGATCGCCTATGAGCATGGCGTGGAAGCGCTGGCCGTCGGCGAAGTCATTGACGAGGCAAAGATCATCATCAAAAATCAGGGGCATTTCAAGAAGGAGCATGAACTGATCTATGAGATCTGACGTATTGGCTTCCGGCTATCTGCCCGAGTTGGGACCGCTCTATGCCGGGAAAGTCCGGGACAATCACGTCGTGGGAGATAAGCGCGTGCTTGTGGCCACAGATCGTATCTCGGCCTTTGATCGCGTGCTCCCGGCTCTCATCCCGGAGAAGGGCGCGGTGCTCAATGCGATCGCCATGTGGTGGTTTGAGCAGACGCAAGATGTCGTGCCCAACCATGTGATCGATTGGCCCGACCCCAACGTGATTGTGGCCCGTCAGGCGAAAGTCTTCCCCATTGAGATGGTCGTGCGCGGCTATATTACAGGCTCGGCGTGGGAGGATCTTCAAACGGGCCAATTTGAAGAGAAATACGGCTTCAAGATCACGGCCCAAAGGGTTGCAGGCGGGAGACTCGTCAAGAATTGTAAGCTCAAAGAGCCCATCATCACGCCCACGACAAAAGCCCACAGCGGCCACGATGAGCCCCTCACGCCCGAGGCCGCTCAAGAACTCCTGGGGAGATTCTACAAGACGCTCGTTGGGAAAGCTCTGGCGCTCTACGAGCGAGGCGCGCAAATTGCTCAAGAACGCGGGCTCATCCTCGTTGATACCAAATATGAGTTCGGCGAACACGACGGCAAGATCCTCCTCGTGGACGAAGTGCACACCCCCGACTCGTCTCGCTACTGGCACGCTCATGCCTATAAGCCCGGCCGGGAGATGGTCGAGCTCTCGAAACAATTCGTGCGCGATATTGTAAAGAAGACGGAACTGACATCTGGCGATATCCGGGAGACGAGTCGACGCTACATCGCGCTTTACGAGCAGCTGACGGGCCAGAAGTGGCAGACGCGCCGCGATGGGACTCCCATTGGGGAGCGTGTGGTCAACAATCTGATCCGCCGAGGCTATATTAAGGGCGGGTATGTGCAGATCATCGCCGGCTCAGAACAAGATGATTGGCATGTGCAAGCGCTCAAGCAAGAGCTTGAGGCGCGCAAGATCCCTCATGGCCGGGCCGTCGCTTCGGCCCATAAGAACACGCGGGAGTTGTTGGATCTGATTGCGATGCTCAATCAAAGCATCGAGCCGGTGGTGGCCATCACCGTGGCTGGTGGGAGCGATGCCCTTTCGGGCGTTGTGGCGCATCACGCGCAGTTCCCCGTGATCGCCTGTCCGCCGTACAAAGACGAGCTGAGTTATCTCCTCCATGTGCACTCGACCTTGCAGATGCCCAGTGATGTGCCCGTGCTCTTCTGCAAGCGGCCAGGAAACGCCGTGCTGGCCGCAGAGCGAATCCTTTCAAGCCACAATCCTCTATTTCGAGCGCAGCGAGAGACAGTGCAGCTATTTGCACAGAAATTGCTTTAGCATGGCGAAGGTCCTCGTCATCGGTGGCGGCGGCAGAGAGCACGCGATCGTGCGGGCTCTGGTGGATGATGTCGATGTGGAGCATGTCTTCTGTGTTCCGGGCAACGGCGGCACGGCGGCTTTGCAGGGCGCGACCAACGTGCCCCTAAAAGACAGACACGATCTGGTGGCCTTCGCCCTGCGCGAGGATGTTGATTTAATAGTCATCGGTCCGGAGGCTCCTCTGGTGGAAGGACTGGTGGATTTCTTGCGCGCCCATGATCTTAGAGTCTTCGGCTTCAAAAAGACCGCCGCTCAACTGGAAGGCAGCAAAGCGTTCGCCAAGCGCTTCATGCAGAAGTATTCCATCCCGACGGCCGCGTTTCGCATCTTTGAGCATTACCGCATGGCGTTGGCGTATCTGGAAGAGCGCTTCAAAGAAGACCCCGGCGAGGGCTTTTTCATCAAGGCCGATGAGCTCTGCGGAGGGAAGGGGGCCATCAGAGCTCCAGATCTTGAATCGGCGCAGAAGGCCCTCGTCGCCCTACTGAAAGAGAAGCGCTGCGGCGTAGGACAGCGAGTAGTGATTGAAGAACGCATCCCAGGCGAGGAGGCTTCTATCTTCGCCTTCACCGATGGGAAATCTGTGGCCACCCTTCCGCCTGCCCAGGATCACAAGACCCTCTATGACGGCGACCAAGGTCCGAACACCGGCGGGATGGGAGCCTACGCGCCTGCTCCTCTGGTCAGCGAGGCCGTCTATGAGAGAATCGAGCAAGAGATCATACTGCCCACGCTGTTGGGCATGGAGGAGGAGCGCCTCTCGGACTCGGGCCTGCTCTATTGTGGCCTCATGATCGATCCCAAAGGCAAGCCGCATGTGCTCGAATACAACGTCCGTTTCGGAGATCCAGAAGCCCAAGCGATCCTTCCGCTCTTAAAGAGCGATCTTTATCCCATCCTGCGGGCGTGTACGGAAGGGGGGCTCTCTAAGGCGACTCTTAAGTGGAAGGAGGGGGCAGCCGTCTGTGTCGTGCTCTCCGTGGCCGGGTATCCCGAAAGATACGATCATCAGAATGAAGAGATCTTTGGCATCGAGGAGGCCGAGGCGCTGGGGGATGTGATCGTCTATCATGCGGGCACGGAGATGCGCGATGGGAGATTCTTCACCAAGGGCGGGCGCATCTTGGGAGTGACAGCCCTAGGACCGGACGTGGCCGCGGCCCGAGAGCGGGCCTATCAAGCCGTCTCGAAGATTCATTTTAAAGGCATGCATTATCGACGAGATATCGCGGCCAAAGCCCTTGCGCCATGAGATGTATTTACGAACCCAAGCCGGGTCGGCTCATGCGCGTAGCGGTACTCTTCTCCGGCGGGGCCAGCGCGCTCCAGTATCTTTTGCAGAACGATCCCAATCTCCACGTGAAGTATGAATTTGTGGGGGCCTTTACGGATCGTGCGACGGCTCCGGGCATCGCCCAGGTAAGACGGGCGGGCATTCCGCTGGAGGTCTTGGATTTTCGCGAGTTTCTCGCTCGGCGCAGAGCTACCCCTAAAGATGAAAAGGCGCGGCATGAGTATTTCGCCCAAGTGATAGAGCGAATCGCCCCGTGGCAGCCGGATATTTTGATGCTCTCGGGTTTTATGCTCATCATTACGGAGCCGCTGCTGAGTGCGTATCGCCATCGCATCTTGAACGTCCATCCTGGGGATCTTTCGATTGTGGATGAGCAGGGTCAGCGGAAGTATGTCGGGCAAGATGCGGTGGCCCAGGCGATCCGGGCGGGAGAAAGACACACGAGATCGACCATCCATCTCGTCACAGAAGGGGTCGATGCCGGCCCCATTGTCGTCATGAGTGAGCCTTTGGAAGTGAGGGAGGGCATCTCAGCCGAGGAGCATCAAGAGCAGATGAAATGGGCCTGCGACGGCCCGGCCTATCAGAGGGCCCTTGGGCTCATCGCCCAGGGCCGAGTGTGGCTCGATGAAGAGGAGGGCCGCGTGGAAATCCGCTAGAAGACTTGATTTTTTCGCTCTGCTTGTTAAGATAGGGCTCATGGAGTGGGAGAAAGATCCGTGAAGAAGGCCTTAAACTCGTACAAGATCAGGCGGAAGTATCAAGGGCAGCCGGTTTGCCTCGACCCAACGATCCATCCCAAGGAGAACGAGACGGGCATCCACTTCACGGGCGGGGATCGGCACGCCTGGATCAGCAGCTATGAGCCGGCGATAGTGAGTGGACTCCTCCAGCATAAGCGCTTCAAGCTGGAGCATCTGGTGACCCTGGAGATCGATGGGCGCGAGTGCGTGGTCGGCGTGGTAGGAAGAATTCCCATCGGGGCACTGCGCATCGGTCGGCCCAGAGACTCCGATCGCCATGAGCTCATCTTCGGCCGCAACTGAGTGCTAGGCAGCTGGGCGATTCATCTCGATGAACTCGATCAGCTGGCTGGGTGAGCCCAGCACTAAGACCCGATCTCCCGCTAAAAGGATCGTCTCCGGAGCTGGGTTGGATATAGTGCTTCCGTCCTTACGCCGCACGTGTAGGACCGATACTCCCGTTCGCTCGCGCACTTTGGCGTCTCTTAGGCTTAGGCCCACGAGTGAGCTGCCCTCGGGAATCTCGATCTCTTGGATCTTCTGCAGTTTGTGGAAGGGGTCCTCGCGCTGGAGCCACTCTTGCAGCAGCTGGCTGTAGCGTTGCTGGCGCAGTTCGTGTAGATAAGACTCCATCTCTAAGGCCGGGATCTCCAGATGGAGCAGGGCATGACGGATCATCTCCATGGCGCCCTCGAATTCGGGCTGAATCACTTCTGTGACTCCCACGCGGAAGAGTTCCTCACGCTCTTCGTCCCAGTGCGCGCGCACGATGATCGGAAGCTTTGGGGAAAGACGCTTCAAATTGTGGAAGGCTTGACGGGCCCTAAAAGAATCCGGCAGGGCAATGACAGCCAAGGACGCCTGCTTGGGCTGCGCAGCCCGACAGACGCCCTCATTGGCCGCATCCCCATAGATGACGGGGATGCCTTGATCCTTCAGTTGAGCGGCGATCTGGCGGTCGGCTTCGATGACGACTTGAGGGATGCCAAATCTCTCCAGGGCCTCTCCCACGGCACGGCCGATGCGTCCGTGGCCACAGATGATCACATGCTTTGGGGGCAGAAGCCGGGCTCCTTCGGGCAGAGGCATCTGTTGGGGCGTAGATTCGAGCCCCGGCAGACGCGCGCTCAGCCAACTCCACCAGGGGTGAGCCATTCGAAAGAGGAATGTACTGATGAAGATTGACAACAGAGCCGTCGCCAGAATGACGTTGTAGTGCTCAAAAGAGAGGGCGCCTAGTTCGACACCCAGTTTGGCCAGAACGAATGAAAACTCCCCAATCTGGGTGAACCCTAGTGCTACCAGGAAAGCCACCCGCAGGGGGTACCGCAAGAGGTACACAAGCAGGCCGCGACTCAGTCCTTTGACGATTACCACTAGCCCCACCAGCAGGGCGTGGAGTGGCCAATTCTCCAGGATGATGGTCGGATTGATCATCATGCCGATCGATACGAAAAAGAGCGCTACAAAGAGATCTCGCAGGGGCAGTACACGCGCTAGCGTCTCATGGACGAAGTCAGATTCCCCAATGATCAAGCCTGCCAGAAAGGCCCCCATGGCGGGTGAGAGCCCCAGTTGAGCTGTCACCACGGCCGTCCCCAGGCTGAGGACCAGGGTCACTAAGATGAAGAGTTCGAAGTTGCGCGTGCGGGCGATCCGTTCTAAAAGAGCCGGCACCGTGCGCGTGGCTAAGAACACGACCGGCACAAGGATCGCCAGCCCCTTTAGCAGTGCAAGACTCACTTCCAAAGCACCCACCCGCTGGAGCTCTCTTACGGCAGGCAATAGAATCAACAGGACAACCATGGCCAGATCCTCCACCAGCAGCGTCCCGATCATGATGTGAGCGTGCTCGGAGTTGAGCTCTTCCCGTTCCATGAGGAGCTTGGCGATCACCATGGTGCTGCTTGCGGAGATCGCAGCTCCGATGAAGAAGGCTTCATAGAAGGCGATCTCAAAGAGCCCAGCGAGAGCGAGGAACAAGCCGATCATGACGGCCATGCCCGCAAGCCCTCCCCCCATGGCGACGGTCCGCACGCGCAGCAATTCTTTCAATGAGAACTCCAAGCCGAGCGTGAACATGAGCAACACCACGCCGATTTCGGCCAGCTGTTCAATGAAGCGAAACTCGGCCACTTGCGGGCCTGGCGTGAAGGGGCCGATGAGGGCGCCGCCGGCGATATATCCCAAAAAGAGCGGCAATTTGAGCAGATGTGCGACGAAACCTCCGCCCAAGGCCGCCAGCAGTACGAAGGCGAGAAAAAAAGTCGTCTCAGGCATCGGGTTCTAAGCCGACTGAGACGGGGACAGCGTGGACTCCGTCTCTTCCCTCAGCGGGCGGGGGGATTGTGTCAGGAGCACCGGTCCCAGGGATTGATCTAGGATCTTAAGAGAGATATCTCCCAGGAGGAGCTGTTTCACCTTCGAGAGCTGGGCTCGGCCGAGCGCGATGATCTGCTCTTCGCCAGCTTCTTCGATGATCACGCGGGCTGGGTCGCCCACCCGAAGACGCGTCTGCACCGGGATGTCTAGTGAGCTTAGCGCTCTTTGCGCTTCTAAGAGATGGCGTTCGGCCTCAGGACGTGTGCTCACTTGAGAGGCCACCGCAAGCAGGGTGAGAGGCACGTGGAGTGCCTGTGCGAGCTTGGCGGCTTGATGAGCGGCTTCCAGTGCAGTTGCCAGGCCGCTTATGCCCACGAGGATGCCTTGATGGGGCTTGAGGTTCTTGGCCACGAGAATCGAGCAGGGGGCGTGTAGGGCAACTTCTTGGGCCACGCTGCCCACCCAGAAGCGCTTCAGCCCCCGGTGGCCCCGCGTGCCGGTGATGATGAGATCGTACTCCGGATCTTCTGCCTCGCGGAGGATCTCTCTCACGGGATCTCCTTCCCGCAGGCGCAAGCGTATATCCTGCCCGCGGATGCCGATGAGATGGACTTCATAAAGCCCTTGAGAGAGGAGTTTGAGCGCGTGTTTCTCGATGGGTCGGCCGAGTGGGTCGACTCGAAGCACTTCCAGCGCTTTGAGCGTCTCTTGCGCCCGTTGGAGGAGTCTCGTCTGAGGAGGCTCGAGGCCCCATTCAGCCAGCTTCCCTGAGGCGAGGCCGCTGCCCAAGGCCTCGCGGCTCGCAGAAGGGACTACGTGAAGCACCGTGAGATTTTTCCCCAGCCCATGGGCCAGTCGGGCTCCTAAGGCTAAGGCGACCTGACAGCTCTCGAAATACGCAATCGGCACAAGAATCTTGCGCATCGCGCTCCTCTCTCGCTTAGCGACTCACGCTCAGAAGCGGCCAGTAGAGCCACGCCAGCACCAGCAAGATTATAACGGAAACGACCAGCAGCTTGGAGCCAGCTCGTAAGAAATCGCGCGGTCTCAGCTGGCCGCTGCCGTAGACGATCATCGACGAAGGGGCTCCGATGACGGTCTGGTAGGTGAAGGCTGAGGAGAGAGCCGTCACAAAGCCGGCAGCCATAAGGCTCTGCCCCGTCAGGGCGGCCATCTGCAGCGTGATAGGAGCGAGCACCGCCACGGCCGGCCCTCCCCCTACCAGATTCGAAAAGACGATGACCAACAGACTGGTAGTCAGCAGGAGGCCCAGTCCCTTTATGCCTCCCAGCAGCCCCAAGAATTGCTGAGCCAGCCACGGGGCTGCACCGGTTTCTTGGAGGCGAAAGCCTAGCGAGATCGTGGCTGCGTAGAGCCAGACCACGCCCCAGTTGACCCCCGCGTTGAGATCTTCCCATCGGACTAGGCCGGTGATGAGATAGAGCGAAGCACCGGCTAAAGCGATCATTCCCAGCCCCAGCTGCCCGCTTAGGGTGACCCATCCCACAAGAATCAAGAGGAAGATGAAGATGGCTTGGGCATCTCGGGAGGAGAGCTGCCCGCGCGCGCGCACGTCGCGCCGTAGTCTTACGAGGGCTCGCCGTAGATCCTGCTCCTCTGGTGGAAAGGTACGCAGCAGAATAAAGCTGAGGAAGGGCAGATTTAAAAGTAACAGCGGGTAGGCATAGGCCATCCAGGTGGCGTAGTCCACGCGCATTTGAAACATCTGACGCCAGTAATCGATGATGATCGCGTTCCGCGCGCCCCCGGAGGGGGTGCCCAGGCTCGCCATGGTGGAGCCGTACGTGAGAGAGAGGAGCAGCAGGATCGCCAGATTTCGCGCGCCTGGCGAGTCCTGCTCCACAGCCGAGATGATGCCCAGCACTACAGGCAACATCAGGGCGGCCACCGTGTGCTGGCCGGTGAACGACGTCAGGATCGCCGACGTGGCGGCAATGCCGAAGGCGATCCACTCCACCCGTGGGCCGGTCCTTTTGAGAAGCTCAAAGGCAATGCGCACCTCCAGCTTCTGCTTGATGAGGGCCACAGAGATCATGAGCGAGCCCATGATGAAGAAGACGGCGTCGCTTAGGAACGAGCGAGCGATCTCGTTGGGCTCGCCCAGGCCGAGCACAGCCTGGCCGACGGCGATGAGCAGCGCAGTGGCGGGCAACGGAATCGGCTCTGTGATCAGGAAGATCACGACGGTCACAAGAAGGGCCAACGTCCTCATTCCCACAGGGGAGAGGCCCTCGGGGGGCGGCAGGAGCAAGAGCATCATCCCAAGCCCCAACCCGACGATCAACCACTTGGGAGCGAGGAGGATCCGCAGAAGCTGCATGGGCTAGCGCGAGGGGAAGAGTCTGGCGGCTGTCTCGTAGAGAATGGCCCGCTGGCTCTCGGAAGAGATGGGCAGTTCCAGAAAATTCTCGATATTGGTGCGAATGCTTCTTACGCCCGGTCCCGGCCAGTCGCTGCCGAACATCGTCTTGAGCGCGATTTCCTCCAGGCGCGGGAAATAACTCAAAAGATTCTGGGGCGGAATCCCGGAGATGTCTAGAAACACATTGGGATGCCGCCGGAGGAGGAAGAAGGCTGTGCTCATCCAGAGGGGCCGCCCGCCGTGGGCCATAATGATGTTCAGCTTTGGGAAATCGAGGGCTACGTCATCCAGAAATATGGGATCGCCATATTTGATTCTGGCGGCCGGGAAGATCGAAGTGCCCGTGTGAAACATGATGGGGATATTATAACTTTGCGCCTGCTCGTAGATGACCGCCAAGGCGTCGAGCCCGCTTAGATATTCATTGGGATAGAAGAGCTGATGGGGGGGATGAATTTTGATCATCTTGATCCCCAGATCTTCCACGAGATGGCTCATTTGGGCCTTGGGGTCTTTGAGATCTCTGGGGTGGAGCGAACCCGCCGGGATGAGGCGATCGGGTGCCGCTTGGCAATATTTCGAGATGAACTCGTTCACGTCGTCTGTGAAGCCCATCACCTCGGGGCTGACGTAGTTGATGAGGGCGGCCCGCTCCAGGCCCTCTTGGTCCATGAGCCTTAAGAACTCGCTGGGACTGTCGGCGAGCGTGAGCAATCGATCGAAGTCCGGATGATGGCGCCTCCAGAGGGCGAGTACTTGGGGCTTGAGCATCCTCCAGGGCTGGATGTGCACGTGAATATCGATAACGCGCTGAGTATGGCTCAAAGGGGACCACCGGAGGGCAGCTTAGCAGATTGGCACAGAATCAAGCAAATAGCTACGCTGTTTTTCGCGGCGCTCGAAGTCGAAAGATCAGAAGGAGAGCGAGAATCCTACAGCGAATTCCGGCTGGAGGAAGCGGGCCGCGAGAGGCACATTCAGGCTCAGCTCGTTGAAGAACGCCCACGAACGAGAGAGCGGAAGACTCAAGCGCACTCCCGCTCCCAGCTGGGGCACCAAGTCGTCAATCACGTCGAAGAGCAGCAGGAGGAGAGCGGCCAAGCGACGCCCGTCTTGAGATTCCAGCTGCCGGACAGAAAAAGAGCTGCACCCGCAAGTCCATTCAGGGAGCGGGTGAAGGGGAACTTGACGCTCACTCCCAGGCCGGGGACGAAGATATCGGGCTCGCCCAGGAAGATCCCGCTTAAGGAGAGGCTGGGAGCGGCTAGCGCGCTGGGAGCGAGCAAGGCCAAGACACCCAGGGCAGAACCCAGCAGCGTTTTCATCTAGGGCTTCTTGATGAAGTTCGGGGGCCAGGGGTAATCCGGTGGACAAAGATTCCCTGATTTATTGTTGAAGAATTCGTTCTCAGTCCCCCGTATAACTCCTTGGAATCGAAACTCACGTGGCACGCTTGTGCAATCGGGTAGAGCTAACCGGATTCCATAGCCACCGTTCTCGCGAATATCATTTCGGTTTAGCTCGGCATCGACTCGATCCCCTAGGAGATAAAGACCATCTTGGCGATTGGAGGCGATCACGTTTTCTACCCCTTGAAGGTCTACCCTCCCCTGCCCCAAGTGGCTGCTGGCAGTTGCCCACAGGCCAACGCTAAAGCCTTCGATGAGGTTCTTGGTTAAAACAGCCTCAACCCGTCCGGAAGGGATGGGTTGTAGAAAGACCCCGTGAAAGGGAGTTGACAAGGCAGCGAGGACAGAGTTAGGGCCGCGCAAGGTGCTCCCCTGCAGGATCAGCCGCCCCAAGTTCATACCGATCCCTCCTCTGCCAGCAAGAATGTTCGTATCAATAACCTCCACGACCAGTGCCCCTGGTTGATCGCCCCCAATCATGATCCCTTGATGGCTCCGGATACCGACCTCCTTCAGTGTAACCTGTACATTACTCGATGTCTTAATAAACACCTCCAGAGCTACGCTCTCTTCACCACTGAAGGGATCTTGAGCGAGGGCTTCAATGGACACGCGCTCAAGCTCCACGGTCATTGGGCTGCCTGCCCGGATCCGGAGGGCCGTGCCCACCTGTACAAGGACAATGCGGGGGCTGCGGGCACTCTCTGATGGGGCTCCCTCTAATCTGAGGCTCTTCTCGATGGTGAGGGGTTTTTCATAGTAAGTGCCTGGAGCAAGCCGCAGGGTAGCTCCTGCGGGAGCCTGCTCTATGGCCTTAGCCAGAAGGGAGCAGCACCCCTCTGGATCTGGGCAGCTCACTTCGATGATGAAGGCAACTTGCGACAGCACACTCCCCTGCCATTTCAGTGAAGCTCCGCTAACTGCAACCAGCGTGGCAGCTAGAATCGTTACCATCCCTAGCATTTCCCTCATATGATCCATCCTCCAGTCTTGGCGTCCTGGAGCTTGTCAAATGATACAGATCCGTCCCTGGCAAAAGCTACTAGGATCAGGAGGGGGAGGTGAGGCGTGCCGGCTGGTAGAGGATTGGTGGCGGACACCTGAGATGGAGGACCGGCACAGCCGGCAGCTAGGCCCAGCTGGTTGCAGGCAATTCGTTCCTGTTCTTGCCAGCTGAGGTTGGAACACCCTTGGCTGATGCATTCATACCGAACTCGACCATTCTCCATCCAAAGCAACGATGACAGGGACCTGGCTATCCTGATGATCTTGTCTTAGGCGTTGCAAGACTGAGGCTACGTTAGCATTGGGGTTGGTGAAGGCGAAAGTCACTACGCCTAGATCTCCTCCGTTATCTTTTTGAACGGAGGGTGCGAGTTCCACAGCTCTTTTCACCCAGGTGGAGATTTCGTCCGCCTTGGCCCCGCAGTCGACGCAATGGTCTCCACGTGAAACAGCGACGATGCTGCGCCCCATAGGGTTTTTCTCCTTAGGCAAGAGTAAGACCGCTCCCCACCAGTCCCCGAGACCTTGTTGGGTGTAAGAGCCATCTCGATCTAATCTGAGGCCCTTATATACCCATCCACCTTGCCCGACCGAGTTGCCTGCTACGACGACTGTTCCCAAGCCTTCGATTTGAAGAATGGTACAGACGCCTGGTACAAGGTCACAGGCAGCTATAAGGAGCAAGAAATTGCTCTCCAAGCGAAGTCGCACATCCCGCATGCGCTCTTTGATTGCTTCGCCAACTTCCGGCGAGACCTGTGCAAGTCGTGCCCAGACCTGCGCCGCTTTACGGAGAAGCTCCTTGGCCCTTCGCGTATCCTGTGAATTCATGAGAATTAACAGGGCGTTCTGTAATCGCTCGAGCCCTTGGGACAGCAAGCGGCTGTACTCTTCGTCAAATCGCCCTTGCTCAATGGCCTGACTCAAAGCGTCGAACCAACCCCCAAACTCAGCAGGTGTGATCGTGTTGATCAAGGAGCTAGCTTGCTCCCATCGTTGTAAAATCTCGGGAGGTAGTTGCGGCTGGGCTTCTTGAACCTTCGCGGCAGCAAGGTCCAACATCGTCTGAAGCTGTGTTGAGCTTAGACCTTTGAAGCCTGCGGCAATGAGATCGATCCCTCTCTTCCGATCCCAGGCATAGACAACATTGTAAGACTGCTGAGCGATGGTATTCGTAGCTCGTAAAATTTGCCCATGAACCAGCCTATTATTCCACTGCTTTTTGTACCACTGGGCCCAAGATTCCTGGCAGAGGCCCTTGCTCAAGGCCGGCACCGGCCCACCATAGTACCCATAGGGGCAGTACTCAAACACCGGCTTCAGCGCTGTGCCCGGCTTGACCACAGGAGCAGGCGGCGCAGGCGGCGGACTCGGTGGCACTGGCTTGGGCGCCGGCAACCTCGGCGGACCCACCCCCGGCCTGGGCTTCGGTACCACCACCGGCAGCTGCGGCACAGGCTCAGGCAGAATCTGCCAGCTCGCCCGACTTCCTCCCCCACTGACCCGCTGCACCTTCACGGCCGTGTACACCGCCCGATCCAGATCGAAGCCGAAGCCTCCCCTCAAGAGCCCCTGGCCTCCGGCTGCTGCCTCGGGCACCACCACCAGCGCCGTGGCTTCCTCTTGCTCCGCCTCGAGAATGACCACCTGGGCCTGGGAGAAGTCCAGCTCCTGCGCTTAGGGCTTCTTAATAAAACCAGCTGGCCAGGGGAAATCGAGTGGACAAAGGTCTCCCTGTTGATTTCCCTCAATCCAGTTCCCTTCTCCTTCTATGGCTTCCAAGTTGTTTTGCAGTGCATCCGCAATCCGCACGCCGCATCCCTCATTGCTCAGGATTCGATTCTCCTCCAGTAGCACTCTGAAGGCACTGCGTTCGATCAGCACGCCGTCCTCATGATTACCGACGATAAGATTTCGCTTCATTAGCCCGCGACCTTCTGAGCCCCAAAAAACACCCACTCGATAACCGTTGATCATGTTCTCTGCAATATCTACTGCTTGGAAGTTTTGGATACTAAAGCCAGCTCCCGCTCCCGGCAGTCCATAGAGGTAATTCGCCCTAATCATCACAGCACATCCATTGGATCCGAAGTATTGTGATCCTAACAGGCTTACTCCTACAGAATCTGTGGATATGTAGTTCCCATCAATCGTGAGGTGCCCGGCGCCTTGGATAGTGACCCCATTTGATCTTTGAGCCACGAAGATGTTTCGCAAAACCTCAGCCTCAGAGTCGACTAAGAAAAGAGCGGAAGCCACCTCTCGTGCACCTAACAAGATGAAGATCTGATTCTCAATCGCCCGCAGATGGCTTTTGTAAGCGTATATCCCTTCTACAAACTCTAGAGACGATTCGATATAGAGCCTATTGGTTTGCAGGGTAGCCTCCGCTTCTTGTATGACAAGTCCCTTGGCATTGACTGCATTTGTCCATATACTGTTCTCCACCAGCAGGGCTGAAGCCCCCGACTCAACCTGGACCCCTATGGTCCAATCCTGGAGATAATTCCATTTTAGGAAGGCGCGCGTATCTCCCGTGATGAGAATGCCCATTGAAGGTTCGGATGGTGGGTGCAAGGGAATACCTCTTCCGGGCGGATCTTCTTGGGGACGAATCAGGAAGTCTTCCATGGAGACCTCATCTGCATTCTGAAAGCGGACGGCTGGTTGAGACTCCTTGGCTTGCAATCTGGCCTCAAACCCCTTGAGCGTCAAAGATTTATAGATGGTCAGGTTCTCACGGTAAGTACCGGGAGCTACTACAATTGTGCTGCCGGCCGGAGCTGCTTCAATAGCTTCTTGAATTGTGGGATAGTCCTGTGGAACCTTCAGAATCATAGATCCCCCTTCTACAACAAACTGAGTAGTATCATAGCCGAAATGGTTTACTGTGACTGCCCAACCAAGGGGGAGCACAAGCAACACTATAATGATTTGCCTTATCATTGCTCGTTCAGTGCTTCATGACTACTGATCTTGTAGTGTTCCTATACCTTGAATCTCAAGGCATGGTTGCCTGCGACACAAGCTCGGTGGACTCTTTAGAGGTGGCACAGGATCTACAACCACAGCATTCAAAGGAGGTGGTAAGGCAGGTGTGATACAGTAGCCCATGGCTGCACAGATTGCTTGGGCTTGCGTAACAGAGACATGTGGATTATGAGCTATTGCATACCTTGCATTGGCAGTTCCACAATTGGAGATGCAGTAGATTACGATTACTGGAATTCCTGAGCTAACGCTTGCAGCGGTATTAGCTAGCCACTCAGCAGTGTTTGAAATGCTTATACCATGGAAGATAAAGGCTACTACACGCATATCTGCCCCCACCTCGCAGGCGTTCCCTAAGGCACAATACTGCTGCACCTGTAAGACATAATTGAGGTATCGTGTAAGCTGATTCGCCGCAGCTTGGGCATCGGGCATTCCGATAAGAAACAAGCTGCCTGCCTTTACTTCGACGAAGGAAGCCACTTTCCCAACTCCAGGGACGTTTTTGGTAGCGATAATATCGATCTCGGTACGACCGATACTCGTGGATACAGGTTTGGAATAATCAATTAAATCCCATCCGTATAAATTTAATTGCACTACTGAGGTAAGTTCATGACGCAAGCCATTGAAAGCAAGTCCAAAAATCCTAGGATCTGGTGGTACTGCTGCCACTTCCCTAAGTCGATTACGATAGTGGGTCAGCACCGCCATTCGATCACATTCCTGACAGGACATAATAGCAAAGAGGACTTGTTCGGCAACGATAATCGTAGTGGCCGCTAGCAGTTCGGGCGGTGTTCTGAAAGGGTCGACATCCTGAATGCCTAGTGCCAGAATTTTGGACGCTATGATGCTCACCAAAGAGCGAATTTCTGTAATTAACTCGTATTGACGATCTATGAGAAGTGCCCATAGAACAATCTTTCTTTCACTGTCTAGTGAACCGATTTGAGAGATTAATTCCTTGAGGACTCCTAGGGTACGATCTCCGAGATGTTCTTCGAATTCCCGAACCATTTGATTGAAGATCGAACAACTTTCCCTCCAGATCCAAACCTTGTCGCTGAAATCCGTGGTGGTAAGTAGTTGTGTCAGATCGTCAAAAGCCTGGATTACACAAGGAGCTAGAGCACTCTTTATACCCCCAAGGAGGTCAGCATTACTAATCGTGGTGCTTGATAGGCCAGCATAGACGTCCAACATCTCTTTTAGTTGAGATGAACTCATCTGTTTAAATCCTGCCAACATAAGCCTCATGTCACGTTTCTTCTCGTAGGTGTAGACGATGCCATAGTCTGCGCCCTTCGTGATGGCATTATTGTAGAGTTGAAGCACATTGTCATGGATCTTGCCTGTTTGCCATACCTTGCGGTGCCAGATGTGCCAGTAGCTTTGGCACATCACTTCCTTAAATGGGGCGAGCCTGCCATAATATTGGTATGGACAGTATTGGAATGTTGGTTTCAGTTCGCTGCCCTGCTTCACTACTGGCTGCACCTCTTTCCGCTCTGGAGTAGGCCTGACAATCTGCAGCTTGGGCCTCG